>NZ_WQAG01000002.1:0-601956 GCF_013031565.1 Ruegeria sp. HKCCD7255 | reverse complement strand
CGGCCATCATCCAGTGCGTCCGACATTCAGTCGAGCGACCACCTTTGGTTCGGGCCTTGCGGGATCGCCATGGGCGTCCTGGCGCCGACTGCGCGCTTGCGTCCGCCCCGTTTACGAACGGTTAACCCTTCTTCGCGGTAGAGCCGGTAGAGCTTCTTCCAGTTCACTTCCCAGCCTTCCCGCTTCAGCAGGATGTGCGGCCGCCGGTAGCCGAACCGCCGCCTTTCGGACGCCAGTTCCTTCATCCGGGTGCGCAGTTCCGTGTCGGCAGGGCGCTTCGACCTGCGCCGATACACGCGCGGATCGATCCCGGCCAGCGAACAGGCACGGCGCTGATTGTAACCCTTAGTCTTCATCGCCCAGTTCACAGCATTCCTCCTCGAACCAGGCTTCAGAAGTTTTTTCCGAGCATTTCTTTCAGCGTCGCCACGTCCATCATCTGCTCGGCCAGCATCTTCTTCAGTTTGGCGTTCTCAGACTCCAGCGTCTTCAAACGCCGCGCATCTGACACCTCCATGCCGCCATACTTCGACCGCCACTTGTAGAACGTCGCATCGCTGATCCCATGTTTGCGGCAGAGCTCCTTCGCACCCAGTCCGGCCTGGTGCTCCTTCAGGATGCCAATGATCTGCTCTTCGCTAAAACGGCTTCTCTTCATCGTCTGTCTCCTCAGTTGGAGAACAGGCTAACCTTAAATCGAGGACTTTTCAGGGGAGCAGGTCAGCTAAACACTGCGAAGTTTAGCCAAAGCGGGGTGCTCCGAAGGCTGGTTATTTTGACACAATTTGTCGGAGTCCCGCTAGGATCGAACATTAAAAGCTCTGGTTGCCACTCGATGGTGATACTTGTTTTTCTTAACCCAGCCGTTCAGCGATGCGTCCAAAGCCTGCGATGAGTTCTGGAGTAGATTCTGATACCCAGTACAGCGCCACAGCAATCAGAATTATTGAACCGAACTTGAGAACCAAAGGCTGATAGAGGTTCCAGCGCCGCATCACGAAGAGGATGGGCAAAACGATTGCAGCGATCACTACCTGTCCGATTTCAATCCCTATGTTGAACCCTAAAAGCGTCAGAAATTTGTGCTGGGGATCAAAGCCCAAGGGCTTGAGTATATCTGCAAACGCAAAACCATGTACGAGGCCGAACACGAGAACGACCACCCAAATTCGGCGTTGGAATATAGGATAAATGTTGTCCAACGCCACGACGGCGATTGAAAGTGGGATCAAGAATGCGATAAGGCCGGGTGGCAGGCTAACAATGCCAAGCGCGGCCATTGTGAGGGTAAGTGAGTTCGAGACTGTAAACAAAGTAATATTTTTTAACACGCGCCAAAAAGCTGTCTCGAACGACTCGGCCGGAGACCACTTAGGCATTCTCAGCGACAATACTGCGGGAAGCAGCAAGGCTGTGAGAAACACTATGTGATCATAACCGGTCCAGATGTGCCAAACGCCGTAAATGATGAAATCCAAAAATACCTTGAAGCCGCTTTGTCCAACCAAGCTGAGTTCTTGCAACCCGGCAGTTGGTTTGAAAACCAAGGACGTAAATGACTCGTTGTGGGTTATACCGGTTCGTTCATTGGCTTCGATAACGGCGAAGGTTGTGTGTGTCGGATCGATATAGTCGAACAGATATACAAAATTCATCATCAACGATTCAGGCACGTCAACAAGCGTCGGAACATCAAAGTTGAGTTGCCCATAGGTTGCAAAACCCGCACCCAAAAAGCCGACATCAGCGAAAACAGGCTTGTGGAGTTCGTCACCAACCTGGAGTGTTAGCCCCGCGCTAAGTTGTTGAAAAACCTCTTCGGCGCGAGCGCGGAATTCTTCTTCGGTAATGTCGCCGTTTTGATCTGCGTCCAGATCCACGGTTCGTGCTGCATCTTCCAGCGTCACCTCGAAACGACCAGAGAGACTAGTGTCCTTTACATCGAAGAAAACGTACGACTGGTTTAGCTCGTGCCCCTCGACGGAAACGGGCAACGAAAATAGCAGCAGAAACAGGTACGATTTAAGAAGATTTAACACGATACACCACCTTTGACTTCCAACGTTGTACGTCGAAAACACAAAACCGTATCACTTTATGTAAAAGAATATCGTTTTGATACCCAGATTTGAAGAATGGCAGAGCACTTCAGGTAATTGGGGCGAAAGATGCAACAAACCGGCTCGTAAATTAAATTTTGAACCAAACTCACCGGAGAATCGTAATAGAACAGTAACGGTTAAGGCCCGCGTGTGTGTTTTGGGCTTGGAGTATGGTTATGGAATATCGCGCGCCTGATACGGCTTCATTGCACGCCACGATACCGCAATACATAGGTGAATTTGCGCGCAAGCACCTTGGTGGCAGCGCTGTTGAGCGAGATCATGAGGGTGGCGAAAACCTTCAAGCGTTTCGCGAACAATGGCAGACAGCTGCGAAATCTGGGATCTTAGGACAAAACCACCCGGAACGTTTTGGTGGTCAGTCTGTATCGGCCGAAACACTCGCCCAATCATTGGAAGCACTCGGATACGCATGTCCAGACACCGGCCTGTGCCTTGGTATGTCCGGGCAGATAGTGGCATTCCAGAAACCTATCCTGGAGTTTGGCACAGACGACCAAAAGTACGCTTTGTTGCCGGGTTTGATTTCTGGGTCGCTTTTGGGTTCGGTGTGTATCACGGAACCAGACGCAGGATCAGATGCCGCGTCGATGAAAACCCAAGCTGTTGCCGATGGTGATGGGTTCATAATTTCGGGGATCAAGAGCTTTGTAGGAAATGCCCCTGTAGCTGACAGTTTTTTGATTTTCGCAAAAACCCACCCTGAACGCGGATCATGGGGGGTGTCTGCTTTTCTGGCCCGGGCGGACCAGCCTGGAATTTCGGTCTCAAAATCTATTGAGAAAATGGGGCTGCGGTCTTTGCCGATGGGAAATGTAGAGCTTGATGGACTTCGGGTTATGAATTCGTCGATGTTGGGCGGCCTCGGCTCTGGAATGGCGATCTTGCGCCGAACCCTTGAGTGGGAGCGCGGGTTGATATTTGCATCCTCGGTTGGCGCGATGCGGCGACAACTCGAGGAAGCCACGGAATTTGCCAGAAACCGCGAGCAGTTCGGGAAGCCGATCACCGAGTTCCAATCTGTTTCAAATCGGCTCGCCGATATGCGCGTGCGCTACGAAACATCTCGTCTTGTCTTGCTTGAAGCTGCCCGGGCACTCGAGGCTGGCCAGAGCGCGAGCATGATATCCTCGATCTCTAAGCTGCACTTGTCTGAGGCGTGCTATGAGACAGCATTAGACTATCTTCGGATTACGGGCGGGGTTGGTTATTTGAAAGGCCATGAAGCTGAACGTGCCCTAAGAGATATGGTCGGTGGCCTGATTTACTCGGGTACCTCAGACATCCAGCGGAATATAATTGCGGATTTGTTGCCTTGAGAACTGCTCGACCAAATATGATGGCGTTTCTTGATGACACACTGGGCGCTCATGCAGTTGTACAGCCCGAGAAGCCAGCGTTTATCTTCAAAGACAAAACACTTTCTTTCGCCGAACTGCATGACCATTCCGACGCGCTTGCCGCGCAGCTTCGGGCGTTGGGTCTAGAGCGCGGCGCAAGAATTGGAGTTTTCTTTTATCGCAGCTTAGAGGTTCCGGTTGCGGTTTTCGGCAGCCTGAAAGCGGCGACAACGTTTGTTCCGCTCGACCCGCACGCGCCAACGGAGAGGTTGGCCCATATTGTCAATTCGACCGATATGTCGGCGATCATCACAAGCGATGTCCTTGCCACAAAAGCGGAAGAGATTATCCAAAAGTCCGGTGTGGACTGTCTGGTTTTGGGGCCAACCGAAGCTGCAGACACTTGTAAAAAAACGATCAGTTGGAGTGAATTGGTCGCTGGATCCCAACGCTACGTTACGCCAGATCGAGTGGATACTGATCTTGCTTACATCATTTTTACGTCCGGCTCGACGGGTGAACCAAAGGGTATCATGCACTCGCACAGAACAGCACTTGGTTATTTGGACACGTTGCTTGAACGCATTGATATCGGTCGCGACGACGTTATGTGCGCGTTGTCTCCGTTGATTTTTGACATGTCGTTGAATGAGTATTTTGGTGGTCCGGTTTGCGGAGCGAGCGTGGTCATTGCGGCTGATGGGCAAGTCAAGCTGCCTGCCTCACTGGGACCACTGTTTGAAAAGCATGGCGTCAGCATTTATTGTTCCGTGCCTTCGTTGCTTGTCAGTTTTCTTGAGCGCGGGTCCCCGGAAAACGCGGATCTTTCTGCGATACGTTGGGTGTTGACTGGCGGGGAACCTTTGGCGGCCAAACACTTGCGCAGCGCGCTCGATGCGATGCCGAATGCACAGTATGGCAACCTGTATGGACCCACTGAAACAAATTCGTGTTCGGTTGAAGTCATTACGCGAGAAAACTCGGATAATATTTCCTCTATCCCGATTGGACGGATGGGGCGGAACTCGCGCGCGTTGATCATTGACGAAAACGATGTTTCCGTCCCAGTGGGTGAAACAGGAGAGTTGTGTGTGCAAGCCGCGTCCGTGATGATGGGGTATTGGGGCAAGACTGAAAGTAAGGATATCGTTTTCCTCGAGCGCTATGGCCCCGGAGGCGTAAAGGAAACATATTATCGAACCGGTGATCAGGTCCGCATAAACGAAAGCGGAACTCTGCACTATTTGGGACGAACGGACCGACTTGTGAAAATACGTGGATATCGTGTTGAGCTTGACGAGGTGGAAGCGGCTTTGAACGCACAAGACGATGTGGCTGAGGCTGCGGCGATTAGTTTCTGCACAGCTGACAACACGCTGACAATTGGCGCGGCGGTCTTGTTGTCACCGGGGTCCGAAACATGTGCCGATGATCTGCACAGGGCGATGTCTGACGTGCTGCCATCCTACGCGAGACCGTCGCTGATTGAAATCTTGCCCGAGCTGCCAAGAACCGCTTCTCAAAAAATTTCCAGGCGCGGCCTGGAAGAGATTTTCCAAAACCATCAAGGCTTCAACAATGCACAGTAAAATTCGTGAAATCCTGACAGTCTCGGCGGGCATCAAACATGCGTTTCAGGATGATGAAGACGTTCTGGAAACTGGCGCGATTGACAGTATGTCAGCCGTAAGGGCCATCGCTGCGCTTGAGGAAGCTTTTGAGGTCAAGATACCTGCTGTCGAGGTGACCTATGAGAACTTTCAATCCGTAAACGCTATTGCGAATTACCTCAAAGGATTGATTGATTAGAGATGCGTAACCTTACAAACGCACAAAACTTGTTCTGGGTCGGCCATAAGACCGCACCGAAAGCCGGGCATTTGAACCAAGCGATATACGCTGTGTTTTCAGATGTTGAGGACGCCAACAGGTTGGTTTCAGCCATTCATGAGACAGCCGCGGAATGTGACAGTTTCCGTCTGACATTCGAAGAGAGCGACGACACCGTTCGCCAGCATGCGACGGCGCGCGCTCCAGTATGCCAAAGGATCGGGGTAACCGATCTTGATGCAGCGATGATGTGGATGCAGACCGACGCACGTGTGCCGTTTGATCTGGAAAATGGAACATCCAGAATGGCGTTCATTTCGCTAGCGGATGGGCGCCACATATTTTATTTGGTGCAACATCATATGGTTTGTGACGGCGCATCTGTTTCACTGTTTATGCAACGTGTGGCTGACCGATTTAATGGCGAGGAGTTAAGCCTACAGCCGGCCTTTCTTGACTGCAATACTCTATTTCAAAGCAAAAGCGAAACTGCAGCTTCCCTTGATAACGCTGATAATCCGCCTTTGTCTCTCTACGGTAAGGAAGGAGGGCAAGGCGGCCATGAAAAGATCAGCCATTTCCTTGAGCTTGATACGAACCAGTTGAAAAGCTTCGAGCAGGCGGTTTCAAAGGCTCCGTTTCAGTTGCTTACCTCTCTGATGTCCACGCAAATTCTGCTCACAACTGTTGTCTTTGCATGGCTGTCACGGATCACCGGCTCCGAGCGAATAGCGCTTTCGGTACCGCAACATAATCGAACTACGCCAGAACTGCGCCGAGTGGTTGGTCTTGTGATGGAAATGCTGCCGCTTTCCGTTGAAGTGAACAAAGAAGACACGTTAACGACCTTGCACGCCAAAGTTCTGGAGGCAACGCGAGGCCTTATTCTAAAGGGTGGGAGCGGCACGACAAAACCGTCGCTGGTTCGGAACTTAAACGTGGTACTCAACGTTTTTTCAGGTGTACCCGCCAAGTTCAAAGGTGCAGATTGCGTAGCGAAGATTTTGCCTGTCGAACGCTCCGACCCGTTTCAAGATCTGAACATTGAGTTCGCAGACTTGAATGCGACAGGTGAGTTTACAGCTCGCATCGTGTTCGACGCAAAACAGTTTTCTGAGGTAGAACGAGAATTGGCGGCTCAGCATTTTCGCCGGATGCTGGATGCTTCGCTGCAAGAGCCGGACCAAAAGCTTTCACAGATCGACATTTTGACAAAGCCCGAGCGTGACTCCATCCGGGCTTTCAATACAACCGCAGCAGCAAGTACTCAAACACCTACGGTTCTCGAGCCGCTGCTGGCCACAGATCGAGACTTACCCGCGGTTCGGTCTCATTCAGACCAGGAGCTTCTGAATTATGGCGCGCTGATAGATCGCTCAAATCAGCTTGCGCATAGCCTCGTGGCATCAGGAGTGGGTGTTGGCGATCGCGTTGTTGTTCACCTCCCTCGCTCTCCGGACGCAATAGTGGCCATTCTGGCGACACTCTTTGCTGGAGCTGCGTTTGTTCCGGTAGACTATAATATGCCGGTAGAACGACGTTCTGCCATTCTGGCCGATGTACAAGCCGCAGCGATCATAACTACAGAGGAACGTCAAAATGACTTTGACGGGGTAGTCTTAACGACCCAGGCCTCTGACATGCCGTTGACCGCAACAAACTGCGATGTTCTTCCAGAAACACCTGCCTATGTCATCTACACATCTGGCTCGACTGGCACCCCGAAAGGGGTGGTTGTAAGACATCGAGAACTTGCCGAATACATCGCAACCATCCGGCAATCTTACCCGGTGGAAGATGGTTGGAGCTATGCTCTTTTCTCTGCGATTGGATTTGATCTGACAATCAACAGTATCTTCCTGCCGCTCGTGACAGGTGGTCAGATAGTCACATATGCTGAACCCGCAGAAGGTCCGGACTTGGCTGTCTTGGATGTGTTTCGAGATGACAAAGTGGACTTTGCGCGCCCAACACCGTCTCATCTGAACCTTGTATTGGATGCCGATATCGGGCCGGTTGATCGCATCAAATGTATGCCATTGAGTGGCGAAGCCTTCCCACGAGAGCTTGCAGACCGCGCGCTTGAGCAATTGGGGAAACGGATCAATCTGATAAACGAATACGGGCCGACAGAAGCTGTTGTTGGGGCTATGATGCACCACTTTCAGCCAGACGATCCACCGGAATACAGTGTTTCGCTGGGGCGACCTGCGCCGGGAATGGCCGTTTCAGTGGTAAATGAGGCTGGCCGCGATCAACCTTTTGGAGTTGTTGGTGAGATTGCAATCAGTGGTCGGCTGGCATCCGGGTACCTGGGACGACATGATCTGACCGACCAGCGTTTTGTTGACGGGTTAAAAGGCGATGATCAGCGTTGGTATCTGACTGGCGATGCGGGCGCATGGTCCAAGGAAGGCGCGTTAGTTTATCTTGGTCGGTTGGATGATCAGGTAAAGATCAACGGCGTTCGTATCGAACTTGGCGAGATCGAGCATATTGCGCAGACGCATCCCGATGTTTCGCAGGCGGTCGCTTCGGTGCAAACCATAAATAGCCGACAAATCCTTGCGTTGCATTTTGTGGGCGGCGCTTCGGCCGAAGATGTCAAAAACATCGTGAACCGAAGCCTTCCCGCGCAAGTTCATGTTGATTTTGCGCTTCAGATCGACGCAATTCCAATGTCGGCAAATGGCAAGATTTCTCGCAAAGATCTTCCTCGGATCGGTGCTGACGCTTTGCAGAGATCGACCTCAGGTGTGTTACCACGGACAAGTATTGAGACCCACCTCTCTAAGATTTGGGCAGATGTTTTGGATCATCGCCCGATCTTCGTGGATCAGGCCTTCAGCGAGCTTGGTGGTGACTCACTGGCGGCGATACGAATTCTAAGCAGCGCCCGAAAGGAAAACCTTGATTTTGAGATCGCCGACTTGTTCAGGGCTCAAACCATTGAGCGGCTTGCGGAACTGGTGACACCGCTGCATTTAGCAGAAAATCCTGAACCGAGAGAACGATTTGCGGGAATATCTGCTGCGGACCGAAAAGCGATTGAGCTGGCCATCGGGAAATCGCGGATATGATCACGCCGTCACCACAACCCGAAGTGATTGATGCGTATCCTTTAACGCCGACCCAGTCCGGTATGCTGGTCCACATTCTTAATGAACCCCATCAGGCGCATTATTTCGCCCGTGTTACTGGTGTTCTCGCAGGGGCATTAACCCAGGAAATCGCACTGGAGGCATGGCAATCAATCATGAACCGCCATGAGGCATTGCGTACTGCCTTTGTGTGGGATGGGTTAGAGCAACCACTTCAGGTGGTTGTTTCGGAACAGTCGGTGGATTTTGAATGGCTTGAAGACGCACCCGGTGACGTTGGGATCGGCGACGCTCCGACTGCTGCTGATTTGGCAAATGCGCCATTGTGGAAGGTGCGTATGTGGCCTCAGAGCGAAGGTAAGACCAGATTTGAATGGTCAATCCATCATCTGATCATTGACGGATGGTCCGCTACACTTATCCTTGATGAATTTGTGCGCAGCATTGCGCAACGTATCAATGGAGAATTGATTGAGCTTGAACCGGCGCCTGTTTTTGCCGATCACGCAAGGTGGCTTGCCGGCAAGTCACATGATGACGATTTCTGGAAAGAGTATCTGTCAGGCTATCAGCCTAAAACGCACCCAAAGACTGATGACAAATCGGGGTTCGCCGAGAGCTCGATAACGCTTACCTCTGAAGAACAATCCCGCTTGACTGCCGCGGCACAATCCGCGGGTGTTACGGTGCCGGTCGCGGCTCAGGCGGCATTTTCAAGGGCGCTAGGGGGGCTACTAAACAGCGACGACATCGTTTTTGGGCTCGCCGTCTCGGGACGCAGTAGTCCGATGGCAGGCGTAGAAGCCTGCGTAGGCATGTTTGTGAACAATCTGCCGATGCGAGTTGACCTGACATCCGACAATTTGTTTGAGCGTGTTCAGGAAAACCTAAACGCGTTGCGTGAAAGAGAGTTTACGCCGCTTGGAACGGCCGCTCGACTGGGTGGTTTAGCCCCCGGTCAGCCATTGACCGACGTTGTTTTGACGATACGAGCATTGCCGGAAGTTCAGAGTGTTCATGGCGTAGCAATTGATGATTTACACTTTCGCACGCCGTCAAACTTTTCTCTTGTCGTCGAGTATGATCCTGCGGATGGCACGTTGTCAGCGTTATTCAACACCGCGCATTATTCCCAGCATGATGTGGACGAATTGTTTCGCAGCTTTAGAAAGGCAGAACTACAACACCAAGCAGAGCTGAGACGCCGTATTGGGTTTTTCGGGCCTGATTTGCGCGGCGAACCCGTGGATATCGTCAGCCGAATATTGCATCAGGCACACATGCATCCTGATCTGCCAGCCGTGATTTACGATGGTGAGGCAACCAGTTACGCTGCTTTGCTAGACCGAGCGTCCGACATCGCAGCCTTCCTGTCTAGCAGAGGTATCGGTCGAGGAGACTGCGTCGCCATTGTTTTGCCGCGCGGGCCGGACATAATCAGTGCAATGCTGGGAACACTACTGACAGGCGCCGCGTATGTTCCTGTCGATCGCAATTATCCCCGTCAACGTATTGACTACGTTCTTTCCGATTGCGCTGCGAAAGCTGTGTTGAGCGACACCGAATCCGAAATCGAAAACGCGATTTGCATAGAAGACGTTCCGTCGAGCGATGGGTTTGAACCCGTCGAAACAGAAGAAGATGATCTCGCGTATGTGATATATACCTCAGGCTCAACAGGGGCGCCCAAAGGTGTCTGTATTTCGCGGGGGAACCTGTCTTTCAGTCAGGCGGCGCGCGATCAGTTTTATCCTTCTGCCCCTGAGGCCTTTCTCTTGATCTCGCCCTTCGCGTTCGACAGCTCGGTCGTTGGTCTGTATTGGGCACTGACATCGGGCGGTTCTTTGGTCGTAACGAAAGAGCGTGATGAGCAGGACATTGCGGGGCTTGCGAACTTGATTGCCGAACAACAAGTGTCGCATACGCTCATGCTGCCTGGGCTTTACAAAGCCTTGCTTGAAGGAGCTGACGCAAAAACCCTGTCCTGCCTCAGAACGGTTATTCTAGCGGGTGAGGCCGTGCCAGAGACGCTGCACCATTCTCATGTCTCAATCCTGCCTGACTGTATCTTGGCCAATGAATATGGTCCGACTGAGACGACTGTCTGGGCTTTGGCGGATTTGATCACTCCGGCTGAGGATCGCGCGATGACGATCGGAACGCCAATCCCTGGAACCCAGGTGCTGTTGCTGGACGAAAACGACAGGCCCGTCAAAGCAAATGAAATAGGTGAAATTTGCGTTGCCGGCCCCAGTCTTGCACGCGGCTATCTTGGAAGACGTGACGAAACTGACAGGGCGTTTCAACACCTGAAAATTGATGGCGACACCATGCGTGTTTATCGGACCGGCGATCAGGCGCGGTGCGGGCCTGACGGTCGGTTCGAGTATCTAGGGCGCGGCGACGATCAGATAAAAATCAGGGGGCACCGCATAGAAGTACACGAGGTGGAAAATGTTCTGGCATCGCTGTCATCTGTTGGAAACGCCGCCGTTGTGGTTGGCCCTGCACGCACCGTCAGCGATGACGAATTGAGCAGCGCATTGGAGCGCATGCCACGTGGAATGGCTGAGCAATACTTGAAGACTGCACTTAAAGGCTAAGTAAATGAAACGGGTAAACCGCACTTCGAATTTCCAGATCACGGTTGAGCTGACCAATGACAATTTCATTGCCAGCCCAAATCCGGCCCATCGCGCGCGCTTGGTGACAACTCGACTAGGGGAACTGGCTCAAGAACTGGACACATTGGATCGTACGGTCTCGAACTATGTGCATGGTGGGTCGTTCGCCAAAATTTATGATCGCAGTCAATCTCATATCGCTGCCCAAGATATCATGGAAGATTGGCAAACTCCGATCATGGCTGAAATGGCACGTTCTGTGTCGGCAGGTAGCGGAGATGTTTTGGAAATTGGCTTTGGTCGCGGCGTGGCGGCAGACTTTGTGCAGTCTCATACACCCAAATCGCACACCTTGATCGAGTGCAATGGCGCTGTCATCGAGGATTTTTTTCATCCATGGCGTTCGCAATATGACGGGCGTGATATTAAGTTGGTTGAGGGGTTTTGGGAGGATACGCTGGACAGTCTGCCGCTGTTCGATGGCATCCTTTTTCACACCTACCCACTAACCGAAGACGAATATGTTGAGCGCGTGCAGCGGTCGGTCACCTTCGCCGCGCATTTCTTTGAACACGCGGCAAAACACCTGAATTCCGGCGGGCGTTTTACCTATCTCACAATGGAAGAAGACAGCCTATCGCGTGCTCATCAGCGTGCGTTGCTGGAGCACTTTGCCGAGTTTCATGTGTCCAAAATCAACGATCTGGAAATTCCCGAAGACACGCGGGATGCACATTGGGGTAATTCCATGGTCATGGTAACGGCGATTGGAAGATGAAAATAGAAGATCAAATTCAATCACTTAGCCCAAAGGAACGGAACAAATTGGTTCTGGCGTTGAAAAATGCCGGCCACCTAAATGTGCCTCTTTCAATGGTCGCGCATGTGGAAAGCAACAGGCCGTCGGAAGAAATTCTGAGTCAAGCTCGGGAAACGCTACCTGCTCATATGGTGCCAGATCGCATCGAGATCTGGGATGCGTTGCCCAAATTGCCGAACGGGAAAACCGACCGTGCTCAGCTGAAGGCCACTGTATCGGATCGTAAAGCACCTCCTGCAACCGCGCCTTGCGAAAGCCTGGAGACGCTACGAGGGATATGGTCGGAAATACTTGGGATAGAAGAGATATTTGATGACGATGATTTCTTTGAGCTCGGCGGCGACAGCCTTTTGTCGATCAGCGTGGTTTCAAAGGCGCGCTCCAGTGGCCTAAGCCTCATCCCGTCAGACCTTTTTGATTTTCCACAGCTAAAGGCACTTGCGGCACGTGTATCTGATCTTTCAGATGGGGCGGACTCAGAGGTGACAAATGGCACCATCCTCGCTTCGCAGTCTCAACAGGCAGGGCGGAAGACTTTCTTGTTGAATGCGAACCGGCGAATGCTGGATTTGTTGAACGAAAGTCTCCAAACGCCGCGTGATCTAAAGTTGATAACGCTTCATTGGGATGCTCTGGGCAGCGAATTGAACAAGCGGATCGAAAGCATCGGGGAAGAGTTCCTTTCGGTCATTATGCAAGAACAACCACAAGGCCCATATTCCATCGGTGGGTTTTCGATGGGAGCCGTCACCGCACATGAAGTCGCCAGACAATTGATGGCGATGGGCCACGAAGTAGACGATTTGGTACTGATTGACCCACCCGAAAACCCGGCATTGTTCCTGTCAACGCTCAGCAAGAACGATGGTTTTACACCCGCTCTGGATGAAAGGATCACCACTTCGAAATGGATCACCTGGATAGGCGTTCTTTCGGTTGGTCGCTTTTGTCGAATGCTGGGCGTGAACGTTCCAAAGTCACTTCGCGCGCGCTACATAAGGGCTAACTATTTTTGGGCTGCATCCAAATATAAAATACCTCGGATTGGGGTCGAACCTATTGTTGTGCGGCGGAAGAATGGAAATGCTGGCACGATCTGGGCACCAACTGACAAATCCAAAAAGATAATCGAGTTTCAATGCTCCCACCATGATTTCCATCGCAATGAAGACATTTTGCGGAAATGGACAGCGTCGTTAGCAGAAGAATTGGACATGTAAACCTCAGTCAATAACGCCTGAAATGCTAAGGCTTCTCTGGCTGCGAGCTAGTCGCCTTGAACGGTCTCGACCGCGTCAGCAAGGCTCTTGATCGACGCGTCCATCGATGTAACAAATGCTGACTGACCAGAGTTCCGCGCGAGCGGAGCAAAGACAACGTTCTGCAATCCCAATGACTGTGTTGCGGCAAGGGCTGCTTCTGGGGGTGTCGCCTCCCAGATCATCAGCTTGGCGCCGGTTTCGGCGATAAGATTTTCGAGGTCTGCCAACTCCTCCGCAGTTGGCATCGCACCGGCCTCCCACTCCAGAGACGTGACGGGCAAGGAATAGCGTCGGGCGAGATATTGATACCGCGGATGCGTCGCAATCATCTCGATGCCATCTAGTTCGCCTAAAGCAATTTGAGCCATTTGGTCCATTGCCATCAGTTCAGAGCGTAATTCTGCAAGCCTAGGTTCAACATCTTCTGCAGAAGCAAGATCACGCGCGACAACAGCGGCCGCAATCGCTTCCGCCTGCGCGATGGCCAGCGTGGGATCAAGCCAAGTGTAGGAAGCCAGCCCCTCATGCGAGTGTTCATCCCCGCTCCCGTGACTGTGCGTAATGCTCTCGGTCACAATGAACTGGTCTTCGATCGCTGCAGTGGTGTTTACCACGCGTGATCGAGGTAGTGACACCCGGTCGATCCAGGTTGCAAAGCCAGCTCCGTTCAAGAGGATCAGATCTGCTGACTGGATCGTGCTGATGTCGGTTATCGAAGGTCGCCAGAACGACGGATCAACGTTTTCCGGCACAGGAAAGGCCACGTCTGCCGTACCATCCAGCAGGCGCTCGGCGAAATATTGCAGCGCTTGATTGACCACGATGACCCGCGGGCGGTCTTGTGCCAACGCCGCATTCACTGAAATCATGATCATCGCAAACGCGAGAAACCTCTTCAAACTCCGCACCGAACTCAGCTCCCGCATTTCCGCGCGATGTCTTCGGGGGTCACGATCCAGTAATTGTCATGGTGGCCCGTATCAACTTCGATTAACAAACCCCCGGAATGATCGACGCTGTCGAGCGGAACCAACGCTGTTCCGTCACTTTCCAGTTGAAGCGTTTTCAGCAAATTGTTTTCGCCATCAAGCACGCGCACATCGCCCTTTTGGGTCACGCGCCCGTTGGAGAATTTCGCTTCGATGGTTACCGCTTCGCAATCGACCGAGGCAAAGACTACTAGCTGATGTGCTGCTGCTCCGACGGGAGCGGCGACCACCAGACTTGCAAAAGCGAGCGCCCGGATCACTGCCCTGTCCACTCTTCGAAGTGAACCCAAATCACAGCGCCAAGCTCAACCGCTTTTTCCTCACCCGAACCTTCTTCGGTCAGTGTGTAATCAGCAGTATTAAGGGCCGCAAAACCCCACCAGCCATCTGACGGTGGTGCGTAGGTAAAGACACCGTTTGCGTCTGACTTAACCGTTTGTGTGATCATCAGCTCATCCGGAACCGTCGCACCAGCGCCGTCATTGAAGAACTCTACTTCAATTTCGGCATAGGGCACCGCTTCGCCATTCAGTTTGACGATCCCCTGAAAGACATTGTGTTCCCAAAGGCCAAAAGGTTTGGAAAGCGGCACGATCTCGGTTTTCAAACCAAGCTCAGTGTCCCAGCCTTCGTCATCGCCATAGGCCGTCACATAGGTTTTTGTGTAGTGGATGATGAAGGCGTCTTCGGCAGGTTCCCAATAGGGCTGCGGCTCCATTGCAAACACATAGGTTCCGGGGCGTTCCAAGCGATAGTCAAAGGTATAACCTTGCTCATCCATCACAGTTGCGTCTTGCAAGGTGCCGAGCAAATCGGTTGTTTTGCCTTTGTGCGTCACGTTGAAAGACACCGGTGTATCCAGGAACAAGCCTTCCAACTCGAACGGGTGGGCAAATCCGACCGAGAACGAAACGTTACGCCCGTCTTCCTGGCTGATCATCGGGTCGCTCGGAATAATCATTCCGTAATGTGCCAGCGCGGGCGTGGCAGCAATCAGCGTAGCAAGCGAAGCCTTAATTAGAAGTTGTTTCAAGAAACCTCCTGTCCACTAAGTACCAAGCGCAAGCAGCCAGCCAACCCAGGCCTCAGCGTTGCGCGAAACAATAGTTGCGCCAATAGCAGCAATACTTCCTGCGACTAACAATAGTGTAAAGGTCTCGGCTGCCAAGAGGCGCAGAACCATACCTTTTTGCGCGCCCAGTTTTACGGCAGTTGCTATTTCACGGGCACGCAAGCGGTAACTCAAGAATACCGCCAGACCGACGGCAGCGGCCGCAGCGATGGCGATAATTGCGGTGACCACATCCAAAAGCGATTTGATGCGAAAAATTCGATCCACAAGACCCTGGATAACGCCTGCGGGCTCGATCAGTTGGGTCGGAAGTTCGCTGTCGAGGTAACGACCTTTTAGGACTGTGCTTGAGCGCGTGTCATTCGGCACAACGATAACAGCGGACGCCGGAAAGTCGTCCTGACTGCCGTGGAAGTGAAAGCTCTCAATATTGTCTTCGGTGATCCGCTGGTATTGAACTACGGCCGCGTTGGCCAGCACCGACGATCCTGCTGCGACTTCATCAGCGGTCACGACGTTTTCATGACCGTGACCTATACCTTGTATGACCCAGGCGGTTTTTATGTCGACAAAGATCGCTTGGTCGTCAGGTGTATTGGTCGGCGCAAGAACCCCGACAATTGGCATTTCGAGAGGATAGACACCGTCAAGATCGAACAGGTTTTCAGGCGCAGAGACAAGTGTGTCGCCAACACCCTTGCCTAAGGTTTCCGCAACATCTGATCCGATGACCGCATCTCCCAAAACCGACAGCCCGCGACCTGAAGCCGTATCGAGATTGCGGAAATCGAAATAGTCGAGAGTGGTGCCCACGATCCGAAACCCGCCCGAAGAGAATGCTGTATGTACCGGGATCGGAACCCCAAGACCGCTATCCCAAACAGTTTCCACCTCACGCATCGCAACAGGGTCGGGGCGTTCTTCCGAGAAATAGAGCGCCGCCATCGTCAGGTCGAGTTGCGAGCCGCGACTGCCCAGCAGCAGAGGCGTTGCTTCGCCGCGCGCAAGCAATGCGCGTTCACTGGTTGATAACAGCGTCTGCGTCGCAATAGGGACAAACATGATGAGCGCGGCCACAAGAACCAATACAAGGCTGCGCGCCCAGTTGTAGCGAAGGTAGGAAAAGGCCAGATACAGCGCGTTCATACCTGTATCCCCTCGCGAAACTGCGCAAAATCTAGGACGCGCTCGAAGCGTGGCAGCAACTCGTGATCGTGGGTCACAGCAAGGACAGCGGCACCCGCTTCGGCGGCCTGTTCGAAAAGAAGATCAAGAATGCGCCCCTTGCTTTCTGGGTCAAGATTGCCAGTGGCCTCATCTGACAAGATCAGCTTGGGTTGTGTTACCAGCGCTCTGCAGATCGCAACCCGCTGCTGCTCGCCTTGGCTTAACGCCGAAGGATGACGATCAAGTTTGTCACCGATCCCGCAAGCGGTCGCAAGTTTCTCTGCCCTGTCTTTTGCTGCTACGTCCAGCGTCAGTGCGGGCGTTACCCGATAAGGGTAGAAGATATTCTGTCGAGCAGAAAGGTAGTCCAGAAGCGCAAAGTCCTGAAATACAAATCCAATCTGGCTTGCCCGAAAACGGCGGCGTTTGGCGTCCGACAGTCTTGACACCACCGTTCCCGCGACTTCGATTGTTCCACTTTCCGGCGACAAGATCCCGGCTATCAGGTTCAGCAGTGTCGTCTTACCGCTGCCACTTGGACCGACAACCGCCAGACGCTCACCATCTACTAGCGAAAATTCCGGGATCCGCAGCCGGAACCCATCGGCGCTGTAACCAAACGTAAGGTTCTCGACCCTAACCATTAGTGCTCATCAGATGCAGGAAAGATTTCACCTGCTGTATCACGATCGACGTCCAACAACTCAAAATCTGTTATGCGCCATGCGCCCTCGACAGGCGATATTGTAAGGTCGGCGCTATAAGTGTTCCCACGAACATGAAGATGCTCTGAGTGCCCAACTGTTCCAATCACCTGCCAGGTCGAGCTTATAAGTAACGCAGTTTCGACGCGGTCAACTCTTGTATCCAAGAGGTTGATTTCGTGGATCGTTTGGTCTTGTTCTTCGATGCCGCCACCGGCCATTGCGCCAACTCTTTCAAGATACAGATATTCGAGGGCATCACCGTGTGTCACGCGCGCAAGCGTGTCGTAAATTTCGTCTTCCTGTTTTTTGTCGAACGCATCGTAAATCACAAGCAAGAGTGCTGGCGTCAAAGTGGAATAAAGCTCCTGTGCCATGTTTATCGTCATGGCAGGGGAGCCGGGTACCAAGTAGGGTGTGGCTTCCGCAGCTCGCTGTTCACGAGCCTGCGAAACCAGTATTACTGTGATAAACACTGCAAGGCCGCCGCCAAACATTCCAAAAAGCAAAAGGCGTTCGCGCACGCTGGTCCCTACGATTTCGCACTAGTATCTCAGAAGAATTAATACAACTCCAATCGATTGCAAACCTTAAAGGGGGTGTTGATTTGCTACTCTCCGACACAGTGTGTTTACTAACTACTCACCAAATTAATAGAATTTACAGGCAATTAACGCAGTCAGAAGATCTGTCCTTTCTCGAGCCGATGGATTGGTCTCAAACCGATTATTGCGCGGCGGCAGAACGAAAATAAAGGCACGATCTGGGCACCTTCCGGTGGATGTAGAAAGATCATTGAGTTTCAGTGCTCTAACCATGATTTCTGCCGCAGCGAAGATGTTATTCAGAAAAGGACGACATCACTGGCAGAAGAGCTCGGTGGCCAGAATCCGATCTCGCGTCTCTGGGAATGGGTTTTCAGCTCAGAAGCGATTTTTAATCTTTGGCAAAGACTTGTTGATGAACCTCAATCACATTGCCTTCGGGATCGTGAAAGAACACTTAGCGCCACTCTTTCGCGAAAGTGGTTCCATAGTCTGAGTAGGGGATGTTGCGCCGATCCAGAATGCTGAGAAAGGTATCAAGATCATCTGTACGGAAGGCAATGTGCCCGCGTTCGACCGGGTTTATGACACGCTTATTCTTGAACGCGCCGCCAAAATCCCGTTCGGCAAGATGCATTTGCATGCTGCCTTCCGTAGCAAACCTGATCTTGCCGCTATAGCCAGCCTTTTCATTCGACTGGGTGCGTGGGAAATTCTCTTGTGGGATGTCCGCGAGGCCAAGCACATCAGTGTAGAAGTCATGCATCCGATCAACATCGTCGGCCACCAAGTTGATATGGTGAAATTCAAGTTTCATTGGCGGCAATCTTGCTTCGGGTTTTTCATCTTCTTCGGTTTTTTCGCATCACCTGTGCCAGGTTTGGAATATCGGTAGGTTGCCATTTAGAGCTTTGACAGCCTAACTTCTGCGAAAGAGCCAAAAAACAACAGATTCAGTCGTAAGAGCCCGGCAAATTCACTTTGATGAGGTAGTATCGTTGGGGAATGATGCGATGACCGATGTAAAGGTGGTGCCCGAAGAAATTCGGGACATGCTCCATCAAATTTTGGCGGAGATCTTACAGGCATCACCAAGCGAAACCGAAACCTTGGTCGCGCAGGGCATGGATTCCGTTGATGCAGAGAATTTGCTTGAATCACTTCAGGAGCTAGGATTCGACATCGAGTATGAGTTCCTGCTCGGCGACGCGACATTCGAAAGCCTGCTGGAGAGACTGACCGTTTCCGACAGGGCTGATCCTGATCCAGTACCGATGGCAACGCCACAAGAGGGACCCGTGCCGTTGACAGGCACACAATCCATCTGGGCTGAGCTGGAAAAAGAGGGCTGGAAGGACTGGGCAAATATCAGCCTTTGCCTCTCTATCCCTGAGAAGCTTGTCCCTGCCACCTGGCTTCCTGCAATGGTCCAGGCATTAGCGGATCGGAACGAAGCGCTTCGCATGGTGCTTCTCCGACCCGAACAGCCGAACGATCCGCCACGCCAGATTGCTTTGCCCGAGTTTCAAATCCCTGTTGAAATGCGTGCCGCCCCCGTTCCTGATCAGTCGGTCACACGCGAAATTGAAGCTTTTGAAGGAACCCTTGTCTCGCCCTATGGGCCCTCGGCACGCGCACTGATTTTGCATTCGTCCGAAGGGCAGGATCGCCATTGGATCTGCTTAAGCATGCACCACCTGTTCTCAGACCGGATCAGCATGCAAAGCCTCGAGAAGCAGTTCAAGCAGATGCTGCTTGAAGGTCGACTGAAAGCTGACTCAGGCGGCGATGACAGCTTTACCACCTATGCAAACGCACGCGCCGAATTGGAGAGTGGTCCGAAAGCCGCCGCAAACCGAGACAAGTTAGAGCATCTGCTAGATGGCGCAGATATTCGCGCCGAACGGCCAGCGCCGAAGCTGTCCAACTCTCTTGGATTGTCGCTTGGAGACTTGCCGACAACTGGCGTCCTGCACGGTGCAGAGACTCATGCAGTAGAAGCCTGTGCGCAAAGGTTGGAAACCACAGTGCCACTTTTGCTGCACGCGCTTTCCAGTGCTCTGATCACGCGACTGACCACGGGTGCGGAGCACAGCCAAGACCGCCATCCGTTGCTTTGCCATGTCATTTCCAATCGACATCAGGTTCCGCAGCTCAAAAACATTGTCGGATGCCTTGATACCTCGGTACCTGTCGCACCGTTTCTGGGTGTTAGGGACACGCTGAAGGCCTATTGCGCAAGCACGCGTCACGCGTTCACCGAAGCAACAAAATTGATACCTGATCTTCCACGGGGATCTTGGTTGAATGCGCAGGACGGGGTGCCCAAGGGACCTGCGCTTATCGAAAGGGTTCCACATATCAATATCGTGCGTCGCCCACGGACTGAGAGCCCGGATATGGCAGCCCTTGATGTGAGAGAGCATACGGTGCGTCGCGCACAAAAGCCACGCTGGGGGCTTTTGCTTCGGGCTGAACTACCGCCCTCAGAAAAGTATGGCGCAAGCTTGTATTCTGAAACAGTTCAGGAAACGGGGCTGCGTCTCAGCGCCTTTTCCGAAGATCGTGATCTGGCCATTGCGGCGCATTATTGCCTGACGCAGTGCCTGCGATCCCTTATCGCGCTTACGCCCTCTGAACTGGAACAGCTGAGTGTTCACGAGCTTGTCGAACGTGTCGTCGAGAACGCCAGATTTGCATCGCAGCAAGTCGCAAAGGCTGCGGCTTTGGTCGCCGATGCACCAACGCACCAGCCATTCATTTACGAGAAACTTATTGCGCGGCAACGGCGATGGTACGTTCATGATGACAAGCTGAGGCTCGTGCGGGATCAGGACAATCGATTTGTCGGAACCGCTGCCAACCCGTTTCCCTTTACGCAACTAGATAAGTTGAAAGAGCGCACATACCTTAAGTCGCTCGGCGTTCCATTGCCAAATCTTTTGCACGTTCTTCCAAAGGCTGATCTTGCTCAATCGCTGCCAAGTATTGCGCCGGAGCTGCCGTGTCGGTTCGTTCTGAAACCCGTCGGTGCGGGCCATTCGTTTGGCGTAACCGTGGTGCGTGATGGTCTGGATTTAACGCGAAATGGCTCTCCATTTGATGTGCAGCGTGTGACTGCCGAACTGTCTGCGATGGCCGCGCAGGGAAGCTGTACCCACGAGGGCAAGGTTTACCCGTTCAACTTCTCAACCATCCTGATCGAGGAATTGGTGGAAGACGCCTGCGGGTTCGATACTCCAACGGACTACAAAATCTTCATGATCGGGTCCGAGCTTTTGTGGATCCAGTTGCACTTCAAACAAGATGGTCACACTTGGGTGGCGTTTCTGGATGAGAACTTCCAGCTATTGGCTGAACCTGCGTGGGATCCGCGTACATGTTGGCGGACGCATCGTGCCTTGGTTTGTATGGATCAGAAAATAGCGGATGCGCGCCGTCCGGAATGTTTGGATGACATCTTGGTCGAGTCCAGACGCCTTGCAGATCGCATGAGAATATTTGTGCGGTTGGATTGGTATGCGGATGCAAGGCGTGGCCCCTTGATGGGTGAAATCACCACCTTCCCGCATATGCTCCAGCCGCGGACATTCTACACGGCATGGGCCAATTATCGGGTGCGTCGTCTTTGGCAGGAACCTGATGGTGTTGCGCCTGAAACCGCATATGGCGATGCGGTGGTGGGTCGGACCAAGGCGGTTCTGAATGGCGCGCCAGACCAGCCCCTCGGTGTGTCAGCGTTTTTGCCCGATCCTGATCGGTCGCTTTGGGCCAAGGGCGACAACATCAGTTTCACCGACCTCAGAGACTATGTGGACAAGTTTGACCTGACACCTTGGGGGGTCGCCGCAGGTGCGCGTGTGGCCTTGGTGCTTCCGAATGGAACCACGCTTTCCGGTGCGCTGCTGGCCGTGATGAACCGGTATGTTGCTGTCCCGCTAGGGGCCGATGCGCCAGCGGAATTTCTTGCGACCCAGCTTGCCAACATGGAGGTTGAGGCGGCTGTGGTGCTTGCGGATACGGACGAGGCTGCTCAGTTGCGACTCGTGGCCAAGCAAATCCCGCACCTTCTTGTCATTGAGCTGGGAAACCAGCCTGGTGTGGCTTTGCCCGTGCCTAGCGGCAAACCAAGTGAGGATCTGAGCGCGCCGGCACCGTTGCGCTTGGCGTCCGAGCCCGTCCTGTTGCTGTTAACTTCGGGAACCACCGGGGCGCAAAAGACCGTTACGTTCAGCCTGGAAAAACTCATGCGTGCGGGCGCATTGATCGCCCAGTCTCTGGATCTTGCGCCGCATGAAACAGGGTTGTCCGTTTTGCCGCTGCACCATGTCGGTGGAATTTCCTGCAATCTAGTAGCGCCGCTATTGTCTGGTGCCTCGATGCGGTTTCAAACTGGCTTCGATCCTCACCGCTTTTTCGAAGAACTCGACGATTCGGATGGCATCAGTTGGGTTTATATGGTCCCAACGCTGTGGAATCAGGTTTTGGCCTATGCGTCTGAACATCCAGAGCTGTCTCAAAACAAACCATGGCCAAAGTTGCGTGCGCTCCGTAATGCAGGGGCAGATTTGCCCCATGAGATGGCCGAAGACCTGTCAGCTCTTTTTGGTGACAACGTGCACGTCCTACCCACCTACGGAATGACCGAGGCAATGCCGATTGCCGCCCCGCCGCCGAGTTACCGACTTGAGAAACCGGGCACCGTTGGCCCGGTCCTGCCCGATATGGAAGTCGAAATCGTAGATACCACCGCTGGCGCGCCGGACACCGTTCTTGAACCTGGTGAAATCGGTGAGATTACAGTGCGCGGGCCGAATGTGATCGACGGTTACGAAAATGAGGATCAGGCGCCAGACGACCCTTTTACCGGAAGGGGCTTTTTCCGAACCGGCGATCTTGGGGAGTTCGCCGCGGATGGCTCAGGTTGGCTTAGCGTAAAAGGGCGGCTCAAGGAAGCCATAAACAGGGGTGGGAAAACGATATCTCCGTTGGAAATCGAAGCAACATTGCGGCGTTTCCCGGATTGGGCAGATATGAACGCCTCTTCTTCGCTTATGGTATTTCCGAGGGCACACAGTCTGCTGGGCGAAGATGTGGCGCTCGCGGTGACGGACGACTTCGGCGATGTCGATCTCAAAACATTGAATGCGTGGGCAGCGAAGCAGCTGCCGCTCAACATGCTTCCGCAAACTCTTGTTTACGTCCAAGAGCTCCCGATGTCCGCGGCAGGTAAGCCGCTTAGAATGCGGCTATCACAGCAACTGAATGCTGTATGCGCACCTGCGGAAGCGGGGCAGTTGGAGACTTACGAATTGGGTAAGGACGGTCCGGTTTTGCGCGAACGCACCAGTGCGCAGTCAGTGCCAGACCCACAGATGGCTGCCGATGGCCCTATCTCGATCGAAAACGTCATCGACGTGATCCAACCTTATTTGCGCGCCAATGTGACGGTCACCGATGACACACACCTTGGTGATGTTGGTGTCAACTCTCTTGCTGCGTTGGAAATGGTGCTGGCGCTCAATGACCGTTTTGGCGCCGACCTGCCCACATGGGCAGTCAGTGATCACCCGACACCTCGTGCACTGTTGGCACAGCTCAACCCGCAAGCCATTTCCGGTCAAACTGTTCTGCCTACGCTTTCACAGCACGCAAAGCGACCTCAGTCTTCAGACGGTGTCCGACGCGTCTTGTTCTTGCATGGCGAAGCGTCGGATGCCGATCTGGCCGAACGCAGCTTGCGAGCGACGTTCTGGGTCGACGGGCTTCGGGGCAAAATTGAATTCGTTTTCCTGGATGCGCCGCACCAGTGCTCTCCGAAACCCAACTTTCACGGGGCGGCTGTCGCCGCTGGCCTTTATACCAAGCCGATGTACCGAAGCTGGGGCGGTATCGATGCAACGCGGCTGAACGAAAGCCTGGAGGTGGTGATGCGGGCCTTGGACGAGCTTGGGCCAATCCATGGTATCGCCGGTGTGTGCGATGGGGCTTTGGTTGCCGCCCTTGTTGCAGCCAGGCACCCCGAGCTTGGGGTCTTTATGAATTTCGCGTCTGGTCCTGTGTCAGAAAGCGCAGCGCAGCACGACTGGAAAGTCGAGACGCCAACGCTTCATTTGATTTCACCGCAAGACAGCCTGCACACCCTTGGCCAGTTGATGGAAGTCCCATCGCGGTGCGACCGCGCGGTCATTTTACAGCACTCGTATGGCCATGCCCTGCCGCCGCTAAAGGGTGAGCTGAAGGGTGAAATAGAAGAAGCCATCGATCTTATCTTCGGGCAGTTATCGCGCGATCCGGCAGCGGATCCGTTCGCGCGGCCGCCCTGCCAACCATCAGCAGAAATTTCTGTTGAAGCCAAGCTGCCCTCCGAATTCCAGTCCGAACAGAACGTCGCCGACCCCGAAACCAGAGTTCACGTCAAAGAGGCAATGGAAAAGATCTTGGGTCACGACGATTTCGGACCGTCTGATGACTTCTTTGAAAAGGGTGGCAACTCGCTTTCGGCCATGGAGCTATCGCTGACGCTTGAGCAGACACTTGGCATCAAGCTTCCTTTGGAACTTTTCGCTTTGGAAAGTGCGTCGGTTGACCGTTTGGCACAGTCCATCGAACACTACAGAGCGAACAGCCCACAGGTGGCGCTTGTCCCGATGAACTCTTCAAACGCCGAACCTGTAGTCTATGCGCTGCCGACACTCGGTGGGCATTTGTCAGACTATTTGGCATTCAGCGATGCTATTGGCCCATATGCACAGCTTGTTGGCATTCGCTACGGTAAGCTGCTGTCGAACGCGCCGACCGAGCGCATTACGCTGGATGAAATGGCTCAAAGTGCTGCTGAAGTCGTTCTAAATCAGCCGCATAGAGGTCCTGTTTACCTCGTCGGTTTTTCCATTGCAGGCATCTTTGCCTATGAAACGGCGCGCACGCTCATGGCAGCTGGTCAGCCTGTTACCTTGCTTTTGATCGATGCAGAGCCCGTGGTTGAAAGAGGTTTGCGGTTCAAGGTGAAACAAGCGCTTCGACGGACACCGGTTCAACTGTTGCGCAAGCCATTTCGCAACCCGCATCTTCGGATTGTAAATCATGATTTGAGAAGCCAGTTGGTTGAGTGGAAGCCACACCCCATCGATCTGAAAACCGTTCTGTTTTGCGCCGAAGACGGGCCAATCAAATCCGCAGGCGTTTCCATCTGGACAGAGGCCGTCGGCGGACAGCTTGTCCTTAAAATCATGCAAGGTGGTCACACCGGAATTTGGTCGGCGGATATCGCTCAGGTTGTTGCCAATAGTCTCGCAAATGAATTTGATTGGACAGCTTCATGAATGAAGCCCCTGGTCCGGATATTTCGTGGACTGATTGGCTGTCGGGCTGCTTTATGATTTCTGCAAACTATGCGGAAATTTTTTGCCGCCCCAAAAGTCTGAGAACTGTATTTCGACCAAATCGCAAAACGGGGTAAAGCACACGGCTCATAGTCGGCGATCGAAACACCAACGCATTTAGGCGATTGAACAGGCCGCTTCTGGTCGACAGTAGCGCCAATCGATGAATACATTCAGCGCCATGATAATAGTCACCGTTAAACAAAAGAACCATACCGTCGTCCAGATCAAGGCCCTTGGCCAAGATCTGTTCAACGACATCGCCACCATTCCGTGCGTCTACTAGATTGACAGGTCCGATCGCCTCTTTGAGCCGCACCATCGCAACGTAGCGCGAGCAGAATGGGCAATCTCCATCGTAGATCAAGACCGTTTCATCAGTCACAGCGGAATCTCGACTTTTCCAGCGTCTTCACGGCGAATCTCCTGTATGGTTTCACCATTAAACCACGTCGTTACACCGATTATCTGAACTTCGCGGATCGGCTCCTGCGCAACATAGACCGGAAGTTCATCTGACCAAGGGTATGTCCAGAATTGAGGTGGCGGTTGCAATGCACTCCACCATGGTTTGCACATGCAGCCGTCATTCCAGTTAGCAATGTATTCGCGCAGTAAATCGTGAAAAATCTCGATGCGTTCCTCGTTCCCTGGTTTTTCGGCGGCACGTTCTGTTTCGATGGCAAAAATCTCCTCGGGCGTTTTGGCGTCTTGAACGGCACGCGCGACGTCAAGATCACTGCTGGCACCATAGGGCCCTGCCAAAGTTGCGCGGTCCGGATACAGATAACCGAAGAACGAGAACTTCATGTTATCGTCGTAAGGCTGGAAAAATTTGGGCGAAAGCTGATACATCTGCCCGCTTTGACCCACAGCGTAGAACCGAGTCACGTATGACATACCAGTATCAAACCATGCCAATCGTGAAGGATCGCTCCATATCGGTGTCAGTATGATCAGCGGGATCGATACTATGGTGGCCCACAACGAATAGGGCGAGGTTTCAGGTAATCTGACGTGCCGTAAAAGCAGGTAGACGAACAAAATGTCCATCACTATCCAGGTCCAGAATAAGAAGCCAAAAAGCACGAATACGCCGAAGTGGAATAGAATTGCGGCCGCAATCAGAAGCAATGTCGCCCACCGATTGACAACCATTAACAGGAAGCCCAGTTCAAATAACAACACGAACCAGATCATTAGCCAGCTAAAGTGCCCCAGGTAACCTGCAAAACTGGTCACGGTCTCTACCGGAAGCCAGTTTGTGAAACCATGTCCGTACGCGCTGTAAACCGCATTTTGCACATGCGCAAATTGCGTCCAATCCAGCATGAACTTCCCGTAGCCCGGATACCAATACCGACCGGCGATCAGGCACGCGAGCAGCAATAGTGCGTCTTTGCGCCGAATGGGCAATCCCGCGCCTCGCAAAACTTGCCAGACCACGATCAGACAGACACCTTCAAGTAGC
This sequence comes from Ruegeria sp. HKCCD7255, assembly GCF_013031565.1. Classification (NCBI taxonomy): domain Bacteria; kingdom Pseudomonadati; phylum Pseudomonadota; class Alphaproteobacteria; order Rhodobacterales; family Roseobacteraceae; genus Ruegeria; species Ruegeria sp. HKCCD7255. The sequence goes on along the minus strand of NZ_WQAG01000002.1, from coordinate 575,523 downwards.
AAAAGTTTGTGTGGTAATACAGGTCCACCAATTGCAGGCACCGATATTTGATGTGCCAGCGCGTAGGCTAGCACGACAAATGGCAGAAGAAAAATGGGCCACCTGTATGACGCGACCAGGAATGCCAGGATCAGCAATCTATCGAAGATATAGGTCTGCCCGTGCGCATGGTTCGGCCCCAAAGTCACCAGCCACCAGGCCAGCATTCCGGCAACACCGATAGAAAACACCCGCCACCCAGACTCTAGCTGTTCTTCGGACCATGGGCGCCTTATCGGTTTGAATAAAATTACCAGCGCAAACAACGAAACTGCACCGATTGTGGCCACCCAACTTGAGGTTAGAAATGCAAGGGCAACAGAGACGCTCTTGTATTGCGCGGTCGTCAACGGAGTCGTGTGGTCAAGCCATTGATCCAGAAAAACGAAAGCTGCGAGCAACGAAAGAAGCCGTGCACCAAGTCCGATGGGTTCTGAGTCGAGTGTCTTCACCTAGCGCCTAAACCTCTGCTAACAGAATTCCACACTAAGATGCTTGAGCCTCAAAGCAAATCCTCAATTCCCTAACTGGATCTGTTACAAAATTTGACCTCAGCCTCCGATCTCATCTAATCCTAGTTGGATTTAACGTGACATTTTCAGTGTGCATTAACGTGTTAGAGACATAGCCGCGCTTGAGAAAAACCTCGCGCTGCACAAGGCAAGGGTTGCCAAAGGCGGCGCATTCTCAAGAGCTAAAAAGTTCCGAACCACTGCAAATTTCTACGCGACCAGGTCGCGGGCTTTCGGCGCTATGTTGGTCCATACCGCAGGGGCAGGGTTCGAACTAACCTCGTTAAGCAATTTGCTTCAAACATCTTTGATTTCGCGATCTTAGGTCCAATGCAGTTTCGGAGGCACTTCTCGCTCTAATGCTGATTGCCCCATTTTCATCGAGTGATAGTTCGGCCAATTTTGTGAGTGACCGAATAAATATCAGCAGGTTACTGTTGATTGCGATACCTTCGAGATCGTCAATCCTGTCTAACGAAGATGCCGTGTCTTCTGAACCCTTTTAGGCTAGCGCTCCAGATACAGCCACACGTAAGTAAGAATTCTTAACTCCCAAACATTTGAATCCCCCAAAGGGTGTCTATAAGGGGCGGAGAGCAACTATAGACCGAGAGCGGGTTGCAAAACTGCATGCAGAGGGTATGAGTGCTTCAGAGATAGCGAAAATACTAGGGATTGGAAGGGCATCAGTTTATCGCGTCTTGACATAGCGATTTCTGGAAATTGGCAATCCAAAACAGCTGCCTACCCCCAACGCATAAGTCGGAATACATATTTCGTTAGAATCAATGCTAACTGCTGCCACGTTAAAATCTATCCAACGCGCTGGCATCTTTCATACAGGGGGGCATTGAACATGACGGAGAAGATAAAGCAATTTAGTAACTTGGTTCTTCGCTGCGGCTGTGGCTATCCGTCGTTGTAAAGGGTGCTATCAGCAGCAGAGTCATCGAACTCTAACTCACAGTTCCTTAGATCACCTTCAATAATCGGCGCCGTTGTCATCAACGCCAGAGCTAATTTGTGCAAGAAATTGCCTTGCAGAGTGCGCCTAGGTTTCAATCTGAGCCATTTCGTTTGGCCGGAACCGTTTACTCACAGTTTCACGAAGTGTTCTTTCTATGTTTCTGTGAGTAAAACCGGCTAAGGATTTGAAATCATTTAAGGTCGATGGAATTCAAAATCCCCCGCCTTCACGGGCGTGAGAGTTCGAGTCTCTCCTTGGGCACCACTATCAAACTGATTTCCGAGACTATTTGAGCGGTCCTTTAGCCTCCTTTCGGCCAGTCTACTTCAGTAATGCCGAAACTTGATCGGACCATGCCGGTGTGGCAAGGTGACTGGGTTGTGTTTGCGAGGGTTGTTAACCTCATGGTTGGAAAATGTATTTCGTAAATCTGCAATATCTGCGGGCGTTTGCGGCTGCGTTGGTTGCGGTTTTTCACATATGTCTGTTTTTGCCGGATCGATCTTTCGAGGTCGGAGCCTATGGTGTCGATATTTTCTTCGTTATTAGTGGATTTGTCATGTACCACTCTGGGATCAAGCTTGGCCCGGGCGAGTTTATGGTGCATCGGATCAGTCGTATTGTCCCGCTCTATTGGATGGCGATTTTTGTATTCATTGCAATTGATGGGAATACCGCTCTTACGACCGAAGAAGTGCTAAAGTCTCTGCTGTTCGTTGCTTACGAAAATCCCGGCGCACTTCCTCCGGTGTCGCCGATTATCAGCGTTGGATGGACGTTGAATCTAGAGATGTTTTTCTATGTCCTTTTTGCTCTGGGTCTGGCCATTTCCCGCCAGCACCTGGTTTTGGGGCTGACGACCTTGTTCGTTTTTCTGGCGGTCATGGGAAAATTGATTCATGGTCTTGATCCTGTAATGGGCTTTTACACCAAAGGCATTCTGTTGGAGTTTGCGGCAGGTCTCATCGTTGCAAAGGTGATGAATGATCTGCAATCGAAACTCAATCCACTGTTTGGGCTGGTCTTGTGTTGCGCTTCGTTTCTGGCTTTGTATTTGCTGCAGGATTCCGGGCTGCGGATCGTCAGATGGGGCGTTCCGGCATGCCTTATTGTTGTTGGCATGCTGGCGCTTGAACCTGTCCTGTCGCGTTACAAGTCGCCATTTTTGATACTGTTGGGTGATGCATCTTATGCATTGTATCTCAGCCACCTAATGCTGATCGCTCCGGCCATAGCGGCGCTTTCGCTGGTCCTGAGTCCGGACAATGGATTGATGATAGTGGCGGTTTTCATCCTGTGTCAGGTCGCAGCCGTTGGAATATACATTCTGTACGAAAAGCCAATCTACAGAAAGCTCAAATCCATGCGGCAAAGACAGGTAGCACGTCACTAGCGTGGCGGCATCAAAAATCACGAGTCTCATTGTGTTTTGGACACATCAACCGAAACCCGATGCAAGTGGGGAAATTTTTAGATTCCTCGTCAAATCTGAGCCCGAGCGGCGTTTGCGTTGGCTCTGGCCTTGACAAGCGGTATCTCAGAATGAAACGTCTCAGGAGTTGGGAGACTATCGAAAAATCAGACCTATACCCGTCATTGCACGGGCCGAAGGTGATATTCGCAACTTCAAACCCTGAGGTTGCCTGGTCTCCCGCGAACAAAAAAATGTTGGGAGTTCGAACATGAAAAACAGCAGCAAGCTTAGCCTCGGCGCATTTGTGACCGCTGCGATGATGGCGCCTGCGGCCTATGCCGAAGAGTTCATCACCATTGGTACCGGTGGTGTGACGGGTGTGTATTACCCGACCGGTGGCGCGATTTGCCGCTTGGTCAACAAGGGCCGCAAAGAACATGGCGTTCGGTGCTCGGTCGAATCGACAGGTGGGTCGGTCTATAACATCAACACCATTCGCGAAGGCGAACTGGAATTCGGTGTCGCCCAGTCCGACTGGCAGTACCACGCATATAACGGGACATCCAAGTTCGAAGAGGCCGGCCCGTTTGAGAATCTGCGCGCCGTCTTCTCGGTGCATCCCGAGCCGTTCACCGTTGTGGCCCGCGCGGATGCCGGGATCACCAATTTCGAGGACCTGAAAGGCAAGCGCGTCAATATCGGCAACCCCGGTTCCGGTCAGCGCGGCACAATGGAAGTGCTGCTGAGCGAGATGGGCTGGACAACCGATGATTTCGAACTGGCGACTGAGCTGAAAGCGGCGGAACAGTCTGCAGCGCTTTGCGACAACCAGATCGACGCGATGGTCTATACCGTAGGTCACCCCTCGGGTTCGATCCAGGAAGCCACCACCGCTTGTGACTCGGTTCTGGTGAACGTGGGCGGCGACGCTGTGAACAAGCTGGTCGATGACAACTCGTTCTACCGCACCGCGACCATTCCGGGCGGCATGTATCGCGGGTCGGATGGAGACACCCAGACCTTTGGTGTCGGCGCGACCTTCGTGACCTCGGCGGACGTGTCGGAAGACGCCGTTTATGCGGTGGTCAGCTCGGTCTTTGAGAACTTCGACGACTTCAAAAAGCTGCACCCGGCCTTCGCCAACCTCAAGCCCGAGGAAATGATTGCAGATGGCCTGTCGGCCCCGCTGCACCCCGGTGCCGAGAAGTACTACAAAGAAAAAGGCTGGGTTCAGTAAGCCAGTTCAAGACAGGGTGCCCATGGGCGCCCTGTCACCCAAGATACCCGTGACCAAAACGGGCAAGACGGTAGGCCACAAAAACCGGCCACGACGGGGAGACATGTCATGAGTTCCGACACACAATCCAACCGCCCGCTATCCGAAGAAGAGCTGCAGGATCTTGTTGCCTCTTCCGACGCAGGCGGGCGCAATCCGGTCGGCAATGTCGGGATATTCCTGGCCATTGTTGCGGCGGTCTGGTCGATCTTTCAGGTCACCTTGGCCTCGCCGCTGGCCAACTATGTGCTGCCCGGCAGTGTCGTGAACAATTCCCGTCAGTTCCATCTGGCCTTTGCCATGTTTTTGGCCTTTGCGGCCTATCCGGCCCTGAAATCCAGCCCGCGCGACTATATCCCGGTGCAGGATTGGATCATGGGGGTCTTGGGCGCCTTTGTCGCGCTTTATGGCTATTTCTTCTATCAGAAGATCGTGGATGCCGGCGGACTGGCTGACGACACTGACAAATGGGTCGCTCTAGTCGGGTTGCTGTTGCTGTTCGAGGCCGCGCGCCGCGCGCTTGGGCCCGCGATGGCGATCATAGCGACGATCTTTCTGGCCTATGTTTTCTTCGGATCATCTGAATGGGTGCCCGAGGTTATCCGTTGGAAGGGCGCCAGCCTGAAAAAGGCGATGAGCCATATGTGGATCACGTCCGAGGGCGTGTTTGGCATTGCCCTGGGCGTCTCTACCAAATTCGTGTTCCTGTTTGTGCTGTTCGGAGCTTTGCTCGATAAGGCCGGGGCAGGGAATTACTTTATCAAGATGGCCTTTGGCGCGCTGGGTCACCTGCGGGGCGGTCCTGCAAAGGCCGCTGTCGTGGGCTCTGCCGCGACCGGCCTGATTTCGGGCTCTTCCATTGCGAACGTGGTAACCACCGGCACCTTTACCATTCCGCTGATGAAACGCGTGGGGTTCAGCAGTGAGCAGGCGGGCTCGGTCGAGGTCGCCTCGTCGGTGAACGGTCAGATCATGCCCCCGGTGATGGGGGCTGCGGCCTTCCTGATGGTGGAATATGTGGGTATCTCCTATGTCGAGGTCATCACCCATGCCTTCCTGCCCGCTGCGATTTCCTACATCGCGCTGGTCTATATCGTGCATCTGGAAGCGGTGAAGCGGAATATGCCCACACTGGGCGACCGCGACGTGCATCTGGCGCGCACGATTGTGGGTATGCTGTCCTTCTTCCTGGTCTTTGCCGGGCTCTGCTATGGATCGCAATTCCCGGTCGAAGCGATCACAGCCTGGCAACCCAGCATGGCAGGTCTGATCATGTCGCTGATCGTTGTGGCGATCTATGTCGTGCTTCTCAGGATGGCAGCGACCGTTCCTGATCTGGAGCCCGACGATCCAAACGCCAAGCAGGTGACCTTGCCGGTGATTGCCGAGATTTATAAGGCCGGTCTGCACTATCTGCTGCCGATCATTGTGCTGGTCTATTTCCTTATGATCGAACAGAAATCACCCGGCCTGTCTGCCTTCTGGGCCACGGCGCTGCTGTTTGTGATCTTGCTGACCCAAAAGCCGTTGAAGGCGATGTTCCGGGGACAAAGCAACCTGTACAACACCTTCATCGAGGGTGTTGCCGATCTGTGGCAGGGCCTGATCGACGGTGCCCGCAACATGATCGGGATCGCCTTGGCGACCGCCACGGCGGGCGTGATCGTAGGTACCGTGACCCTGACCGGCGTGGGGCAGGTGATGGCCGATCTGGTTGAGTTCCTGTCGGGCGGCAACCTGATCCTGATGCTGATCATGGTCGGTATCCTCAGCCTGATCCTCGGTATGGGCCTGCCGACCACGGCGAACTACATCGTCGTCAGCTCGCTTATGGCCGGGGTTGTGGTCGAGTTGGGTGCGCAGAGCGGGCTGATCGTGCCGCTGATCGCGGTGCACCTGTTTGTGTTCTATTTCGGCATCATGGCGGATGTGACCCCGCCTGTGGGTCTTGCGAGCTTTGCCGCTGCAGCCGTATCGGGCGGGGATGCGATTAAGACGGGCTTTACCGCGTTCTTCTACAGTCTGCGCACCGTCGCATTGCCTTTCGTGTTCATCTTCAACACCGATCTGTTGCTGATCGATGTGACTTGGGTCGAGGGGATCATTGTCGCCATTTCCGCTACTATAGCGATCCTTGTCTTCACGGCGGGAACAATGGGGTATTTTGTGACCCACAGCCGCATCTACGAAAGCGTCGCGCTAATCCTTGTGGCCTTTGCTCTGTTTCGACCCGATTACTTCATGAACCGGATCGCTCCGCCCTTTGTGTCCGTTGAACCGGCGGCGCTGGAGGAAACCGTGGGCAACGCGGCTCCGGGAACGGAATTACGACTTGTCGTGGCCGGGCCTGATTTCGACACGCTCGAGATGGTGGACACCACTGTTGTGGTCACTGTCGGTGAAGAAGACGGAGGCGCGGCACGCGTCGAAGCAATGGGCCTGTTGCCGATTGCCGAGGATGGCCTGGTCAAACTGGATGAGCCGCTCTTTGGAACGCCTGTGGCGGACGAACTGGGTATCTTTGACTATTACGGTGATGACGCAGTGCGCTTAACCTCGGTCAGTTTGCCGACCAGCCAGCCGCCGAAACAGCTGGTCTTTATCCCCGCACTGCTTCTTCTGGGGTTCATCGCATTCCTGCAACGCGGCCGCGCCGCCAGACAAGAGGTGCTCGCATGATCAAATCTGTACTTTGCGCCGTCGATATCAGCAATGGAACGCTGGATTCCCAAGTTCTGACAACTGCAGCCGCGATGGCCGACCAAAACGCGGCACAATTGGACGTGGTAACGGTTTTACCGGATTTCGGCGAAAGCTGGGTGTCGGGCTTTTTTGAAGCGGATTTCCATGAAAAAGCTGTGGACGAGGCGCATGACAAGCTGGTTGAGCTGTGCACAAACGTATTGGGCGAGGCGCGCAATGATACGATCCGCCACGTGGTTGGCACTGGAACGGCCTATCAAGAGATCCTGAAGACCGCCAAAAGCGCGGGCAGTGATCTGATCGTGATCGGAGCCCATAAACCGGACCTGAAAGACTATCTTCTGGGTCCGAATGCAGCGCGTGTCGTGCGGCACTCGGACGCCTCGGTTTATGTGGTGCGCTGAGCTTAGGCGACCAAGCCCAGATCGCGCAGGTATTCAAAGCCCGTGATGACATCGGCGGTGTTTTTCAGCTCCAGCACCAATCGGGCGATTGGCGCGCTTTCAGCCAATGCCGCAAAGACCGCATGCCAGTTCACCGTTCCCTGACCAGGCGCCCAGTGCCGGTCGGCAAAGCCGTCAGCATCCTGAATATGAACGTGGGCCAGCTTGGCCCCGGCCACGCGGACGTAGTAATCCACGGGAGGCGCACCCGTCGCACCATGGGCGTAATGCGCATGACCGGTATCAAGTGACGCGCGTACATGATCGACGCCGAAACTGTCGGCCAGCGTGATCCGGTCCATAGGGTTCTTGTCCTCGATATTCTCGATCACAAGCTCAACACCCAAAGCACCGGCGCGGGCGACAACAGGGATCAGAGTGTCGTGTGCACGTTTTAATTTTTCGGCGCGCGCCTTGATATCAGCGTCGAGGTTGTAGGCGCTCCAGGTCGAATAGGGCGAGTGCATGACCATCTGCGTGGCGCCCAAGGCAGCCGCTGCATCCAGCCCTTGATCCAGACGCTTCTGCACGATCATCCGCACCTCGGGGTCGCGGCAATCCAGGGGCAGGTCATAGAAAGGCCCGTGGATCCCAAGCCGACCGGAATAGCCGATCAACTGGGATTTGGCTGTGGCGACCAGATCCAGCGCCGCGTCGCCCAGGTTCTCGGCAAAGATGAAATTCTGAATTTCAAGATCCCGTTGCCCGTCGATCAGCCAGTCGCGATGGGCGGGCAGATCAGAGACCATCAGGGCAGCGCCCAGTTTCAATTCCGTCATGTGGCAAACCTTCTTACGTTTGCCTCTGGCCTAACGGTGCTGTGTGACAGTCTGACGACAGGGTCAGTACCCCGTCATCTCAAGATAGCCGCGCCCCGCATGGCTGCCGGACACGCGCACCGGGCCTTCCCAGTATTCAAACCGTGTACCCATCCAGGCCAAAGGATTCATCGCTGCGACCTCGACATCAATGCCGCGCGCGGGCAGGGTGACGCGCCAGCGGGTTGGCACATCGCGACCTGCCACCTCATCCGTGTCCAGCTCTTCGAACTGCGCGGCCCCGTCGGGCAAAATAGCGGTTGTGCCATCGGGATAGATCCATGTGGCCGCCGTGAAATCACCGCGCCCGCCGCGTAGGCGGAAGGCCATCAGCTTGTGGCCATCGTTGAGGCTGAGTGAGAACCAATCCCATCCGCTTTGGTCCGAGGCCAAGGGCTGCGACGACCACTCGCGATCCAGCCAGGCATTGCCCGTGACCGTGACGTCGCCCGAAGGCAGGCGCAAAACGCCCTGAACATCGTAGGACGGTTGCGAGTAATAGTGGCTGGCCTGACCATCCGCAGATTTGACCGAAAAGCCCTTTTGGCCGTGAAACACCAAAGGCCCGGTGGCCGACAGTTGAAGGTCATAGCTGAAAGTGTCGCTGTTGGCCGAGAGCTCCAGTTGGTCGAAATTGTCGCCTCTCATGTGCCATTCATCGATCCAGGCCTCGAAGGGCTGGGCCGTCACACCGGCCTGTCCGATACCACCGCGCGACAGGCGCTCGTCAAAGAAGTGTTGATCGGGTGTGGTGACCGCAGCGTGGCCCATCCAGATTTGTGGGCTTTGCCATCCTTCCTGTTCCTCCGGTTTGAGCGCTGAGCGAAACAAGGTCCATTGCACGCCATAGTCTTGCCCATCCGCGCCGGTCAGATTCGCGGTCAGATACCACCATTCAATGCGGAAGCTGGGGTGGGGGCCATGGTCGCGCGGGAATGAGAACACGTAATCGGGGTCGGGCGTGTCGAACCCCTCGGCCGAGCCGCCCAGCCCGGCATATCCTTGCGCCCATGCGGTGACAGGCAGCCACAGGGCCAAAAGGAACACCCTAACGCTCATTGGCAAACACCCTCAGCAAATGGACAGGCGGCAGGCGCATCAGGCGTGGGGCGGGCAGGGCGGCAGCCAAGGCTGCCGCCACCAGCGTCAGCGCGAATAAACGCAACCAGTCGCCGGGGAACAGGAACATCGGCAGACGCCAACCAAAGGCTTGCACATTGATGACGGCCAGCAAGACCCAGGCCAGGATCAGCCCCAAAGGCAAGGCCAGCACCGCGGTGAGCGCAGCCAGCAACAGGCTGCGCAGCAGCTCCAGCCCTGCCAAATGCCGCCTTGTCAGGCCCAGGGCCCAAACCGGGGCAACCTGCGGCAACCGCTGGGTCCATAAGGTGAGCAGGCTGGTGAGGATCGCAAAGCCGGCCACGCCAAGCGTCAACACGTTCAGGGCCGAAGTGACGACAAAGGTCTTTTCAAAGATCGCCACGGATTGCGCCTTGAGAGCGTGTTGCCGGATCACCGCTTGCGTGGGCAGATCAAATTGGTCCCGCAGTTTTTGCGCCATCTCTGCGGCGCGGGCCTCGGGCAGGCGGATGCCAAAGCGCAAGGCGGGTGGGGTATCTGGTGCCAGCACGTCAAGCTGCCGCATCGAAACGATAGCCTGCCCGGTCGGGTTGCCATAGTCGGAATAAACCCCGGCAATCACGCGCGACTGCGTCGGCGTGAGATTCAGGATGTCTCCGGGCCAAAGGTCTGCTCGGCGGGCCAGCTGTTCGTTGATCAGGATGGCCTCGCCCTGCATCACCCTGTCCCAAGCGTCCGGGCTGCGGGCGATCAGGGGCCATTTCTCGCGATAGGTCTGATCATCCACAACACCGTAAAGGAACAGCGGCCCGGTCTCATGGCTGAGTTCTGTGTTTCGGATGGGCAGGATCGCGTCGACCTGCGGGCTCAACCAATCGGTGATCAACGCGGCCTGTTCAGCGTCTTCGGCACTGAAATAGAGTTCCGCCGTCAGGCGTTGGTCCAGCCATCCCAGAAAGGTCAGGCGAAAGCTTGAAACCATTGTGCCCACACCGATATTGGCCGCCAAAGCCAGCAGCAGCGCCATCAGCGCCAGCGACAGTCCCGGCAATTGTGCGCGCATGTCGGCCCAGACCCAGGTTGAGATCGGGCCTTTGGCGCGTCGGCCCAGCACCGCTAACAGCGCCGACAACGCCAATGGCAGCAACAGCGCCGCACCGGTCAGCAGAGCGCCGAGCATAGCGAAACCTGCCAGCAAACCCTGTGCGCTGAGATAGATCAGCCCGGCGGCAACCAGCAGCAAAAGCCCGACACCGCCCATCATGCGATGCGCGGCTGCGTTGCCCCAGGCCTGCAAGCCTGCACCTGACAGCAATGGCATCTGCGACAGTTTCCACAAAGCGTGGCCCGACGCGGCCAAAGTGCCACCGACCGCCATGGTCAGGCCGCTGGCTACCCAGACGGGGCGCAATGAGAGCTGTCCTTCGACCGGGGCACCATAAAGCCCGCGTAGGGTGGCGGCGACATCGGGCAGCAAGGCTCCGGCCAGAAAGAACCCGATCAGCAGCCCGATGAGACCTCCGATCAGGGCCAGCAAAACCAGCTCGGTCAGGATCAACCAGATCAGTCGGTGCATGGGCACGCCCAAGGCCCGTAAGGTGCGGATGATCCCGCGACGCTGCGCAAAGGCCAGACCGACAGTGCCGTGCACGATGAACAGACCGACTGCAAAGGACAGCAAGCCAAAGGCCGCCAGATTCAGATGGAAACTGTCAGTCAGCTGCGCCGTATCTGTCTGCGCTGACGGGCTGCTGCGCACCAGCTTTGGCGCAAGATCCGCCAGCGGTGTCCGCCCCTGAGGCTGGTCCGGCAGGATCACAAGACGCGAGATCTGGCCGCGCCGGTCCAGCAGGCGTTCAGCCACGCCGATATCGGTCAACACCAGATCCGGGGGTAAGGCTGTGCTGGTCAAAACCGGTGGAAAGCCTTCGGCCCCGTCAAACAGCGTGGAAAGATCTGAGGTTATCAACAGCCGTCCGGGATCGGTCAGCATATCTGCAGGATCGGGCGGGCCCTGGCCTTGTTCGGCCTCGGTCACCGCAGGTAAGGCGGGGTAGCTCACCATATCCACGCCCATGATCCGAACCGACCGTCCTTTCACGCGCAGCGTGCCATCCAGAACCGCTGCCACCTGCCAGCCATCGCGTCGCAGGGCCACATAGGTTTCTATCGGGATAAACCCGTCGGGATTCTGAATCTCGTCGAACTGTCCCAGCGCCAGCTGCGCGCTGGCCCGCGCATAGCTGGCCCGGGCTTCGGTATTGATAGCCTGAACCGCCGACCACAGGCCGGTGGCCAGAGCGATCCCGGTCAGCAGCGTGATCAGTTGCAAGCGATGGCTGCGCCAATGGCTGAACAGTGTTCGGATGACGGTTGCGGTCACGTCACTTGCCCACCAGACAAATGCGCCCGTCGATCCAACCGGGCGGCGATGTCCAGGGAATGGGTGACCAGCAACAGCGCCGTGCCGGTATCGGCTACGAGCCCAAGCATAAGGTCCAGAACTGTGGCGCTGGCGGTCTCGTCCAGATTGCCCGTGGGCTCATCCGCCAGCAGCAAGGCCGGTCGCGTCGCCATCGCGCGCCCAATCGCAACACGCTGCTGCTGCCCGCCCGACAAGTTCTCGGGAAACCGATCCAGCAGGTCACCAAGGCCCAGATGTTGTGCCAGATGCGCCTCCCATTCGGGATCGTGACGGCCTGCAATCTGTGCATGGATCGACAGGTTTTGCGCCACGGTGAGCGACGGGATCAGGTTGAACTGCTGAAACACGAGCGACAAGGTTTGCCGCCGAAGCGCCGCGCGCCCTGCGTCCTGTAGACCAGACAGAGGGGTGCCATCCAACGTGATCTCACCCCCATCAAACCCATCCAGCGCTGCAGCAAGGTGCAGCAAGGTGCTTTTGCCACTGCCGCTTTCACCCGTCAGCGCAAGGGTTTGGCCATGGTCCAGTACCAGCGACACGTCTTTCAGAACAGGTCGTCCGCCGGGATAGGTTTTCTGAACGTGGTCAATGGTGAGCAGCATCCGCGATCTCTTGTTGTGCCCGTCACAATGTGCAACCCCGCCCGCCCGTGTCCAGTGCCCAAAAAGCGGCGATGCCTTTCGCCGCACCCGATGTGGCGTACCGGGCTTGTTCTCTTCCGTGCAAACCCGCATTCTGAGGGCGGTTTTCACATCTCGATCACAAGGCCAGGCGTATGACATTGTCGCAGCAGATACTTTGGGGAAGCGTCTATCTGGGCCTTTGCTTTCTGATCGAGCTTGTTCTTCTGACATGGTGCGTCTTGGTCGTGCGCAAACTGCTTGAACAGTGGGAGCTGACCCGGCCCATACTGGCAACGGCAGGCCCGATCAGTGTGGCACTTGTTTTCATTATCCTGATCCATACGCTTCAGGTCTGGATCTGGGCGATTGTCTGGGTCTTAGGTGACGTTTTACCGGATTGGAACACGGCGCTTTATTTCTCGCTCGTGACCTTTACGACGCTGGGCTATGGCGACATCGTTCTGGGTGAAGAGCTGCGCATTTTCGGAGCTTTTGCCTCGGTCACCGGTCTGCTGGCCTTTGGGCTGTCGACCGCCTTCCTTGTGGCTCTGATGACGCGCGTGTTTCAGGAGCGGTTCTTCAACTAGAGGATCGGTGCAAACAGCCGAGCGATCGGAGCGCCAAACCGGATATGGGCGGGCTGCTGTGCCAGATTGCGCGTCAGCTCATAGCTTGAAGTGAAATCCTCTTCCAGCATCTTGGCCGTGGCTTGGGCTGCACGTTCATCGAGAAACAGCGCCATCGCCTCAAAGTTCAGGCGAAAGGACCGGTTGTCCAGATTGGTGGTTCCCACGGCAGCCAGCGCATCATCGACCACAAAAACCTTTTGGTGCAGGAAACCATCGGTATAGCGCAAGACCTTGACGCCGCTGTCCCGGATCTCGTCAAAATAGGCAAAAGCAGCCAGCCATGGTAGGCGGTGGTCAATCACATCGGGCAACAGGATGCGCACATCCACCCCGCGCAGCGCTGCGTTTTGCAGCGCGGCCATGATGTCGATATCAGGTACGAAATAGGGCGAGGCGATCCAGATCCGGGATTTCGCCTCGGCAATAGCCGAGAAAAACATCATCGCGCCGGTCTCGGTTTCGTCGCCGGGACCGGTGGCCACCAGCAAGGCGTTCATATCCTGATCGGATTCGCTGCCGGACCAGTCCAGTTGATCGATCAGATCCTCGTCGCGGGCCCAATGCCAGTCTTCGGTAAAGATCAACTGCAACTGCCGGACCACATGGCCAGTCATCTTCACATGCGTGTCGCGCCAGCGCCCGAAGCGGGGGCTTTCGCCCAGATACTCGACGCCCACATTGTGCCCGCCAATAAACCCCGTCTCGCCATCAATGATCACGGTTTTGCGGTGGTTGCGATAGTTCAGCTGAAAGCGGTGGTTTGGCCCGCGCTGTTCACGCGGATCAGCTACATCCACACCAGCGTCCTGCAATGCATCCAGATAAGTTGTTGGCAGGCCATAGCTGCCCACGGCATCGGTCATGAAGCGCACATGCACGCCGCGTTTCGCCGCGGCGATCAATTTGTCCTGCAACTGCCGCCCCAACCGGTCATCGCGCACGATATAGAATTGCACCAGCACATAGTTTTGCGCGCTATCAATGGCCTCGAATATTGATTTGAACGTGGCCTCTCCATCCACCAAAAGCTCGGCCCCGTTCCCGCGTGAGACGGGCATATGCGACAGCGCCTCGAAGGGTCGAGGGTTGATGGTCACGCGATCAGGATCGGGTTTGGAAAAATCGGCAAAGGCTTTGATGCCTTCAACCACCCGCTCGCTCTCACGCCGGGCGATGCGGTAGCCGCGAAACCTGTGGTGGCCTAAGAACAGATAGAGGGGCACGCCCAGCATCGGCGCAGACAGCAGAAAGACGACCCAACCCATGGCCCCTTGTGGCGTTCGTGCGGTCTGCGCCGAGCGCACGGCAAAAACGATGGCCGTGCAGTAAAGCGCGAAGACAAAAAGAGAAACAAGAAGTGTCCACATATTCGGCCATGGGTCAGAGATCAGTTCGCGCCAGTGTAGACGCGTGACCAGTCTTGCGCCATATCCACGATGACCCAGCCCATATCTGGGCCTTTGTCCAGCCCATCGACCAACCGACCGATGGCGCTGTCGCGGTCATAGGCCCATTCGCGTTCGGCATCCGTGTGATGCACAAGAATACCCAGCCGTGCCCCGTCGCCAGCGGTGGTCCATTCCATCATGGCGAAATCACCATCGGAGTTGCCGCCAACAAGGATCGGCCGCCGCCCGATTGTGCGTTCGATATTGATGGGCTTGCCCTCTTTGTCGTCCACAAACACGATACCGCTGGCCTTGGCGATAACGGGAGTATCGCCAGAGGAGTCATATGTGGTCTCGGAATAGGTGCCCAGGACCTGTTCAGGCGGGATGCCATAGGCTTCCTCGGTAAAGACACGCATGAAATGAAGACCTCCGCCCGAGACGATATAGGTCTTGAAGCCTTCATCGCGTAGATAGCGCAGCAGCTCGACCATGGGCTGATAGGTCATCTGATCATAGGGCAGGCCGGTTGAAGGGTGGCGCGCAGTGTCCAGCCATTCGGCAACCGCATCTTGAAACGCGTCGACCGTCAGGCCGGCATGCGTGGCGTTGACGACTTCGATCAGCGCGTCGTGGCCGCCCTCAAGAACGGTTGCCAGATCGCCTTGTGCCGCAGCTTTCAGCGTTGGGCTCGATAGAATGGATGGGTCTTCCTTGGCTAGCTCGGCCAGCCGGTCCATGGCAAAAATGAACTGAAAATAGACCGGTTGCTCAGCCCAAAGCGTGCCGTCATTGTCAAAGACAGCGATCCGTTCGGCCGGGGTAACATAAGCTGCGTTTTCCGGATCGGTAACCTTGTCGACAAAATCTACAATTTGCGTCTTGGTTTCTCCCTCCGCCCAACTGGGCAGGGGATCGGACCACAACACACCCGGAGCTAGAAACAGGAATGCGGCAAGAACTGTATTTCGCATCAGAAACCCTTTGAAAACTGTTGAAAAGAAAGGGCCGCCAGTGCGGCGACCCCGAAGGTTTCAAAGAAGCCAGACCTAGTTGTTGGTCGGGCTGTTCAGCTTTTCCATCACCTGATCCAGGTTGAAGCTGGCCGCCTTCTGGCGTGGTGGGAATTCCTGGAAGGTCGCCAGGAAGTTGCCCACATATTGCTGAGCTGGAACCAGGAAATAGGCGCGATCCAACAGCCAGTCGTAATAGGTGTTGGACGTGCGATAGGCCCTCTCATACGGATCGCGACGCAGGTTTACGATCAACGGAATGCGCAGCTCGGTCCAGGGTTCGATCCAGGCCCGCAGGGTTGCCCAGGCTTTCTGCTCAAGGAAGATCAGCTTCCAATCGTCAAAGCGCAGCGCAGTCAGATCACCGTCATCCGAGAAATAGAAGATCTCTTGCCGCGGGCTTTCTGTGGTTTCTCCAGTCAGAAGCGGCAGGATGTTATAGCCATCCAGGTGAACCTTATAGTCACGGCCCATACCGGACGAGCTATAGCCAGCTTTCAGCTTTTCCTTGATGTCCGGATCACCGGCAACGGCCAGATAGGTCGGCAACCAATCCATGTGATGCACGATCTCATTGGTGACCGAACCTGCTTCGATCTGACCGGGCCAGCGCACCATCGACGGAACGCGCCAACCGCCTTCCCAGTTGGTGTTCTTCTCGCCCCAGAACGGCGTGGCCGCAGCGTCAGGCCAGGTGTTCATATGCGGACCGTTGTCGGTCGAGTAATGCACGATCGTGTTGTCGGCGATCCCAAGTTCATCCAGCAGATCAAGCAGTTGCCCTACATGCATGTCATGTTCAATCATGCCTGCGGTGTATTCATCCGCCACGCCGCCAAAGATTTCGTTCGCCTGCGCTCGCATCTCCTCTTTGACATGGGTGCGGAAGTGCATACGCGTGCCGTTCCACCAGACATAGAAAGGCTGACCCTGTTCGTGCGCGCGTTTGATGAAGTCGATCGCCGCCGCGACGGTTTCGTCATCAACAGTTTCCATGCGCTTTTTGGTCAGCGGGCCGGTGTCTTCAATGGTGCCGTCCGACTTGGACTTGATAACACCGCGCGGACCATAGGTTTCGCGGAAGGTGCGGCCATCGGCCAGAACCATATCACCGGGATAGTCTTCGTTCTCGGGCTCTTCCTCGGCGTTGAGATGGTAAAGATTTCCGAAAAATTCGTCGAAACCGTGGTTTGTGGGCAGATGTTCATCCTTGTCACCCAGGTGGTTCTTGCCAAATTGACCCGTGACATAGCCGTGATCTTTCAGCAGGCCCGCGATGGTCGGGTCTTCGGTCTGCATACCCAGATCAGCGCCGGGCAGACCTACTTTGGACAAGCCCGTACGGAAAACCGATTGCCCCATGATGTAGGACGACCGCCCAGCGGTACATGACTGTTCGCCGTAATAGTCGGTGAAGATCATGCCTTCCTTGGCAACACGGTCGATATTGGGGGTCTGGTACCCCATGAGCCCCATCGTATAGGCCGAGATGTTGGACTGACCAATATCGTCACCCCAGATCACCAGGATGTTGGGTTTCTGATCCTGTGCCCAGGCAGGAAGTGCCATAGCAATGGCGACTGACGCAACCGCGAACCGGCGAATTGCGCCGCGCCAATTGTCTGCAATCGTGCGAGGTGGGGACATGATGTGCTCCTGATTTGTTTGGACGCCAGGCGCCCCGAAAGAAAATCAAATGGGACTATCCGGCATAAAGGATGTCGGATAGTCCGAAATGGTTCGATGCCCAGGAAGAGGCAGTCAGATAGCACTGGGAATCGAATGCAATCAGTCTAAATTATCGTGGAAATTAAGAACTCATCATATGATAATATTACAAAGTGGTAATGTCAGATAACGTGAATAAAATGAGACGATTACGCGAAGCCGGATGGTTTGCGACGCGATCCAAAACCTTTCAAGACAGCCTGCTGGCCATTGGCGTACCCAAAGCCTTTGCCGCGGGTGAAACGCTCTATCGTTATGGCGATGAAGCGAATGGTATCTACGCGATACTGGAAGGAGCGGTTCAGATTACAGCACCTGCCGATGATGGGCAGGAATTTGTTGTTCACCGTGAAGGTCATGGGTTCTGGGTCGGGGATTTGGCCTTGTTTGCAGGGGCTTCGCGTCTTGTCAGCGTTGTGACGACTCAATGCAGTCAGACCCTGTTTTTTCCCAATACGCGGATCGAAAACCTGGTTCGCTCGAACCCGGATTACGTTCGGGATTTTTATGCGTTGAGCCACGCAAACATCCAAACGGCGCTGCGGATCATGGCCAATCTTGCCGTAACAGGGACCGAGAAGCGGCTGGTCTTGCGGTTGCTGCATCTCGATGAGTGCAACACAACAGAAGACGACTGGATTGTCGTCTCGCAAGAGGAGCTGGCCGAGATGGTGGCGGTTTCAGCACCGACGCTACATCGCTGCTTACATCGCCTAGTGGATATGGGTTTGATCGAGTTGGGATATGGCAGGGTAAAGCTCAGCGACCGACGGGCATTGATTGCCAGTTGCCAAAGCTAAGGGTTCAGTGGCGGAAGAGCTGCAGTATGCGCTTTCTCACTTGAGTGACGCATACGGTCGAGTGCCAGCCCGGCAGCGTTCCAATCCGCTTTGTTCGGCTTCTTCTGGGCATAAATCGCTGCACCAATCTGTGTAAGCGCTGTCTCCAGCTCCGCGCTGTCTGCTGGCCAATCGGCTTTGCTCTTCCACTCTTCCAAACCTGTATAAACTGTCTTTAAATCATGTGCTTGAAGCCCTGCTTTGATCTGATCAAGGGCATGTTTCGGCGACGCAAGATAGGTTTGTCTGCGTCGGCTCTTCCAGGTGTTTAAGCGCGGTTTTCCAAAGCGGTACAGAGTCCAGAATATCCCGGCGAGGACCGCAATCCACCCAAGATAGCGTGCGATGTCTGCAGCGTCAGGTGGTGGAGCCTTGGGTGGCACCAAGGTCAAGTCTATGGCGTCGATTTCGATTGTTTCGACTGCGTTGCTTGTCAGATTGAACCATTGGATCGAGACTGCCGGCAACTGGGTGTCTCCACCATTCTGCGCCAGATAGGTTACCTCATCCACGCGCTGCCCGGACAGCACGCCGCGATGTTCGGTCTCGGTTAGTTTTGGCTCTTTCGGATAGGAACGCAGCAGGGTGCCCTGCAGATCCGGCATCAATTGCGGGATCAGCATTGGGGTAGTGCCGGAAATACGTGCGGTCAAACGACGGGTAATGGCGTCTCCGGAGTTGAGTGTGCGTTCACCGTCGATCTCTTGCGTGACGTCGAAACCGGTCGCGATGATCAGCGGGTCCAGTCCGCGTGCCGCATCAGGTACAGTCGCCTCAAAAGTTATCCTGGGCAGGTCCACGGTAGTCTGAATGGGCGCGTGTGTGTCCGGATCCGCATATGTAACGACAACCTGCTGTGCTCCAAGGTCAAAGATGCCTGCCGTCAAGGGATAGACACGATAGCTGCGTTGCACGCCTGACCAAGTTTCTCCCTCAATCGCTTCACTTACGGGCCCCGAGGCACGTTCAGGTAAACGGACCAGAAGGTTTTCGCGCTCAAGCGATGGGAAAACTGGCGGCGATGGCATGAAGGTCGGGACCAGAACCTTGACGCGGATAATGGCGGGTTGGCCAACAGTCGTTGCGTCGTCCGGTACCTGGACCGTCACGTTGGGCGCGACTTGAGCCAATGTCGGAATGCCCCAGAAAATCCATACGAACAGCGCTACGTATCTCATTGATTTAACGCCTGATTGTCGAGCAAAAACCTATTGCGCAGAAAGTCCTGCATATCGGTATCAATTGCGCTGATCCACTGGTCTGCAGACAAGCCTTCGGCACCGTCTTTCGGGGCCTGAATGGTGGTTTGCGCACCTTTGCTGTCTTCGTTGTCAAAAACGGTATCATCCGCGCCGATCCCGGCTTCTTCCCCCGTGTCCGATTGTTCCCGGGTGGTCTCGACAAATTCAAGTATCGCGCGCGCAACCTCCAAATTGTGCTCCGCCTCGGGCCAGCCGGGCCTGCGGTCCAACGCAGTTTCGAAGGCAGCGATAGCAGGCCGGTATTCTCGATTTCGGATGCGGGCCAATCCTTCGGCAAAGGCTGCTTCGGCCGTGTCAATTTGCGCAAAAACCTCGGCCGCCTCTGGATATCGACCCGCCTTCAACATCGCATAGCCACGGTGATACGGCTCCTGATACAGGTCGGCAGCATCTCCATAGCGTTTCTGGTTCATCGCAACCTGCCCCTGTTGATCCGGTGTCAGGAACCAGTCGCGCCAGCCTGCAGCCTGTGCCGGACCGCTCGGAATTGCGAGGATGCAGGCAAGTACGGCCCAGCGGATCACCCAGCCTTTGCGGAACCACAACAAGCACAGAAAGGCCGCAGGCCAAGCCAACAGCCAACCTTGGTCTGTCCAATCCAACCGGTCATCATCATCCAATGCGTCGGCATAGGCCGATTGAATACGCCTGTTCAATCTGTTGATGTCTTGATCGTCCGGAGTAAACGGTACGACAGTTGCGTTGGAAAGGTTGTCCAGTTGGACGATGCGTGCACCGTCGGGAAGCATCGTAAGGAAGAAAACATCAAATCCTTGGCTGTCGAAACCTTGTGCCTGAGAGGGTTCGAGGTCGTCCAGAACAAACAAGACAGACCCAGGAGTTTCGTTGCTTTCCAATATGTTCAAAGCTAAATCTAAGGCAATGGATGCGACATCGCCTTGCTGTGGCATAACTGCTGGAACCAGACCTTCTAACAATGGGCGCAGGATATTCGGGTCTTCGGTCAACGGCGCCACCTGGTGGGCCGAGCCAGCATAAGCGATCAAAGCAGTCTGAGCGCCAGACCGGGCCGTGATCATATCGGTGATCTTGTATTTCGCACGCTCCAGACGTGTAGGGGTCAGGTCAGTCTGCTCCATACTGTCCGTGACCTTCAGCGCAATCACCAAAGGCGCGGTATCTGCGATCAACGGATTCGTCGCCCGCGACCATGTGGGCCCAGAGACCGCTAGCGTGATCAGGAGTGCCGCCAACATCGCAAGATCAATCGGATAGACACGCCGTCGATCATCCGCACCTAGCAGAAGCGCAGCACTCAGATGTGGGGCGATCCCGTCTGGCAGTTTTTGCGCAGCGCTTTTTCGAGGGCGCAATCGCCACCACAGGATCGTAATCGGAATGAGGAACAGAAGGTAACCCGCTCGCAAAAAATGAAATTCCGCCAAAGACTGCATCACGATACACCTCGGCGCGAATGGACAATGTGCAAGGTGATCGAACTGCCTAGAAGCAGCAGCAAAGCAAACAGCAGTGGGAAATGCGCAAGGCTTTGTTTGGGTCGGTAGCTTTGTGTTTCCACAATACGGGGATTCTGCTGGTCAATGCGCTGATAGATCTCGGTCAGAGCTGCTTCGTCATCTGCAAAGAAATACGCGCCACCGGTGCGCGACGCGATCTGTTGCAATGCGTCCAGATCAACCCGGTCTTCTCCGGTGGCATTTGGGTCCCCAACGCCAATCGTGTAGACGACCACACCTTTTTCTGCTGCGATCGCTGCCGCGTTGATCGGCGTCATGCGGCTGGATGTGTCAGCACCATCACTCAGAACGATCATAAGTCGCTGTTCCACTTCACTGGTGTCGAAGGTGCGGATGCCCAGGCCAATTGCATCACCCAAAGCCGTATTTGGACCTGCCATACCAACCTGAGTTTGGTCGAGGAAGCCATTCAAACTGTTGAGGTCTTCAGTGAAAGGCGCTTGTACAAATGCGCGCGTTCCGAAGATGATCAAAGCCATCCGGTCACCTTGCCTTTGGGCAATGAAGCCACGCAAGACGTCTTTTACCGCGTCCAACCGTTGTTTCGGGGTGCCGTCGCTGGAACGGAAATCGCGCTGATCCATCGAACCCGAAATATCCAGTGCCAGCACCACGTCGCGGGCGGATTTCTCGACCACCACCGGATCACCCAGTCGTTCAGGCCGGGCCATGGCGCAGATGAGCAGGCCCCAGATACAGATCACTACAATTGTTTGCAGTCGTGATCGCCCAGCGACCGCGACGCCCGAATGTGGTGCGGCTCCGACCGCTTTGGCGACGTGCCGAAAAAAGGGAATACGAATGGCCTGGCTTGGCTGGCGATAAGGCGGTGCATACCAGTAGACCAACGCGGGAAGCGGCAGCAGCAGGAAAACCCAAGGCGAGGCGAAGGACAACATCAGCTTGCGCCTCCGGACTTATGCAAGGTGATCCATGTTCTAACCAATCGCGTGACATCTTTGTTCGGTGATGCCGCTTTGTAGGGGGCTGAGCCGAGTGCCATCCAGGTTTCTTCGGAAAAAGTCATTCGATCAGAGGTTTGCCGAAGAAAGCTCAACCACTCATCGCCGAATAGTCCTGCGACCTCTTGTCGGGGAAAAGCCACCAATGCGGTTCGCCGCAGGATCTCGGAGGCTAATCGAGGGTCATCGGCGGATCGGTCCAGTTCTTTCAGTGCCTGACGGCGGTAAGCGTTTTGGCGCCGGTGTCGGAGGTATAACCAAAGAGCCCAGAGCGCCAACACAACCAGGATCGCAGCCAGAACCGCCCATCCCCAGGTTTGCGGAAGCATGGAAATCGGGGCAGGTTCCGGAGCGGGCTCGAGCATATTCAGCAGATCCACAAGGGATTTCCCATCGGTCTGGATGCTCATTTGCGCCTCCCGCGATGTCCGAACAGATGCAGCAACTGATCCAATGCCGGTTGCGCTGTCGTCAATGGGACGACCGGAAACCCATAGCGCTGCGACCAGAGATGCAGTTGCGACAGTCGGTTTTCCATCGCTGTCCTGATCCGTGCGGAAAGCGCGGGATCGGTATTGTCTACCTCGATTTGGTCGGTGCCGTCGGATACGGTGAGTTTTAGACCTTTTGGAAGATCCTGTGCGGACGGATCTGATATATTGAACAATATCAGATCGTTAGAGAGAGCAAGGTTGCGGATCAGTGCCTCGCTCTTGTCATTCAGACCATCGAAATCGGAAAAGACACAGACCAGCGTATTGGTGTGAGCCAAAGCGTTGGCAGACCCCAATATGTCATTCAAGAACACGGTTGGTACCGGGCGCAGAGCCGCGTTCAGCGCCATGTTCATCGCGCCGACCGAAGACAGAAACCGCATGAGTGCTTTGGCGCGCCGTTGGGGGCGGTGCTCGGCCAGGTCGCGGTCGCCGAATACGATGCCGCCGACACGATCTCCTTGTGCCAGAATGCGGTGGGCGGCAATGGCAGCGGCCTCGGCGGCGACAACCGATTTCATATATGTTTTGGTTCCGAAAAACATCGAAACTCTTTGATCGACAAGCAAAAGAGCAGGGCGGTCGCGTTCCTCGGTATAGACCCTAACATGGGGTGAGCGGGTGCGCGCGGTGACTTTCCAATCAATCGTGCGAATGTCATCGCCGGGTAGGTAGGCGCGCAGCTCTTCGAAATTCAGGCCACGCCCGCGCAGACGCGAGGCGTGCCGGCCGTTCAGGATTGAACGCGCTGGTTGGTGTGGCAACAGGTTGATTGCGCGGGCCTGTAGCCCCAGGCGAAGCAAACGGTCCGCGTCAACATGGATGCGGGGATCGTTCTGATATGATGCCGGGTGCGACATGTCACGGGAGTGCGACAAGCGACAGCATTTCGGTGACCACGTCATCAGCGGATTTGCCCATGCCCTGAGCTTCAAAACTCAGCGTGATCCGGTGCCGGAAGACATCCGGCGCAATGGCTCGGATATCGGCTGGATCGACATAGTCGCGCTGGTTCATCCAGGCATGGGCCCGGCCACATTTGTCCAGCGCGAGCGAAGCACGAGGGCTGGCGCCGACTTCGATCCAGCGGGCGAGATCGTCGCTGAGTTTCTTGGGTGTACGGGTCGCTTGTACAAGATCGGCCATATAGCGATCCATCGCATCAGATACGTGGATTTGGCCAATCTCTGCGCGTGCTGTAAACACGGCCTCTTGCGGAATCGGATCAGCGCGCTTGGGGGCGGTGCTGTTGCTTGCTGCGACTTCCTCACCGCGCACAAGGCGGATCACCTCGACTTCATCCTCGACCGGGGGATAGGTGATCTGAACATGCATCAGGAACCTGTCCATT
The DNA here is from genome assembly GCF_013031565.1 of Ruegeria sp. HKCCD7255. Lineage (NCBI taxonomy): Bacteria > Pseudomonadati > Pseudomonadota > Alphaproteobacteria > Rhodobacterales > Roseobacteraceae > Ruegeria > Ruegeria sp. HKCCD7255. Next base: position 552,058 of record NZ_WQAG01000002.1, on the reverse strand, counting down.
TGCGCCTCTGGCAGAGGGTAGGTGCCTTCCTGTTCGATCGGGTTCTGAGTCGCCATTACGATAAACAGAGGCTCCATCTTATGCGTCGTGCCGGACACCGTAACCTGCCGTTCTTCCATAGCCTCAAGCAGCGCGGCCTGAACCTTGGCGGGGGCGCGGTTGATCTCATCGGCCAGAACGATATTGGCAAAGATCGGGCCCGGATCGAACCGGAATGTTCCACCCTGTTCGGTTTGCTGGAATACTTCAGTTCCAGTGACGTCCGAAGGCAGCAGATCGGGTGTGAACTGGATACGGCTGAAACTGGAATCCAGATTCTTGGCCATGGCCTTTACCGCGCGCGTTTTTGCCAGCCCTGGCAGTCCTTCAATCAACAAATTGCCGTTCGCCAACAGCCCAATGACCAATCGGTCAATCACGTCGGTCTGGCCGATGATGGCCTGACTCATGCGCGATTTAAGTTCATTCATCTGATTAAGTGCATTCATTTAGGTCGTCCAATCAATGCTCTGGTTGGTCTTGGCATCACGAAAATGCCCAGGAGAAAGCGGCCGGAAATGTTTTGTAATGATCGCAGGTTAGCAACGATTCAGGGCGTGATCTAGCGTGAATTTCGCGCAGCGAGCTTATGCAGGTCGGCCTTCAACTCGGAGCGTACCGGGCCTTCGTTTGGTTGGTCGCGCAGCGTGTCAAACCAATGCGCGGGTGGCTGACGTCCGGCGGCGCGGTTCCAGAACAGGCCGCGCAGGATGCTTTGTGCGTTGGAGTTCAGCTTGTCGGGGATTTCATAGCCGTTGAGTGTGGCCCAGACACCGCTCCACAACCGTCCGACCGACCACGGGTTATACCCGCCACCGCCCAGAACCAGAAAGCGCGGGGCCAGCGGTTTCAGCAGTGCAACCGCGCGCCAATGGGCATTGTTGGACAGGGTCAGCCGAGACAACGGGTCTTCGGCCACAGCATCCGCACCGCATTGCAAGACGATGGCTTGTGGGTCGAAGTCCTGTGTCACCGGCAGGATTAGCTGATCAAGGATCGCGTCGAATTCACTGTCATTGAGGTTGCCCGCGACCGGCAGGTTCCAGGCCGCACCGCCCGCATCATCAGACAGCGCGCCAGTAAAGGGCCATCTGCGGGCCTCGTGCACCGAAATCATCCGCACTTGGGCAGAGCCGTGAAACGCCGCCTCGACCCCGTCGCAATGATGGGCGTCGATATCCACATAGACGATGCGCGAAAGCCCTGCGTTCAGCAGGGTGCGGATCGCCAGAACCGGATCGTTGAGATAGCAGAACCCGTTGGCGCGGTCTGCCATCCCGTGATGCGTGCCGCCTGCGGGGTTGTAGACAATGCCACCGTCCCGGATCAGCTCGGCCGCCAGCATGGATCCGCCCGCAGAGGTCGCAGGGCGACGATACATCTCGGGGAAGACCGGATTGGACAGGGTGCCCAGCCCGTACCTGTCCCGTACGCTGTCTGACACCGCTTGCGCCCGTTCAGCCGCTTGAAGCGCCGCGATATAGTCGGGCGTGTGAAAGGCCATCAACGCCTCGGGCTTGGCGCGGGGGCTGACGCGATAGCTCTGGGGCGTCAGCCAACCCAAGGCACGGCACAGGTCCATCACGGTCGAGACGCGCGGAATGGCCAGCGGATGTTGTCTGCCATAGGTCGAATGGCGATAAATCTCGGACCCGATGAAAACTGGTTGATCCAGCATTCACGATTTGGCCTGTTGCGGGTCATCATCCCCAAGCCTGCCGTCCAGAGACATCAGGATCGCCACCGGGCGCAGGGCCGGGACATGGCTGAAAATGATCAGGATGCACACGGTCAGGGGCACGCTGAGGAAAGCGCCGATCAAGCCCCAGACTGTGGTCCAGAACATCAGGGCCAGGATCACCAGAAAGGTCGACATGTTCAGCGACCGACCCAGCATCGCGGGATCGACGAAGTTGCCAATCACAAACTGGATCGTGCCACATCCCAGCACCACCACCAGAAACGGGCCGATGCTTTCAAACTGCACCAGCGCAATCAGCGCCGGAAACACCACGGCGATGATCGATCCGATCGAGGGGATGAAGTTCAGCGCAAAGGTCAGAACCGCCCAGGTCTCGGCATATTCCAGACCCAGGGCGCGAAAGATGGAATAGCTGATGCCGGCAGTGATCAGGCTGATCAGCGTCTTGACGCCGACATAGCGCTGCAGGCTGAACGAAATGGCCCCCAGGACCGAGGCCAGATCAGCTCCGAATTCTGGTGCACCAGCCGCCAATTGGATCTTTTTGCGAAAGGCCAGACGCTCGGCCATCAAGAAGGCCACATAGAGGCTGATCAGAAAGAACTGGTTGAGCAAAGAAGTCGCGCTGCCCAGCAAAAGCCGTGCCACATAAGACATGTCGATGCTGATCAGGTTGTCGCGGATAAAGCTGGTCACATCGTTGCCCACAAGACCGGTGATCCGGTTCACCGCATTGTCGAACTGCGTCTCGTAGGTGCTGATGGTACGCGCAAATTGCGTCGCCTGACTGCCAAGAACATACATGATCATGAACAAACCGGCCAGAACCAGCACCACTCCCACCAGATTGGCAAACCAGACCGGCGCTCGGGTCAGGGCGATCACGCGATCTGCCAGGGCGATGATCAGCACATTGATCAGCAAGGCCATGGTCAGCGGGATCAGAAAGCTGGCCCCTGCATAAAGCGCCAGTACCACAAGCGTTGCAACAATTGTGACGTCGCGGATCACCGACAGTTTCAGGCGGGGGTGGTCTGTCTGGCTGTCTGGTTGCGGGGTCATGAACGGGCCTTATCGGGCATGAGGCGGGCGCAGGTCCCGCAAGGGTCAGACCTGATCCTGCACAGGTTCGGCGTTTTTTCAATCCGGTCAGGCTCTTATCTGCCGGATTTCGACCCGCGTTGGGTCACTGTGGGTTCAGTCACCACACAAGGCGGGCTAGGGTCGGGGCATGACGCATTCGATGATTCCCTCGCCAGGCATGTTTCTGCGCGCGCTCGCGCTGGCCCTTGGGCGGTTCAACCGCAAGGACGGGTTCGTCATGAGCAGCCATGTGGCCATGTCGCTGATGATGGCCCTGTTTCCTTTTGCGCTGTTCACGGTGGCTTTGGCCGGGGCGCTGTCGCAGGGCTATGTCACCGAGGATCTGATCGAGCTGATCTTTGGGGCCTGGCCCAGCGACGTATCCGACCCCATAGTGGCCGAGCTGCGCGCTGTACTGGACGGTGCTGGAACAGGGGTGATCACCCTTGGTGGCCTGCTTGCGATCTTCTTTGCCTCAAACGGGGTTGTCGCAGTGCGCAAGGCCATGACCCAGGCCTATCACGATCAGGACAGCTGGCCGTTCTGGAAGGCGCGCCTGCTCTGCTTTGGGCTGGTCATCGCTGGGGGCGCTTCGATTCTGGCGATTGCCGTGGTCGAGGTTGTGCTGCCAGCCTATACAAACTTGGTGACCGAGCGCACCGATGTCAGTGTGAACGAATGGTTGTCTGTTGACCGTCTGCGCTGGACCTTCACGGTCGCGGTGCCCGCAGGTACGGTTCTGATTGCCCATCTGGTCTTGCCGATCCGGCGACACAAGCTGTCGCAGATCTTGCCCGGGGCGCTTTTGACATTGGCGCTTTGGGCGATCGGGGGTTGGGGCTTTTCGATCTATATCGCCCATTTCGCCACCTACAGCGCCACCTATGCCGGTTTGGCCGGTGCCATGGCCGCGCTGATCTTTTTGTACCTGTGTTCTGCCATGCTGATCCTGGGGGCCGAATATAACGGCGCTTTGATTGATCTGCAGCGCTCTGATTCCGAGGATGCCGTGTGAAGCTTTTCTCTCTTGCATTTTTCTTGGTCATTGGCGCTGCAACGATTGCTCATGCGCAGAGCTATGTCGGATCGGACAGTTGCATTGAGTGCCATCAGGAACAGGGCGAGGCCTGGGCGGGCTCGCACCACGCATTGGCCTGGACGGAAACTGACAGCGGCACATTGCGCGCGGATTTTGATGGATCAAGCTTTAGCCATGATGGGATGCATGTCACATTTGCGCTGCGCGATGGAGTGCCTCTTGCACAGGTCACCGAAAAGGATGGTGTGACAACAGAATACGGTGTGCATTCGGTCGTGGGGATCGAACCGCTGCAGCAATACCTGTTCGAGACCGAACCGGGCCGAATGCAAAGCTTTGATGTGGTCTGGGACACAGAAAATAAGCGCTGGTATCACCTCTATCCCGATCAAGACCTGCCCCCCGATGACGGGTTGCACTGGACGGGGCCTTACAAGAATTGGAACGCCCGCTGTGCCGAGTGCCACGCCACAGGCTTTGTCAAAGACTACGACGCGCAGACGCGCAGCTATGCCTCGCAACAGGCGGAAATCGGCGTCGGGTGCGAGGCGTGTCATGGGCCGGGCTCAGCGCATATCGATTGGTTGGACGGGCAAGTGCTGGCAGATGGGCTGAGCGAATACGGGTTTTCCATGGATTGGGGGACCACCGAAGCAGGCATCCAGCAATGCGCCACATGCCATTCCCGGCGCGAGGCACTGGCGGATGGCAATCCGCTGCCGGGAACGCCGTATCACGATGCCTACAACCTGGCTGTGCTGCGCCCCGGGCTCTATTACCCTGACGGGCAGATTCTGGATGAGGTCTATGTCTATGGCTCATTCCTGCAATCCAAAATGTATGCCCGTGGTGTCGGCTGTATCGAGTGCCATGACCCGCACCGGGCTGAGACGATCGCCGAGGGCAACGGGCTGTGTACCCAGTGCCATTCGCCTGCCGGAAACCCGGATTTCCCAACTCTGACGCTCAAGGCTTACGATACGCCGGATCACCACTATCACGCTGAGGACAGCGCAGGGGCGCAATGCGTTTCGTGCCATATGATCGAGCGGGTCTACATGGGCGTCGATGGGAGGAAAGATCACAGCTTTCGCATCCCGCGCCCGGATCTGGGGTTTGGGGCAGATGCCTGTACCGATTGCCACACTGGTGAAACGCAGCAATGGGCGGCGCAGCAGATCGCAGGTTGGTACCCGGCCTCGACACAGCGCGGGCCGCATTTCGGGACAAGTTTCGATGCCGCTGTATCGGGTCAGTTGACGGGTGCCCAAGATTTGACCGCCATCGCCTTGGATCCGGATCAGGCGGGGATCGTCCGTGCGACCGCCCTGTTTCTGCTTCAGCCCATGGCAAACGCGGCTGTCGCTGCGGCTGTTGCTCCGTTACTTTCTGATCCCGACCCGTTGATCCGCGCCAATGCGGCCCCCGTTCAACGAGGCGCCCCGATCGCTGACCGTGTCACACGGCTGGAACCACTGCTGTCGGACCCATTGCGCAATGTGCGCATATCGGCCGCGAAAGAGTTCCTGACGATCCCGACACAAGCGATGACTCAGGCGCAAAGCGAAGCTGCTGGGGCAGGGATTGCGGATTGGCAGCGCAGCATTGCGACACGACTGGATTTCCCCGAAACCCATTTGGTTCTGGGCGGTTTTGCCCTCACGCTACGCAACTCTCGCGCTGCCGAAGGCGCATTTCGCGAGGTGGTCGCCCTTGACCCGCAACGCGCCGAAGCCTGGCCCATGATCGTGCAACTGGCCCAACTGAACCGAGGCACCGAGGCCGCTTTGCAAGCGCTGGATGAGGGGCTGACGATCTTGCCAGACGATCCGGCCTTGCGGCAATTGGCAGTCCAATATGGACGGTAATTGGCTTCAAACGGGCTGAATTCAGCCCTATTGGTGGCATAATCTGACGCAAGACTGGGCACTGATACAGTCTGTCATAGATCAGGTGCCCCATGTTGAAACGTGCAGCGACTTTTGTTGAACCCCGCCTGGGACGGCGGAAAAAGACGATGGAGGCGCGGATCGAAGAACTGCGCAGCCGCGCACCCACGGATATCAACCACGGTCAGGCATTGATGTTACAGGGTATGGCGAACGCCTCGCTGCGCGCGCAAACCCTTTCGTCGAACAAGATCCAACTGGACTGAGCGTCAGCCCCGAAACCCGGTCGCCACGACAAACTTTTCGGAACTGTCTGATCGCGACGCGGGCGGTTTGACATTGGCGACCTTGGTGAATTTCTGCTTGAGCAGCTTTTGCAGGTCCCCTTCGGCACCGCCAGCCAGAACCTTGGCCACAAACGTGCCGCCTTCTTCCAGCACGTCAAAGGCAAAATAGGCAGCGGTTTCGCAGAGCGCCATGATGCGCAAATGGTCGGTTTGTTTGTGTCCGGATGAGGCTGCGGCCATGTCCGAAATCACCACATCCGCCTTGCCGCCCAGCCAGTCCTTGACCTTCTGGTCGGCGTCATCCTCCATGAAATCCAGCACATGGGCAGTGGCCCCTGCTACGGGTTCGACCTCTTGCAGATCGACGCCCAGCACGGTGCCGATACGCTTACCGCTTTTCTCGCCCAGCGCGTTGACGCGTTTGACCGCAACCTGCAACCAGCCACCCGGCGCGCAGCCTAAATCCACCACGCGCGCGCCTGGCACCAGAAAGCGATACTTGTCGTCCAGTTCCAGAATCTTGAAAGCCGCGCGCCCGCGATAGCCTTCGGCATTCGCGCGTTTGACGTAAGGGTCGTTCAACTGCCGCTCGAGCCAGCGGGTCGAGCTGAGCTTGCGCCCGCGCGCAGTTTTCACCTTGACCTTCAGGTCGCGTTGTCCGCGGCCCGAATTGTTTTTCCCCGTAGGTGTCTTCGCCATCAGAACGGTCCGTCTTCCAATACACCGTCCGCGCTCATCTGCGCATAAAGCAGGCCTTCGCGCAGGCCCCGGTCCGCGACTGACAGGCGGTCGGTGGGCCAGCATCTGAGCAATGCCTGCAAAATGGCCGAGCCGGACATGATCAGGGCCTGCCGGTCATCCCCGATCCGGGGATCGCGGCGACGACCCTGAGGGCCGAGTTCTAGATAGCCGCGTATCACTTTGTCAATCTGATCGCTGGTCATACGCAGGCCATCAACCTTCGTGCGGTCATAGCGTTTAAGCCCCAAATGCGAGGCGGCAACGGTTGTAACTGTGCCGCTGGTGCCAACGATCTGAAACCCGTCGCGGGTCTGTTCGTCCTTGTAGGGTGCGAAATCGGCCAGGTTCTCTTCGAAAAACCAGCTCATCAGGGCAAAACGGGCGGCGTCATCCTCGACGTCATGGAACTGGTCGCGCAGGGTGGCCACACCCAGCGGAACGCTGATCCAATCCACCACCTTGGCTGCCGGAAACGGGCTTTCGGCGGTATGAAACCCGTTATGCAGCCGCATGATCGCCGCCGGGCGATCGCGGCGCGGCACAGAGGAGATGTCGATCCACACCAGCTCGGTCGAGCCGCCGCCGATATCCACCACAAGCAGTTGCTCGGTCTTTGTTGAGACCAGCGGCGCGCAAGAGATGACGGCCAGGCGCGCCTCTTCCTCGGGCTGGATGATCTCCAGCGTCAGACCGGTTTCGCGTTTGACCTGCCGGATGAAGTCGCGCGAGTTCTTGGCGCGGCGGCAGGCCTCGGTCGCGATCAGGCGCATCCGTTTGACTTTGTTGCGTTTCAGCTTTTGCTGGCAAATCCGAAGCGCCTGAACGGTGCGCGACATGGACGCCCGTGACAGTCGTCCGGTACGTTCCAGACCGGCGCCCAGTTGCACCGATTTGGAGAAGCTGTCGACCACATGAAATCCGCTGCCCTTGGGCTGGGCAATCAGCATGCGGCAACTATTTGTACCCAAATCCAATGCCGCATAAAGAGCATCCGGATCGGGCCTTGCCGGCGCGGGGCTTTCGACCGCCTTCGGGAACGCGCCCGCACCTTTGGGACGCTTGGGCGCCATTTGTCACGCCCTCCGATTATCGAGTTGATTTGACCCTAGGCGGGGTCTTGCCGACGCGCAAGTGAATTCGATTTTCAAACTGACGGAACTGTCACATGACGTTCACATTGAAATGCGAAGTCCATGCCGATCCCAGCAGGGGATTCTTCACCAGCTTTCAGCCAATTTACGGAGATTTCCATGAAAGATGAGCGCATTCTGACCTTTGACGAATATGATGAGGTGGTAAATCCACGCCCTGAGGAATGTGAATTTGACCGTGTGGTTGAACGTGCCTTGTCGCGTCGCGGCTTTCTGGGTGGTGTTCTGGCCATGGGCAGCTTTACCGCTGTGGGCGGTGCACTTCTTCCTTCGGGTGCGCGTGCGGCTGCTGATCGTTTCTCGTTCGAGGCCATCCCTGTGTCGACCGCTGACGAGGTGGTGGTACCTGCTGGCTATAAGGCCGAGGTTATGGTGCGCTGGGGCGACCCGTTGTGGTCGGATGCGCCCGAGTTTGATCCGGCGACCCGCGGCACCGCAGCCAGCCAGGAGCGTGCCTTTGGCGACAACACCGATGGTCAGGACGTATTCTTCCATGACGGCCATGTCCTGCTGGTGGTGAACAACGAATACACCAACCGCGACATCATTTGGGGCAACAACCCCGATGCCAAAGCCGCATCAGATGATGACGTGGCCAAGGGCATGATGGCCCATGGGGTCACCGTTGTTGAACTAGCCAATACCGATGGCAGCTGGGGCATCGTCAAGGACAGCCCCTATAACCGCCGCATCACGCCGCAAACCGTTATGGCGCTGACCGGCCCTGCGGCAGGTCATGACCTGATGAAAACCGCAGCAGATCCAACCGGGACCACGTCGAAAGGCACCTGGAACAACTGCGGCAATGGCATGACCCCCTGGGGCACCTACCTGGCCTGTGAAGAAAACTTCAACGGCTATTTCTCGGCAGAAGACGAGAACCACGAGGTTAGTGCCGAGCTGAAGCGCTATGGCGTATCGGCCAGCGACTGGGGCTATGGCTGGGCCAAGATCGACGACCGTTTCGACGCCTCGAAAAACCCCAATGAGCCGAACCGGGCAGGCTATGTGGTCGAGATCGACCCGACCGACCCGACATCGACCCCGCGCAAACTGACCGCTCTGGGCCGCTTCAAGCACGAAAATGCCGAAGCGATCGTGAACAATGATGGCCGCGTTGTTGTCTATATGGGTGACGATGAGCGCGGCGAGTTCCTGTATCGCTTTGTCTCGGACGGTGTTTATGCCGCCGGCGTTGACACCAACGCGCTGCTGGAAAACGGCACCTTGTCTGTGGCCAAGTTCAATGACGACGGCACAGGTGAATGGCTGGAGCTGACGCCCGAGACCACAGGTATGGCGTCGCAGGCGGATATCAGCATTCACACCCGTCAGGCGGGCTCGGCAGTCGGCGCCACCACCATGGACCGCCCCGAATGGGTTGCCGCCAACCCGAATGTGGCCGAGGTCTATTGCTGCCTGACCAACAACAAGAACCGTGGCGTCAAGCCGAATGCCGGTGGCGACGACACGTCGGTCAACGGTCCGAACCCGCGTGAGGCCAACAACTATGGCCAGATCGTGCGCTGGCGTCCTGCTGACGGCGATCACACCGCACCGGGCTTTGGCTGGGATCTCTATGTGTTGGCGGGCAACCCGACCGTACACAGCGACGCCTATGCCGGTTCGGACAATGTGAGCGCGGACAACATGTTCAACTCGCCCGATGGTCTGAAGTTTGACAGCAATGGCCTGCTGTGGATCCAGACCGATGGCAACTATGGCAACGAAGGAGACTTTGCCGGTCAGGGCAACAACCAGATGCTGGCAGGCGACCCGGTCACCGGTGAGATCCGCCGCTTCCTCGTGGGCCCGAACGAGTGTGAGATCACCGGCCTCAGCTGGTCGCCGGATCGCCGCACGATGTTTGTGGGCATTCAGCACCCCGGCGAAGATGGCAACAGCCATTGGCCCGAAGGCGGCAATGCCGTTCCGCGTTCGGCCATCATTGCGGTCACACGCGAAGATGGTGGCCTGGTCGGCTAACGCCTGATCACTATCGAAATCATGCCCCGGACGGAACGCTTCGTCCGGGGTTTTTCGTGTTTATGCAGCGTCCTCATAGAGACGTTGAGAATTTTGATATGCGTTTCTGCGCCGGAACTCGTTAAAAGCCCTGTATCCCGGTGCGGGGTGAAAACGTCGCTGTGAAAGCGCCGTGTGTCGAAATTCGACCGACCCGCGCCCATATTGAAGTTTAGAACCGGCCTATCGGGTTAGGAGGAATCACAGTAATGCCTGACGTCACCATCGTATACTGGCGCGACATTCCCGCTCAGGTCATCGTCGGCAAAGGCCGTCGCGGGGCCAAGCGGCAGTTGGAAGAGCGGTTCGAACAAGCCATCGACCGTGCCGCCATGAAGGTGAATGCCAAGGACAGTGATGCCTATCTGGCCGAATGGCGCAAAGCCGAACCTTTCGCGGTCGAGGGTGATCCCTCGGACATCGCCGAAGCCCAGGCCCTGCGTCTTGAGACCGAGTATGATCAGGAACGCATCAAGGCTCTGATCGCCAATGACGGTTGGGCATGAGCCCCAGACAGCTATGGGAGGCCGCAATGGCTTTGCTGAACTTCAAGAAACGTGACGCGGTCGAAACCGGCCCGGTCAATCCCACCGTCGAAGCCTTTTTGCGGGGCTATTCGATCGAAGTGATGCCGCGTACTGCCGAAAAGGTCGAAGATTTCCGCGCGCTGCTGCCTCAGGGTACGCGCGTCTATATCGCCCATATCGAAGGCACGCCGATTGAAGACATGGTCAAGACCGCCAGGCGCCTTGCGGCTGAAGGCTATCCGGTGATGCCGCATTTCCCGGCGCGGATCATCAAGGATGCCGCTACGCTGGAAAACTGGATCGCCATGTATCAAGGCGAGGCAGGTGTCGAGCAAGCGCTGCTGCTGGCGGGCGGTGTTGCCACCCCGCATGGCGCCTTCGACAGCTCGATGCAGTTGCTGGAAACCGGCTTGTTCGACAAGGCAGGATTCAAACGCCTGCATGTGGCAGGCCACCCCGAAGGCAATAAGGATATCGACCCGGACGGCTCGACCAAGAATGTCGACGAAGCGCTGCGCTGGAAGCAGAAATTCAGCGTGACCACAGACGCCGAAATGGCCCTTGCCACGCAATTCGCGTTTGATGCCAAGCCGATCATAGCCTGGGCCGACAGTTTGAAAGAGGCGGGCATCGATATTCCGATCCATATCGGTATCGCGGGGCCTGCGAAATTGCAGACCCTGATCAAGTTCGCCATCGCATGCGGTGTCGGCCCCTCGCTGAAGGTGCTGCAGAAACGCGCGATGGATGTCTCGAAACTGCTGCTGCCCTATGAGCCAACCGATGTCCTGACTGAATTGGCCAACCACAAAGCTGCCAACCCAGATTTCAACATCACAAACGTGCACTTCTTCCCGCTGGGTGGGATCAAGACCAACGCCAACTGGGCGATCAATAACGGCGGCGCCTCGGCTCAGCCTGCAAATGCTTAAGGAACGGAAATGACTCGTACAGTCGTAGAATCAAAAACAAAAACTGCCGTTCTTGGCTTTGATGAGCCGTTCTGCGTGATCGGTGAGCGGATCAATCCAACGGGCCGCAAAAAACTTGCCGCTGAGCTGGAAGCCGGAGATTTCTCGACTGTCGAAAAAGACGCGTTGGCGCAGGTGGCCGCGGGCGCGACTGTTCTCGATATCAATGCGGGCGTTGTCTATAACTCGAACCCCAACCCGAACGAGACCGAGCCGCCGTTGATGCGTCAGATTGTCGAGCTGGTTCAGGGGCTTGTGGACGTGCCTTTATGCATTGACAGTTCGGTGCCCGGCGCGCTGGAGGCCGGTCTTGAAGCCGCCGAAGGCCGCCCGTTGCTGAACTCGGTCACGGGTGAGGAAGAACGCCTGGAACTGGTTCTGCCACTGGTCAAGAAATACAACGTGCCGGTTGTCGCGATTTCGAATGATGACACGGGGATTTCTGAGGACCCCAATGTACGCTTCGACGTGGCCAAGAAAATCGTCGAACGCGCCGCCGATTTCGGTATTCCAGCCCATGACATCGTGGTCGATCCGCTGGTGATGCCCATTGGCGCGATGGCAACGGCTGGACTGCAGGTCTTTGCTCTGGTCCGTCGTCTGCGCGAAGAATTGGGTGTGAACACCACCTGCGGCGCGTCGAACATCTCATTCGGTCTGCCCAACCGCCATGGCATCAACAACGCGTTTCTGCCCATGGCGATGGGGGCTGGCATGACCTCTGCCATCATGAACCCGGTCGCGCTGCCGGTGACGCAGAAGAAGATTGCCGAAAAGAAAGAGGCCGTCGCCGCTGCTGGGATCATTTTGCCGGACGGAATGGACGATGAGAGTTTTGTTCAGATGTTTGGTCTGGGCTCGACCAAGCCGCGCTCGGGCAAAGAGATGGAGGCCATCCGCGCCGCCAACCTGCTGACCAACAATGACCCGCATGGGGGCGAGTGGATTCGCGCCAACAAACCCGCTGATGCACCCGGAGCCGAAGGCGAAGGGCGCGGGCGTCGCGGAGGCGGACGTCGCCGCCGGGCGTAAGCCAGACAAACGAAACACAAGAGGCCGGGCATTTGCCTGGCCTTTTTCGTTTGTTACTAAAAGTTCAACCCAACCGCATGACCGACCTCACGCCCGGCATTGATCGCGCAATAGGTCGGGTAAGGCCTGCGTTCAGACAGGTTGATATCCCTTTGGATTAATTCACCTTCCTCCAGTTGAAGCAGCGATGCTGACAGCGCGCGATCCGTGACCCTGTGCAACTTGGTTTTCATGATCGAAAACCGTTGCGGGGTTTGGGTCAGGGCCAGCACTGGAACGCTCCAACTTTTGCGAAGAAGGGCAAATTCATCTGCATTCGGAACTGCCTTGATGATCTTTCTGGCCATTTGCGCGGCCTCGGCGCCGGCGGGTGTTAGCCGAAACTCGGGCCGCAAGGGGTGACCATGGCCCGGATTTCGTTCCAGAAGGCCAATGTCAATCAAATGGTCCAGACTTGCCCGAAATGACGTTCGACTGGCCTGTGTCGCCGCCAGCAAAGGTGCCTGACGCCCGGGCGTGCCCGCGTTCAGGGCCGCCAAGATACTCAGGCACCAGGCCCGAGATGTCAGGTTGACAAGTGTCGTAATGTCCATAAAGTATAGTTACTTTAATTACAGACATAGGTAAAGCACATGGCCCGCGTTTCTCTCGACAACACCCTCACTTTGGCGCTTTCTGTCCGCGATCGGCATGCAAGCGCTGCGTGGTATTTGGAAAATCTCGGCTTTGAGCTGCTGTATCACATCGATGAGGCGGGCTGGAGCGAGGTGCAAACCAAAACCAAAGGCGTGACCTTGGGTTTGGGTGAGCAGGCCGAGCCCGTGCCGGGCAATTGCGTCCCTGTCTTTGGTGTTTCGAACATCGTTCAGGCGCGAGCTGCGCTTGAAGACGCAGGCGTTCGGTTTGATGGTCCAACCGACACGATCGAAGGTATGGTCAGCACCGCAACCTTCTACGATCCCGACAACAACGCCTTGATGCTGGCGCAAGATCTGACCAAGTGAATGCCGCGCGATTAATACCACGCCGAACCGCAATTTGAGATTGAACCTAGGTTCTGGCCGGTGCTATTCAGTCTTTCGCGGCGGGTATGATGTAATGGTAGCCTGTCAGCTTCCCAAGCTGAACGTGCGGGTTCAATTCCCGCTACCCGCTCCAGAACCTCCTCAGGAAGGGCGTCGCGCCTGCAAGATGTTGATCAGCGCCGGGATGCGCGTGCCCTGAGACGTCTCGAACGGTGCAAATTCATGTGCAACTGCGTCACGCACGGCGATTTCGTCCTCTTCGGTGCCATCAAAATGCGCGATGGTGCGAGCAGAGGGCCCGATCCGGGCGCTGAGGGCGGCTGCGTCGATTGCGGTGTCGGGGCCTGTGAGTTTCAGGGGGACGGCGTCGACCGAGACCTCGGACAGCCCGGCCTGCGTCATCAAACCCGCCACGCGATCACGGGCGTGAAAGGCCAGAGGGCCGGGGGCGTTTCGGTCCATTTTGGGGGGCTGGCCCATGCGCTTGACGGCCGCAACATGGGGGATTTTGAACCAGGGGTTTTGCGACAAGTCTCCCCAGGCCGCAAAGACGATGCGGCCCCCGGGCTTTAACGCCCGCGCCATGTTGGCGAACGCTGCGACCGGATCTTCGAAGAACATGACGCCAAAGCGTGAAATCGCCACGTCGCGATCGCCAGGTGACAGATCGTGCGCTTGAGCGTCGGCATATTGAAAGGTCGTGTTCGACAGATCGTTTTGCGCCGCGCGGGCACGGGCTCGATCCAGAAACTGCTTTGAAATGTCCACGCCCAGAACATGACCTTTGGGACCGACGCATTCTGCTGCGGCCAGCGTGCTGATGCCGGTCCCGCAACCGATATCCAGCACCCGCTGGCCCGGCAACAGCGCGGCCCGGTCTATCACAAGATCAAGAACCGGTGCAAAAAGCTGATCCAATTGGTCCTCGAAGGTCAGCCACTTAACGCCCTGATCGGACTTACCCCAGTATTCTTCCTGGTCCAGATTCATCGTCAACATGGTGCGCCTCCTGCATGAGGGGGACTATGACCGCCTTCGGCGCCGACGACCAGATTTTTCGCTATCCGCACCTCCGGTGTTGAACGATGGCGCGGGCAGGGTGACCACCTGAGCTAGTTCCGGGAACGGGTCGGATTTATGCGGGATCGCGTTGGCCGCAACAAAGTGATCCTGGAACTTTGGCTCGATTGCGGTTTCGATCTTGGTAATTTCACGCACGACGCGCTCGATTTCAGCCCGTGAGCCGATATTGCACAGCGCAATCCGGGCACCAGTGCCAGCGGCGTTGCCTGCGCTTGTCACCTTGTCCAAAGGTGCGTCCGGGATCATGCCCAAAACCATCGCATGTTTGGTCGAGATATGCGCGCCAAACGCGCCCGCCAGCACCACACGATCCACTTTGTCGACCGCCATCTCATCCATCAGCAGCCGCGCCCCGGCATAGAGCGCGGATTTGGCCAGTTGAATGGCACGGATGTCGCCCTGTGTCACCGTGATGCGCGGGCCGCCTTCAGCACTGGCGTCATGGATCAGATAAGCATGGGTGCGTCCTTCGGGCACGCAGCGTTCGGTTCCGGTTTGTGCCGCCGAGCCGATCAGCCCGCTTTCGTCCAGCAGGCCCGCGATGCGCATTTCGGCGACAGCCTCGATAATGCCGGATCCGCAAATCCCGGTAATGCCGGTGGTTGCAATGTCGATGTCGAACCCGTCTTCATCCGACCATTTGTCGGACCCGATGACGCGAAAGCGGGGGGCTTTGGTGACCGGATCAATCTCGATCCGTTCGATGGCACCGGGGGCGGCGCGTTGGCCCGAGCTGATCTGAGCGCCCTCAAAAGCAGGCCCAGTGGGCGAGGAGCAAGCCAGAACACGATGGGTGTTGCCCAGCAAAATCTCGGCATTGGTGCCCACATCGACGATCAGCACCAGATCGTCGGATTTGCCGGGTTCTTCCGACAAGGCCACGGCGGCACAATCAGCGCCGACATGGCCCGCGATACAGGGCAGGATGTAAACCTGAGCCCGCGGGTTCATCGTGGTCAGACCCATCTCGCGCGCGGGCAAAGACATGCTTTCAGACGTGGCCAGCGCAAAGGGCGCCTGGCCGAGCTCAACCGGATCCAGCCCCAGCAACAGGTGGTGCATCACCGGGTTGCAGACAAAAACCGTCTCGACGATCAGGGCGGTGTCAATCTCGGCCTCCTCGGCGATCGAGGTGGTCAGATCGTTGATTGCCTCGCGCACGGCTTTGGTCATTTCCTGATCGCCGCCGGGGTTCATCATCGCGTAGGACACGCGGCTCATGAGGTCTTCGCCAAAGCGGATCTGCGGGTTCATCAGGCCCGAAGATGCCTTGACCTCGCCGGTTTCCAGATCGGTCAGATGCGCGGCGATGGTGGTCGAGCCCAGATCGATGGCCAGACCGTAAAGGCCCTGCTCATGCAGGCCAGGCCAGATTTCGACGATGCGGGCCACACTGTCCTTGTACCCTTTGTGCAAGGCGACGGTGACCTCCCATTTGCCTTTTCGCAGAACCGGTTGCAGCTTGGACATCAGCGACAGGTCGGCAGTCACGGCGTCGATCTGCCATTGTTGCTGCAACGCACGTTCCAGCCGTTCCAGATCGCCGGTGGGAGAGTGCATGTCGGGTTCTTCCACCACCACAAAATACAGGCGGGTCGCCGGGTCCATAGTGATCGCGCGCGCGGCGGCGGCTTTGCGCACGACCTGGCGGTGTACCTGGCTTTCGGGCGGCACATCGATCACCACGTCGCCCTGTACGGTGGCCTGACATCCCAACCGACGCCCGGGTTTCAACCCGCGTTTGTCATCATAGCGCTGCTCGACCGCGTTCCACGCGCTCAGCGCGTTCTCGGATACGGTGACTCCATGCTTGGGAAACTCACCATAACTTGGGGTGATCTGACATTTCGAACAGATCCCGCGTCCGCCGCAGACCGAATCCAGATCGACACCCAACTGGCGCGCTGCCGTCAGAATCGGCGTGCCGATTGGAAAGTGCCCGCGTTTGCCCGAGGGGGTAAAAACGACAAGAGGATCGGTGGTCATGAAAGGCCTGCCTTTTGTATTCGCGCATCTGCCGCGCAAGATATGGGTTTATTCGCAAAGGGAAAGGCCATTCCGCGGCAGGTTTTGATCAAGAGGCGTCGTTTTGGGGCGCGGCAGAACCCCGCAGGGGCAAACAACTTGGGTTCGGGGCTTTCCCTTGGTTGAAATCCATGCCATAGGGTCGCCGTCAAACGGGCTTTTGCATGGGGTTATCAGATGCAGATTCGTGAGGCACTCACCTTTGACGACGTTCTCCTGGTTCCGGGCGCATCCACTGTGCTGCCGGCAACGGCGGATACCAGCACGCGGGTCACGCGTGAGATCACCATGAACATCCCCTTGCTCAGCTCGGCGATGGATACTGTGACCGAGGCGCGGATGGCCATTGCGATGGCGCAGGCCGGAGGGATCGGGGTGGTCCACAAGAACCTGTCAGTCGAAGAACAGGCCCGTGAGATCCGCCGGGTGAAGCGTTTTGAATCCGGCATCGTGTACAATCCGGTGACTTTGCGTGCGGATCAAACGCTGGCAGATGCGCAGGCTTTGGTGGAACGCTACAACTTTACCGGTTTCCCGGTTGTGGACGGCGATGGCCGGGTGGTCGGGATTGTCACCAACCGCGACATGCGTTTCGCCACTTCGGATGACACGCCGATCCATGCCATGATGACCGCGGACAACCTGGCAATGCTGCAAGAGCCCGCAGATCTGGAAGAGGCCAAAAGCCTGATGCGCGCGCGCCGGATCGAAAAGCTTCTGGTTGTGGATGGGTCTGGCAAGCTGACGGGTCTGCTGACGCTCAAAGACACGGAACAGGCGGTGTTGAACCCGACCGCTTGCAAGGACCGGCTGGGCCGATTGCGCGTGGCGGCGGCGACCTCGGTCGGAGATGCCGGGTTCGAGCGGTCCGAACAATTGGTAGATTCCGGCGTCGACATTATCGTGGTCGATACGGCGCATGGCCATTCGCAAGGGGTGCTGGATGCGGTCAAACGCGCCAAGACCCTGTCGAATGAGGTTCAGATCATCGCGGGCAACGTGGCCACGGCTGAAGCAACCAAAGCGCTGATAGACGCGGGCGCGGATGCGATCAAGGTGGGGATCGGGCCGGGCTCGATCTGTACCACGCGGATGGTGGCAGGCGTTGGCGTTCCGCAGTTGACCGCGATCATGGATTGCGCCGCAGCGGCTGGTGATGTGCCGGTAATTGCTGATGGTGGGATCAAGTTTTCGGGTGATTTTGCCAAGGCCATCGCGGCTGGGGCGTCCTGCGCCATGGTCGGCTCGATGATTGCAGGCACGGATGAAAGCCCGGGCGAAGTGATCTTGTATCAGGGCCGGTCGTTCAAATCCTATCGCGGTATGGGCAGCTTGGGTGCGATGGCGCGCGGCTCGGCCGACCGGTATTTCCAGAAAGATGCGGCCAATGACAAGCTGGTGCCCGAAGGCATCGAAGGTCAGGTGCCCTATAAAGGCTCGGCCAGCGCGGTGGTGCACCAGCTGGTCGGCGGTTTGCGGGCAGCCATGGGCTATACCGGTTGTGCCACGGTGGATGAAATGCGCAAGAACTGCAACTTCGTCAAAATCACCGGGGCGGGCCTGAAGGAAAGCCATGTGCATGACGTGCAGATCACCCGCGAAAGCCCGAACTACCGCGTGATGTAACCGACCAGGATCGGAGACAGCCATGACCCCGGCAGCCCGTGTGCAGGCCGCGATCGAGATTCTCGACGACATCCTGTCAGGGGCTCCGGTCGAAAAGGCGCTGACCGGCTGGGCCCGGCGCAGTCGGTTTGCGGGGTCCAAGGATCGTGCGGCGATCCGGGATCATGTGTTTGATGCAATCAGGAACAGGCGGTCCTTCGCTGCATTGGGTGGTGCGCCGGGTGGCCGAGGGTTGATGATCGGCTTGGCCCGTGCACAGGGCCTTGCCATCGACATGCTGTTCTCGGGCGACCGGCACGCGCCGGCACCGGTTGGTGAGGATGAAGCACCGCGCGCCTTTGCGTCCGAGGCTGAGCGGCTCGACATCCCCGATTGGCTCTGGCCTGAATTCACCCTGTCCCTCGGGGACGAGGCGGAGGCGGCGGCGCAAGCCCTAAAGTCGCGCGCGCAGGTGCATCTGCGTGTGAATCTGCAACGGACGACCCGTGCGGAAGCCATCACGCAATTAGCGCAGGAGGGCATTTCAGCCCAAGCCCACCCGGCCTGCGACACCGCGCTTGAGGTGACCGAAGGGGCCAGAAGAATCGCGCAAAGCCACGCCTACAAGAACGGTACTGTTGAACTGCAGGATGCTGCCAGCCAAGCGGTGGTAGCCTCCATCCCGCTGAAGCCGGGCCTGCGCGTTCTGGACTATTGCGCGGGTGGCGGCGGAAAGGCCTTGGCCATCGCTGCACGTGATCCGCAAGTTGAGGTCTTTGCGCATGACGCCAATCCCGGGCGGATGCGCGACCTGCCTGCACGCGCGGAGCGGGCCGGTGCAAAGATACCTATACTCTCCAACGGGCAACTGGCCAAATTGGCTCCGTTCGACGTTGTTCTGACGGATGTTCCCTGTTCCGGCAGCGGATCCTGGCGCCGTGCACCCGCCGGGAAATGGTCATTGACGCAGGACGCATTGCGCGGCCTGACTGTGACACAAGGGCAAATCCTGCGTGACGTGATCCCTCTGGTCGCGGAAAAAGGCATTCTGGCTTACGCAACCTGTTCTGTGCTGGCTGCTGAGAACCAGGCGGTCGTGGATGCTTTCTTGCAAGCGTGCCCGGACTGGACGTCGATTTTTGATAAAGCGTGGCCTGTGTCGCACGGAACCGATGGTTTCTTTTGTGCGCACTTGACACGAAAATAGACCGTTGAGATACAACTTTAACGGGTTATTGGCGGCTTGACCCTTTAAGCAGTCGTTAACCAAATCGAGTTGATATTCTGCGACGTTCTATTCAGGGCCGTATATGACAGATTCTGTTGAGTTTATTACCGAAGACCCTCGCTTTGTGGGTGTTTCAGGCAAACGCGTCATTTCACTGATTTTGGTTTCAATCATGTTTTTGCTCGCTCCGGCGATGGGGATCGCTCCACCAGCCTGGGGCGCTGGCCTGATCGCGATCGGATTGGCGTTTCTGGGTGTCGTAGCGGTGATCCTTGGCCGCGACACTTTGCAAAAACGAACTGCTGCACAGACAAAAGACGTGCTCGCCAAGGTGTTGGAAAACCAGGATGCTGCCTGTTTCGTAGCGGATATCGAAGGCAATGTTCTTTTGGCGAACACGCTCGCGAGCAGCCGGTTTCAGGCCGTGCAGGGTTCGCATATGGCAGCCTGCTTAAGATCCATTTTCGCCAATCCAGCCGCGATTTTGGTCCGCTTGCAGTCTCTGGCACAAGAAGCTGGCTATGCATCGGAAGACATCGCAACCCGCGGCGTCGCAATCCCCGTCGCAGCAACCTGGCTCAACGACGGGATGGTCTACTGGCGTGTCGATTTGCAGGCGCAGCAGAGTTGGAACAGCATTCAGCTTCCGGTTCTGAACATCGGTCGAAACGATGTCATCTTGCATGCCAATGAACCTGCCCGAAGGCTCTTGAGTGGTGTTCCTCCCAAGCTCGAACACCTATTGCCACCGGATGTTGCGCAATCGGGAGGGGTCACACGGCTTGTAACGGTTCATGGGCCCAAGGCGTTCCTTGTGACCACGCTACGACAAAAAGGGTTGGATCGCGCATTGCTGCTGGCGCCTCTGGAACACGGTGTCGGGCAGGCTGGGGTGATGTCTTTTTCGGATCTACCGGTCCCGATCATGCGCCTGTCGCTGCAGGGTGAGATACTTGAGGCCAACCGGCTTGCCTCTCGCCTTATCGGAGATTTGTTGCCCGGAAACACTAATATCGACCAAATGATGCAAGGGTTGAACAGGCCAATTGAGGATTGGCTTGCCCAAACTGCCGAGCAAGATACGACACCGCACACAGAAATCCTGCGTCTCAAACGGCAGGACAAAGAGACTTTTGTGCAAGTGACCCTGTCGCGCATCCTGCGTGATGGTGAACCCTGCCTGATCGCCGTGCTGAACGATGCGACCGAGCTCAAGACGCTCGAGGCGCAATTCGTACAAGGCCAAAAGATGCAGGCCGTGGGGCAGCTGGCGGGGGGTGTCGCGCATGATTTTAACAACCTTTTGACAGCGATTTCGGGGCATTGCGACCTGTTGCTGCTGCGTCATGACCAAAGCGATGCCAATTACAGCGATCTGGTGCAGATCAATCAAAACGCAAACCGTGCCGCGGCTCTTGTCAGTCAGCTTTTGGCCTTTTCGCGCAAGCAGACCCTAAGGCCCGAGATGCTGGATCTGCGCGATACGATTTCCGACCTTATCCACCTGCTCAACAGGTTGGTTGGCGAAAAAGTCCGCCTGATCCTCAGCCATGATCCGGTGCTCAAACCCGTACGGGCGGATAAGCGGCAGTTGGAACAGGTGTTGATGAACCTGGTGGTGAACGCAGGGGACGCGATGCCCGAGGGGGGTGAGATCAGGATTGAAACCGAGATCCTGTCTCTTGACCAACCGTTGACGCGTGACCGAGCCACCGTGCCGGTCGGTGAATATGTGACGGTGAAAGTCATCGACAGCGGAACAGGGATCGCCGTCGACAAACTGCAAAAGATCTTTGAGCCTTTCTTTACCACCAAACGCACGGGCGAGGGCACGGGGCTGGGTCTTTCGACCGTCTACGGGATCGTCAAGCAGACCGGCGGGTTCATCTTTGTCGACAGCGTTGTGGGGCAGGGCAGCGAGTTTACGGTCTATCTGCCGGTCAGCGTTGCGCTGCCTGAAGAAACGCCAAAAGGCCCGGCAACGGTGCCGGATCTAGGCGGGCGCCAAGGCGAAGGGGTGGTTCTACTGGTCGAAGACGAAGCGCCAGTCCGGGCCTTTGCCACGCGCGCATTGCGGCTGAAAGGCTATACCGTGCTCGAGGCGGATTCGGCCGAAGCCGCCTTGACCCTGCTTGAGGATAAGGACCTGTCGGTTGATGTGTTTGTCACCGATGTCGTCATGCCCGGGATGGATGGTCCAACATGGGTTAGCCAGGCGTTGAAGACCCGGCCCGAGGTGCAGGTGATCTTTATGTCAGGCTATGCCGAAGGCGCCTTTGGGGAAGCGGGACCGCAGGTCGAAAACTCCACCTTCCTGCCGAAGCCCTTTTCGCTCAACCAACTGACCGAAGCGGTGTTCCAACGGCTGAACTAGACGTAGCGTGCCGCCTCATAGAGCGCGAACTCTGCCGCAAGTTCGGACCGAAGGCGCAATCGTGTGGCCTCTGAAAGTTCCAGCGATCGGCTCGGAGAGACGTTTTCGCGCGCCGGATCGACCGCGCAGTTCAGCCGGTTTTCAAGGAAGGTGCGGATTTCCTCTTGGTGGTCGTATTTGAAAATGTGGGTTGCACCTGCGCCATTGCTGCGGGGCTTGAGGAAATCGCTTTGGCGGCCGATATCGGCAAAAGCAGGGGGCGATTTTTGCAGATGGGCTTGGATGAAGTCGTCGAAACTCAGATCCCGGGTCGAGTTCTCTGACCCGATCAAATCCGGGCGACTGCGATACCTGTACCAACTGCCCAGCCAGTCTACGGGCTCGCGCACCACAGCCATGATCTCCATCTCGGTGTCGAACATTTTCTGAAACATCGTCTGAAAGAACCGGTCAAACCGTCGGACCGAAGCATGTTTGAGCTCGGGTGGATGAGATATCACCAGATCCGCGCGGTCCTTCAGGGCCGAGATATAGGCCGTGCTGCCGGTTTTGGGCATGGATAGCAGGGCAAGGCGTTCTTCAAAAAAAACAAGCATGTGGCTGACGGGGATTCCGAGAATGGATGACACGGACAGGCTTATCGCAATCTGCCTGAGACGCCAATCTCGGGCCGCGCACCGCATTGGATCGGGTTGCAAAATTGTTTCAAAACATACGGATAGATCGCGAATTTTCGATGTGCGACTTTTTATTTCAGAAATAAACCACTCGTTAACTGGTTTGGGAAAAGGTGAGCTTAGTAAGTTTTTATTGAAATGTTCTCTTTTTGGTCCTATTAGGAACAAGAGGCGAACAAAGCAGTGATTGCCGCCCGTACATGGGTGTGACAAAAGGAAGGCGACAGGACAATGGCGGATCTTCTGACGATGAGCGACAAGAAAAACGCAGACAAGCAAAAGGCGCTCGACAGCGCGCTGGCCCAGATCGAACGGCAGTTCGGCAAAGGCTCGATCATGAAGCTGGGCGAGGACGCCAAGCAGGATATCGAAGCCAGCTCAACCGGGTCGCTGGGCCTGGATATCGCGCTGGGAATCGGTGGTTTGCCGATGGGCCGGATTGTTGAGATTTATGGCCCGGAAAGTTCGGGTAAAACGACGCTGACCCTGCATTGCATTGCCGAGCAGCAAAAACGCGGTGGTGTCTGCGCCTTTGTCGACGCCGAACATGCGCTGGATCCGCAATATGCCCGCAAGTTGGGTGTTGATCTTGACGAACTGCTGATCTCGCAACCCGACACCGGCGAACAAGCGCTTGAGATCACGGATACTCTGGTGCGCTCGGGGGCGGTGAATATGGTCATCGTTGACTCGGTCGCGGCACTGACGCCGAAGTCCGAGCTTGAGGGTGACATGGGCGACAGCAGTGTTGGCGTGCAAGCCCGGTTGATGAGCCAGGCGATGCGTAAGCTGACCGGCTCGATCAGCCGTTCGAACTGTATGGTTATCTTTATCAACCAGATTCGCATGAAAATCGGCGTGATGTTCGGCAGCCCGGAAACCACCACCGGGGGCAACGCGCTGAAATTCTACAGTTCGGTCCGCCTGGATATCCGCCGCATCGGTGCGATCAAGGACCGCGATGAAGTGGTCGGCAACCAGACCCGCGTAAAGGTCGTCAAGAACAAGGTGGCACCACCCTTTAAACAGGTCGAATTCGACATCATGTATGGCGAAGGCATATCGAAGATGGGTGAGCTATTGGATCTGGGCGTCAAGGCGGGCGTGGTCGAGAAATCGGGCTCGTGGTTCAGCTATGGTGATGAGCGGATTGGGCAGGGGCGTGAGAACGCCAAGCAATATCTGCGCGACAATTCCTCCATTGCGTTCGAAATAGAGGACAAGATCCGCGCGGCACATGGGCTTGATTTCGACATGCCACCCGGCGCGGCAGAGGATGACGACATCCTCGAAGCGTGAAGGTTGCTGACGGGAACAGCTTAAATCCCCCGGCACTTCGACGGTGCTGAGAATACGTGGAGCAGGGCGGTCCAAACGGGCCGCCTTGTTTCGTATCCGGCCATCTGGGCTGTGGACAGTCTGAAACCGGGGGGATAAACCTGCGAAAACCAAGATTTCTGCGCGCCGAGAGAGCCCCATGCCCAGCCTGAACGATATCCGATCAACCTTTTTGAATTATTTTGAAAAACAGGGGCATGAGGTCGTGGCGTCCAGCCCTCTGGTGCCGCGCAACGATCCGACGCTGATGTTTGTCAACTCGGGCATGGTGCAGTTCAAGAATCTGTTCACCGGCCTTGAGACACGGGACTATAAACGCGCGACCACGGCGCAGAAATGTGTACGTGCCGGCGGCAAGCACAATGACCTTGATAATGTCGGCTATACCGCACGCCACCATACATTCTTTGAAATGCTGGGGAATTTCTCGTTCGGCGACTATTTCAAACATGAGGCCATCCCCTTTGCCTGGAACCTGATCACCAAAGAATACGGAATCGACAAAAGCCGCCTGCTGGCCACGGTTTACCACACAGATGACGAAGCGTTTGAGATCTGGAAGAAGGTCGGCGTGCCCGAAGACCGGATCATCCGCATCGCAACCAGCGACAACTTCTGGCAGATGGGCCCGACCGGCCCCTGCGGTCCCTGCACCGAGATTTTCTACGATCACGGCGACCATATCTGGGGCGGCCCTCCGGGTTCACCCGAAGAAGATGGCGACCGGTTTATCGAGATCTGGAACGTCGTTTTCATGCAGAACGAACAGTTCGAGGACGGCTCGATGGTCGAGCTTGACATGCAGTCGATTGACACCGGGATGGGGCTGGAGCGGATTGGTGCGTTGCTTCAGGGCAGCCACGACAATTACGATACGGACCTGTTCAAAACCCTGATCGAGGCCTCGGCCGAGGCGACCGGTGTTGATCCTTACGGCGACCAGAACGTGCATCATCGGGTGATCGCAGACCATTTGCGCTCGACCTCGTTTCTGATTGCCGATGGGGTGATGCCAAGCAATGACGGGCGCGGTTATGTTCTGCGCCGCATCATGCGCCGCGCTATGCGCCACGCACACCTGCTGGGGGCCAAAGACCCGGTCATGCACCGACTTGTGCCGACCCTGGTTCAGCTTATGGGAGGACACTATACCGAGCTGTCTCAGGCGCAGCCGTTGATCGAAGAAACGCTGCTTTTGGAGGAAACCCGATTCAAGCAAACGCTGGATCGCGGGCTCAAACTGCTGGATGACGAAGTTTCGGGCCTGGCTGAAGGTGCACCCTTGTCGGGTGAGGCGGCGTTCAAACTCTATGACACATACGGCTTCCCGCTGGACCTGACCCAGGATGCGCTGCGTGAAAAAGGCCGTGAGGTCGACACAGATGGGTTTGATGCGGCTATGGCGGAACAAAAGGCCAAGGCTCGCGCGGCCTGGGCCGGGTCTGGCGAGGCTGCGGATCAGGCCGTTTGGTTTGATGTGCTCGACTATGCCGGGGCCACCGATTTCCTGGGCTACGACACCGAAAACGCCGAGGCGCAGGTGGCGGCCTTGATCGTCGATGGCGCACAGGCGGACAGTATCAGCGTAGGCCAAGAGGCCTGGGTCGTGGTTAATCAGACCCCATTCTATGGCGAGGCTGGTGGTCAGATTGGTGACACTGGTGAGCTGCGCCGTCTGGAAGATCGCGAGCACGTGTGCCGGGTGACGGACACCAGAAAATTTGCCGATGGCAAGGTCTATGGCCATAAGGTCACCGTCGAATCCGGCACGCTGTCCAAAGGCGACGGGATCGCGTTGGAGGTTGATCATGCCCGCCGGTCTTCCATCCGGGCCAACCACTCGGCCACGCACCTGCTGCACGAAGCACTGCGCGAGGCACTGGGGGATCACGTGGCGCAACGCGGCTCGTTGAACGCCGCGGACCGGCTGCGGTTCGACTTTAGCCATTCCAAGGCACTGAGCCTGGAAGAGATCCAGAAGGTCGAGCGTGAAGTCAATGATTTCATTCGGCAAAACTCGGCTGTGGAAACAAGGATCATGACGCCTGATGATGCGCGAGCCCTGGGCGCTCAGGCGCTGTTTGGCGAGAAATATGGTGATGAAGTCCGCGTTGTTTCGATGGGCAAGGCGCCGACCGGCAAAGGGCAAGATGGCGAAACCTGGTCGATTGAACTCTGTGGTGGCACCCATGTGCGCCAGACAGGTGACATCGGCACCTTTGTGGTTCTGGGCGACAGTGCTAGCAGTGCAGGTGTGCGCCGGATTGAGGCGCTGACCGGCGATGAGGCCTTCCGCTATCTCTCGGCGCAGGATCACCGGCTGGCGCAGGTCGCGTTGGAGCTGAAAGCGCAGCCGGATGATGTGGTGCCGCGTGTCAAAGCGCTGCTGGACGAGCGCAAGGCCTTGCAGAACGAAGTGGCCCAACTGCGCCGTGATCTGGCCATGGCCGGAGGGGCCGGGCAGGGTGGTGGTGCCGAGGCGCGCGACATCAACGGGGTGGCCTTTCTGGCGCAGGCGCTCACAGGTGTGTCTGGCAAGGACCTGCCGTCGCTGATCGACGAACACAAAGCGCGGCTGAAATCGGGTGCGGTTCTCTTGATTGCAGATACAGGCGTCAAAGCTGCTGTCGCTGCCGGTGTGACGCCAGACCTGACCGACAAGATTTCCGCTGTTGATTTGGTCAAGGCCGCAGTGATCGAGCTGGGCGGCAAGGGTGGCGGTGGTCGCCCGGACATGGCCCAAGGCGGTGGCAAGGATGCGTCGAACGCCGAAGCCGCGATCAAGGCCGCAGAACAGGTATTGGGAGGGTAAGATGGCTGCACTTTGGATTGCACATGTCACTGTGACAGACGCGGAAGCATACGGAAAATATGCCGAACTGGCTGGCCCGGCAATCGCGGCCCATGGTGGGCATTTTATCGCGCGGGCAGCGCGTTATGTACAACTGGAAGGCAAAGAGCGCTCACGCAACGTCGTGGCAAAGTTTCCGTCGGTGGAAGCGGCGGTGGAATGCTATAACTCAGACGCCTATCAAGAAGCCCTTTCCCATGCGCGAGGGGCAAGCGAGCGCGAATTGATGGTGGTCGAGATCACCGAATAGGAATCACTTGGGCGCGCTGACCGGTTCCAAACTGACAAAGCTGCGTTTTGCAGACGGCGATTTCGCATTTCCGTTGGCCGACGGGGTGCGCCTGAGAGTCTTTGGTTAAGATTAAGTAATTTAACGATATTTTACGTATTTGTCGCTCAGATTGTGTCATGGCCTGCCACGATGATGCACCGAAATGGCCATGAAGTTGAACGGGATTCCGCCGCTTTTCAGGACCAACCTGTCATAACCATTGCGGTTGGCGAAATGTTCAGGAATACTTTCTGGAATACGAATGTATTGTGATTTTGCCAAACGCCTAAACGGACTGACGCCTGGGGGGACTGTCATGCTTTTCGTTGGCACGAGGGACAAAAGCTTTTTGAAACGAGGGGTTGCCCTGCTGGGTGCGGCCATTTTTTGCATGGGTGCATCTGGACTGTCCTCTACGGCCGTTGCGTCCGGGACTGCGTTTTTGCCGGTCGTTTCCGCATCGCCACCGCCTTCGGGCGCTCTCCAGCTTTGCGATCAGTATAGCTGGGCTTGTGCCAGCGCGACTTCGGTCTCGATGTCGGGTGAGCGCGAGATGGAATTGGTCAGGCGTATCAATCGACATGTGAATGCGTCGACCCGGGAAGTTACCGATCAATCTCAGTACCGAATGCAAGAACGCTGGGCTTTGCCCACAAGGCGCGGCGGTGACTGCGAAGATTTTGCGTTGCTCAAAAAGCGGGAGTTGATCCGAGCAGGGATCGACCCCAGCAAGCTATTGATCGCGACGGTTCTGGACAGAAAGCGAAACGCACACGCGGTATTGGTCTATCGTTCAAGCCAGGGAGATTTGGTACTGGATAACTTGACCAATCGTATCAAGCCTTGGTCTGTAACGCGCTACTTGTTTCTGAGGATGCAGGATCCCAGACAACCGCGAAACTGGGTTGGTGTCTACCTGCAAAGCTGACGCCGCCATCGCTCATCAAGGAACAATTCGGCGGCGCCGTGTGGGTGTTTGATCGGTAGGTAAGGCAATTCGCGATTGCGATGCTTTGCCTCGGAAGCAAACTGTTAGTGTTTACTTCTTGCCTTCCTTAGCTTTCCCGCCTTTTCCTTTGCCGTGGCTCTTCTCGCCTTTGCCCTCGTAGCCTTCTTTTTTACGCTCTTCTTTCTTTTTTTCTTCGCGCTTTTCTTCTTTGCGTTCTTCTTTACGCTTCTCTTCTTTTTCTTCCTTACGCTCTTCTTCGCGCTTCTCTTCTTTTTCTTCGTTGCGCTCTTCTTCGCGCTTCTCTTCTTTTTCTTCCTTACGCTCTTCTTCGCGCTCTTCTTCTTTTTCTTCCTTGCGCTCTTCTTCGCGCTCTTCTTCTCTTTCTTCCTCACGCTCTTCTTCACGTTCGGATCCGGTGTCGTCTCCGCCGCCGTTTGTGCCGGTATCGCTGGAAGATCCGCCGCCGCCATTCGAACCGCCACCAGAGGTGCCGCCGCCGCCGGTGTTCGCACTATCTTCGTTTTCGCCGGTGGTATCGCCGAAGTTGTCTGCGTCATTCTCGTCGGCAGGGCCATCACCTGACCGGTTGTCGGCAGCGCCCGATACTGATGAGGTCGGGAAGTCGGTCAGCACTGCTGCGAACGGTGCACATTCCGACGCGGTGCGGGCGACGATGTCGTCAAAATCGGGACGTTTCTGCAGGTATTTGATAAGGCCGGTTGTTACTACTTTGCATTCGCACAAGGTCTGCGTCGCGACGGATTGTTTTCCGGTCGCGACCGTACATCTTTGATCGGCATAGGCGGGGGCAGACATAACAAACGGGACAGTCGCACTGGTCAGTACAACAGAAAGCAATTTGGATTTGATGCGCATGGCGCTTCTCCTGGAACTCATAAACTCGACTGCGACGACTGATACACATTCAGGCAAAGCGCTTATATGAACAGCGTCACACTTTGGCCGCAAATACACCTTCGTAATGCCAGACTTTCAAGACGACGCAAGTTCAAGAACCAGCGGTCGGACACTTGAATTCCGGAAAAATGAGTAAAAAAAGGGCGCTAAGACCTTATACTATATAGGGTCTTGGCACCTGATTGTTTCTCCATATGTGGGCAAAAATGCAACATATGGGTGATTGTAGCCGTCCTAGAAACGGCGTTACGAGGCCTTGGACATGCGTTTGCGCTCGTGCGGATCAAGGTATCGCTTGCGCAAACGCACTACATTTGGCGTCACTTCGACCAACTCGTCATCGTCGATATAGGCGATGGCCTCTTCCAGTGAAAATTGCACATGCGGTGTCAGGCGCACTGCGTCGTCCGATCCGCTGGCGCGCACGTTGGTCAGTTTCTTGCCCTTAAGCGGGTTCACTTCAAGATCATTGTCGCGCGAATGCTCTCCAATGATCATGCCTTGATAGACTTCGACCTGCGGACCCACGAACATCCGTCCGCGCTCTTCGAGGTTCCACAGCGCATAAGCCACGGCCTGACCTTTCTCCATCGAGATCAGAACGCCTGCGCGGCGCCCTGGGATCGGGCCTTTATGCGGGGCCCAATCATGGAACACGCGGTTCAGAACGCCGGTGCCACGGGTATCGGTCAGGAACTCCCCGTGATAGCCGATCAACCCGCGCGACGGCACATGGGCGATGATGCGGGTTTTGCCTGCACCGGCTGGGCGCATCTCGACCAGTTCGCCTTTGCGCGCGCCGGTGATCTTTTCGATGACCGAGCCCGAATATTCGTCATCCACATCGATCGTGACCTCTTCGATGGGTTCCAGACGTTGGCCATTTTCCTCGCGGAACAGAACCTGCGGGCGCGAGATGCTAAGCTCGAAACCTTCGCGACGCATGTTCTCGATCAGAACACCCATCTGCAATTCGCCACGTCCGGCAACTTCGAACGCCTCGCCGCCCGGAGTGTCGGTGATGCGGATAGCCACGTTGGATTCGGCCTCTTTCATCAATCGATCCCGGATAACGCGCGATTGCACCTTTTTGCCATCGCGCCCGGCCAGCGGGGAATCGTTGATGCCAAAGGTTACAGTGATGGTGGGTGGATCGATCGGCTGCGCGGGAAGGGCTTCTTCAACTTGGGGGGCCACCAGAGAATCGGCGACAGTGGCTTTGCTCATACCTGCGATGGTGACGATGTCGCCCGCTTCGGCCTGATCGATGGGCTGTTGCGAGAGCCCGCGGAAGGCCAGAATTTTTGAGGCGCGGAAGTTTTCGATCAGCGTACCATCCCGGCTAAGCGCCTTGAGCGTATCACCGGCTTTCAGAGTGCCGCTTTCGACGCGACCGGTCAGGATACGACCGATGAAGGGATCGCTGCCCAAGGTCGTTGCCAACATCCGGAAGGGTTCGTCTTTCTTGTCCACCTGTTTCGGGGACGGGACGTGGTCGACGATCAGGTCAAACAACGCACTCAGATCCTTGCGCGGCCCGTCCAACTCCATATCCGCCCAGCCCGACCGGCCCGAGGCATACATGGAGGGGAAATCCAGCTGGTCGTCATCGGCACCGAGATTGGCGAACAGGTCAAAGCACTCATCCAGGGCCCGGTCAGGCTCTGCGTCTGGCTTGTCGACCTTGTTCAGCACCACGATGGGGCGCAAACCCAGGGCCAGCGCCTTGGAGGTGACAAACTTGGTCTGTGGCATCGGGCCTTCGGCCGCGTCGACCAGCAGAACAACGCCGTCAACCATGCTGAGGATCCGTTCGACCTCTCCGCCAAAGTCGGCGTGTCCGGGGGTGTCGACGATATTGATGCGCGTGTCTTTCCACTCGACACTTGTTGCCTTCGCCAGAATGGTGATGCCGCGCTCGCGTTCCAGATCGTTGCTGTCCATGGCGCGCTCGGCAACCGCCTGGTTTTCCCGGAACGCACCGGATTGTTTGAGCAGCTCATCCACCAGGGTCGTTTTGCCGTGGTCCACGTGAGCGATGATTGCGATATTGCGCAGGTCCATGAGAGGTCAGCCTTTGAACGGAAAGTTGCCGCGCGCATAACGCGGCTTGGACCAAACTTCCAGCCCAAACGCGCGTTCAGCGACCGAAGCGTTGGAAAAACGCGAAAAGCACAGAGGACAGATTAGAAACGAAGCAGATTTTGGAGCGGTTGGGCTAACCCAATGGCGTCAAGTTTACCATAGGTCAGGGAAACCAGACTTTTCGAAGCATTAACATCTATGGTAGAGGTGTCGTTATTAAATAGTGCTTTGATTTTTATGAGTATTTTTAGACATGACGATATTTGTTAAATCCGTCATAACCGTGTCGGTTCTGATCGTGGCAATTGGGTGGCTTGCAGACGGGGGGTCCGTCTATTCTATTGCAATCCGTTGATGTTGAACGGTTTTATTGTTTTGTGGTTGTCGCGTCGTAACCGGTGAAAAAGGAGCCTTCGGGCTCCTTTTTCATTTTGCATCTTCCATCCTGTTGAACGGTTCAGCTTATTGTTTTTCGATTGCTTTTTGTTTTGTCCGGTATTGTGACAGGCGTTTCACGACAAACTGCCGCGCCTTGCGTTCGGCCAGCCTAACTCGAATTTCGGTCAGAAAGGCCTCTTCCAATGTTTGGGACGACGCTCCCAACAGGTCGCCCACCTCGACAAAGAACCGGTCGTCGCCGGTTTCGTCCATGACTTTCAACGTGTCTTCCGCAAGTCGGGCGGCGAGGGTCGAAACCGTATCGGACATCAGCGCGTGTTCTCGGTCAGGCGGCGTTTTACATAGTCGGTCACATCAGTCATCAACGTCTCCATGTGACGATCCTGGAAGAAGTGATCGGCTCCTTCGACCTCGTTATGAGTGATGGTGATCCCTTTTTGCTCATGCAGCTTGTCGACCAGTGCCGCCGTATCTGCGGGCGGGGCCACACGGTCGGATGAGCCGTTGATGATCAGCCCCGACGACGGGCAGGGGGCGAGGAACGAGAAATCATACATATTGGCCGGGGGCGAAACGCTGATAAAGCCGGTGATCTCGGGGCGGCGCATCAGCAATTGCATCCCGATCCACGCGCCAAAGGAAAAGCCTGCAACCCAGCAATGCTTGGAGTTGTTGTTCATCGACTGAAGGTAGTCCAGCGCCGAGGCTGCATCGCTTAGCTCGCCCACACCCTGGTCGTATTCGCCCTGGCTGCGACCCACACCACGGAAGTTAAAGCGCAATACGGTGAAACCCATATTATAGAACGCATAGTGCAGGTTATAGACCACCTTGTTGTTCATGGTCCCGCCGAATTGGGGGTGGGGATGCAGCACGATGGCGATCGGTGCGTCTTTTTCCTTTTGCGGGTGGTAGCGGCCTTCCAGGCGGCCTTCGGGTCCGGGAAAAATCACCTCGGGCATGAGTGCTTTCGTCCTGTCTCTTTTTTAACGCGTCTTCAGCGGGACTATCTTGACGATAATCGTCGGGCACTTTAGAACGGTTCTAATTACATTGCATCGCGTGAACACGCTGTCAGTGGGAAATACGCACTGGCTGTTGTGACGTCAATGATTTCACGCGACTTCCGGTGGGGTAAAGCATGAAACTGTCGACCAAAGGGCGCTATGCGATGGTGGCATTGGCAGATATTGCTTTGCAACCGGCGGAGCAATTGGTGACTTTGGGCGAAATTTCTGGCCGCCAAGACATTTCTTTACCTTATCTCGAACAGCTTTTTGTCAAGCTGCGTCGTGCCGAACTTGTTTCTTCTGTCCGGGGGCCCGGTGGTGGCTATAAGCTGGCGCGCTCGGCGTCGGAAATCCGTGTGGTCGAGATTCTGGCAGCGGTCGATGAAACTGTG
Source organism: Ruegeria sp. HKCCD7255 (assembly GCF_013031565.1). Classification (NCBI taxonomy): domain Bacteria; kingdom Pseudomonadati; phylum Pseudomonadota; class Alphaproteobacteria; order Rhodobacterales; family Roseobacteraceae; genus Ruegeria; species Ruegeria sp. HKCCD7255. The sequence continues at coordinate 519,342 of NZ_WQAG01000002.1, read as the reverse complement.
GATGCCATGCACAAGGGGGCAGGGGCGTCCGGTGGATCGTCTGGCAGCCGCGCACAGTCGCTGACGAACCGTCTGTGGGAAAGCCTGAGCGCGCATGTCTATGTTTTCCTGCATCAGACCCGCTTGTCTGATGTGATCGAGAACGACCTCGCGCCTTGCCCGGCTGTTCCAAGCCTGTTTGCCGTTGTGGATGAATAGGCCGATGTCCACGCAAGCTTCCTTCATCGCACCAGAAAAGATGCATCCATGAAGCGCGTTTATCTGGATTACAATGCAACAACCCCGCTGCGGGCCGAAGCGCGTACTGCGATGATTGCAGCGATGGAGCTTTGCGGAAACCCGTCCTCGGTTCATGCCGAAGGGCGCGCAGCCAAGGCGTTGGTTGAACGGGCCCGCGCGCAGGTGGCCGAGGCGTTTGGGGCCGATGGTGCCGATATTGTCTTCACCTCTGGCGCCACCGAAGCTGCGGCTTTGGCGCTGGAGGGTCGGGGCCTGCTTGGCGCTCCGATTGAGCATGATGCGGTGCGCGCCTGGACGGATGAAGTTTTGCCTGTTTCGCCCTCGGGTTTGGTATCCATAGCCGACCCAGCACAAGCTACGTTGCAGCTGGCCAATTCCGAAACCGGGATCATCCAGACTTTGCCAAAAGGGCTTGCCGTGACCGACGCGACTCAGGCTTTTGGCAAGCTTCCAGTGGCGTTCAACTGGCTCGACACTCAGATGGCGTTGATCTCGGCCCATAAACTGGGCGGTCCCAAGGGCATTGGCGCTTTGGTGCTGAAACGCGGCACGGAACTGGGCGCGAGGATCAAAGGTGGCGGGCAAGAGATGGGTCGACGCTCGGGCACTGAAAATGTCATTGGAATCGCGGGCTTCGGGGCCGCAGCTGAAGCGGCAGCGCGGGATCTGGCCGATGGTGTCTGGGAAAAAGTTGAGAATCTTAGAATTATTCTAGAAAATGCCCTTGAGGCCGGACCTAATTCAACTATTTTTGTCGGGAAAGATCAGGATCGCCTTCCGAATACGCTGTGTTTTGCGACCCCCGGATGGAAAGGGGAAACACAGGTGATGCAGATGGATCTGTCGGGTTTTGCCATCAGTGCGGGCTCGGCCTGTTCCAGCGGCAAGGTGCGGGCAAGCGCGGTTCTGACGGCCATGGGCTATGACGAAACCGTTGCGGCAAGCGCTGTGCGGGTATCGTTAGGACCCGAGACAACAGAAGAAGACGTGCTGCGTTTCGCTGAGACGTGGCTGGATAAAGCAAAGAAGCATCACGCGCGCGCTGCGTGATCCCAAGGAGGGTAAGACATGGCCGCATTGGACCAGACCCAGGTAAAAGAGGGTGTCGATCAGGAAACCGTGGATGCGGTGCGCGAGGTCAGCACGTATAAATACGGCTGGGAAACGGATATCGAGATGGAATACGCCCCCAAAGGCGTGAACCCCGATATCGTCAAGCTGATTTCGGAAAAGAATGAAGAACCCGAATGGATGACCGAGTGGCGCTTGGCCGCGTTCGAGCGCTGGACTCAGATGGAAGAGCCCAAATGGGCGATGGTCAACTATCCTGAGATCGATTTTCAGGACCAGTATTATTATGCCCGTCCCAAATCGATGGAAGAAAAGCCCAAGTCTTTGGATGAGGTCGATCCCAAGCTACTGGCGACCTATGAAAAGCTGGGTATCCCTCTGAAAGAACAAATGATTCTGGCTGGTGTCGAAGGTGCTGAGAACATGCCTGCCGAGGGCCGCAAAGTCGCGGTGGACGCGGTGTTTGACTCGGTTTCCGTCGGTACGACCTTCCAGGACGAATTGAAAAAGGCTGGTGTGATCTTCTGCTCGATTTCCGAGGCGATCAAAGAGCATCCCGAACTGGTCAAGAAATATCTGGGCACGGTTGTGCCGGTGTCCGACAATTTTTATGCCACGCTGAACTCGGCCGTGTTCTCGGATGGCTCGTTTGTTTATGTGCCGCCGGGCGTGCGCTGCCCGATGGAGCTGAGCACCTATTTCCGCATCAACGCGGAAAACACTGGTCAGTTCGAACGCACCCTGATCATTGCCGACAAAGGATCCTATGTATCCTATCTGGAAGGCTGTACCGCGCCCCAGCGCGACACCGCGCAGCTGCACGCGGCGGTGGTCGAGATCATCATCGAAGAAGATGCCGAGGTGAAATATTCGACCGTTCAGAACTGGTTTCCCGGGGATGAGAACGGCAAGGGCGGCATCTATAACTTTGTGACAAAACGCGCCGATTGCCGCGGTGATCGGTCCAAGGTGATGTGGACTCAGGTCGAAACCGGCTCTGCCGTGACATGGAAATACCCGTCCTGCATCCTGCGCGGCGATGACAGCCAGGGTGAGTTCTATTCGATCGCGATTGCCAACAACTATCAGCAAGCCGATACCGGCACCAAGATGGTGCACTTGGGCAAGAACACCAAGTCACGGATCGTGTCGAAAGGCATCAGCGCGGGCAAGGCGCAGAACACCTATCGCGGTCTGGTGTCGATGCACCCCAAGGCTAAGGACAGTCGCAACTATACCCAGTGCGACAGCCTGCTGATCGGCGATAAATGCGGCGCGCATACGGTGCCTTATATCGAGGTCCGCAACAACTCGTCCCGCGTGGAACATGAGGCGACGACGTCCAAAGTGGATGACGACCAGCTGTTCTATTGCCGCCAGCGCGGTATGGACGAGGAAGAGGCCGTGGCCTTGGTCGTCAACGGGTTCTGCAAGGACGTGTTGCAGGCGCTGCCAATGGAATTTGCGATGGAAGCACAGCAACTGGTGGCGATCAGCCTTGAAGGATCTGTGGGCTAAGCTCGACTTCCCTGACGAATAGATACATTGGGAGCCTGCGGGTTCCCCTGCGAGATGCAAAAGGACAAAACATGCTGGAAATCAAGAACCTGCACGTGAAACTTGAGGAAGAAGAGAAAGAAATCCTCAAAGGTGTTGATCTGACGGTCGAGGCTGGCAAGGTGCACGCGATCATGGGGCCGAACGGCTCGGGCAAGTCAACGCTCAGCTATGTGCTGTCGGGGCGTGATGGCTATGAGGTCACGGATGGCGCGGCGACGCTGGACGGCGAAGACCTGCTGGAGATGGAGCCCGAAGAGCGCGCGGCAGCCGGTATTTTTCTGGCGTTCCAATATCCGGTCGAAATCCCCGGCGTGGGCAACATGACTTTCCTGCGGACCGCCGTGAACGCACAGCGCAAGGCGCGTGGGCAGGAAGAACTGTCGGCAGCCGACTTCCTGAAGCTGGTGCGCGAGAAAGCGAAATCGCTGAAGATCGACGCTGACATGCTGAAGCGCCCTGTCAATGTGGGTTTCTCGGGCGGTGAGAAAAAGCGCAATGAGATCCTGCAGATGGCCATGCTGGAACCCAAGATGTGCATCCTGGACGAGACTGACTCGGGTCTTGATGTGGATGCGATGAAACTGGTGTCCGAAGGTGTTAATGCGCTGCGTGATGCGGGCCGTGGGTTCCTGGTGATCACGCATTATCAGCGCCTGCTGGATCACATCAAACCCGATGTTGTGCATATCATGGCCGATGGCCGGATCGTGAAATCGGGCGGACCCGAGCTGGCGCTTGAGGTAGAAAACAACGGATACGCCGACATTCTGGCCGAGGTGAACTGATGGCTTTACCGCAAGCAAAACAGACTGCGACTGAAGAGCGGCTGGCAGCGCTCAGCCTGCCGGATGCCGGTTGCACCAGAAAGGCGCGTGAGGCAGCGATTGCTCGCGTGCGCGAGATGGGCCTGCCCGGGCGTCGCGACGAGTATTGGAAATATACCCGGCCCGACACTTTGATTTCGGTCGAAGCACCCCACGCTGCGCTGTTTGACGGCGAAGAACCTGACATCTTCCACGACTTCGATCGCCTTCAGATCGTGTTTATTGACGGTGTTTTCAGCCCTGAGCAGTCGGACGACCTGACGCTTGAAGGTGTCTCGATTGACCGGCTCGAGGACATCTGCTGCAAGGATATCCACTGGGCCAAGGATCTCTATGGCGTTCTGGAAACGCGTGGTCAGGTGCCGGTTCAGCGCCCGCTGGCTGCGTTGAACACGGCCTTTGCGTCGGATGGTGTGGCCATTCGTGTCACCGGCAAGCCGTCGAAACCGATCAATCTTGTCTATCGCCATGCTTCCGAGGATTCGGACGCCATCCTGCACCATATCGTGCGGGTCGAAAGCGATGCCGAGGTGACCATTCTGGAAAACGGCCCGGCGGCCTCGCGCTTTAACAAGTGCATGGAAATCGATATCGCCGACAATGGCACGCTGCATCACATCCGGGCGCAAGGTCGTGATCATCAGCGCCGTGCGGCCACCCATATGTTCACGCGTCTGGGCAAGGAATCTGTCTATAAATCCTTCACTCTGACCGTGAACGGTGTGCTTACGCGCAATGAACAGGTTGTGGAACTGACAGGCGATGACGCTGTGGCCCATGTGGCCGGCGCTTGTGTTGGCGATGGTGATTTCCATCACGACGACACGGTGTTCGTTACCCATGATGCGGTGAATTGCGAAAGCCGTCAGGTCTTTAAGAAAGTGCTGCGCAACGGCGCGACCGGTGTGTTCCAAGGCAAGATCCTTGTGAAAGAGGGGGCGCAGAAGACGGACGGGTATCAGATCAGCCAGTCTCTGCTGCTGGACGATGACAGCCAGTTCCTCGCCAAGCCGGAACTAGAGATCTATGCCGATGACGTGGCCTGTTCGCACGGCTCGACCTCGGGCGCGATCGACGAAACGGCGCTGTTCTATCTGCGCTCTCGCGGCGTTCCGGTTGCGGATGCGACCGATATGCTGACGCTGGCCTTCCTGGCCGAAGCCGTGGACGAGATCGAAAACGAGGCTCTGTCAGAGGTCATTGTCGAGCGTTTGCAAGGATGGCTGTCCCGCCGCCGCTGATGCCTGTCACAACTGATATCGTTGCAACCTATCGCGGGCCCGGTCGGGTGGTCGGGCGTCTGATGAAGATGGGCCCGCGCGAAGATCGCGCGCTGGCCTTTGTTATGGCTTTTTGCGTGATCGGCTTTGTGGCGCAACTGCCCAGCCTGGCGCGTCGGGCTCATCTGGAAGATCTTGAGCTGAACATGCTGATGGGCGGCGCGCTGATGGGGTCGGTCTTTATCCTGCCTCTGCTGCTTTACGTGCTGGCCTGGATCTCACACGGGGTGGCTCGCTTGTTCGGTGGCAGTGGGTCCAGCTATGGTGCGCGTCTGGCGCTGTTTTGGGCGTTGCTGGCCTCGACACCGCTGGTGTTGTTGAACGGTCTTGTTGCCGGTTTCATTGGTCCCGGACCAGCTCTGACGCTGGCCGGTCTGCTTTGGGTGGCGGTTTTTCTGTGGTTTTGGTTGTCTGGCCTGAAGCAATCGCTATGGGTTAGGGCATGAATACTGCATCATTACTGAACCTTGTCGGGCTCACCCTGACCAATCCTGCCGAAGCTGCCCGGCGCTTGCTGGCCATGAAGCTTGGCGGCGACGTGCTGTGGCTGGCATTTTCGCTGGCCGTGATCCTGAACGCAGCGCTGCAATCTGTCGCGAACATCATGCTGCCGGCTCTAAGCCCGGACACGCTTCAGGTCGCTGAACCGCTGTCGCGCACGCTTCTGGTTTCGGTCGCAGCGATCCTGATTAGCGTGGCCTCTTTCCTTCTGGTCGGCCGTCTGCTGGGTGGCACAGCAAATTTTTATGAGATCATGACACTGGTTATCTGGCTGCAACTGCTGCAGATCGTCGGCCAGGCCTTCGTGATCATCTGCGGCTTGGCGCTGCCCTTCCTGTTCCTGCCCTTCAGCCTGGCGATGCTGGGGTTTAGCCTGTTCATCACGCTGCATTTCCTCAATCAGGCGCACAAGTTTGACTCACTCGGCCGATCTTTCGTGGTGATCCTGATTTCGGGCGTTGTGGCCATTCCCTTTGTTCTGATGCTGTTTTCGGGCGGCCCGGTCTAGAGACTTATCCTCATGTACGACATACAGAAAATCCGTGCCGATTTCCCTATTCTCAGCCGCGAGGTGAATGGGAAGCCGCTGACCTATCTGGACAATGGTGCCTCGGCACAAAAGCCGCAGGTGGTGATTGATGCGATCACGCAGGCCTACGCGCATGAATATTCGAATGTGCACCGCGGGCTGCACTACCTGTCGAACCTCGCGACCGAGAAATACGAATCCGTACGCGGAACAATCGCACGCTTTCTGGGGGCCCCAGACGAGGATGAGATCGTGCTGAACTCGGGCACGACCGAAGGGATCAATCTTGTCGCTTATGGCTGGGCCATGCCACGCCTGCAGGCGGGTGATGAGATCGTTCTGAGTGTGATGGAGCATCACGCCAATATCGTTCCCTGGCATTTCCTGCGTGAACGGCACGGCGTCGTTCTGAAATGGGTAGATGTGGATGCGGCAGGGCATCTGGATCCGCAAGCGGTGATCGATGCGATTGGTCCCAAGACCAAGCTGGTCGCGGTCACCCAGTGTTCGAACGTTTTGGGTACGGTTGTTGACGTCAAAGCGATCACACAGGGCGCGCATGACAAGGGGGTGCCCGTGCTGGTCGATGGCAGCCAGGGCGCTGTCCATATGCCGGTGAACGTCGCCGATATTGGCTGCGATTTCTACGCAATCACCGGCCACAAGCTCTATGGCCCGTCAGGGTCGGGGGCGATCTATATCAAATCCGAACGCATGGCCGAGATGCGGCCCTTTATCGGCGGTGGTGACATGATCAAGGAAGTGTCCAAGGAACAGGTCATCTATAATGACCCGCCAATGAAGTTCGAGGCTGGAACGCCGGGCATCGTCCAAACCATCGGTCTGGGTGTGGCGCTGGACTACATGATGGACCTGGGGATGGAGAATATCGCGGCCCACGAAGCGGGTTTGCGCGACTATGCCATGCAGCGTCTGACCGGGCTCAACTGGCTGCAGGTTCAGGGCACAACGCCAAACAAGGCGGCCATCTTCAGCTTTACGCTGGACGGGGCAGGACACCCGCATGATATCTCGACCATCCTTGACAAAAAGGGTGTCGCCGTAAGGGCAGGCCACCATTGCGCAGGCCCGTTGATGGATCATCTGGGTGTCTCGGCAACCTGCCGCGCAAGCTTTGGGCTCTATAACACCACAGATGAGGTCGACACGCTGATCGAGGCGTTGGAACTGGCCCATGAACTCTTTGCCTGAGCGCGAAGAAACGGGACGCACGCGCAGCGTTTTGCAGTTGCGCCCAAAACAGAACGAGGGTAGCTAAACCCCAACGCACCTGTAGCTCAGCTGGATAGAGCGCTGCCCTCCGAAGGCAGAGGCCAGAGGTTCGAATCCTCTCAGGTGCGCCAACCTTTTCAACAACTTAGACGATCTGGACACAATCGCGTGTCCCGTCAGTGTCCAGAATGCCGTCGTTTTGGCTGGTACGTGTTTCCGACTTCCAAAATCCACAGGGTATAAATTTGTTTGTGGATAACCTTGGGCGGTAGGGTTTACACGGTCGATTCACCGCGCCAGCATAAAGGTATGAGCGGGAATGCTCTAAACCTGATCGACGTCATAACCATTATTGGAACAGTGGCATCGATGGCAGGTCTGGTCGTCGCACTGAGAAGTTTTGGCCAAAAGTAACAGTGCAACGACCCAAGTCTAGAAACCTATCTAGCAGGCGGATACTGGCAACAGTGTCCGTCATGAGTCACAGTAGCCAACGAAGCCGACCTGCATCAAGTCAAATACGTTGCATCGACGCTCGGTGGCACATTTCTGTTGTTCGCAATGTTAGTACAACAGATAGTAGCAACCGACGTACTTCGAGCAGCTAAAGAGCGTTAGATGAAAAGCTTTCTCATCACTGGACTATTCACCGCCGTATACGCATTGCCCGCCATCGCTGATCAGTCTTCCGAACTTACGGTAGGAAAAGGTTGGGAAATTTGCCGCAATTACTATGAGAACCGCCCATTGGAGAACGCAAAAGACCACAGTGATCTTGGGTTTTGCTTGGGCATCACTCGTGGCGTTTACGTGGTGATGCGAGAGAACTGTAATACTCCCGGTTACGCCGGACCGCTGGCGGTTGGAACAGGTGGGACAAACAAGTCCATAGTGCATTCGTTCTACAAGTGGGCAGACGAAAATCCTGATCAGTGGTCGATACCGTTTACACAGGGATTAATAATAGCCTTGATCCAGTCCTTTCCTTGCGCTCCGGCGTGATCAAACACTTTTCAGCTACCAGGTGGGACGGAATTACATTCACGCGGGCAAGTGTGGAGGTCAATCTGGCTGACTAAACCCTGTTTTCCGATTTCGTTTCGGTACAAATCAATGATTTTCTCACCACACAGAAACGAAGCAACACGGACAACTAGGCCAGAACCGTGCACGGTAACGGCGATGTTGCTTGTGTTACTTATGGTTCTCGTCGCGCGAGTGTGGTTATCGCTGGTCGAAGTTTTCGCCATTGCATCGCTTTGGGCGACAGTTCCAGAAAGGGCAGAACAACATCCAAAAAAATCAGCTCATCTTATGAAACTTTTCATTCGAATATCGTAATTTAACAATATCTTGGGGAAATACGTCGTCGAATTTTGTCAAAAGCCACGAACGGTGTTCGCCACGTTCATCTGCAACCTTAAGCAATCTCTAGCACCCGACGTTAGTGTGCCTGTTTGTTGAAACTATCCTAAAGTTTGCCAGCTGGACTTTGATCTTTCCTACTTGGAGCCACCTCTGCGAAGTCAAATGAACCAGCAATACTTGGACTTTGGTGACAGTAATCTCTCTTCTAATTTTCGTCCCAGAAAAGGCGTGTACTCTGTCTGGAGGGGTAATGGACGTGAAAGTCTCATCATCAATTCAGTCTGAAACATTGACTCTTCCTTACGCAGAAACGAATTTGCGCTCGAGAACTACAGCCAAGTAGAAGGCCAACTGATGAGATCGCGGATATTTTTCGACAAAAACAAAAACTTACTTTTGATTACAAATCTAAAGGTTGGCTTCACTGCTTTAAACAACCAAAGGCCAGTAGAGCTTCAGCTGGTTCCAAATTCTGAAACTGATGCGCGGGATTTCATCAAAACTGAGTCTATTGAGCGCGTTGCGTTTGTTCATCGTAATCCAGCAGAACGTTGGATGTCATATTATTACCATTGGTTCGTAAATTATCCAGTGGTTGGAAATCCACCAAATTTGAATCAGCAATTCAATTTACTGTTCGATGTTTGTGACAACGACTTCTATATGGAGTTCTGCTCTCTAAGAGCTGAAGACAGGCGCACTGAAGAGACTATGAGGCGTCTTTGCACATATTTTCCAATGTATTATCAAAAAGATGCCCATACGAGGTGTCAGTTGCAAATCGTCAAGCGTTTGGGCTTGAGCTTAGAATCCATAACGGACAGTATAAGGCTGGATGATTTGTCTGAGTTTATGTTCAAAAATTACAATATTGAATTTTCAAAGAAATTGAAGAGCGGTCGTCCGACATCAGTTCCCAGTTTTGTTTTGGATATGTGTAAAACTCTTTACGCGGTTGACTATCAGGAGCTTGGGTATTGTTTTTGACATGAAAGTAGCAAGTTGGTTGGTGCCTACACATCATAAACGAGGCCGCGAAGTCATCCGTTTTAGATCAGGATTTATACAGAAGATGAATGCCATCATTCGACAACCATAGTCGGGCGGATTCATCCCCGCGTTCGGCTGCTTTGATGTGTTCCTTGATCGCTGCGCACCACATGGCGGCACAGGCTGCGGCATCGATGTGTCTCTTGGTCATCAGATGCGCCCCAAATTCACGTCGTTCAGTTCATCCCACGGCAGGGCATCCATCAAGGCAAACCGACTGATCGGAAGCGATACCACGTTGAGGTTATCCGACATCACCCGAAAATAGGCGATGCGGCCCGGTCCGTCTGGCGGTGGCCAGTGCCCGCCCATCAGATTTTCAACAAACCATGCGCGCGGCGGGCATGTGTCGGGCATCAGTTTATTCTCAGGCTGTCCCAATTCGGTGATCCGTCATCATGCGTTGCGACTGGTTTTGCATCGATGGTCTTCCGGTGCGGCTGGCGTTTTTTTCCATCCAGCGGGGATTTCAGGCGGTCGTTCAGAACGTCTTTGCTGCGGATACCAAGATCGCGCAGCAGTGTTTGCAGGGCGCGGGTCAGTTCGAATTGGTGAACGTGTATCGGGTTCTTACCGACCGTTCCGTTCAAGTGCTGAATAGTTGGCGAGGTCGTCAGCACGGCAAAGCGGTTGTTGTATATTGCGCCTGCGAACCTTCTCGAGGTCTTCACCGAACAGCTTTGCCTTGATGTAAGCCCCCAAAGGCAGACCATTCGCGGCCTCTTCCAGCTTCGCACGCTCTTCAAAGGTCAGACGCAGCGAGAACGGCGCAGGTGTCTTCCCTTTGGCTAAGGTGTTGAATTTATTATTCGAGGTGGACATCGCTGCACCTCGATTCAGGCTCTAGGCCCTTCAAGGTTTCAGCGAGTTCAGTTCCCTGTAAGTGGCGCTCCCATTCGAGTAGCGCCTCAAGGAGAGAGTTCGAACTTTCTCCTCTCAGGCGCGCCATTTCACCATTTTGTTGTTCCCGACGTTTTGAAACAGGCAAAACAAAACCCCCACCAGCTCAGCTGACGGGGGTTCGAGGGGGTAATTGGCTATGGCTTTGGGTTAGCCGCGCCAGGTGCGGATATCTCCGCAATCCATATGGACGAAGTTCGAGCGGTAATATTTTCCGACGCCGCCTGCACGGCAGGACATGGCGGCTTTGGCCATTTGCGTGACCGAGCGCGAGGACAGCCGCAGATCAGCCGCTTGGCCTTTCATATGCAGGGAGTTACGCGCAACGCCGCGCGACTTTGATCGCAGCATGGCGTTTGTTTGGGGTGAGCGATAACCCGAGAGCAGCATGTAAGGTTCGCTCACATCGAGAAGATTGTGAGAGGCAGCCATGATGTCGATGGTGCGCAGGTCCATTTTCTTGACCTGATCGCTGCGCCAATCGCGCATGAAGTAGTTCACTTCTTTGACGGCATCCTTGATGTATTTTCCATCCACCCAATATACCATATCGATCCGCTCGCCCGTGCGGCCCGAATACATACGGATGCGGCGGATATCCCCGCCGCCACGTAGAAAACCTGCTGCGTTTGAATAGGTGGGGGCTGCAACAACGGCTGTGGCTGCAAACGCACCCAACAATGCACGTCGGGTCAAGCCCGAAGAACTGCTCGTGGTCATTTTTGTTTCGTCCCGTACTAGTTCCTGCCTGCGCACGATGTTACGCGCGCCGTCTTAATTTTTTCCCCATCCCAGATGCAGAATGTATGGCACAAGCAGATTCGCGGGCCAAGGAAACTTTGAACAATCCGCTGGCAAGGGGGAAATTTCGGCAAATTTCTGCGCAATTGATGTTTTTGTGCAATTATAACGTGCATTTTTCCTGTCGCGATGCAAACGCGCATCAGGTGACAGAGGAACCGTTGGGTGATGTACTTGTGAATGGACAAGATTTCCGTAGGAAAACATTATTTTCAGGCGCTCCTTTTTCGCGCCGTTCCAGTTTCAAGATCCAAGGCTACGCCATGACCTCAGTTTTTCGGACTTCAACACGTGCTTTACTTGCAGCCTGTTTCATGGCAGCCGCCTCGGTTGCTCAGGCCGCGACTGAAGGAACCGCGTTCCGCATGGCTGTAGCCGAGCAATCGTCAGAACGGTCCGATATAGCGGCATTCTATCGTGAAACGGGTTTCCAACCGATTTGGGTCGGTGAGGGTGAGGTATATGCTGCCCGGCGCGCAGGGCTGATCCGGGCCCTGTCATCGGCTCATATGCATGGCCTGCCGCAGCGCGTCGATGTGCAAGCTTTGCTCAACCGGCTTGAGACTGCGCGCTCGCTGCGGGATCTGGGGCAGATTGAAGCGGAATTGAGCCAGCTTTTTGTGGACTATGCCACCCAATTGCAGTCAGGGTTCCTGAAACCAAGCAGCATCGACGACGGTTTGGTGCGCGAGGTCGAATACCGTTCGGCCCAGGACTATCTGAGAGAAATTTCCTCAGCAGACGCAACACAATACTTCCATTCCTTGATGCCGCAGTCGCGCCAGTATCGCGCGTTGATGAAGCAGAAATTGGTATTGGAACAGCTGATTGCCGACGGCGGCTGGGGGCCGACGGTTCCAGTGGCCAAGTTGGAACTTGGCGATACGGGTCCCGCAGTGATCAAGATGCGCAACCGGCTGGTTGCGATGGGCTATATGAAGCCTACAGCCAGCCCTGCCTTCGACGCCAACCTGCTGGCGGCGGTACAGGCCTTTCAGACCGCGCACGGATTGGCGGCGGATGGTGTGGCCGGGCAGGGCACCCTAACCGAGCTCAACCGGCCCGCGTCGGACCGCCTGCGTGCTGTTTTGGTCGCGCTGGAGCGGGAACGCTGGTTGCCTGATGAACGCGGGCCCAGACATGTGCTGGTGAATCAGGCGGATTTCTCGGCCAAGATCGTCGACGACGGGCATATCACCTTCGAAACGCGCGCAGTGATCGGCAAGAATGTGCATGACCGTCGCAGCCCTGAATTTTCGGATGTGATGGAGCATATGGTGATCAATCCCAGCTGGCATGTGCCACGCTCGATCATCACCAAAGAGTATCTGCCGCAATTGCAGACCAACCCGAATGCGGTCAGCCATCTTGAGATCACTGATCGTAGCGGCCGCCGGGTCGACCGCGGGGCTGTTGACTTTACCACTTTCACCGCGCGTGACTTCCCGTTTGCGATGCGTCAACCACCCAGCCGCAGCAACGCGCTGGGGTTGGTGAAGTTCATGTTCCCCAACAAGTACAACATCTATCTGCATGATACGCCTCAGAAAAACCTGTTCGCGCGTGAGGTTCGGGCGTTCTCGCACGGGTGTATTCGACTGGCGGAACCCTTCGAGTTCGCCTACGCCTTGTTGGCTGTCCAAGAGGAAGACCCAAAAGCGTTTTTCCACCGCGTGCTGGATGCGGGGCGCGAGGCTACGGTCAAACTCGACCAACCCATCCCTGTGCATCTGATCTATCGCACGGCTTTCATCGGCCCCAAAGGCGAGGTTCAATATCGCCGCGACGTTTATGACCGGGATCGCAAGATCTGGGAGGCGTTGCAAAAGGCAGGGGTGGTCCTGCCGGACGTTCAGGGGTAAGCACGGGGCGCAAATCCTGCCAGAAGGACGCCCCAAATGCAGTTCACCATTCAGCAAATCGCCGATGCCCTGGGTGTTGAGGCCGCAGGCAATACCGACCTGACCGTTTTGCGCGCCGCCGAACCGGGTGACGCGGGACCAACGGATTTGGCGATGGCCATGTCCCCGAAATACGCCGAGTCTCTGTCCGGTGGCACCGCCCGTGCGGCGGTATTGTGGGACGGGGCTGATTGGAAGGCGCTTGGGCTTGAAGCCGCCATCTTTGTTGCACGCCCACGCCGGGCGATGGCGGGTGTTACCGCGATGATGGATCGCGGGCAGGGTGTCGTTCCGGGTGTCCACCCGTCTGCCGTGATTGATCCGACAGCCGAGATTGGCGAAAACGTCTCAATCGGCCCGCTTGTGGTGATTGGCGCCCGGGCGCGCATCGGATCGGGTTCGACCCTTGGGGCCCATGCCACCGTTGGTATGGATGCCGTTCTGGGCGAAAATGCGCTGCTGCGCGAGATGGTCAGCATCGGCGCGCGCGCACAGATCGGCGACCGTTTCATCGCGCAACCCGGCGCACGCGTGGGCGGAGATGGGTTCAGCTATGTCACCCCAGAGGTTTCGGGCGCAGAAAACGCGCGCAAGACAATGGGTGATCAGGGCGATGCAAAAGCACAAAGCTGGATGCGGATTCACTCGCTGGGGGCTGTTCAGATCGGCGACGATGTTGAGATCGGGTCCAATTGCACGATCGATAACGGCACCATTCGCAATACGGTCATCGGCGATGGGTCGAAACTGGATAACCTCGTTCATGTTGGGCACAACACACGCGTTGGACGCGATTGTCTGCTTTGCGGGCAAACCGGTGTGTCGGGCTCGGTCGAGATCGGCAATAACGTGGTCCTGGGCGGACAAACCGGCGTGGTCGATAACATCTTTATCGGTGACGGTGTGATTTCCGGTGGTGGTACAAAGATCCTGTCCAACGTACCTGCGGGCCGCGTCATCATGGGGTATCCGGGTATCAAAATGGAAAGCCATACCGAGATTTATAAGTCGCAACGCAGACTGCCTCGGCTGGCCCGCGACATCGAAGCGCTCAAAAAGGCTGTTTTCAAACCGGGCACGAGCGATTAAATCATCCCCAACAAGAAAATCAGGGTATCGACATGAGCATCAGCGACCGCGTTATCGCAATCATTGCAGAGCAGGCCGTTTTGGAGCCATCGGATGTGACCCCCGACAGCACGCTGGAAGATCTGGGCATCGACAGTCTTGGTCTGGTCGAAAGCATTTTCGCTATTGAGGAAGAGTTCGATATTTCGATCCCCTTCAACGCCAACGAACCCAGCGCCAGCGATTTTGACATCACAAATGTGGCGGCCATTATCGCAGGCATAGAAAAGCTTGTGGCGGAAAAGGTCTGACATAGACGATGAAACGCGTTGTCATCACAGGCGCCGGCACGATCAATTCGCTGGGCCATTCGGTGCCGGACACGCTTGAAGCGATGCGGGAAGGTCGCTGCGGGATCACCGAGCTTGAGTTTCGCGATGTTGAACGTCTGGCGATCAAGATCGGCGGTCAGGTGCGCGGGTTCGAAGCCGAGGGCCGTTTCAACCGCCAGCAAATGTCGCTCTATGATCGGTTCACGCAGTTCACGCTGACCGCAGCCAAAGAGGCGATTGAGCAATCGGGCCTTGTGTTCCATGGCGATTTGGCCGCGCGGTCCGGCGTGGTTCTGGGGACTGCCGGGGGCGGTGTTTCGACTTGGGACGACAATTACCGCTCGGTCTATGAGGATGGTAAAAACCGGGTGCATCCTTTTGTTGTTCCAAAGCTGATGAACAACGCGGCCGCCAGCCATGTGTCGATGGAATACAACCTCAAAGGGCCCAGCTTTACCGTTTCGACCGCCTGCGCCTCGTCAAACCATGCCATGGCTCTGGCGTTTCAGATGGTGCGCAGCGGTGCCGCACCGGCCATGTTGACTGGCGGATCCGAGTCGATGCTCTGCTTTGGTGGGGTCAAAGCGTGGGAGGGGCTACGGGTGATGTCCAAAGACGCCTGCCGCCCCTTCAGTGCGAATCGCAACGGCATGGTGCAGGGTGAAGGCGCGGGCGTTTTTGTCTTCGAAGAGTACGAACATGCGCGTGCTCGCGGGGCAGATATTCTGTGCGAGATTGCGGGGTTTGCCATGTCCTCGGATGCGGCCGACATCGTAATGCCCAGCAAGCAAGGCGCCTCACGCGCGATGGCCGGCGCCTTGGCGGATGCGCGTTTGGACGCCAGTCAGGTCGGGTATATCAACGCCCATGGCACAGGCACGGCGGCCAATGACAAGACCGAATGTGCTGCGGTGGCGGATGTCTTTGGCCAGCACGCGGACGATCTGATGATTTCATCGACCAAATCCATGCATGGACATCTGATCGGTGGTACCGGCGCGGTCGAGCTTTTGGCCTGTATCATGGCGCTGCGTGAAGGGGTCATCGCTCCCACTATCGGCTATGAAGAGCCTGACCCGGAATGTGCGCTTGATGTTGTTCCCAACGATGCGCGAGAGGCAAAAGTTGATGTTGCGATCAGCAACGCGTTCGCGTTTGGTGGCTTGAACGCGGTGCTTGCGCTCAAACGAATATAAGAAAGCCGTCAGATAGGCTGACGGCTTTCTGTTCAGATGGGTTGAATCAGTTGAGCGATACGCCGATCTGATCAAATGCGGCGGTGAAGCCGGACAAAGACATCTCCATATCCAGAATTTGATCGGGCGCGCGCGCCGGCACCAGCGAGAGTATGGCGGAAGACCCGGACCGCATCGCATCAATATCACCCTGGGTCAGACCCAGTTGCGCGACACACCCAACCGGGATGCAGTGGTGATAATTGTAAAGCTTGCGCGGAGCACCATCGATCGACATGGCCAGTTGAGCTTGCAAGAGTGTTTCTAGGGGCACAATGACATTGGCCCAAGCGACGGCGGCATTGCCTTCAGGCAGCTTGCCAATCGTCACCTCTGCGATCGGTTCATCCCGTGGCCCGTTCAGGATTTGAACCATGGCGCAGGGATCTTCGCCGGTTTCTGCTTTGATGCAAGAAATGTTCCATGAACCGGATTCTTCTTTTACGTATTGCTCGCCAATTCGTGGACCTGTTTGACCAAGGTCCAGGCCGGTTCCGTTGTCGGAAGCTTCCTGTGCGGTAGCAATTCCAGTGCAAACCACTGTGGCGACCACCGAGAGTGGGAGAAGGGTCCTGATCATAATTGCCTCATGCTGCTGATCTCTGTTTTTTTCGGTCTACCATCGCGGCGGGGCGGTGTCAGGTTCAAACCGTGCACAGCTGGTAAAAATGAACGTTTTTCGCTCGGCAAATTGAATCCTGCGCTACGCGAGCTGCCTTCAAAAACGCCAAAAAGGGAGCCGTTCGACCAGCCCCCTTTTCGATAATAGTTCTCCCCGTCGGACTGGCCGACTTGTTTATGCGCAGACGTTACGAAAGGGGCGGCGCTCGGTCAACTGTTATCCTCGAAATTTAATCTGTTGTTACAGAGGTTTTTAGGGTTCAGGGCAGAAAAAAGCCGCGCCCGAAGACACGGCCAGTCGACAGGGAGGAAGTTTGCCTTCTTTTGGGGGGTAACCCCGCAAGAAAACAAAATGACTATCGCAGGCAAAGGTTAACTTTGTATGCTTGCACCAAACCGTTGAGCTTTGGGACAGAATAGTATGGAAAACAAGATTTTTGTGGGCGGCGCTGGTCAGGACTATGGGCAGCCGCAAGGGCTGTCTTTGAACTATGCCAACCGCCACGGTTTGATCGCCGGGGCAACAGGAACCGGCAAAACGGTAACGCTGCAAATTTTGGCCGAAGGCTTTTCGAAAGCAGGCGTTCCTGTCTTCCTGTCGGACATCAAAGGAGACCTGTCCGGCTTGGCCCTTGCCGGGAGTGAAACGCATAAGTTGCATCAAGCATTCATGGATCGCGTAACACGGATCGGTCTGCCTGATTTTGCTTATTCTGCCTGCCCGGTCACGTTCTGGGATCTGTTCGGCGAGCAGGGCCACCCGGTGCGTACAACTGTCACAGAAATGGGCCCGTTGCTGCTGTCTCGTCTGCTCGAGCTGTCGGAGGCACAAGAGGGTATTCTGAACATTGCCTTCCGCGTCGCTGATGAGGACGGTCTGCCGCTGCTGGACCTGAAAGACTTGCAGGCATTGTTGGTCTGGATCGGCGAGAACCGGTCTCAGCTGTCGCTGCGATACGGGAATGTGTCCACCGCATCAATCGGGGCAATCCAGCGACGGTTGCTGGTGCTTGAAAACCAGGGCGGGACGCGGTTGTTCGGTGAGCCGGCGCTGGAGTTGTCAGATCTGATGCGGACAGATGAAAACGGGCATGGAATGGTCAATATTCTGGCGTCCGACAAGCTGATGGGCGCACCGCGTCTTTATGCGACGTTCCTGCTGTGGTTGCTCAGCGAGTTGTTCGAAGAATTGCCCGAAGTCGGCGACCCGGAAAAACCAAAACTGGTCTTTTTCTTTGATGAAGCTCATCTGCTGTTCGAAGACGCGCCCAAAGTGCTGGTCGACAAGGTCGAGCAAGTGGCGCGTCTGATCCGATCCAAAGGTGTTGGGGTCTATTTCATCTCGCAGAACCCGGCAGATATTCCAGAAGATATTCTGGGACAGCTGGGCAATCGTGTTCAACACGCGCTGCGCGCCTTTACAGCCAAGGATCGCAAGAACCTGCGCTTGGCTGCCGAGACCTATCGCGAGAACCCGGCCTTCGATACCGAAACGGCCATCCGCGAAGTGGGAGTCGGCGAAGCCGTGACTTCGATGCTCGAGAAAAAGGGGATCCCAGGTATGGTCGAGCGTACGCTTATCCGTCCTCCGGGGTCGCAGCTTGGTCCGATCACGCAGAAAGACCGGGCCGCAATCATGGCAGGCTCTGCGATGGCCGGAAAATACGATGCCGTGAAAGACCGTAATTCAGCCTTTGAAATCCTTCAGGCCCGTGCGGATGCCGCCGCAAAAGAGGCCGAGGCGGCTGAGGCTGACGACATATTCGAACGCCAATCGCCTGCAGAACGCGAATACGCCTCGGCAAGGCGTTATTCCGGCAGCCGCGTCGGACGGTCTTCGTCTCGTGTCAGCCGGAAAAAGGACACGTTCGCCACCGCCATGAGTGAGGCTGTGATCAAAGAGCTGAAAGGCACAACCGGACGCCGCATAGTTCGCGGCATTCTGGGGGGATTGTTCAAGAACCGATAGGCGAGCCTGAGAGCTTAGGAATTCTTGATCCGCAGGCCTTCATCCCGGCAGATCTGATCCGCTTCGGGCACCGTCATTTTGGTCGCCGGGAAATCAATCGCGCGATCCCAGTCTACGCGATCCAGGCGATAGAGCTGACAGGTCACGACGCCCTTGGATGTTGAAACCTGAACGGGTGTTGTCTCAAAGTCGGACGGGCTGGGGACACATGCAGCCATCAGGACAGCAGCCGATGCCAGAAGAGAGAAGGTGAGCGATTTCTTCATCACGAAACAAGGCTTTCCAAGTTAACAGGGCGATCTTTAACAACTGGCCAAATAGGCCAGAGCCGTTGAGTGGTGCGTTCCTGCATTAGTATTTTATTAACCAAATAGCAAGAAACCGCGCCGTTGATCGGCGCGGCTGGTATGACTGAGGCGATGTTTCGTCTATTTTTCGGGGATAAGGCCCCGTGGGCTGAATCGAAGGACAATCAGCAAGATCAGTCCCATGGTGAACAGGCGCATATGCGCAGCGCTTTCCACCAGATGCGCTTTCAACGCGCTTCCATCCGGCAGGCCTGCCGTGATCAGGTTCATCAGCCACAGCCCAATGGGTTCGACCTGAACCCAAAGGAACCAGATCAGAAACGCACCCAGAACCGCACCAAAGTTGTTGCCCGATCCCCCAACGATCACCATCACCCAGACCAGGAAGGTGAACCGCAAGGGCTGGTAGGCGCTTGGGGTCAACTGGCCATCCAGCGTGGTCATCATCGCACCCGCGATGCCGCAAATGGCCGAGCCCAGAACAAAGATCTGCAAATGGCGGCGGGTGACATCCTTGCCCATCGCCTCGGCCGCGACCTCATTGTCGCGAATGGCCCGCATCATCCGGCCCCACGGGCTTTTCAATGCCATTTGCGCCATCCACAGCAACACCAGCAGAACGATCATGAACAGCAGCGAATAGCCCAGCTTGACCGACAGGGTCGACGCGGTGACCGGATCCAGCCCGAACCACTCGGCCCGCGCCAGGAAGGCCGGGTCTTGTTGTAGTTCAACCTCATAGCCGACCACGGGGGCCGGGCGCGGAATGCCGTAAACATTCTTTACGCCCCGGGCCAGCCAGTCTTCGTTTTTCATGATGGCGATGATGATCTCAGCAATGCCCAGCGTTGCGATCGCCAGATAGTCCGAGCGCAGCCCCAGCGCGGTTTTACCGATCAGCCACGCCGCCCCGGCAGCCAACAAGCCGCCCGCAGGCCAGGCCAGCAGCACTGGCAGGTTCAACCCGCCCAGATTGCCCGCAATCGCAGGATCTATGGCTTCAACGCCTGCAACGCTGGGGTCGAACACGGCACGATAAATAAAGAACCCCGCGATCAGAATTCCGATGATGGTCAGCGTCCGCATACGGCCCGTAGCCATCCGCGTCGCAACAAGAACAGCCGCCACCACGGTCGCGGCCCCCAACAGCAGGGCCAGCACAATGCCATACCCACCGGATGACCATGCGCCGGGTGTTGGTGGCGTCGAAACCAGCACAACTGCCAGCCCGCCCAGCGCCACAAAGCCCATGACACCCACGTTAAAGAGCCCCGCAAACCCCCATTGCAGGTTCACCCCGATCGCCATGATGGCCGAGATCAGCCCCATATTCAGGATCAGGATCGCTGCGTTCCAGCTCTGCGTGAACCCGGTCAACAGGATCAGCGCACCAACCACGACAAAGAGAAGCGTGTTTTTGACGGGCTCGCTCATATCACTTTCCCTTTGAACAGACCCGTGGGCTTGAACAGCAGCACGATCAGAAGGATCACAAAGCTGACCGCAAATTTGTAATCGGTCGACAGGAACTGCACCAATCCCGAAGGCTCAAGGCTTTCGGGGGCCAGATAGGTCAGCACTTTCTTCCAGGCATAGGTGATCGTCACCTCGGAAAAGGCGATGATGAACCCGCCCGCAATGGCGCCCAGAGGGTTGCCCAACCCGCCCACAATGGCTGAGGCAAAGATCGGCAGCAGCAGTTGGAAATAAACGAAAGGTTTGAAACTCTTATCCAGCCCGTAAAGCACACCTGCCGTGGTCGCCAGCGCCGCCACGATGATCCAGGTGATCATCACCACGCGCTCGGGATTGATGCCCGACAGCAGCGCCAAATCCTCATTGTCGGAATAGGCCCGCATCGATTTGCCGGTGCGCGTCTTGTTGAGAAACCAGAACAACAACGCCACCGCCAGAACGGCCACGATCACCGTAATGCCCTGAGAGGTCTTGATCGCCAACCCCTCACGCAGCCCGGTCATTTCCTTGAAATCCCGCGCCGACACGATGAACCGCGCCCCGTCCGAGAACCGCTGATCATCCGGCCCGATCACAAAACGCACCAACCCGTTCATGATGAACATCACGCCCATCGACACGATCACCAGAATGACGGGCTTGGCCTTTTGTTCGCGGTAGAACCTGTAAACCAGCCGGTCCGTGATCAGCACCAGAATGATACAACCCAGAATCGCAAAGGGCAGGGCGAGCAGCGCGGTAGGTAACGGCCCGAAACTGACCCCGGCGGCTTGCAGCCCCCAGGTGACCAGAACCGCGATCATCGCCCCAAAAGCCATCGTGTCGCCATGGGCAAAGTTCGAAAACCGCAGAATGCCATAGATCAGCGTCACCCCCAACGCGCCCAGCGCCAACTGACTGCCATAGGCGATCGCGGGAACAAGAACGAAGTTGGAGAGCGCCACAAGGGCGTTGAGGAAGTCCATTAGTTGTGTTCCTCCGTTTGGCAAAATCCCTCAACGCTCCTTACAAACAGCTTATCCCTCCCAACAAGAGTTTCGCTCAGGATCGCAGTACCAACTTCATAGCTGGGCTTCTCTGCGTGGAAAACGCCTTGGAATACATCGAGCCTCTGGCTTCCAATGCCCACACCATAGGTAAATACTGTCAACAATGGGTCATGCGTAATCCGTACATGCGTCAAATCACTTGTCGGGGATTCAATGCCCTTCTCACTCCAAGTTACCTCATGATCAGAAGCTGATAGCAGAATCGTTCGCTGATCCTCGAACTCGCAACGGAGAACAACTTGAGTGTCTGAACGCGTCGCTTCGGGAGTCGAGTTTTCGGCATAGACGACGCAAGCAAGAAAACAGGAAAGAAAGACACTTAGAAAGCTGGCTTTCATCCTCACCCCCCCAAGAAACTCTTGCGCACTTCGGGATCGGCCAACAGCTCTTTACCGGTGCCGGTATAGGCATTCCGCCCCTGCACCAGCACATAGCCCTTGTCGGCAATCTCCAACGCCTGCCGCGCGTTCTGTTCGACCATCAGGATCGGCAAACCCGTGCGCGACACTTCGATGATCCGGTCAAACAGCTCGTCCATCACGATGGGGGAAACCCCGGCCGTGGGTTCATCCAGCATCAACACCTTGGGCTGGGTCATCAGCGCCCGGCCCACTGCCACTTGCTGACGCTGCCCGCCCGACAGCTCGCCCGCCGCCTGATGCCGCTTGTCGCGCAGGATGGGGAATAGGTCGAACACCTGCTCCATCGTGTCCGAGAAATCATCGGTTCGGATAAACGCGCCCATCTCAAGGTTTTCTTCCACAGTCATCGAGGTGAAGATATTCGAGGTCTGCGGCACAAACCCCATCCCTTTGACCACCCGATCCTGCGGCGACAGCCCGGTGATATCCTCGCCATCCAGCCGCACCGCACCGGCGCGCACGTCCAGCATCCCAAAGACCGCCTTCATCGCGGTCGATTTGCCCGCCCCGTTGGGCCCGACAATCACGGCAATTTCACCGGCATCCACCGCAATCGTGCAGTCATGCAGGATATCCGGCCCCTTGCCATAGCCACCGGTCATGGTGTCACCGATCAAAAAAGGCTCACCCATAAACCGGATCCCCTGTCATCTGGCCAGAAATATCCCAATGGTTTTGGGGGCAGAGCCCCCATCCCGCACAACAAAGCGCGCCGTAGGCGCTCATTTGGATCACAATCTTCACGCCCCGGCCTCCAGTTTGTCTTTGTTTTTCAAACCGGTGCCCAGATAGGCCTCGATCACGTGTTCATTGGCCTTGATCTCATCCAGCGTGCCTTGGGCCAGCACTTTGCCCTCGGCCATGCAGATCACCGGATCACAGATCTTGCCGATGAAATCCATGTCATGCTCGATGACCACAAAGGTATATCCTCGCTCGGCATTCAGACGCAGGATCGTGTCGGCGATGGTCATCAGTAGGGTGCGGTTCACACCCGCGCCGACCTCATCCAGAAACACGATCTTGGCGTCAACCATCATGGTTCGGCCAAGCTCCAGCAGCTTTTTCTGCCCGCCCGAGACCTGACCGGCCTTGTGATCGGCCAGATGTTCGATGGTCAGAAACTCAAGCACCTCATCGGCCTTGGCCTTCAAAGCGCGCTCTTCATCGGCGATGCGTTTGCGACCAAACCAGGTGTTCCACAGCGACTCTCCCGATTGCGCGCCGGGCACCATCATCAGGTTTTCGCGACAGCTCATCGAGGAAAACTCATGCGCAATCTGAAACGTGCGCAGCAGACCTTTGTGAAACAGATCATGCGGTGGCAGGCCGGTGATATCTTCGCCATCCATGAAGACCCGGCCACTGGTGGGGGGCAGAACCCCGGCGATTACGTTGAACAGAGTGGTTTTCCCGGCCCCGTTTGGTCCGATCAACCCGGTGATCGAGCCTTCCTGGATTTCCAGCGATGCCCCATCCACCGCATGAAACCCGCCGAAATGCTTGTGCACGTCTTCGACGACGATCATCATATCCCCTTGCCGCCCTGTTTGGCGTTCTTATTGCCCCGACCCTGAGAAAGGTGGCGCCTTTTGTCACTGAAACAGCCCAGGCACAAGGCCCGGGCTGCTTGTGTTTATGATCGTTTACGCAGGATCAACGGAAGTTGACGGTTGTGTTTTCACCGTCAGTGACTTCGATCTCGCGGTAAGAGCCTGCGCTTTCACCGGGGCCGATCAGTTCTACACCCGAGGCACCGACATAGTCGATCTCTTGACCTGCGGCCAACAGTTCGAGCCCCTTGGCCAGTTCACCGGGATAGATCTTTTCGCCCGGTGCGTTGGCCACGTCCATGACCTTGGCTGCATAATCGGCCGGGTTGGTCGATCCTGCGGCTTGCATGGCCAGCATGAACAACGCCGCCGCGTCATAGGATTCCGGCGAATAGGGCGACGAGCCGTCAAAGCCACCGGCTTCGGCCATGGCAAAATACTTCTCAGCGCCTTCACCGCCCGAACCGGCGATCTGACCGAACGAGCCGTTCAGGTCAGGCCCGACATTGGCTGGCAGCGAATCTCCGATCATGCCACCGGGCAGACCGAAAGTGTCAAAAGCGCCACTGTCCAACGCCGACTGGATGATGCCCAGACCGCCCTGGTCCAGATAGCCTGCGACGACCAGAATGTCGCCACCCGCCGAGGCCAGCGCGCCCACTTCAGCGGAATAGTCGGCCTTGCCGTCCTCATGCGCGGCAACGATGGTCACTTCACCACCCGATGCCTCGAAAGAGGACTGGATCGCGTCCGCCAGACCCTTGCCGTAGTCGTTATTGGTATAGGTCAGCGCGATTGAGCTGATGCCGCGATCATTCAGGATGTCTGCCATCACCTGACCTTCACGCGCATCCGACGGAGCGGTGCGGAAGAACAGACCATTGTCTTCCATGGTCGAAAGACCCGGTGAGGTGGCCGAAGGTGAGATCATCACCATACCGTTCGGAATCGCCACGTTCTGCAGGATCGCCCCGGTCACGCCCGAGCAGTCACCCCCGATAATGCCTGCGACACCATCAGCGATCATGCGTTCACCATTGGACGTGGCCAGACCATTATCAATACAGCCTGTATCGGCGCGCACACCGGTCACTGTGGTGCCGTCCAGCAGCTTGCCGGATTCGGTGACCTCGGCAATCGCCATCTCGGCGCCTGATCCCATGGCCGGGGCCAGCGACTCAATCGGACCGGTAAAGCCCAAAAGGATGCCCAGTTTGACATCGTCTGCCATAGCGGTGCCCGCCAGCAGAGCAGTTGCTGCGGTTGCTGTCAGCAGCTTTTTCATTGTGTTACTCCCTATTGTCATAGTCTTCTTCTGCGACAGACCCTAGGCAAGCCGTTCGCAAAAGAAAAGTCTTAACGCAAACGTGCTTTTACGCAGGCTAAAACTATTTGCTTTGATAGGTTTGTTCTTTGGAACGCCTGTCCCGCTTGCAAGAGGTTTGAAATGCTCCGACTTGTTTCGTCACTGCTTCTGATCCTGTTCGTCCCCGGTGCCATGGCTGATACGCTCCAAACCAGCGCGGGGCCGGTCACTCTGACCAAACAGATCGGCGGCCTGGATACGCCTTGGGCCATTGGCATCCTGCCGGATGGCGATTTCCTGGTGACCGAGCGAGACGGCGAGTTGCTCTATGTCAAAGATGGCCAAGCCAAGGCGGTACGCGGTGTGCCCAAGGTCGCAGCGCGCGGGCAGGGCGGGTTGCTGGACGTGACCATTCCAAGGGATTTTGCCCAGAGCCGCGAGGTGTTCCTGACCTTCTCTAAGCCGCAAAGTGGCGGTGCGGGCACCGCTCTGGCAGTGGCGCGGCTTACTGAAAGCGGTGCGCGGCTGACCAACCTGCGGGTGATCTTTGAGGCCACACCCGGCGGGTCCGGTGGCCGGCACTTCGGATCGCGCGTCGTTGAAGCGCCGGATGGCAGCCTGTTTGTCACCATCGGCGACCGCGGCGACCGGCCTTCGGCGCAGGATTTGCTGACGCATATGGGATCGGTGATCCGGATCAATCGGGACGGATCGGTGCCCACAGACAATCCGTTCATCGGCGAAAGCAGCGTTCGGCCCGAGATCTGGTCTTATGGCCACCGCAACCCGCAAGGCGCGGGTCTGGATGGGCGCGGGCGGCTTTGGGTGTCGGAACATGGCGCGCGGGGCGGTGACGAGGTGAATCTGGTAGAACCCGGCGCGAATTACGGATGGCCGGTGATCTCCTATGGCGTGCACTACTCAGGCCAGAAAATCGGTGAAGGCACCTCGAAATCGGGGATGCAACAGCCTAAACACTACTGGGATCCGTCCATCGCGCCGTCTGGGTTGCTGGTCTATTCCGGCAAGCTCTGGCCCGAATGGAAAGACAACCTGTTCGTTGGGTCGTTGAAGTTCGACTATATCGCCCGACTTGACGGATCGCCTGTGCGTGAGGTTGAGCAGATCAAAGGGCCTGAGACCGCGCGGGTGCGCGACATCGTCGAGGCCCCGGACGGGTCGATCTGGTTCTTGTCGGTGGGCGACGGCGCGGTCTATCGCATGACGCCGTGATTTTCACCAAATGGATGCGATCGAGGGCTGTTTCAGACGAAAGACTTTCTCATCGGCGGCCCGTTATGCCAGATTGCAGTCATGAGCGCTTTTGACATTGAACTTTGCACCGAAATGCCGCCCAAAGCGGCGTTGAATGACATTCTGTTGCAGTATTACGGGCTGATCGTAGAACGTATGGGCGCCATGGGTTTCGATATCGACCCGGCTGCCCCCAAAAGCGCATTGGCCGAGTTTTGGGCGAATGCGGATGATTACCTGCCTCCGAAAGGGTGCCTGGTTGTGGCACGCAATGGGACCGGCGAGATCGTCGGTTGCGGCATGATGAAACGCTTTGATGACGCCACGGGCGAATTGAAACGGGTTTTCGTGACTGAGGCCGCTCGGGGCACCGGCACGGGGCGGGCTCTGATCGAAGCGCGAGAGCAGGCTGCACGGGATATGGGGCTGACGCGACTGATTGCCGATACGCTTACACCCAATGTCGAAATGCGCGATCTCTATCCCAAACTCGGATTTGTCGAGTTAGAGGATCCGATTGAAACAACGACTTATTTGGATCAGCCGATGCTGCGACCGCATCTGCATTACTTCGAAAAGCACCTGTAAAGGCGTCACACCGACAGGCGTCCGCCTTGTGCGCCACGCTCACGATACGGCGTGGTGTTGTAATGCGCCCGATAGCATTTCGAGAAATGTGACGGGCTGGCAAAGCCGCAGGCCAGCGCCACGTTGATGACGCTCATATCCGTCTGCATCAACAGGTTGCGCGCTTTGTGCAGGCGCAACTCCATGTAATAGCGCTTGGGCGACCGGCTCAGGTACCGGCGGAAGAGACGTTCCAGTTGGCGGGTCGACATGCCGACATCTTTGGCCAGGATCGAAGGCGAGATCGGCTCTTCGATGTTCTTTTCCATCATCAGGATGACTTGGCTCAGCTTGGGATGGCGCACGCCGATCCGTGTCGGCGTGGACAGGCGTTGGGTATCCTGATCTGTCCGGATCGAGGAATAGATCATCTGGTCAGCCACAGCATTGGCCAGATCTTCGCCGTAGTCATCCGCGATCAGTTTGAGCATCAGGTCGATCGAGGAAGTGCCACCCGCTGTTGTCATCCGGTTGCCGTCGATCTGGAACACGGATTTGGTCAGGTGAACGTCTTCAAACTCTTCGGTGAAACTGTCCGAGTTTTCCCAATGAATCGTCGCGTTTTTACCGTCCAGAAGCCCGGCCTTGGCCAGCGTATAGGCAGCCGTGCACAAGCCGCCGATCTTGACACCTTTGCGCGCCTCGCGCCGCAGCCAATTCAATACGCGCTTGGTGGTCGCGGTCTGTACGTCCACACCGCCGCAGACCAGCACAACTTCGTCCCGCTGCAACTCATCCAAATCAGAATCCAGCTGGAAGGTTGTCCCGGCCGAGCATTTGGCGATTTCACCACCTTCACCGGCCAGGGACCACGTATAAATCGTTTCGTTGGCCATTCGGTTGGCGATACGAAGGCTGTCCAGCGCCGATGCGAAGGACAAAAGTGAAAAGCCCTCGAGCAAGACAAAAACGAAATTCTTGGGCTTGGCGTCGGTGCCGTCCACTGTGACAACTTGGCGTTGCTCTTGCATGACGTCGTGTCCTTGCTGCGTGCCTGCGGTACCCACCAGGCAGAAGTTTTGCCCGCCACCTTGGTCAAAGCTTGATTGCGACGTCAAGAGGCGCAATTCGGATATGGCGTCCTTGAATTGCTTTTTGTATAGAGACCACCTGAATTACCTCAGTGGAGACCAAAGCTATGACCGAGTGGCACAAATCGAACTGGCGCAACAAGCCCCGGGTTCAGATGCCCGACTATACCGACGCGGCTGCGTTGGCCAAGGTAGAGTCTCAGCTTTCTCAATATCCTCCGCTGGTCTTTGCCGGTGAAGCGCGCCGTCTGAAACAGCAGCTGGGCGCTGCCGGGCGCGGTGAGGCTTTCCTGCTGCAAGGTGGCGATTGTGCCGAAAGCTTTGAGCAATTCAGCGCGGATGCGATTCGCGACACGTTCAAGGTGATGCTGCAGATGGCCATGGTTCTGACCTATGGTGCCAAAGTGCCGGTGGTCAAAGTGGGCCGCATGGCGGGGCAATTTGCCAAGCCACGCAGCGCACCGACCGAGACGGTGGATGGCGTGGAACTGCCCAGCTATCGCGGTGACATCATCAACGATCTGGCCTTCACCCCCGAAGCGCGCATTCCGAACCCGGAAAAGATGCTGCAGGCCTATACGCAGGCAGCCGCCACGCTGAACCTGCTGCGCGCGTTTTCAACCGGTGGCTTCGCAGATATGAGCCGTGTTCACGCCTGGACACTCGGTTTTGCCGATGAACAGGACGTTCAGAAATACTCGGAGATCGCAGACCGTATTCAGGACAGCATCGATTTCATGGGTGCGGCCGGAATCACGGCGGACACGACTCATGAGTTCTCGACCGTCGAGTTCTATACGAGCCATGAAGGCCTGTTGCTGGAATATGAAGAGGCGCTGACGCGTCTGGATTCTACCTCGGGCAAATGGCTGGCGGGTTCTGGTCATATGATCTGGATCGGTGACCGTACCCGTCAGCCCGATGGTGCGCATGTCGAGTTTTGCCGTGGTGTGCAGAACCCGATTGGCCTGAAATGCGGTCCGACAACCACGGCTGAAGACCTCAAGGTTCTGATATCCAAGCTGAACCCCAAGAACGAAGAAGGACGCCTGACCCTGATCGCGCGCTTTGGCGCTGGCAATGTGGGTGAGCATCTGCCGCGGCTCATCAAGGCCGTCAAGGAAGAGGGGGCCAAGGTCACCTGGGTCTGCGACCCGATGCATGGCAACACCATCAAGTCGGCAACCGGGTACAAGACGCGCCCGTTCGACTCGGTCCTGCGCGAAGTGCGCGATTTCTTTGGCGTGCACCAGTCCGAAGATACCATCCCCGGTGGTGTGCATTTCGAGATGACCGGTCTGGACGTGACTGAATGCACCGGCGGCGTGCGCGCTGTGACCGAAGAGGATCTGTCGGATCGGTACCATACCGCCTGTGATCCGCGCTTGAACGCCTCGCAATCGCTGGAACTGGCGTTCCTGGTGGCGGAAGAGCTGACCAACCTGCGCCGTGATCGCAGCAAACGCGCAACAGGCTAGTGTGATCGCTTGGTGACTGAAAGCGGCGGGCCTTGGGTCCGCCGTTTTTTGTTTCAGTCGTCGCGCGACACCACCAGTCTCAGATGGCGGCCTGCCGGGCGAAATTCGCTCTGGTCTTCGGCAAAACCTGGTTCCGGTTCACTGACCTTCTGCGGCGGGCGCTGCACGTCCGAGACATTGCGAATTTGATCGTCTGTCAGGGTGAAGCGGCGCGGTGTTGTGCCGATAACCCCGTCACTGACCATCACCCCCAGAATGCGGCTGATATCACCCAAATCGCTTTTCAAAGGCAGCAGGATCATACGCGCCTGCAAGCTGGTGCGCCCAAGTTTGCCTTTCGAGATCATGCTCAGCTCGGCCACGGCGGGAGCGGCAAAAACACGTTCCAGATGAGCTGTAATCTGGTCCCGCGATGCTGGGTCGAAGAAGGCTGTCATCGGCATGCCGCGCACTTCCATCCCTGCCAGTTTGTTCAGATGGCTACCCGCAAGGCGAAACCGGGCGAGACCGGGGGCGATGCGTTCGAGAATGAAAGTGTATTCAAGAATATTCTCAAGCCCACGCGGATCGATCTGGGAACGCATCGGCACCGCATTGCCGGTTAGCAATGCGGTCCAATACGCTTCGGCCTGACGAATTGGGGACAGGCTACGCCCACTGTCAAAGCGGTCCATCGCAACGATTTTTCCCGATTCCTGTCGGGGCTCACTCCCAAAAAAAGAACTCATTTTCCAACCTTTACGTCAATCCAAGCCGTTTTTCCTAAAATGCCGCATACTGGTCAGAGGTCTTGGCAGTACGGCATAGGTTTCCACCAGATTGACAGGGGTTAATACAATTTTGGAGGAAATCTTTAACGAATGGTTAACCCAACACGGTAATGCAGAGACTGAGCGGGGCCTTGCTCTTGGTGGCCTGATGGCATTAGTTGCGTCCGATGCGTGGCGATGCGTTGCGAAAAGGGACATACATGATCAGATCCATGACCGGTTTTGCTGCTGGAAAAGGCGCGTTTGGCCCTCATTCCTGGAGCTGGGAATTGCGCAGCGTGAACGGCAAAGGGCTGGATATGCGCTTGCGTCTGCCCGACTGGCTGACCGGGCTGGAGGCAGCATTGCGGGCCGAGCTGTCGCGCAATGTCAGCCGCGGTAACGTTACTCTATCTTTGCGGGTCAGCCGCGAAGAAACTGCAACTGATCTGCGGCTGAATATCCCTGCAATGGAAGCGGCGCTTGAGGCCGTTGCGCGCACCGAGCAGATGGCCAATGCCCATGGCGTCACGCTGGCGCAATCGCGGGCAAGCGACCTTCTGTCCCTGCGGGGCATGATGGAGGCTGGAAGCGAAGACGATGACGCAGCGCCGTTGGTGGAACAGCTCAAGTCTGAATTTGGGCCCCTTTTGGCGGCGTTTCTTGAAATGCGCCAAACCGAAGGGCAGGCGCTTGCCGCGATCCTCGCCGATCAACTGAACCGGATTGCCGAACTCACCCAGGCGGCTGCGGGTCTGGCTGAACAGCGACGAGGCGAGATGGAACAGAACCTGCGCGCCAATCTGGCCCGCGTTCTGGACAACAGTCAGGGAGCGGATGAGGATCGGGTGGCGCAGGAACTTGCCCTGATCGCTGTTAAAGCCGACATCACAGAAGAGATTGACCGGCTGGCCGCCCATGTGGAGGCCACTCGGGATCTGTTGCAGCAGGACGGACCGGTGGGGCGTAAGCTTGATTTCCTGATGCAGGAGTTCAATCGTGAGGCCAACACGCTGTGTTCAAAGTCGCAAAACGCCGAGCTGACCGCCGTTGGTCTGGAGCTTAAGGCCGTCATTGATCAGATGCGCGAGCAAGTGCAGAACGTAGAATAGAAGCAGGAACAGAAACGATGGCTGATCGCCGAGGTCTTTTAATCATTCTGTCTTCGCCCTCGGGCGCGGGCAAATCCACTTTGGCCCGGCGACTGATGCAGTGGGACGATGGGTTGGAGTTCTCAATCTCGGCCACCACCCGCGCGCCGCGCCCGGGCGAAGAGCATGGACGCGAATATTACTTTTTGACCGAAGAAGCGTTCAAACAGCAGGTGACCGACGGTCAGATGCTGGAACACGCGCATGTTTTTGGCAATTTCTATGGATCGCCGGTCGCTCCGGTGCGCGACTCGATCAACAGCGGCCGGGACGTTCTGTTCGACGTTGACTGGCAAGGGGATTTGCAGATCCGCAATTCGGATCTTGGCAAACACGCGCTGTCGATCTTTATTCTTCCGCCCTCGATTCCAGAATTGCAACGCAGGCTGGAAAGCCGGGGCCAGGACAGCGCAGATGTGATCAGCAAGCGGATGCTCAAAAGCTGGGACGAAATCAGCCATTGGGGCTATTACGATTATGTTCTGGTGAATGATGATCTGGACGCGACCGAAGAAAAGCTGAAGACCATCATCAGCGCCGAACGGATGCGCCGGATCCAGCAACCCGCGCTGCAAGAGCATGTGCGCAAACTGCAGATGGAATTCGAGGAACAGTCATGACGCTTTACGCTCTGGGCGATGACGCGCCGCAGATACACGACGACACTTGGGTCGCGCCCGACGCCAATCTGATCGGCAAAGTGGTGCTGGAGGAGGGCGCCTCGGTCTGGTTTGGCTGCACCTTGCGCGCGGACCATGAAGAGATCCGGGTGGGCGCCGGCAGCAACGTTCAGGAAAACTGCGTAATGCATATCGATCCGGGCTATCCGCTGAGCATCGGCCAGAACTGCACCATCGGTCACAAGGTCATGTTGCACGGTTGCACGATCGGCGATAACAGCCTGATCGGCATGGGTGCGATTGTGCTGAACGGTGCCAGGATCGGGCGCAATTGCCTGATTGGGGCAGGGGCGCTGGTTACTGAAGGCAAAGAGATCCCTGACAATTCGCTGGTCATGGGAGCACCGGGCAAGGTCGTGCGTCAGTTGGACGAGGCCGCCGCCCAGCGCTTGACGCAAAGCGCGCTGCATTATCAGCAGAACATGCGGAAGTTTCGTGACACCCTCACAAAGGTCTCGACAGACGCCTAGCGCATCAAAGGCATAATCATGTCCCAAGACCTAACCGAAGAATTTGTTTCAGCGCTTCCGTTGCCCGCTTTGATGGTCGACCAGACCGAACGCATCATCGCGGCCAATGCGGATGCGACGACCATTCTGGGGCAGAACATCACCGGTCGCCATTTCGCCACCATCCTGCGTCAGCCTCTGGTGATCGAGGCGATCGAACAAAGCCTGCGCAGCAAGGGTAAAGCGAAAGCGCGCCATCTGACAAATGATGGGGCGCAGGATGTAACGTTTGAGGTCGAATGCCGCTATTTGAACGGTGTTGGCGCGGTTTCGGGTGGGGCGGCGCTGGTGGTGTTTCAGGATGTGACCCATCTGGAACAGGCCAGCCAGATGCGGCGCGATTTCGTGGCCAATGTCAGCCACGAGTTGCGCACGCCTCTGACAGCGCTGATGGGGTTTATCGAAACCCTGCGCGGCCCGGCCAAAGAAGACGCGGTCGCGCGCGAGCGGTTCTTGCAGATCATGGAAGATGAGGCGAACCGGATGAACCGTCTGGTTGGGGATCTTCTGTCGCTCAACCGGGTCGAAAGCGAAGAACGGGTCCGTCCGAAGGAACAGCTTGAGCTGACGGGTTTGCTGCAATCCACCATCAATACGCTGCGGCCTTTGGCGGATGACGCCGACGTTAAACTGATCCTGACCGCTCCCGATGATCCTGTGCTGATCCCCGGCGACAGCGATCAATTGCGCCAGGTCTTCACCAACCTGATCGAAAACGGGATCAAATATGGTGGGTCCGGCGGCAGCGTCGAATTGAAGCTGCGCGTCTTTGACCGCGACACGGCGATGCGCGGCCCAGCGGTGCGCGTGCAGATCATCGACAAGGGGCCGGGCATTGATTCTGTCCATCTGCCGCGCCTGACCGAACGCTTCTATCGCGCCGACAGCCACCGGTCACGCCAACTTGGCGGCACCGGTCTGGGGTTGGCCATCGTCAAACATATCGTCAACCGACATCGCGGTCGGTTGCGGGTGGAAAGCGATCTGGGCAAGGGTTCGGTTTTCACCGTGATCCTGCCCCGCTGAGCCGTTGCATCTTTTGTGACAAAAAATGCGCGAAAAACGCGATCTGTCATGAAACTGTTACATAGCTGTCACAAAAGGCTTACGAGCGCGATTTAGGGCTGCGCTCAAGATCATCATGGGGGTGATCACAACACTTTTCTATCAAGGAGACTGGAATGTCCTTTGTAAAACTGTCGGCCTCGGCTCTGGCCATCGCTGCCGTTTCGGCCACTGCTGCTGCTGCGCGTGACAATGTTCAAGTCGCGGGTTCGTCGACCGTCCTGCCATACGCTTCGATCGTTGCGGAACTGTTTGGTGAAAACACCGACTTCCCGATACCTGTTGTCGAATCGGGTGGCTCTTCCGCTGGTCTGAAGCGTTTCTGCGAAGGTGTTGGTGAGAACACCATCGACGTTGCAAACGCATCGCGTGCGATCCGTGAAAAAGAGATCAAGGCCTGCGCCGAAAACGGTGTGACCGACATCATGGAAGTCCGCATCGGCTATGACGGCATCGTGTTCGCCAGCCAGCAGACCGGTCCGGCCTTCAACGCGTTCGAGCCTTCGGACATCTTCAACGCCCTGGGTGCGAAAGTTCTGAAAGACGGCGAAGTTGTTGATAACCCTTACAACACTTGGGCCGAGTTCAACCCGGACCTGCCTGATGTTGAAATCGCAGGCTTTATCCCGGGCACCAAGCACGGCACTCGTGAAGTGTTCGAAGAAAAAGTTCTGCTGATCGGCTGTGAAGCAACCGGCGCGATGCAGGCCATGATCGATGGCGGCATGAGCGAAGATGACGCGGAAGATGCATGTCTGGCCGTTCGTACCGATGGCAAGTCGGTCGATATCGACGGTGACTATACCGAGACACTGGCTCGCATCGACACCAACCCCAACGGCATCGGCGTGTTCGGTCTGGCGTTTTATGAGAACAACACCGACAAACTGAAAGTGGGCACCATGTCGGGTGTTGCGCCTTCGACCGAGACCATCTCGACCGGTGAATACCCCGTTTCGCGCCCGCTGTTCTTCTACGTCAAGAAAGCGCATATCGGCGTGATCCCAGGCCTGAAAGAATACGCTCAGTTCTTTACTGCTGACGAAATCGCAGGTCCGTCGGGTCCTCTGGCCAACTATGGCCTGGTGGCAGACCCTGAGCTGGCGAAAACTCAGGAAGCGATCAACAACGAAGTGACCATGGGTTCGGGCAGCTAAGCCTGATGATGGTTTGACGGTTTGGGGGCGGCGGATAGTCGCCCCCTTCTGTGTCTTTCTAAAGTCTCTCAACCGAGAGCAACGGGGGTGTCATGCCAATAGCTTGGCTTATACTAATCGTGCTGGCGATTGCGGCGGTCGGATATGTTCTGGGACGATCACGCGCTTTGCAAAGTGCCGGCGGGGACAGCCGGGGTTTGCATTCTCTGCCGGTTTTTTACGGCACCAATGTTGCACTCAAAACCATTGTGCCCGCCATTGGGTTGTTGATCCTGTGGCTGCTGGCACAGCCTCTCTTGGTGAATTCCCAGATCTCGGACATGATCCCGGAAAGCGCCATCAAGGAAGGCTCATCGCGTAGCCTGGTTATGGCCGAAGTTCGACGCACAGCGTCTGGGTTGGACAATGCTGTTGCCCAGGGCACGTTGTCCGAAACAGCAGCAAACAACGCAGATGCCGATGTCAGCGAATTGACGCAGATTTTGAAAGATGCGGGACAGGTCGTTACCTCGGATATTTCTCAGCCGGTCTTGAATGCTGCTCAGCGCTATCGCCTGATGAACGCAACCGGCTATACGATCATGTCCTTCGTGGTTTTGTTTGTCGCTTTGATCGGCGCCGCTGCAGGTTGGTTGCAGACCAATGCCGACTATCGCGCCCGCAACGTGGTCGAGCAGGGTGTGGGCGTTTTGCTGCTGGCCGCTGCATCCATCGCCATTCTGACAACGGTCGGTATCGTGCTTTCTCTGGTGTTCAACACCTGGGAGTTCTTCAAGCTTTACCCCGCCACGGATTTCTTCTTTGGCCTGACCTGGTCGCCCAGCTTTTCAGGGCGCGGAGGCCTGTCCGAGTTGGGGATCATCCCGCTGCTGTGGGGTACGCTCTATATCTCGTTCGTGGCGCTTCTGGTGGCCGTGCCCATCGGCTTGTTCGCCGCGATCTACCTCAGCGAATACGCCTCGCCGCGTGTCCGTTCGGTCGCCAAGCCGATGCTTGAGGTGCTGGCCGGTATCCCCACCATCGTCTACGGGCTTTTTGCCTTGCTGACAGTGGGTCCGCTGCTGCTGAACATCTTTGGTGCCGATGGTCTGGGCTGGATGAAAGCCGGGACCGCGGTGATGACGGCGGGTGTCGTCATGGGGATCATGTTGATCCCGTTTGTGTCGTCGCTGTCGGATGACATCATCAACGCGGTTCCGCAGGCCATGCGCGACGGGTCTTACGGTTTGGGCGCCACCCAGTCCGAGACCATTCGTCAGGTGGTGCTGCCCGCAGCTTTGCCGGGCATCGTCGGTGCCATCCTGTTGGCCGCATCACGCGCCATCGGCGAGACCATGATCGTGGTTCTGGGGGCGGGCGCGGCTGCGCGCCTCAGCCTCAACCCGTTTGAAGCGATGACAACCGTGACCGCCAAGATCGTCAGCCAGTTGACAGGCGATGCCGACTTTGCCTCGCCCGAGGCGCTGGTGGCCTTTGCCCTGGGCATGACACTGTTTGTTCTGACCTTGGGGCTGAATGTCTTTGCCCTTTATATCGTGCGCAAATACCGGGAGCAGTACGAATGACCGACGCCAGCATGCAAAGCCCCGAAACCGGTCGCCACGCAGCGTCTCTTACAGCAACCGATGCGCGTACGATCAAACGCGCGAAGGCCGAGAAACGGTTCCGCGCCTATGGCATCGTTGCCATCACAACTGGTCTGTTCTTTCTGGTGGTTCTTTTCGCCTCGATCCTGTCGCAGGGCATCCCGGCCTTTCAGCGCACGGTTGTCAGTGTCGACTTCACGCTGACCGAACAGCAGCGGGAAGAGGCCGAAAGCACCCTGTTCAAAACCAAAGCCTATTCCGATCTGTTCATCGCGGCCCTCAACAAAGAGCTGACAGAACGTGGGGTCGAAGTGGATTTTGACGATGCCGCAATTGAGCGTCTGTTGGGTAAGGTCGGCGGTACAATCCGTACCTTCTATGCCGAAAACCCTGATCAACTGGGGCAGCCGATCGAGTTTGATCTGGCCGCCTCCAGCCGCGTTGATGGATATTTCAAAGGCCGCGTGTCGCGTGACACGCTGCAAGACAGCCGCTTTCTGCAACTGAGCGACCTTGATCTGGTCGATGCGCTGAAAGAGGCCGGAATCATCAAGCAGGGGTTCAACTGGCCCTTCATCACCGGTGCAGATTCAGGTGTGGACAACCCGGGCGGCGCGGGGATCGGGGCCTCGGTTGTGGGCTCGTTCTTCATGATGCTGGTTGTGTTGGTCCTGTCCTTGCCCATTGGCGTTGCAGCATCAATCTATCTCGAAGAGTTCGCGCCACAGAATAAATTCACCGATCTGATCGAGGTGAACATCTCGAACCTGGCCGCAGTTCCGTCTATTGTGTTTGGTATTCTGGGTCTGGCCGTGTTCATCCAGTTCATGCACCTGCCGCAATCGGCACCTCTGGTCGGAGGGCTGGTGCTGACGCTGATGACCCTGCCCACAATCATCATCTCGACCCGCGCCTCGCTCAAGGCGGTGCCGCCATCGATCCGGGATGCAGCACTTGGGGTAGGGGCCTCGAAAATGCAGGCGGTGTTCCACCACGTGCTGCCGCTGGCCGCACCGGGTATTCTAACCGGTACAATCATTGGTCTGGCGCAAGCCTTGGGTGAAACCGCACCTCTGTTGCTGATTGGTATGGTTGGCTTTGTGGCCCGTGGATACCCTGATGGGTTCCTGGCGGGCTTTACCGAGCCGAACTCGGCCATGCCCGCACAGATCTATACCTGGGCCGCCCGCGCCGATGTGGGCTTTTACGAAAAAGCCTGGGGCGGGATCATCATCCTTTTGATGTTCCTGCTGACCATGAATATCATC
The DNA here is from genome assembly GCF_013031565.1 of Ruegeria sp. HKCCD7255. Taxonomy (NCBI): domain Bacteria; kingdom Pseudomonadati; phylum Pseudomonadota; class Alphaproteobacteria; order Rhodobacterales; family Roseobacteraceae; genus Ruegeria; species Ruegeria sp. HKCCD7255. The sequence goes on along the minus strand of NZ_WQAG01000002.1, from coordinate 482,190 downwards.
GCAATTATCCTGCGCCGCCGCTTTGAACGCCGCTGGTAAATGGAGGCTACAATGAATGACATGACACGAGTGGAGAGAGCTGTGGACTCCCAAGACATCAAAATCAACGCCAAGAATGTTCAGGTGTTTTATGGCGAGACCCATGCGATCAAGGACGTGAATGTCGATATCGAAGACAAGACCGTCACCGCCTTTATCGGCCCGTCGGGCTGCGGGAAGTCCACCTTCCTGCGCTGTCTGAACCGGATGAACGACACAATCGACATCTGCAAGGTCAAGGGTGACATTCTGCTGGACGGTGAAGACATCTATGACAAGCGGGTCGATCCGGTGCAGCTGCGCGCCAAGGTGGGGATGGTGTTTCAAAAACCCAACCCGTTCCCCAAGTCGATCTATGACAACGTGGCTTATGGCCCGCGCATCCACGGGCTGGCCATGAACAAAGCCGAGCTGGACGAGATCGTCGAAAAGTCCCTGCGTCGCGGAGCGATCTGGGATGAGGTCAAAGACCGCCTCGATGCCCCCGGCACCGGACTGTCCGGTGGTCAGCAACAGCGTCTATGCATTGCCCGTGCGGTCGCGACCGAGCCCGAAGTGCTGTTGATGGACGAGCCCTGTTCCGCGCTGGACCCGATTGCAACTGCACAGGTCGAGGAACTGATTGACGAGCTGCGCGCGCGCTATTCGGTGGTCATCGTGACCCACTCGATGCAGCAGGCAGCACGGGTCAGCCAGAAGACGGCGTTTTTCCATCTGGGGAACCTGGTCGAGTTCGGTGAAACCGGGCAGATCTTTACCAACCCCGAAGACCCGCGCACTGAAAGCTACATCACAGGCCGGATCGGCTGAGGACAGGTATTTTCCTATGAGCGAACAACATATTGCATCTGCATTCGACCGTGATCTGGAAGCGATCCAGGCCCATATCATGAAGATGGGCGGCCTTGTCGAAGCCGCCATCATGAGCTCGGCCCGGTCGCTTGAATCGCGCGACGAAGAGCTGGCCCAAGAGGTTCGAAACGGCGACAAGGCGATCGACGCGTTGGAAGAGTTGATCAACGAGGAAACCGCCCGTTTGATCGCTCTGCGTGCGCCCACGGCCAGTGACCTGCGACTGGTTCTGTCGGTCCTAAAAGTCTCGGCCAACCTTGAACGGATTGGCGATTACTCGAAAAACATCGCCAAACGCACGACTGTTCTGGCGGGTATGGGTGAGATCAACGGCAGCGCGGCCGCCTTGCGTCGCATGGCGCGTGAGGTCGAGCTGATGCTGCGCGACGCTCTGGACGCCTATATCCAGCGCGATGCAGAACTGGCCACGGACGTGATCGACCGGGATGAGGAGGTTGATCAGATGTACAACGGTCTCTTCCGTGAGTTCCTGACTTTCATGGCCGAAGACCCGCGCAACATCACCGCCTGTATGCATCTGCATTTCATCGCCAAGAATATCGAGCGGATGGGTGATCATGTGACGGCGATTGCCGAACAGGTCGTCTATCTGGTCACCGGCGAACGTCCCTCGGAAGCGCGGCCCAAGGCTGACGTGACCGCAGAATCCGCCTAGGAGGCATCGACATGTCCGCTGATCAACCAACGGTCCTGGTGGTCGAAGACGAATTGGCCCAACGTGAAGTGTTGGCCTATAACCTTGAGGCCGAAGGCTTTCGCGTGTCCAAAGCCGGCAGCGGGGATGAGGCCTTGCTGCTGGTCGATGAAGACAGCCCGGACATCATCGTTCTGGACTGGATGATGCCCAATCTCAGCGGCATCGAAGTCTGCCGTCGGTTGAAAACCCGGCCCGATACACGCGCGATCCCGATCATTATGCTGTCGGCGCGATCCGAAGAGGTCGACAAGGTGCGTGGTCTGGAAACGGGAGCCGATGACTATGTGGTCAAACCCTATTCGGTGGTCGAACTGATGGCGCGGGTGCGGTCTCAGCTGCGGCGCGTGCGTCCGGCGACTGTTGGGCTGCGATTGGAGTTTGACGACATCATCCTCGATTCCGAGACTCACAAGGTCAGTCGCAGTGACAAGCCGCTGAAACTGGGCCCGACTGAGTTTCGCTTGCTGAGCACATTCATGGAGAAACCGGGCCGGGTCTGGAGCCGCGAGCAATTGCTCGACCGGGTCTGGGGCCGCGACATCTATGTCGATACGCGGACTGTGGACGTCCATATCGGGCGTTTGCGCAAGGCGCTGACCCAACATGGCGGCGCGGATCCAGTGCGCACGGTACGCGGTGCAGGATACGCATTGGGCTGACCGGGGCAGGGAGCCCAAAGCCCGACTTATGCGGTTTGGTCATGCCATCTTGAGAATGTCTTGCTGTCCTTCGCGGGCAAGTCGGATTATGATCTCCGACGACTGCTTCAGCGGAGAGACAGATGAACGCCCCCGACACCAAACCGACATTGCGCGCCAAGGATCAACCCGACCTGGGAAGCTTTAGCTGGGACGATCCGTTTCGCCTGTCTGACCAGTTGGAAGAAGACGAGCGCATGATCGCGGAAAGTGCCCGCAGCTATGCGCAGGAAAAACTGCAGCCGCGGGTGACCCAAGCCTTTGCGGATGAGGAAACCGACCCCGAAATCTTCCGCGAGATGGGCGAGATGGGGCTGTTGGGGATCACCGTTCCCGAAGAATATGGCGGGCTTGGATCGGGCTATGTCAGCTACGGCCTTGTCGCGCGCGAGGTCGAACGGGTCGATTCAGGTTACCGGTCTATGATGTCGGTCCAAAGCTCGCTGGTGATGTATCCGATCTATGCCTATGGATCCGAGGCGCAGCGCCGGAAATACCTGCCGAAACTGGCCAGTGGCGAATGGATCGGTTGTTTTGGCCTGACCGAACCGGATGCCGGGTCGGACCCGGCAGGCATGAAAACCCGCGCCGAAAAGATCGATGGCGGCTACCGTTTGACCGGCAGCAAAATGTGGATCTCGAACGCGCCGATTGCAGATGTGATTGTGGTCTGGGCCAAGTCCGACGCCCATGACGGCAAGATCCGGGGATTTGTTCTGGACAAAGGCCTGAAAGGTCTGAGCGCGCCGAAGATCGAAAACAAACTGAGCCTGCGCGCCTCGATCACGGGTGAGATCGTTCTGGACGGTGTCGAAGTAGACGAGGGCGCTTTGCTGCCCCATGTGCAAGGTTTGAAGGGCCCGTTCGGCTGCCTAAACCGCGCCCGCTATGGCATCAGCTGGGGCACCATGGGTGCCGCCGAAGCCTGCTGGCACGCCGCCCGGCAGTATGGGCTGGACCGCAAGCAATTCGAAAAGCCCTTGGCCCAGACGCAGCTTTACCAGAAAAAACTGGCCGACATGCAAACCGAGATCGCTTTGGGCCTGCAAGCCAGCCTGCGGGTTGGCCGTTTGATGGATCAAGCTCAGGCCGCGCCCGAGATGATCTCAATCGTCAAACGCAACAATTGCGGCAAAGCGCTCGACATCGCACGGATGGCACGGGACATGCATGGGGGCAATGGTATCTCTCTGGAATTTCAGGTTGTGCGCCACATGATCAATCTGGAGACTGTGAACACCTATGAAGGAACCCACGACGTGCACGCCTTGATCCTTGGCCGAGCGCAGACAGGGTTGCAGGCTTTTTATTGAGAAGTGCGTGTAATCAGTATTATGTTATATTAACAGTAGTGCAGACACCTGACGTCGCTTTGTGTATCTTGGTTATGTAAATGTCAGAAACTACGGCTTATCATGCAGTTACAAGACAAAACCGCAGTTATCACAGGTGCGGCTCAAGGGATTGGGCGTGCCCTGGCTGAGCGTTTTGCCCGTGATGGTGCGCGTGTCGTTTGTGCCGATATCGACGAAACCGGCGCGAAAGATGTTGCGGACCAGATTGGCGGACACGCAGTTCATTGCGATGTGTCCAGCGAAGATCACACCGCGGTGCTGATTGACAAAGTCGAAGCTGAGATTGGTCCGATTGATCTGTTTTGCGCCAATGCAGGAATTCTGACGCTTGGCGGTCTGGACGTTCCGAATGAAGACTGGGATCGGATCTGGCGTGTGAACGTCATGTCTCATGTCTGGGCCGCACGACATGTCATTCCGCGGATGATCGCACGCGGTGGCGGATACTTCATGACCACGGCATCCGCCGCTGGTTTGCTGAACCAACCGGGTGCAGCGCCTTATGGTGTCACCAAACATGCAGCGGTCGGTTTTGCCGAATGGGTCGCTTTGACGTACAGCGATCAGGGCATCAAGACGTCTGTTTTGTGCCCTCAGGCGGTACGATCCGAGATGACGAAGGGTCATGAGAACTCGGTTGCGGCCATTGACGGCATGTTAGAGCCTGAAATTGTCGCTCAAATCTGTGTTGAAGCGATCGAGGAAGAACGGTTCCTCATTCTGCCGCACGCGCAGGTTCTGGACTACATCCGGTTGAAAACAGCTGACTATGACCGTTGGATCGAGGGAATGAATAAATTAAATCAAAGATTTGGCGTTCAAAGCTAACCTTTTGGTTTTGCCCGACGCATAAGGCCTTCCTGCGCCACAGACGCAACTAGCGTGCCATCTTGAGCATAGATAGAGCCCCGGTTAAAACTACGCCCCTGCCCCGTCCACGGTGAATCCATCGCATAAAGATGCCAGTTCTGGAACTGAACCGGTGCATGAAACCAAAGCGCGTGATCCAGGCTGGCGGCGTTGACCTCTCCGGTGAACCAGCTGAGCCCGTGTGGACGCAGACCCGAACCCAGCAAGCTCATGTCCGAGGCATAGGCCAACAGCAGATGCTGAGTTACGGGTTCGGCCTGATCGGCGGCATTCATTCGAAACCAGATCGAGTTGCGGTCGTCGGTTTTTGCCGGGTGAAACAGGTCCTGGTGGTCAACTTCGCGCACTTCGATAGGTCGTTCGCGCATCAGTTCGGACTGGATCTTTTCCGGTACGCGGGACAGATACTGTTGTTGCAACGTGTTGCGGAGAGGGTGCGCTTCCGGGCCCTTCACATCGGGAATGGGGTGCTGATGTTCCCAGCCGTCATCCTGTATGTGGAACGAGGCCGACATGTTCAGGATCTGTTTGCCATGCTGAATGGCCACCACCCGACGGGTGGTGAAAGAGCCTCCATCCCGTGCTCTATCCACTTGATAAATAACAGGTTTGACCGGGTCTCCGGGCCGGATGAAATAAGCGTGCAGCGAATGGCAACTGCGCGACTCAACGGTCCGGTAGGCGGCTGACAGAGCTTGGGCGATAACCTGTCCGCCAAAGATCCGCGTGGGCGTCTCGCCGCCGGAGCCGACGCCTCGAAACAGGTCAACCTCAAGCCGCTCGAGATTCAGCAATTCCAGCAGAATGCGTTCAGCTTCGGTCATCGGGCGCGCTCCGGTCGTGGTGTATGTTGTCTGCGTTAGTCCACCAAAGCGGCCTGCACAAGGGCTCGCAGCTGCGCGCGGGACGGGTAAGAGCTGGAGGGCGACAATTGGGTGAAAAAGACGGCAGTCATGTCGTTGGCACGATCCACCCAAAAAAAGGTCGACGCCATGCCGCCCCAGCTGAAATCGCCAATGGCGGCCGGCACCTGAAGCCGCCCTGGATCCAGAACAACAGCCCCACCAATGCCGAAACCCATGCCCTCCATCGGTTGTTCTGCAAAGCTACGCGGTCCCATCGAGGCAATGTCGCCTGGCAAGTGATTGCGCATCATAAAGTTTTTGATCCTTGCGCTCAGCACGTCGCTGTTTGGGGCGCGCAACATCTCGGCAAAACGACTGTAGTCGTCGATGGTGCCGACAAGACCGCCGCCGCCAGAAAACGTTGTCGCGGCTTCGAACGGGGAATCGCCAGCACGATCCACAAGGCGCAACGTATCCGAGCCTTTTTGAGCAGTGTTCAGGTCCATCGCGTCGCCATCCAGCGGCGTATAGAGCGAAGCGAACCGGTCCCCTGCCCCGGCTGGTACCGAAAACCCGGTTTCACTTATGCCTAAGGGGTCGAAAACATGTGTGGAGAAATAGCGATCTAGGGTCTGGCCGGACACCACTTCGATCACGCGACCGATCACGTCTATCCCGACCGAATATTCCCAGCGCGTTCCGGGCTGAAACGCCAGCGGAAGCTGGGCCAGATCGTGGATGCGTTTCGACAACGGGCCCTGGTCGGGTGCAAAATTTAGGTTTTGTTCATCCATTGCGGCGGGCAGAATACCGGAATTGAACGGATAGCTCAGCCCGCTGGTATGGGTCAGCAACTGCGCCAATGTCGGCGTATTGGCCGCTTCGGTCTGATCGATGCTGCGCGCGTCAGGAATCAGAGCCTGCATATCCTTGAATTCCGGTAGAAATTCGCTGACCGGCGCACTCAGATGCAAAATCCCGCGCTCCAAAAGCTGCATCAGAGCAACCGAGGTGACGGGTTTGGTCATAGAATAGAACCGTGCGATCGTATCGCGTTGAAATGGCAGATCCTTTTCAACACTGCGCTGACCGCAACTGTGAAAGAAGCCTTCGGTGCCAAAACGGTTTAGCAACAGGGCGCAACCTGCGTATTTCCGTTCGTCGACATAGCGTTGCATCCAAGCACGGATGAGTTGCAATCTCTGAGCATCAAATCCCATTATGAAATCCGCCTGTTTGGTGTTCTGCTGTGACCATGACAAAAACACATGTCATGAAAAATGCTAGTCTGTTGGATATAAAGATTCGGCCCCTCAACAATCTTGAACCGGAGAAGCAGGATGTCGCAACACATTGAATTTATGTACGACTTTTGCAGTCCGAACGCATATTTGGCCCATAAAGCGCTGTCCGGTCTGAAGCCGCGGCCAAAGTCAGGGATTGTTTTTCAGCCTGTTCTGCTGAGCCTTGTGTTCAAGTTGACCAACAATCAGAACCCGTTTCAGGCCTATTCCGAGAACCGGCAAAAGACCTCGTACCTGACCCATGATCTGCACCGGTTCGCGCGGCGTCGGGGTTTGAGTTTTCACATGAGCCCGCATTTCCCATTAAACACAAAATTTGCAATGCGCGGGGCGAGTTTTGCTCAAGGAAAATCTTGGGAATCCAAATATATAGACGCCGTATTTGATGCGATATGGGTTCATGGGCAGAAGATTGATGATCTGAACGTTCTGACCGATGTGTTGCAGGAACACGAGTTACCTGTGCGCAAGATCCGTGACGCGATGACTGATCCCGAGATCAAACAGCGCGTGAAAGACGAAACAAAGGCTGCCGTGCGACGCGGTGTGTTTGGCGTTCCGACATTGTTTTGGGGTTCTGAGATGTTTTTTGGCAAGAACAGCCTTGGAAATCTCGAGCTTGAGATCAAACAGTCGATCTGAGCGCGGCAACCGCATGCTGCGCGAACATCGGCACATAGTTTCCGAACTTTTGCGCTCGTGCAGGATCCGAGGCGTTACCGTCCAAGGCGCGCTTGTAGACGCCCTGAAGAATTCCGGCCATGCGGAAGAAGGTGAAGCCCAGATAAAAGCCGAAATTGTCGATCCCGGCTAGCCCGCGTTTACTGCAATATGCGTCGATAAAGGCTTGATCTGACGGCAATCCCAGGCTTTCGCGATCCACACCGGCCAGCCCGCGCCCTTCTTTTCCGGGCGGCATTTGCCATTGCATGATGACGGCGGCCAGATCGGCATAGGGATGCCCGATGGTCGAGAGTTCCCAGTCCAGAACCCCGATGCAGCGAGTGCCGTCCTGTTCGAACATCAGGTTGTCGATCCGATAGTCACCATGCACCAGGGTGCGTTGGCCGTCATCCTCGGGGATCTGCTGCTCGAGCTCGGTGATCAACTGATCCATCACCGGGATGGTTTGCGTCTCGGACGCCCGGTATTGCTTGGTCCAGCGCGCAATCTGGCGTTCGAAGTAATTGCCGGGCGGTCCAAAATCCGAAAGGCCCACCGCGTCGATATCGACCATATGCAATTCGGCCAAAACCCGGTTCATCTCATCCATTACGGCTGCGCGGGTCCGAGCTGTTTCGCCTTGCATCGCAGGTTCCATGAAGATGCGACCCGGTAGATGCTGCATCACGTAAAAGGCAGATCCGATCACACTGTCATCTTCGCACAGCAGATGCATTCGGGGGACCGGTACGTTGCTGTCTGCCAGCGCGCGTTGCACGCGGTATTCGCGGTCAACGGCATGAGCAGATTTCAGCAAAACGCCTTCGGGCTTACGCCGCAGCACGTATTGCGCCTTGGGCGTGCGTAGCAGGAATGTCGGGTTGGATTGGCCAATCGCGAATTTCTCCGCCTCCAGCGGGCCTTTGTACCCCTCAAGGTGGTGCTGCAAATAGGCATCTACGGCCTGAACGTCCAAGGCTTGTGTCATGTCACAGCCCCTTAAAGCGCTGCCGCAAAGATATTACCGCCGCTTTGCACATTTATCCCTCCCGACACCGGGATCACCGCGCCTGTAACATAACTGCCGCCCTGCCCGCAGAGAAACAGCATGCAGCCTGCGATATCCTCTTCTCGCCCGACCCGGCCCAGCGGCACGGCGTCGCCCACCTTCTCGCGGGTCTTTTCGTCAGCGGTCGCAAAGGCGGTCATGCGCGATACAAATGGCCCCGGCGCCAAAGCATTGACGGTGACCCGGTACGAAGCCAATTCCTTGGCCATAATTTTGGTCAGGTGCAATACGGCGGCTTTTGACGCGGAATAGCTATAGGCCCCGTCGCCCATAGGCACTTCGCCCATGACCGAGCCCACATTGACAACCCGCGCGGGATCATCGTCGCTGGCCGATTGCATCAGCAAAGGCAACAGCTTCTGGGTCAGGTGGAAAATTCCCGCCACATTGACCGACATGACTTTGTCCCAGGCATCATAGGGGAATTGCCCCATCGGTGCACCCCACGACACGCCCGCATTATTCATTAAAATATCAAGTGTTTGCGTGCGGCTCTTGACCTCTTCCACCAACGCATCAATCCCTGCCTCAGAACTGACATCGCCACCGAAACCTTCGGCCTGACCGGGTGCGCCCAACGCATTCAGTTCAGCCGCGACAGCTTCGCAGGCCTCGCCTTTGCGCGACGCGATCAGTACGCGCGCTCCAGCCCGCACCAGCGCTTCGGCGGCCATGCGCCCGATCCCTGTGGCACCACCGGTAACCAAAGCGGTTTTTCCGTTCAACGAAAACAGGGCTTCGGGTGTCATGTGCTCTCCTCCTTGTGTTGGGCCCAAATTGACGTCACGGACCCTTGGCTGGCAATCGCCGTATTATCCTCTAGTCTGATCCAACGCGTTCAACGGATACAAGGCAAGAGGCGAGAGGGTCGGATGCAGTCATTACTCAGCGTCACACCGGGCGGGCCGGAAACTTTGGAGCTTAGAACTCTACCTGATCCGGAGCCAAAACCCGGTGAGCTTTTGGTGCATGTACACGCCGCTGGTGTCAATTTCCCCGACACTTTGGTGATCCGGGATCTCTATCAGATCAAACCGCCCCGCCCTTTCGCGCCCGGCGGTGAGATCGCAGGCGAAGTCGTGGCGATTGGGGAGGGTGTTACGGGTTTTGACCTCGGTGACCGCGTGCTTGCCCTGACGGTGCATGGCGGTTTTTCAACTCATCTGTGCCTGAAAGCCGCCACTGCGGTGAAAATCCCCGAAGCGATGCCCTATGACGAGGCTGCATGTTTCCTGTTTACCTATGGCACCTCGTACCACGCCCTAAAGGACCGGGGTGCGCTGCAGGCCCGAGAAACACTTTTGGTTCTGGGTGCCGCAGGTGGCGTTGGATCGGCAGCGATCGAGTTGGGAAAAGCCATGGGTGCGCGGGTCATCGCGGCTGTGTCGTCCAAAGAAAAGGCTGAATTCTGCACGTCCATCGGGGCTGATGAGACGCTGATTTACCCGCGCGAGATGACGCGCGAGGCGCAGAAAGAACTGTCGGCACAAATCAAGTCCCTGACAGGCGGTTCAGGGGTCGATGTTGCCTATGATGCGGTTGGTGGCGACTATGCAGAACCTGTTGTGCGCTGCATGGCCTGGAACGGACGCTTCCTTGTTGTTGGCTTTCCTGCGGGTATTCCGAGCATTCCGTTGAACCTGACACTGCTGAAAGGCTGCCAGATTGTTGGAGTGTTCTGGGGATCGTCAGTGTTCCGTGATCCAAAGGCGCATGCAGCCAATGTGGGTGAATTGTTCGATCTGTACCTTCAGGGAAAGATCAAACCGAAAATCACCGCTCGTTTTCCGCTGGAACAAGCAAGTGAGGCTTTGACGCTTCTTGCCGATAGGTCAACTCTCGGAAAAGTTGTCATTTCGATGTATTCGACATAACCAGACATCGCGATTCTGTTTGAACTCGGCTGCCCTGAAACAAAAAAGACATTTTAGGCTGTTACGGCGATATCTAGACGTCCTCAGGTTTCAGGTTTAATAAAAATACAGATGGGGACAGTGAAAATGCAGAAAATCCTGGTTCTGAATGGCCCGAACCTGAATCTGTTGGGCACGCGCCAGCCCGAAGTTTACGGGACCACCACGTTGAAGATGGTGGAAGACATGTGCGCTGCACATGGTCAGAGCCTGGGCCTGCAGGTTTCTCATCTGCAATCCAACCATGAGGGTGTGCTGATTGATGCGATTCACGCCGCTCGTGGAGTTCACGATGGCATCGTTCTGAACGCTGGGGCTTTCACGCACACATCTGTCGCCCTGATGGATGCGATTGCGTCCGCTGAAGTGCCCGTGGTGGAGGTGCATTTGTCCAATATCCACGCACGCGAAGCTTTCCGCCATCACTCCTACATTGCGCCGGTCGCAATCGGACAGATTTGCGGGTTCGGAGCACTGGGCTACAAAATGGCGCTCGACGCCTTGGCCGTCCACTTGTCAGAAGGTGATGGGTCATGAAGCTGAACGAATATCTGCAATTCATCAGTTACGCCAAAACGCTGGAAGAGCTTTGGGCCGCCCATTGCGGGCAGATGGCTGAGTATGGTTTTGACCGGCTGCTCTATGGCCATACGCGATACCGAACCGAAACGTCGCTGGGTGATCCTGAAGACTTCATCATCCTCACCAATCATTGCACCGAATATTTGGATGGGTTCCTACGTTCGGGCCTCTATTTTCATGCGCCGATGCTGCATTGGGCGCTTGAGAATGAAGGCGCTGCAAGCTGGAAGCTGATCCAGGAAAAGATGTCAGCTGGCACCATGACCGAAAAAGAACGTGAGGTTTATGACTTCAACAGGTCTTTCGGCGCGACAGTTGGGTACACGATCAGCTTTACCTCGGTGTCGATACGTTCAAAAGGGGCGATCTCGATGGCCCATTTTGGAGACAAGTCACAAGAAGAATTGGACGAGATGTGGCAGCAGTATGGTGACGAAATTTTGTTGATGAACAATATGGCTCATCTGAAAATTCTCACTCTGCCCTACAACCCTCCGAACCGCGCTTTGACCAAGCGTCAGCGCGAGGCACTTGAGTGGGTCGGTGACGGAAAAACAACTCAGGACATCGCGATTCTGATGGGGCTTACATCAGCAACAGTTGAGAAACACCTGCGTCTGGCACGCGAAGCTTTGAGCGTCGAAACCACGGCACAGGCGGTTTTGAAGGCCTCTTTGCAGAACCAAATGTTCGTTATTGAAGCCTAAATCCAAAAATAGCGTCAAAAAAGCGTTAATTTACCTAAGGTAAGGAATACACTACTAGGCCCGCCCAGCGGGACAATGCAATATGGCCATGTTCCGTGAGTGGTGGCTTTTTGCCAGGGAACGTTTCGGTCGGATCTTTGCAATATCAGAGCTCTCTGACCAATCTGGCACTAGGGCGCGTATTTTTCCGCGTGCGACGGCTGGAATTTTGAGGGGTCCCGACCATCCCCATCTGCGGGGCCCCTCTTCCTATCCTTCATCCCTGTCCTGGATCAGCCCCATTCTGATGTGCGGTGATCCTGAGATTCTGAAAACAAAAAACCGGCCACGTTTCCACGTCGCCGGTTTGGGTAGATGTGCGGCCTGATCAATAGACAGGCCGCATAGGCCTTAGCCTTGTGCCGCTTTAGCAACTTCGGCTGCGAAGTCTTCTTTTTCGACCACGATGCCTTCGCCAACTTCCATGCGAACAAAGCCGGTGACGGTAGCGCCAGCTTCTTTGGCCGCAGCTTCGACGGTCAGATCAGGGTTCACGACGAACTGCTGGTTCAGCAGAGTCGATTCAGCCACGAATTTCTTCATGCGACCGATGATCATTTTTTCGATCACCTGCTCCGGCTTGCCGGATTCGCGGGCGATGTCCATCTGAACCTGCTTTTCCTTCTCGACAATCGCCGGGTCCATGTCTGCCTCGGACAGAGCGGCCGGATTCACAGCTGCGATATGCATCGCGATCTGCTTACCGATGGCTTCGTCCCCACCGGTCAAAGCAACCAGAACACCGATTTTGCCCATACCGTTGGTGGCTGCGTTGTGCACGTAAGACACAACAGTGTCGCCTGACAGTTTCGACATACGGCGCACCGACATGTTCTCGCCAATGGTAGCGATCTTGTCGGTCAGGGTGTCAGCAACCGATTTGCCGCCCAGATCTGCGGCCAGCAGAGCTTCGACATCGTCGACGCCTTCGGCGGCATAGGTGATCTTGCCAACCATTTCCTGAAACTCAGCGTTCTTCGCAACGAAGTCGGTTTCCGAGTTCACTTCAACAGCAACACCGTTGCCACCTTTTACGTGCACGGCCACCAGACCTTCGGCAGCGGTACGGCCCGATTTCTTGGCCGCTTTGGCCAGGCCTTTGGTGCGCAGCCAATCAACGGCCTCGTCCATGTTGCCACCGGTCTCGGTCAGCGCCTTTTTTGCGTCCATCATGCCTGCGCCGGTCGAGTCGCGCAGTTCTTTTACCATTGCTGCTGTGATTGCCATCTTTAGGCTCTCCTCAATTCAAACGGAATTGGGGCAGGTCATACCCTGCCCCACATGTCATTTACGTGACGGGCAGCTTACGCTTCGGCAGGTGTTTCTGCTGCTGCTTCGGCCGGGGCTTCTTCTTCTGCCACCGCTTCTTCAACCGGAGCTTCTTCGAACTCGCCCAGGTCAACGCCCGCTGCACCCAACTGCGCGGTCATACCGTCCAGTGCGGCGCGTGCGGCCAGGTCGCAGTACAGAGCGATTGCGCGGGCTGCGTCGTCATTGCCGGGGATGATGTAGTCGACACCATCGGGTGAGCAGTTGGTGTCAACCACGGCCACGACCGGGATCCCCAGCTTGTTGGCTTCGGCGATGGCCAGAGCCTCTTTCTTGACGTCGATGACGAACAGCAGGTCAGGAACGCCACCCATCTCGCGGATACCGCCCAGCGAGGCTTGCAGCTTGGCCTGGTCACGCTCCATGCCCAGACGCTCTTTCTTGGTCAGGCCTTCGGCGCCGGATTCCATCGCCTCATCAATCTGGTTCAGACGGTTGATCGACTGGGAAACGGTTTTCCAGTTGGTCAGCGTGCCACCCAGCCAACGGTGGTTCATGAAGTACTGGGCCGACTTTTCAGCAGCTTCAGCGATCGGGCCAGCGGCCTGACGCTTGGTGCCCACAAACAGAACGCGGCCACCTTTTGCAACGGTGTCACGGACGGCCTGCAGAGCCTGGTCCAGCATCGGAACAGTCTGTGTCAGGTCCATGATGTGGATGCCATTGCGCGAGCCGTAGATGAACGGGCCCATGCGGGGATTCCAACGCTGTGTCTGGTGACCAAAGTGAACGCCAGCTTCCAGCAGCTGACGCATGGTGAACTCGGGAAGAGCCATGCAATTTTCCTTTTCCGGTTTACGCCTGGGCGGGGGTGAAAGAAGCGGATGCTCCAACCGGCGGTCCTGATGAGGATGTCTCCCTCAAAAGTCCCAAACCCCGCCTGCGGGTTTGAATGGCGCGCATATACGGCAGGTTTTCATGCAGCGCAAGGGCCTTTTGCCCTTATTTTTCAAGCCGGGCCCAGCTGTGAGCGTGGCGCACGGCCTCTTCGCAATGGGCCGCTAGCAGTTTTCGGTTTTCAAAGTCGCTGACCCTGGCGGGCGCGTGATAGATCAGCTCGACCGAGCCTTGGCGCCTTGCCCCCAGCGTCTTGAGCAGATGCGGGCCAAAATCCATGTCGCCCCACCAGCCGTAAAAGCGATCCGGCTGCCCTTTGGGTGCGTGATAGATCACGGAAACAGGCTGCACATAGATGGATTGACGCAGCTCTTCTGTGAAGAATGCCGCGAAGAGCGTTGTTTTAAATGGTAAAACGCGCAAGCCATCGGTCGATGTGCCTTCGGGGAAGAACAACAGCTTATGTCCCGCCTTCAGGCGATCCTCAAAGATTTGGGTCTGCTCTCGGGCTTTCTTGGGGTTGCGTTCGATGAATACGGTGCCTGTGGCGCGTGCCAACCAGCCGATACCGGGCCAGTTCGCGACTTCGGCCTTAGATACGAAATAGACCCTTTTGCGTGCGTTCAGGGCAAAAATATCCAGCCACGAGGTGTGGTTTGCGACCACGGCCCCGGGATGCTGCATCAAAGCACCGGAAGTCTTGAATCCGATGCCAAGGATGCGAAACGCGTTACGGCAGACAAACTGCGAAATATAGGGCGTGACCGGTCGGTGCAGGCCATAGAGCGGACGTTCTACGAGACGGACAGCCAACAAGACGATCAACCCGCCAAAGACCAAGATGGCCAGGGGCAGCCCGCGCAAGATCACCAAAATCCAGCCCAGAACGCCCAGTTCGATGGGATCAGGCGCGTCTTCGCTTTGCCAGGAAACGTTGTTCAAGCTTTCAGGCTCCGCTATACATACGGCGCTGCCGTTCGTTCATCCGCGCGGTGTCTAGAATCAGGCAGACATCGGTGGTGTTGAACGCATGGTCGATATAGGCGCCCTCGCCCACAAAACCGCCCAAACGCAGATAGGCTTTGATCAGAGCGGGCACTTGAACCATTGCTGTACGCCTGTCCAGCGCGTCCGGGGCCACGAGGTCCATTGATTGGAATACGTCAGGCTGCGCGCGCACCCGCAGATCTTCGGGTGCCAGATGGTTGTGGTGCAGCATGGACAGCGGCTGCGCCAAAGCAGCGACATCGGTACCGTGAAAGCTGGCAACGCCAAACAGAACCTCGATGTCCTGTGCGCTGACATACGAGGCCAACCCGTTCCACAGATGGTACAACGCCATCCCTCCGCGATAGTCGCGATGTATGCAGGACCGCCCCAGCTCCAGCAGTTTGCGCCCGCTGTGCTTGAGGATGCTCAGGTTGTATTCATCCTCGGAATAGAATTGCCCGATCTCAGCCGCCTTGTCGCCGGGCAACAGCCTGTAGACACCGATCACCTGTTGGGTCGCATTGTCGATGGCAAGCATGTGGTCGAAAAACGGATCAAACCGATCTTGCTCCAACCCCTGTTCGTGGTCGACCATGTCGCCGCCACCGCCCAACTCGCGCACAAAGACCTCATAGCGCAGCCTTTGCGCAGCGCGCAGTTCCTCGGTTGTTTCGGCGAGTTTGACTGTGAAAGAAGAGCCAGCCTCTGGCATGGGCGGTGTCCGTTTTAAAGTTGCGCGCAGTTACCGCGATTGACCGATCAAGCGCAAGAACCGCGCTGTCGTCGGCGATTTGTTAACCATTCATAAACCAGTTTCACGGATCAAAGACGGGCATCAGGGCTATACGTGTTCCGTCGATTACCACTTTCCCCTGCTCGCGAAAGTTAACGGTGATCTTGCCTGCAATGTTGGACTGCACCTGTCCGACGCCCCAATCGGGGAAATCAGGGTGGCGGACATACATGCCCGGTGCAAGAATAGCATTGAGGTCTGTCATGCAAGGGCTCCGATCCGGCAGCAGATACAGCAGGAGGTACGCATGGGCGCATCAGACGTCAACCTTGCCGAGTTGATCGGCTCTCGGATCTGTCACGATCTGATCAGCCCGATTGGGGCGATCACCAACGGGTTGGAGCTGTTGGAAATGGTGGGCACGATGCAGGGCCCCGAGATGGAGTTAATCTCGGGCAGCGTAGGAAGCGCGGGTGCCAAGATCCGGTTTTTTCGGGTGGCATTTGGCGCAGCCAGTGATCAACCGCTGGGCCGGGCCGAGGTCAATGGCTTGCTGGCCGATATCGAGATTGCCAGCCGTGTGAAGGTGCATTGGCATGTCACGGAACCGGTCCCCCGTAATCAGGTGAAACTGGCGTTTCTGGCCTTGTTATGCTGTGAATCCGCGATGCCTTTGGGCGGATCTGTTTCCGTCACCGTAGACGGCCAGGATTGGACGATTACCGCTACGTCCGACAAGATCCAGATCGACACAGGCCTCTGGTCGGGCCTGCCAAATGGGCGCTTTGCCGAGGCGGTGACCCCAGCAAAGGTTCAGTTCGCTCTTTTGCCAGAAACCGCGCGCGGGATGGGGTGGCGCGTCAGTGCGGAAACCGCATCGACGCGCATCGTGATCCGGTTTTAGGCGCGGACCGTTCCGTCGCCCCGGACAAGGTATTTGAAGCTGGTCAGCTGCGCGGCCCCAACCGGGCCCCGCGCGTGCATCTTGCCGGTCGCAATCCCAATCTCGGCACCCATCCCAAATTCACCACCATCGGCAAACTGGGTCGAGGCATTGTGCATCAAAATGGCGCTGTCAAGCTGCTCAAAGAACTTGGCTGCCGCCGCGTCATCTTCGGCCATGATGCAATCGGTATGGTTCGAACCATAGCGGCGGATATGAGCAATGGCCGCGTCGATATTTTCAACGGGTTTCGCAGCGATGATGCTGTCCAGGAACTCTTTGCCCCAATCTTCACCGGTTGCGCCCACAGAACCGTCAAGAGCCAGCACACCTTCGGCATGAACTTCGACGCCTGCTGCAATAAGCGATGCGACAACGTCGCGTCCGAGCGTTTCGGCGACATCTTGATGCACCAGCAGACATTCTGCGGCACCGCAGATACCTGTGCGGCGGGTTTTGGCGTTCAGCACGACGTCCAGGGTTTTTTGAAGATCAGCGGATTTATCGATATAGATATGAACGATGCCCTCAAGATGCGCAAAGACCGGCACGCGCGCCTCGCGCTGCACGAGCCCCACCAGACCCTTACCGCCGCGCGGGACGATGACATCGACATATTCGGTCATGGTCAGCAATTCCTGCACCGCAGCCCGGTCACGGGTGGGCACCAGTTGAATGGCGTCTTCGGGCAGGTTGGCAGCCTTCAGGCCTTCGACCAGACAGGCGTGAATGGCGGTTGAGGAATGAAAGCTCTCGGACCCGCCGCGCAGGATTACTGCGTTGCCCGATTTCAGGCACAGTGCCCCTGCATCAGCTGTCACATTGGGACGGCTTTCATAGATCACTCCGATCACGCCCAAAGGCGTGCGCACCCGCTGGATATTCAGGCCCGAGGGCATGTCCCATTCTGCCATAACCTCTCCGACCGGGTCGGTTTGTTCGGCCACGGCACGCAGGCCATCGACCATGCCCTGGATGCGGCCTTCATCCAACATCAGGCGATCCATCATTGCCCGGCTAAGGCCCTTGTTGCGCCCAAACTCCAGATCTTTCTGATTGGCTTCAATGATTTGCGCCCGATTGGCCCAGACCGCCTCGGCGGCGGCAATCAACGCTGCGTGCTTGCGTTCGGCGCTGGCAAATGCCAATTCGCTGGACGCCGCCTTGGCGCGCTGACCGAGATCGGCCATCAGGCCGGGAATATTGTCTAGATCCTTCATCTCATCTGCCTTTCGCTTAACGGCTGTCTCAGTCTAATCCTGTGGTGGTCAAAGCGCCAGATCGTCCCGGTGGATCAGAACCGCGCGCCCGGGATAACCCAGGGTGGCTTCGATCTCGGAGGATTTGCGCCCCTTGATGGCATCCGCCTCTTGCGCGGTGTATCGCGTCAGGCCCTGCGCCAGCGGTCGCGCTGCCGGGTCGAGAATTGCAACCGGATCTCCGCGTTCAAAATCCCCCGTCACCTCGACAATACCGGCAGGCAACAAGCTTTTTCCGTTCGCCAGCGCCTTGGCCGCACCCGCGTCTACCGTGATTTCCCCGCGCGGCTTCATCGCTGAAATCCAGCGTTTGCGCGCCGCATGCGGGTCGAGCGCTGCCGTGAACCAGGTGCAATTCGCGCCGTTTTCAAGTGATTTCAGAGGGTTCAGAGGCGAACCTTCGGTGATCGCCATGGTGCAGCCTGCCGCCGTGGCCATCTTGGCCGCCAAAAGTTTGGTCTTCATCCCACCTTTGGACAGGCCAGACCCGGCATCGCCCGCCATCGCTTCGATCTCGGGCGTGATTGAGTCGATCTGGTCATAGCGTGTGGCAGAAGGATCCTCGACGGGGTTGCCGGTATAGAAGCCGTCTACATCCGACAACAGGATCAACTGATCCGCGCCAACCGTAACCGCGATCTGAGCCGCCAGACGATCATTGTCGCCATAACGGATCTCATCCGTGGCAACGGTGTCGTTCTCGTTCACGATGGGCACGACGCCGAGGCTCAGCAACGTCTCTAGCGTTGCGCGCGAGTTCAGATAGCGGCGGCGATCCGCGCTGTCTTCCAGCGTCACCAGAACCTGCGCTGTCTTGATGTCATGCGGGGTCAGCGCCTCTTCATAGGCGCCGGCCAGACGGATTTGCCCAACCGCGGCAGCGGCCTGCGATTGCTCTAGCGGTAAGGTTGCCCTCGGAAGGCCCAAAACCTCACGCCCCAAAGCGATGGATCCAGACGAGACAAGAACGACATCGGTACCCTGCCCTTTGAGCCAGGCGACATCTTCTGCCAGTGACTTCAGCCAGTCCGATCGCAACAAGCCGCTATGACGGTCTACAAGCAGCGCCGAGCCGATCTTGACAACAAGCCGGCGCGCCGACGTTAGGGTTGCCAAGGCGCGGCCTCCTCGACGGGTTTCTGGCGCAAACGGTTCTCGTCGATCTGCGCGCGCAAGGCCCGCAGCACCTCAGTCACGCCCAGATGCGCCACGCCGGACATGGTCATGACAGGGCCGCCGACCGCCTCTTCCAGCTCGGCCTTGGCCAGAGACATTTCTTCCTCATCCAGCGCATCGACCTTGTTCAAAACAGTGATGCGGGGTTTTTCCGCTAGCGCGCCACCATAGGCCTCAAGCTCGTGAATAATCGTCCGGTAATCCTCGGCCACAGTCTCAGACGTACCATCCACCAGATGCAACAACACCGCGCAGCGTTCCACATGGCCAAGGAACCGGTCGCCAATGCCGCGCCCTTCATGCGCGCCTTCGATCAGACCGGGGATATCGGCCACAACAAATTCCACATTATCGACACCTACAACGCCCAGATTGGGGTGCAGCGTGGTAAACGGGTAGTCGGCGATCTTGGGCCGTGCGTTCGAGGTGGCCGCCAGAAAGGTCGACTTGCCCGCATTGGGCATCCCCAACAGCCCCACATCGGCAATCAGCTTGAGCCGCAGCCAGATCGTGCGGTCGATCCCCGCCTGCCCCGGATTGGCGCGGCGCGGTGCCTGGTTGGTGGCCGATTTGAAATGCAGGTTGCCAAAGCCACCATTGCCGCCCTTGGCCAGCAGGAAACGTTCGCCCACCTGCGTCAGGTCGCAGATCACGGTTTCTTCGTCTTCGTCGAGAATCTCGGTGCCCACGGGCACGCGCAGGATGATGTCATCGCCATCCTTACCGGTGCGCTGCTGGCCCCGGCCCGGCTGGCCGTTCTTGGCGAAGAAATGTTGTTGATAGCGGAAGTCGATCAGGGTGTTCAGCCCATCCACAACCTCGGCCCAGACCGAACCGCCCTTGCCGCCATCACCCCCATCGGGGCCACCATATTCAATGTATTTTTCGCGCCGAAAGCTGACGCAGCCGTTACCCCCGGCCCCGGACCGGATGTAGACCTTTGCAAGATCGAGAAATTTCATGACTGTCCCCTACTGCAAAGGCCCCACCGGCCACAAGTCAGAGTTTTTTACTATAGGTCCAGGTGGGCACATTCGCGTCGCGCGCCACCGAATAGCTTTCGGCGTCCCCCAGGTACTCAAAGCCACAATGGGTCAGCACCCGTGCCGAGGCCGGGTTATCCTGAAACACGCTGGCAAACATGTTGGCATTGTCCAGCGGGTTGGTCATCACCAGAGCCTCAACCGCTTTGGACGCAACGCCTGTGTTCCAATAGAGCGGCGCGACCCAATAGCTGACCTCGGACTGATTGCGATCCAGCCGCTGCAGCGAGATCAGACCGATCAGTTCCGGCCCGCCTTCCTTGGTGTCATCAATGACCCAGACGTCCTCATCGCGGTCCTCGGCCATCGAGCGCGTGACCATTGCTTCGATCGAGCCCGGCGGCAGCGGATGCGGGATCTTTGTCGTCATCCGCGCGACACGCTCGTCGCTGGCGTAATGTTCAATAAGCCCCATATCCGACCGGCGCAGTGGGCGCAGGTCGAACCGCTCGGTTTCTATGACCGGCTGATTTATGATGGCTTCAAGTTTCATGAGTGCGTTCCTCCTCCGAACAACACAAAAAATACAGACGCGACTGTGAGACCAGCCAAGGTCCACATCAGATATTTTTCCGCAGGCCGTCCTTCAACCGCATGGGCGATCCTGTCGCCCGCAAATGTCCAGATCGGGTGAAGCACGACCTGGCAAATCAACAAACAAAGAGCGATTGTGATAGTAGCTTGCAAACTTGGCGTTCCTGTGGCCACAAAGCCGGTAAATCCGGCAATGATCATCGCCCAGGCCTTGGGATTCAGCGGATGCACGATCAACCCGGCCCAAAAGCCCGGCGCACCACCTTCTGAGGCTTGTCTGGACAATCGCGTATTGGCGATCTTCCAAGCGAGCCAGATGATATAAGCCGCCGACGCGTATTTCAGAACGGCAAACACAATCGGTGCCTGTTCGGCCAGTTGCAGCAGGCCAAAACCCACAGGCCAGATGATCAGCTGTTTGCCCAGGATGACCCCGCCTACAAATGGCAGCGTCGCCCGAAAGCCATAACGCGCACCGGTGCCCAGCAGAACCATGTTGGCGGGTCCCGGCGTGCCAACCTGGCTGGCAGCAAAGATCAGGAAACTGGTGGTGGCAACCGTCATTGCGCCGCCTCCCAATCTGCGCGCGAGAGCGCCATCCATTGCAGGGTGACGGTTTCACCTGTCGACCGCACAACCGCTTGGCTGCGCGTGGTGTCGGTGAACCCGAGTTTGGATAGGACTGCACAAGACGGGGTGTTGCCCAAGTGATATGAGGCAGTCAGATCGTTTCGGCTTTGCGCAAAGTGCCGGGCGGTGATGGCGCGCGCGCTTTCCGTCGCGTAGCCGAAGCCCCAATACCGTTGCCCGATCCAATAGCCAAGTTCTTCGCCGCCCGAGACAGTGCCGATGACGTCACCGTCTTTTTCAATCGCAAACGCATCATAAACTTGTGAAGCCAGATTGGTGACGAAGTTTTCTGGGTCCTCGATGCGGAATGGAAAAGGGATGCTGGTCACCCAACGTACCACATCCAGGTCATTCAGGAGGTCGACCAAACGCGATGCGTCCTCGCGCCGGAACCGACGCAAGACAAGACGCTGTGTTTTGATCACTTCGGTCATAGGACCGCTCCTGAAAACGAGAAAGGGGACCGGCTGGTTCTGCCGGTCCCCCATGAATTTTTTGCTAACCTTATGGGTTTCGGCTTACTCTGCGGCCTCCGCCACTGGCAGGACCGAAATAAAGGTGCGGTTTTTCAGTCCCTTGTGGAACTTCACGGCGCCATTGGTGGTTGCAAAGATGGTGTGATCTTTGCCCATGCCTACGCCTTCGCCCGGCCAAAACTTGGTGCCGCGCTGACGTACGATGATGTTGCCCGCGATGGCCGCCTGGCCACCATAGAGTTTCACGCCAAGGCGACGACCCGCTGAGTCGCGACCGTTACGGGAGGAACCGCCAGCTTTTTTATGTGCCATTCTCTCTCTCCTTAGCCTTTAGCCAGTTCTTTGGCCTGTTCGATCCAGCCTTCACGCTCGATCCGGCCTTTGAACGACAGTTTCTCGTCCATAGCAGCAACGTCTTCTTCCGTCCATGCCGCAATCTGAGCAAATGTGGTCACGCCTGCGTCGAGAAGCTTTTTCTCAAGCGCGGGTCCAACGCCCGACAATTTCTTCAGATCGTCTGCACCCGCTTCAGCAGCGGCAGGCGCTTCGGCCTTGGTTGCTTTCTTGGGGGCCGCTTTCTTTGGAGCGGCAGCTTCGACGGCAGTGGCCGAGACCGAACCGGTTGCGGCTTTGACGCCCGACTTGTCAGCGCCCGACGACAGAATGTCGGTGATCTTGACCAGTGTCAGCTTCTGACGGTGGCCAACGGTACGCTTCGAGCTGTGCTTACGACGGCGTTTGACGAATTTGATGACCTTGTCACCTTTGATCTGTTCGATCACTTCGGCCTGAACGCCTGCGCCTTCAACGAAAGGTGCACCGACAACCGGAGCGTCACCGCCCAGCATCAGAACATCGTTGAATTGAACTGTTTCACCTGCATCGGCAGCCAGCTTTTCAACACGGAGCATATCGCCCGCCTGAACCTTGTACTGCTTGCCGCCAGTCTTGAGGACCGCAAACATGCGTCTTTCCTTTTCCAAACCGCGTTCTGTGGTCCCCTTACGAGTGTTGTCGGCTTTCGCCACCTCGAACAGCGCGCCCTTTTCGGGCTGTGTGACTGACCTTTGGCCTAATGGCCGTGGGTCAAATAATAACGCTACCCGGCGCGGAAAACCGGCCGGGATGCGCGCTTATCCAGAGATTGGAGGGTAAAGTCAACCCTAAATGGGTCTCACAGATCGGATGCGTTGATCTCTTTCGAAACGGCCGTTCCCAGCTGGTACCAGATGCCGTCGAATATGTCATCGAAGCCTGCAAACAAGGCCCTGTTCAAAGCGCGCCCCGTCTCGGTCCGCGAAAAGGCGATGTTCTCACGCAGTTCGGCCTCACTCAGCGGACGGTAGGCCATCAGTAGGAAGGAAAAGAGCCATTCTGTCGTTTCCGCTTTCGAAACTTCATCGTCCAGCAACCCCAGCAGAAAACTGTCACTGCTTGCAAAAGAGTCGCGACCCTCGGACAGACCGAGATAGAAGTTGTAATGCGCGCTCATCGAGCCTTGAACGTTCAGTTCAATCAGATTGTTCAGGCGGATGTACTCTTCGATCAGCCGATAGAACGGGCTGTCGCGGTCAGCGTCGCGATAAGAGGCAATCGCATAGTCTTCGATCTGCTCATCCCAAAACGCACGCCGGGCCGCGTTTTCGAGGGTGACGATGGACTGCCCAAGTTCGGATTCGAAGAAAATCGCAGCCTTTTCGATCTGCGCATCGGTCATTTTTCGATCCAAAGCGGACGCGATTTGATCATGCAGGCGTGTTTCATCGAACAAAAGGTCGATCTGTTCCTCGTAATATTGCCCGGCCCGCCCGTTCAGCAGGGTTTCGTTCAGATCCTTTCCCTGCTCTAGCCCCTCGGTCCGGAGAATTTCCGCCACGTCTGCCAAGTGCATGGCTTTTGCCAAACGCTCAAGATTGTCACTGGCGGCCAGCGGCCCGGCGCAAAGCAGCGCAGCGATCAGTAAAGCGACAAGCCGCATCAGATATCTTGTGCCGGGCGCAGTTCGGCCATCCGTGTGGCCAGAACTTCGAACCGCATCGCCATGATTTCGTACTGGATGGCGTTCAGAAGTTCATAGACCTCTTGCATCAGCGGCTGTTCCAATGCGTCGACATAGGCATCAACATCGGCGTCAGAGAAATCCTGATAGGTATAGGCGGCACCGGCCAGGGCCGACAGTTGCAGCGACCGGCGCATTTCGCCCTCGTTCTGTCGCATCATCTCGCGCAGCTCATCGCCGCTTAGTTGCAGCTCGATCACGCCCGAGGCGCTTGCGGCCATCAAAAACCGCACTTGAATTTCCTGCAACGCCCGAAGAGACGTCCCGCTGGCATCCACCGCGCGGTTCATCCGTTTCAGGCTTTCCACCCGGTCCGAGCCTTGTTGAATCAGATCGGCCACGATCTTCTGCCCTTCCGTCTGAGTGGCTGCATCATCTTCTTGCATGTGCGAGGCGTTTTCAGCCACGACCAGCCGCTGTCCCAGATCCGAGGCATAGAACTCGACCGCGTGGTTCAGGGCCTCGTCGCTCAGGGTTTGCTCTAGGATCGATACGGCAGTTTCATGCATCTCTTGCGTGTCGAACACTTCTTCGGTCAGGCGGGCCCAATCCGATCCGAACCCGTCGGGATCAATGCCAAGCATCTCGGGCGCCGAGGCAGAGGCCAGCGCGATGCTTTCCAAAGCAACGTCAAAGCCGGTGGTGGTCAGAAAGGCCTCGATCCTGTCCCGATTTGCGGCTGACACTGGAACGGTCAGAGCAAAAACTATGGCGCAGGTGAGCATAAAGGGCGAAAGCAGGTGGCGAGCAAGGTTTGTCATACTGGCAAGCTTAGGCCTATTCGGCTGGCTGGCAATGGAAAAACCCACAAAGGGAAATTTGGGGAATTTTCTGCTTGCGCCCCTGCCCGTTCCTCACTAAATCCCCCCCTCACAGACCCCCGCGGAGAGGTGCCGGAGTGGTCGAACGGGGCGGTCTCGAAAACCGTTGTGGGTGCAAGCCCACCCAGGGTTCGAATCCCTGTCTCTCCGCCATTTGATCAGCGCGAGTGCGCTGCGATTGTTTCAATGGCACGACAGTTTCAATATGCCGCGAGCGACATGGCGTGTTTTTGCCGCTGTGCTGCCGGGTGATCAGCAGACACTGGCCCAATTCGGACATAGGGGTGCGGCGCATCGGTTTTCCCCTTTCGACTCGCTACTTTTGGGGCGATGGAACCCTCGCAACTCACCCCTAAGGAGCATTTCCATGTCACGCATACTTTTGATTGTCGCCATAGCTGCCATCGGCGCAGGCGCGTATTACTACCTGAACCAACCCGAACCAACACCGGCGGAAGAGATTCAATCCGCAGCGCAGGACGCAGGTGAAGCTGCTGGTGAAACGACCGAAGCTGCGCGCCAGGCGGTAAGCGACGCGCTGGACAGTGCCGTTGATCAGGCCACCGAGACCGCAGAGGCGGCGCAAGACGCTGTGACCGATACTGCAAATGCAGCAGCAGATCAGATCAGCGAAGGCGCGTCATCTGTTGCGACGCAGGTCGAAGACGCCGCAACCGAGGCAGGCGACCAAATTGCAGCGCTGTCGCAACAGGGTCAGGATCTGTTCAATTCGTGGATCGAAGACGGTACGCTGACAACGGGACAGTTCGACTATGACAGCATGGTCGCGTCGGTGCGGGACAGCGCATTGGCGCAAGAGATCAAGACCCAGGCGATTGTGATTTTGGATGAGATCAAAGCCTCACCCGAGACCTTGGTCACAAAGATGCAGGAGTTGCAGCAGCTTTTGACGCAACCGCAATAAATCACTTGGGCCGGCCGGTGCGGCCGGTCCTTGCCTTCAGGTCACGCGCTTGACCGGTTGACGCTCTGCAGCGCGTTTGTTTGACTCCTTCTCAACCTGTCCAACGTAACCGTCCGATATGATGTGCATCGGAGAGTGCGGTCACGTCAGAAACGAAGGATCACCCTATGACCACCCTGCCCGCTTCGATGTTTGCTGTTGTTCAAACCCATGACGGATATTCCGCTTCGGCCACCGGGCCAGTGATTGAGGATGCCTCCGATTGGTTGGCAGAGGCAGAGGTTCCCCTGCCCGAGCCTGCGGCGGGTCAGGTTCTGATCCGGATGCGGGCGGCCTCGGTCAACCCGTCAGACATTCATTTCATCAAGGGCGAATACGGGCAGCCCCGCGTCAAAGGCATGCCTGCCGGGTTTGAAGGCTGCGGTGATGTGGTCGCAGCCGGAGACGGCGCCGAAGGGCTGATCGGACAGCGCGTGGCCTTTGTGGCGGCAGGCTCGGGCGCCTGGGCGGAATATGTGGTGACACAGGCGATGATGTGCATCCCACTGCGCCCCGAGATCAGCGACGAAGACGGCGCGGCGCAGATCGTCAATCCGCTGACCGCAATGGCGATGGTCGATATTGCGCGCAATGCGGGCGACGCTTTTGTTGTTTCCGCCGCGACCAGTCAGCTTGGCAAGCTGATGTGCAGTCTTGGGCGCGATCTGGGTTTGAAACCCATCGCATTGGTACGTCGGGCCGAAGCCGCAGACACTCTGCGCGACCTCGGTGCCGCCAAAGTGCTGGTCACGACAGTAGATGACGTGGCGCAGAAATTCGCAGCCCTCAGCGCCACGCTAAAGCCCCGCGTGTTCCTGGATGCGGTGGCAGATCAGCTGTCCGAACAGATCTTCTGCGCCATGCCCAACGGTGCACGCTGGGTTTGCTATGGCAAGCTCAGCACCGAGATGCCGCAATTAACCCAGATGGGTCAGTTGATCTTTCAGGGCAAGCAGATCGAGGGGTTCTGGCTCACCAAATGGATGATGTCCACGCCACCCGCAGATCAGATGCGTGTGGTGGGCGAAGTTCAGGCGCGGTTTGCCGATGGGCGCTGGAAAACCGATATCTCGGAACGTCTTGGACTGCGTGACCTTGTGTCAAATCTGGTCTCTGCACTGAAAAAGAGTGACGGCAAGGTGATAATCACGCCATAGTAGTCCCGAGGGCCGGGCAATCCGGCAAATGGGAGGAAAAATTTGGACAATGCGCAGCTGCTGATCAGCGGGCTGGCCAATGGCTGTGTCTATGGGCTGATCGCTCTTGGGTTTGTGCTGATTTACAAAGCGACCGAAGCGGTGAATTTCGCGCAGGGCGATTTCATGATGCTGGGTGCTTTCGTCACCATCGGGCTGACCAATACCGAATATATGGGTCTGCCTTTCTGGTTGGCGCTGCCGATTTCGTTGGGGATCATGGCGCTGTTCGGATATCTGGTTGACCGCCTGATCATTCGCCGCTTGTTTGGGGAAAGTCAGACAGCCGTGGTGATCCTGACCATTGCCATGGGTTTTGTGATCCGCTTTGTCGCGGGTCTGATCTGGGGGCACGAGCCGCACAGTTTGCAGAACCCTCTGGCGGGCAAGGATATTCGGTTTGGCGGTCTGGTGCTGGGGCTCGAGGACGTGGCGGTGATTGTTGTCACCGTGTTGCTGACCTGGAGCCTTTACGTCTTTTTCAACAAGACCAAGCTGGGCCTTGCCATGCAGGGTGCCTCGCAAAACCAGTTGGCGGCATACTACATGGGTATTCCGGTCAAGCGCGTTCAGGGTCTGATCTGGGCTCTGGCCGGAGTGGTCGCCGGGATCGCCGGGATCCTCTTTGCTGCCAAAGGCTCGGTTGATCCGACCACAGGCCTGTTGGGGATCAAGGCCTTTGCAGCGGCGGTCATCGGCGGATTTGGCAGCCTGCCGGGTGCCTTGGCCGGCGGGCTGATCGTGGGTGTGATCGAGCCCTTTGCCAGCCGATATATCGCTGCCGGATACAGCCAGATTGCACCTTATGCCCTGCTGCTGGCCGTGTTGATCTTCCGCCCGCATGGCCTGTTCAGTCAGGTTCGGATCAAGAAGGTCTAACCCCATGCGGATCGTGTTCAAAACCGACTACATGCAAGACATCCGCCCCTGGAAGGATGGTTATCAACTCAGCCTCTATCTGATCCTGCTGGCAGCCGTGATCGCGGCCCCGTGGTGGCTGGATGACTTCTATCTGGGCGAGTTGACCAATGTTTTGATCTGGGCCATTGCCGGTCTTGGCCTGATGATCCTGACCGGTCATACGGGTCAGGCCAGCCTGGGCCATGCGGCCTTTTTGGCGGTTGGATGCTACGCCAATGTCGCTTTGATCGAAGCCGGTGTGCCCTTTCTGATCGCCTTCCCTGTTGCCGGTCTACTGACCGGAATTGCCGGAGTAACAGTCGCCATCCCTGCCCTGCGCCTGCACGGCATCTATCTAGCCATTTTCACGCTGGCCCTTTCCGTGTTGATGGATGACATCATCGTTCTGGCCGAACCGATCACCGGAGGTGTTGCAGGCAAATACCTGGGCGGTGTCGATATTCTGGGCCTGACGGTCGATCGCTGGGGCACGCCAGACTTGTTCTTCTGGCTGGTTCTGGCGGTCGCGGTATTGGTGACGCTGGGCTATATCAACCTGCTGCGCACACCGCTGGGGCGCAGCTTCATCGCCGTGCGCGATTCCGAGGTGTCTGCACAAGCGATGGGGGTCGATATCTCACGCACCAAGACCATCTCTTTCGCGTTGTCTTGCGCCGTCACGGGATGGGCTGGGGCCTTGATGGGCATGTATGCCGGGGCGTTCAACAATGAGACCTTCAACGTCCTCATCTCGATCCAGCTGCTGCTGATGATAGTGATCGGAGGGCTGGGATCAATCCACGGCGCGTTTCTGGGGGCCATCGTGATTGGGTTTCTGCCGCAATTCCTGTCGATCTCAAAGGAATACGTCGGTGCGGTATTCGGGGGCAGTACGGTTGCGATCCCCGGCTTGGAGTTTGGGATTTTCGGCATGATCCTGATTGCCTTCATCCTGTTTGAACCGATGGGCATGTATGGCCGCTGGTTGAAAATCCGCACCTGGTTCGAGCTGTTCCCCTTCTACCGCAAGGACATGTTCAAACGGCAGAAATCCTATCTCAAGACGGAGCGTCTGAGATGAGCCTGTTGGAATTTGAAAACGTAACGCTCAAATTCGGCGGGCTGACTGCGGTGGATGATCTGTCCTTTTCAGTCGACGAAGGCGAGGTTTTTTCCATTGTCGGGCCCAACGGGGCCGGGAAGTCGACGGTCTTCAACCTGATCTCGCGGTTCTACGACCCGTTTGCGGGCCAGATCTGTTTTGACGGGCACGATCTTTTGGCGGTCAAACCCTCGGATGTGGCGGCGTTCGGCGTTGCGCGCACCTTTCAAAACATCGAACTCTTTGAGCACGCGACCGTATTGCAAAACCTTCTGGTCGGACGCCACCGGCATCGCAATACCAACCTGGTGCAGAACATCCTTTTCACACGCGCAGCCCGCAAGCAGGAGTTGGAGAACCGTGAAAAGGTTGAAGAGACCATAGATTTTCTGGATCTTCAGGCGTTTCGCGACAAGATGATCTCGGGCTTGCCTTACGGCGTGCGCAAGGTGGTCGAGGTGGCGCGGGCATTGGCCACCGACCCCAAGCTGCTGTTGTTGGACGAACCCGCCTCGGGGCTGTCGGTCGAGGAAACCACCGATATGCGGTGGTGGATCGACGACATCAGGCGGCAAATGGGGATCACCGTTTTGATGGTCGAGCACGACATGGGCCTGGTGTCTGGCGTGTCCGACCGTGTTCTGGCCATGGCAGATGGGGCGATGCTGGCGTTGGGCACGCCATCCGAAGTGCAGTCACACCCGGCAGTGGTCGAGGCCTATCTGGGGAAGGCCTCATGAGCGAGCCAATCCTGAAAATCCGCAATATCGAAAGCTTCTACGGCCCGATCATGGCCATTCGTGGCGTGTCTCTGGATGTGCATCCCGGTCAGATCGTATCGATCCTGGGCGCCAATGGCGCAGGCAAGACGACGCTGATGAAAACCGTCTCGGGCGTGATGGACCCAGAAAAGGGCACGATTACTTTTGACGGCACGCAGATACAGGGATCCGAGCCGCATAAGGTGGTGCAGCGTGGCATCGTGCATGTCCCCGAGGGCCGTGAAGTCTTTGCGTTGATGACTGTCGACGAAAACCTCAGCCTCGGGGCCTATACCCTGACGGACAAGGCGCAGGTCGAGCGGGACCGAGAGCTGGTGTTCAGCTATTTCCCTGTCCTGAAAGAGCGCCGCACCCAAGAGGCCGGAACCCTGTCCGGCGGGCAGCAACAGATGCTGGCGATTGGTCGTGGTTTGATGGGCAACCCGCGTATCATGCTACTCGACGAGCCATCTTTGGGCCTGTCGCCCCTTTTGGTGCAAGAGATTTTCGACATCCTGAAACGCCTGAACGCCGAGCAGAACATGACCATGATGCTGGTCGAACAGAACGCTAATGCAGCGCTTGAGCTGGCCCATCATGGCTATGTGATGGAAGTCGGTCGCATCGTCATGGACGGCGCGGCAGAGGAGCTGCGGGCATCAGAGGACATTCAGAACTTCTATCTGGGTGTGCAGGAAGAAGGCAGTCGCGAGAACCGGCGCTGGAAGCGGAAAAAGACGTGGAGGTGACCGGGATGCATGACAGCTTGCCTGCGCAACAGCTGATCGATGGCGTGTCCTACAACGCCACCCCCGGTCAGCGCCCGGTTTGCGTGGATGGCTGCACCACGATTGGTCAGTTGTTCCAGAAACGCTGCGCCGATCTGACCGATCGGACCGCCCATCGCGAAAAAGACTATGGCATCTGGAAACCCTATTCCTGGGGCGATTACTGGACCCACGCCAAATGGATCGGTCTGGCCCTGCGCAAGCTTGGATTGAAACGGGGTGAGGTCGTCTCAATCCTGTCTGAGGACCGTAAGGAATGGGCCTGGCTGGATATGGGGATCCAAGGCGTCGGCGGGATCGCATCGGGCATCTATACGACGGATTCGGCCAGCCAGCTGGAATACATCGTCAAAGACAGCGATAGCCGGTTCCTGATTGTTGAAGACGAGGAACAGCTGGATAAGTTCCTGGCTGTGGAAGACGCCCTGCCCGACCTGTTGCGCGTAGTGATCCTGGAAGACGAAGGGCTGCACGATCTGAACCATCCGCGCTGCATGATGATCGATGATCTCTATGCTTTGGGGCAACAGGCCGATCAAGACTCACCGCAGGCGTTCGAGGATGAAATCGCCAGCACGACGCCGCAGGATACCGCGATCCTGGTCTATACCTCGGGTACGACGGGCATGCCCAAAGGCGCGATGGTCAGCAACGAAAACATCATGGCAAGCATTGAGGCGGGCGCGCATTCCCTGCCCAGTCAAGCAAGCGATGAACAGCTGTGCTTTCTGCCGCTGTGCCACATCCTGGAACGCGTTGTGTCGATCTACTTGCCTCTGGCGTCCAAAAGCACTGTGAACTTTGCCGAAAGCCCGGAAACGGTATTTGCCAACCTGCAAGAGGTTTCGCCCGCCACCTTCACAGCCGTGCCCCGCGTATGGGAGAAGATCTATTCACAGGTCCAGTTCATGGCCAAAGAGGCGACGCCCGCGGGGCGCGGGGCCTTTGGATTGGCTGTGAAAGCAGGCCTCGCGCGGGCCGACTACATTATGTCCGGCCAGTCGGTTCCTGCCGGTGTCGCAGCACGGTTCTGGCTTTGGGATCGTCTGGTTCTGCGCAATTTGCGGCGTATGCTGGGCATGGACAAACTCCGGCGTGGTGGATCAGGGGCAGCACCGATCTCACCGGATTTGCTGCGATGGTTTTGGGCCATCGGTGTGCCGATTGTCGAAGGGTTCGGCATGACCGAAACATCAGGTGTCGCCACGCTCAACACGCTGACCGACAACAAGCTGGGTACGATCGGCCGACCTGTCCCGGGCAATCAGTTGCGCATTGCGGAAGATGGCGAGATTCAGATCAAAGGCCTGAACATATTTCAGGGCTATTGGCGCAACAACGCCAAGACAGCCGAGACATTCACCGCAGATGGTTGGTTGCGTACCGGTGATATGGGCCATGTGGACGAAGACGGATTTGTCACCATCACCGGGCGTCTCAAAGATATCATCATCACCGCAGGCGGTAAGAACGTCACCCCGGCTGAAATCGAAAGCCGGATGAAATTCAGCCCCTATGTCTCGGATGCCATTGTGATCGGGGATCGCCGCAAATACCTGACGGCGCTGATCATGATCGATCAGGAAAACGTCGAGAAATTTGCGCAGGAGCAAAAGATCCCCTTCTCAAACTTTGCCTCACTCTGTGCAGCCGACGAGGTACGTGACCTGATCGCGTCCGAAGTTGCCCAAGTTAACAAGCATTTCGCGCGGGTCGAACAGATCAAGGATTTCCGCCTGATCGACGTATTGCTCACCGCCGATGACGACGAACTGACCGCCACAATGAAGCTCAAGCGGAGCTTGGTGGAAAAGAACAACGCAGAATTGATCGAAACCATGTACGATTAATCAGGGCTTTGCCCAACGGGAGGAGAAACATGAAAAACATCATTTCAGGATTGGCCATTGCAGGAGCTATGACAACGGCGGGCTGGGCGCAGACGCAAGGCGTCACCGACGATGAAATCGTTATCGGCTCGGTCAATGACCTCAGCGGAATTTTCGCCGCCGTCGGCGTGCCAGCCACCAAAGGTGCCAATGTTGTGTTTGACCGGGTCAACGCCGCGGGCGGCGTGCACGGACGCCAGATCCGCTATGTGGTTGAAGACAACGGGTATCAGATGCCGCGCGCGATGCAGGGCTATAACAAGCTGCTGAACCGCGACAAGGTGTTTGCGATGCTGCAATCTCTGGGCACGCCGATGAATGTGGCGGGCTTTAACCTGCTGGATCCCAAAGGCATTCCCAACGTGGCCCCCCTGACCGCCGCGCGTCAGATGCTGCAAGAGCCGATGCGCAACAAGTTCACCTCGTTCTCCACCTATTACGATCAGGCGCGGATCGGTGTGAAATACCTGGCCGGAGAGTTCGGCTCGCAAACCGTTTGCACCATGTATCTGCCCACCGATTTCGGCGAAGAGATTCTGGACGGCAGCAAATCGGGCGCCGAAGAGGCTGGCATCACATTTGGGGCCGAGACCACCCATAAACCGGATGAGACCGATTTTGTCGGCTCGCTCAGCAAGCTCAAGGAAGAAGGCTGTGACATCGTCACCATGGCCTTGGGGGTGCGTCAGGCGATCACCGTTGTGGGCACGGCCAAGAAGATGGGGCTTGAGGACATGAAATTCCTGGGCACCTCGGCCAGTTTCCTGACCGTCGTGGCACAGGTCCCGGGCGGCGTGACGGATGGGTTCTATGCCGCGGCCTCATGGCTTGACCTTTGGGCCCGCGCCGAAGAACCCGCCCCCGCCGCGTTCATCGCTGAATACAAAGAAGCGACCGGCGAAGATCCGGTAGGCTTTGCAATGCTGGGCTATTCCGCCGCCGAGATGATGGTCAAAGCGCTGGAAGCCGCCGGGCCGGACCTGACCCATGACAGTTTTATCGAAGCGATGGAGTCGCTGGATTACATGGACGATCTGGTCGGAAACCACATCACCTATGGCCCTGACGATCACCAGGGAGCTGACACGGTCTTTGTGAATGTCGTCGAAAACGGCGCGTGGAAACTGGTCTACGAAGAATAACCACCGGACATGACGCAACAAAAAAGGGCTCGCAAACGCGAGCCCTTTGAGTTTTTGCAGTTCGACGCGATTAACGCTTCGAGAACTGGAACGAACGACGCGCTTTGCGCTTACCGTATTTCTTACGTTCCACAACGCGGCTGTCGCGGGTCAGGAAGCCTGCGGCTTTCAGTGCACCACGAAGGTTGGGATCATAAAGCTGCAGCGCTTTCGAGATGCCGTGCTTGACCGCACCGGCCTGACCGGTCAGGCCACCGCCTTTGACGGTTGCGACAACGTCGAACTCACCTTCCACGCCGGCAACCTGGAACGGCTGGCGCAGGATCAGCTGCAGAACGGGGCGTGCGAAATACACGTCCTGGTCTTTGCCGTTCACGGTGACCTTGCCGGAACCCGGTTTGATCCAGACACGGGCAACAGCGTCTTTACGCTTGCCGGTGGCGTAGGAGCGGCCAAGTTCGTCACGCACGGGCTCACGTGCAATGACTTCTTCAGCCACGGTTTCAACGCCTGCGACGGCGCTCAGCTCTTCGAGAGTATTGATCTGATCAGCCATCGGTCATTAGCTCCGGGTGTTTTTCTTGTTCATGGATGCAACATCCAGAACTTCGGGCGCTTGCGCCTCGTGAGGATGCTCGGCACCGGCATAAACGCGCAGGTTGGTCATCTGCTTGCGCGCCAGACGGTTGCCCGGAAGCATGCGCTTGACCGCTTGAGTCACGACACGCTCGGGATGCGCACCTTCAAGGATCTCTTGTTTGGTGCGCGATTTGATGCCGCCCGGATGGCCTGTGTGCCAATAGAAGTTTTCGTCGCGCTTCTTGCCGGTCATCTGGATTTTGTCAGCGTTGATCACGATGACATTGTCGCCCATGTCCATGTTCGGGGTGAACGACGCTTTGTGCTTGCCACGCAGGCGCATGGCGACGATCGAGGCAAGACGGCCCAGAACAACGCCCTCGGCGTCGATCAGGATCCATTTCTTGTCGATGTCTGCAGGTGTTGCAGAAAAGGTTTTCATGGCAGGATAGTCCTGTTTGATGTGAAAGACCGGCCTGATCGCAGACCGGTCCGAATTCGATGAGCGGTGTTTAGACCGTGTCACTTACCGCGTCAACAACAGCATTTCCGGAAAAAATGTTATAAAACAAAGTGATAAAAAATAGGTATTATTTTACCCCAACAACAAGGGTCATTTTTGACCTGTGCCCTATCGCAGAACGTATAGTGGGACTGTGTTATCAGGAAAGGAGTGTTCTGGTGCAGGATTTGGATCAAACCATCTTGGACTACGGTGCCGCCTGGCAGGAGTTGGACGCTGACAACAGAATGCGTCTGTTGGAGCGGTGCTTTGAAGAGGATGGTCGATACGTGGATCCGACGGCGGACGTTAAAGGCCGCGAGGCTCTTTCAGTGCATATAGGTGAAGTTCTGAAGTCCTCCGGCGGGCGGGTCGAGATCACCACCAAACCCAGCGTTCACCATGATGTCGTCCATTTCAGATGGCACATGATCAACGCAGAGGGTCAGGAAATGGTCGCCGGTCACGACTTTGTTCGGCTCGGCGCAGGTGGCAAGATCCAGCATCTTGCGGGTTTCTTCGGCGATCCCGCGCCGACGGCTTGATATTAAACGCTGATTTGCTCGGGCGGGTTGTCCAGCAAAACCCGCAATTTCAGCATCGCCTCTTCAAACCGTTCCAGCGATATATGCCCGTTCATGGCGATACGGACGGCGTTTGGCGCACGGCCATCGCGCAGAGCAAACTCGTCTGCCGACCGCAACTGTATCCCTTCGCGCTCGGCAGCGCGACTGAAGGCTGCTGCGCGCCAACCCGCTGGCAGGTTCAGCCAGACAAAGGGCACATCCGGGGCCCAGTTGAGGTCAAAACCGCCTAAAGCGTTTACCGTGATCCGCACATAGTCACCCATCTTCTTGCGCACATCCATGGCTATGCGTGGGGTGCGCGGGTCTGACAGCAGCAAGCGTGTCAACTCGGCCAGCGGCTGCGCCAATCCGAAATAGCCATATTCCGCCGACCGTCGCAGATCGACGCTGCGGTCGCGGGGTGCAATCGCAAAGCCGACACGCAACGCCGGGGTCAGGATTTTCGAAATCGACGACACGTGCCACCCCCGCTCGGGCGCCAAAGCGCGATAGCTGGGCTCGCGCGCTTCGCCCATGCGGTAACAATCGTCTTCGACAATTTGCAGATCGTGGCGTCGGGCCACTTCAACCACCTCTTTTCGGCGTTCAAGCGGTGTATGCACGCCGGTTGGGTTCTGAACCTCGGGCGACACGCAGACCGCCTGCGCACTGGTCTGGCGCAAGACGTGTTCCAGCGCTTTCGGATCAATGCCCCATTTGTCCATCTTGACCCCAATAACCTCGGCCCGCATCAGCTCTCCCGCACGGCGGAAGCCGGCATAAGACAGATCTTCGACCAGAACGACGGGCCGTGGCCCTCGCAAGATGGTCTGAAACACCAGGCACAAACCGTTCTGTCCGCCATGGGTCAGAACGATATCATCATGGGTCAGCGGACCCAGCGGCAAGTCCGACAGCCAGTCCACCACCGATTGCCGCATGGGCTGATAGGCATCACGCGTCGGATAATTCAGGAACAAGCCCGGGTCGGCATGCGAAACCTTTTGCAGACATTCGCGGATCAGCGCCACCTGCCCTGCATCTGGCAGGCGGGGGCTGAACAGGCTGACATTGGCATTGTACTTGTCGTCTCGCTGATGCAACTGCCGAGACCACACATCATCCAGGATCGGAGACTTTGGCGGGGCAACAAATGTACCCCTTCCAACTTCGGCGGATAAAAGCCCTTCATCGGTCAGAATTGTATAGGCCCGCGCGACCGTGCCCGGAGTGATATGCAGGCGATAGGCCAATTCACGCACGGGAGGTAGCTTAACGCCGATCTCCAGAGTTTTGTTTTCAATTGCTTTTCGAATTGCATCGGCGACCAAAGCATATTTTGGTCCTTTTGTTTTCGGCAGTTCAGACGGCCAAATTGTATCCATTACAATTCTTCCTTTGATTTCGACACAATCCTGAATGTATCAGATACTTGTATCAAGGCAATTTACTTTGTGTCAATACAATTTGGAAAGGATACCTCCCATGACACGCGCAACGCACACACCCGCCCTCATGTTGCTGACCGACAGCCCCCGGCTGCCGCTGATCGCAGCTCTGGCCGTGCAGTTTGCAGCGACGGTCACGAAATGGGAGCAGCGCCGCCGCAGCCGTGTCAATCTGGGCAAGCTGGATGATCGGTTGCTGCGCGATGTCGGCCTGACGCCGCGCCAGGCCTATGAACAATCTCGCCGGTATTTCTGGCTGAACTGACCCATCCCCAGTCCCGTTTTCGGGACCTCTTCCTGGCCGGGGCTTGCCCCCGGCCCTTTTTCATCCAAATGCCGCTGCGGCCGAGCCTTCGGGCGGGATGGAATAGGTCATGCTGGCGCGGGCCACGGGCTTGTCCGATCCTTCGGAAAATATCAGCACGTCCCCAACGGCAAGGCTGCGCCCAAGTTTCAGCAACTTGCAGTGGGCAATCATGTCCTTTGCGCCGTCCGGTTTGCGCAAAAAATCAAGAGAGCTGTTGGTAGTCACCGCCAAAGATTGCCGCCCTTTGCGCGCCAGAACCATCGAATAGACGCAGACATCCGCCAACCCAAACATCGACGGGCCCGACACGGTGCCGCCCGGACGCAGATGCCGCTCTTCCACGACAAGCCGCATGGTAATCTGATCCTCGCTCAGCGCCTCGACCACAAAATCCTGATGCACCTGCGGAAAGACCTGCGCCAGATATTCCGTCAATTCTTCTTTGTTCAGCGCCAATGACATACTTCCCCTCCGTGCCCTGCCGCCCTAGAGTTGGCCAACTGTCATGGGGAGGGCAAGATGGCAATTCTGGAACGTAGCGACACGGGGGCCATTGCCCACCTGACCTTGAATGCGCCCGAGCGTTTGAATGCACTCAGTGATGAGATGCTGGCGGCACTCCAAGACCAATTTGATGCGCTACAGAATGACAAATCGATTCGGGTGGTCATCTTGTCCGGTGCGGGCAAAGCCTTTTGTGCCGGGCATGATTTGAAGCAAATGACACAAGGTCGTCAGGCCGAAGATGGCGGTAAAGCCTATTTTCAGGATCTGTTCGACCGCTGCGCTCGCATGATGCTGTCGATCCAGTCTCTGCCCCAGCCGGTAATTGCGCGCGTTCATGGCATTGCGACGGCCGCAGGATGTCAATTGGTGGCCACCTGTGATCTGGCTGTGGCCGCCGAAGGCACGCGGTTTGGCGTCAACGGGGTGAACATCGGTCTCTTTTGCTCGACACCGATGGTGGCGCTCAGCCGAAATATCCCTAGAAAACAAGCATTTGAGATGTTGACGACCGGTGAGTTCATATCTGCAGAACGCGCAGCTGAGCTGGGTTTGATCAACCGCGTTGTGCCAGAATTGCTACTTGAGCACGAAACCGAAGCACTGGCCAAACAACTGGAAGGCAAGCTTGGCGCGGCTGTGAAGATCGGAAAGCGGGCATTTTATGAGCAGATTCATATGCCTGTGGATCAGGCCTATTCCCATACCGCCGAGGTAATGGCACAGAATATGATGCATCGCGACACCGAAGAAGGAATTTCTGCCTTTATTGAGAAGCGACCGCCCAATTGGCGGCAATAAGGCAATGGTCTCTGATAATTTTAACGACTGTTCGCAATTTTTCCCTTCCCAAAAGGGCAACACTGTGGCACAGGTTAGTCAGGGCTGAGGCCCAAATATGCTTTTGGGTCGCCGTGGGCGGAAGGTCCCTCCAGCTGGTTTCTCTCACCGGCGCAGACATTCCCGCAGCGGCGACCCCAAAATCTCCCAAGTTTTCCAGCACCTGAAAGACACGCGTTGCGCATGTTTGCGTCGTGCCCTATGTGGCAGCGCATGACACAGAAATTGCATATCGTTGGCGGCGGCATGGCCGGATCCGAAGCGGCCTGGCAAGCGGCAGAAATGGGTGTGGATGTTGTCATCCACGAAATGCGGCCCAAAGTTGGCACCTTTGCGCACCAAACTGGCAATCTGGCCGAGTTGGTATGCTCGAATTCCTTCCGGTCCGACGATGATGAGCAGAACGCTGTTGGTCTGCTGCATTGGGAAATGCGCGCAGCCAACGGGTTGATCATGACCACTGCCGACGCGCATCGCCTGCCTGCTGGTGGCGCGCTGGCTGTGGATCGTGATCCTTTTGCGGAATCCGTCACCGCCAAACTGCACGCACATCCCAAAGTGACCGTGACCGGGGAAGAAGTCACCACCCTGCCCGATGATGGGCATTGGATTTTTGCAACCGGCCCCCTGACCTCACCAGATCTGGGCGCGGCCATTCAGGCGGAAACCGGGGCCGAGGCGCTGGCCTTTTTCGATGCAATCGCTCCGATCGTCTATGCCGAAAGCATCGACATGAGCCAGGCCTGGATGCAGTCTCGCTATGACAAAGGTGAGACTGAGGAAGAACGCACCGCCTATCTGAACTGCCCGATGGATCGTGATCAGTATGAGGCGTTCATCGATGCGCTGCTTGCAGCTGACAAGACCGAGTTCCACGAAGGCGAAACTGCAGGGTATTTCGACGGGTGCCTGCCCATCGAAGTGATGGCCGAACGTGGTCGCGAAACCTTGCGCCATGGTCCAATGAAGCCGGTGGGGCTGACCAATCCACATCAGCCGGATGTCAAACCTTACGCCGTGGTCCAACTGCGCCGCGACAACGCCTTGGGCACACTGTTCAACATCGTGGGCTTTCAGACCAAGATGAAATACGGAGCGCAAACAGATGTATTCCGAACAATTCCGGGTCTGGAAAACGCCAGCTTTGCTCGCCTGGGCGGTATCCATCGCAACACGTTTCTGAACTCGCCAACACTCCTCGATGCGCAGATGCGTCTGAAATCCAAGCCTAACATCCGGTTCGCAGGTCAGATCACCGGTGTCGAAGGCTATGTCGAAAGTGCTGCCATGGGGCTGCTGGCCGGCCGGTTGGCGGCGGCTGAAATTCTGGGGAACTCCCTGCCTGATGTGCCCCAAGACAGCGCCATG
Organism: Ruegeria sp. HKCCD7255; assembly: GCF_013031565.1. NCBI lineage: Bacteria > Pseudomonadati > Pseudomonadota > Alphaproteobacteria > Rhodobacterales > Roseobacteraceae > Ruegeria > Ruegeria sp. HKCCD7255. The sequence continues at coordinate 442,850 of NZ_WQAG01000002.1, read as the reverse complement.
GGTGCCTTGATCCACCACATCACTGGCGGCGCAGATGCCAAGACCTTTCAGCCGATGAACGTAAATTTCGGTCTGTTCCGCCTGGTTGATGGCCTCAAAGGCGGGCGGCGCGGACGCAAGGATCGCTATAAGGCCTATACCGATCGCGCAAAACAGGAATGGACCAACTGGCTGAGCCAATGTTGACTGGACGTGGCAGGCAGGCTGCGCCTAACATGTGGGCATGAGCAAGAAGTTCCTCGACGACGCCTATAACCTGAATTCCTCTCAGGAAACGCAAGATCTTTATCAGGACTGGGCGGCCTCTTATGACGATGAGGTGGCCGAAAACGGCTATGCGACGCCGCGCCGAGTTGCTGCTGCGTTATGGGCGCATTTGCCAGAGCCACAGACCCCGATTCTGGACTATGGCTGTGGCACGGGCCTGTCGGGTTTGGCGCTGCACGAGACAGGTTTCCGTGCGCTCGATGGCATGGACCCGACACCAAAGATGTTAGAGGGCGCGCAGGCCAAGGGCGTTTATCGCAACCTAAAAGGGTTTGACATCGACGACCCGGCACCGCTGCAAAACGGCGCCTATTCCGTCATCGCCGCCATAGGGGTGATCGGAACGGGAGCCGCGCCGCCAGAAACCTTTGATCTGTTGATGAAAGCCCTGCCCAAATCCGGCATTCTGGCCTTTTCCTTCAACGATCATACGCTGGATGATCCGGCCTTTACCTCGCGGCTGACAGATTGGGTCGACACCGGTGCGGCGCGAATCTTGTTTCGCGAAAGCGGGCCGCACCTGCCCCGCCAGAACCTGAATTCCGACGTCATCCTTCTTGAAAAAGCGTGACCTTCACCACCCGTTTTGCGCCATCCCCCACCGGTCCGCTGCATCTGGGCCATGCCTATTCGGCGTTGTTGGCCTCTGACATGGCCGCAGCACAGGGTGGCCAGTTTCTGCTGCGGATCGAGGATATTGACCAGTCCCGCGCGCGGGCGCAGTGGGAGGATCAGATATATGACGACCTGAGCTGGCTTGGCCTGCGCTGGCCTGCACCAGTGATGCGCCAATCAGGCCGGTTGCCGCAGTATCGCGCGGCATTGGATCAGTTGATCCAGATGGGGGTGGTCTACCCCTGCAGTTGCAATCGCGCAGATATCGAAGCCGCCGCGGGTGCGCCGCAGGAAGGCGTTCCGCAATTTGGCCCCGATGGGCGCATCTATCCAGGCACCTGCCGTCACCGGGCGATGTCGTCTGCGCAACCAGATGACGTGTTGCGGCTGGATGTGGCCAAAGCCATCCAACGGGCGGATATGACGGGTTTCACGGAAACGGGCGAGACCTATCACGGAGCGCATAAGCTGGACCCTGATGCGCTGATCTCATCTGTCGGCGACATCATTCTGGTGCGCCGCAACATGGGCAGCTCTTACCACCTGTCTGTAGTGGTCGACGACGCCGCGCAGATGATCACCCATGTGGTACGCGGGGAAGACTTGTTTGAGGCCACGCAGATCCACGTATTGCTGCAAACCCTACTGGGCTTGCCTATCCCGATCTATCGCCACCACCGATTGATCCGGGACGACGCAGGTAAGCGCCTGGCCAAACGAGACGACGCGCGGTCGCTGATGAAATACAGGGCCGAAGGCGCTAGCCCTTTGGATATTCGCGAGATGGTGGGTCTCTGACCCGGCCATCATTTCAAAGATAGGCTCGCCGAAGGCACGGCGCACGCGTCCTTCAGTGCATCGGAGCCATCAGCTCAACCTCCTGCCCGTCGCGCACTGCAGTATAAAAGCACGACCGGCGATTGGTGTGGCAGGCCGGACCGGTCTGACGCACCACGACCAACAGGCAATCCCGGTCGCAATCCACACGAAAATCCACCAGCTCCTGCACATGGCCCGAGGATTCGCCCTTGATCCAAAACGCCTGCCGCGACCGCGACCAATAGGTCACGCGCCCGGTCTCCAGCGTCCGCGACACTGCCTGCGCATTCATCCAGGCCATCATCAAAACCTCACCGGTTTCTTCATCCTGCGCAATCGCAGGAATCAACCCGTCAGCGTTGAACTTGAGAGTGTTTGGATCAAACGTGATCGAGTCTGACATGAGAAAAACCTTTTGCATCCCAGGGTTGGGTCACTATGTATGAGGAACAGACAACGAGGGAAAGCCATGTCCGGCGATACCGATCTTATCAAGCTGTATTCCGGTCGTATTCTGGCCCTGGCAGCCGATATTCCCCATCTTGACCGGCTTGAAGCCCCCGACGCGACCGTCAAGAAACGCGCGCCTTTGTGCGGGTCTACAGTGACCGTGGATGTCTCGGTTCAGGACGGGCGGGTGGCCGAGTTCGGTCAGGACGTCAAAGCCTGCGCATTGGGCCAGGCTGCGGCTTCGGTCGTTGGCAGCGCCATTCTTGGGGCGACCCGGTCACAGGTCGAAACCGCGCGGGATCAGCTGAAGGCCATGCTCAAGAGCGACGGTCCCGCCCCGGATGCACCCTTTGACGGCTTGGATGTTCTGATGCCCGCACGCGATTACAAGAATCGCCACGCGTCGATCATGCTGACATTGGAAGCCGCCGCCGAGGCGATGGAACAGGCTGAACAGGCGCATTGCGCGTAAGCCGTGGTTTTTGAAATGAGATCGGTCTAGGGTCTGTCTCGCATAGCGGAGAAAGACTTGAAGTATCTTCTTGAACAATTCGTCACGCTCTGGGTTGTCATCGACCCCATTGGGACCATCCCGGTGTTTATCGCCGTGACGGCGGGGATCGAGGCTGCGGCGCGCAGGCGCGTGGCTTTGTTGGCGGCCCTGGTCAGCGCCGGGATCTTGCTGTTCTTTCTGCTGTGCGGCCAACTGGTCATCGAAGCCCTGGATATCGGTCTGAACTCCTTTCAAGTGGCCGGTGGCATCATTCTGTTTCTCTTTGCGCTGACCATGATTTTTGGCGAAAGCAAACAGCACAGGGAACAACGCGAAGCCGAAGAAGAGTTGGACCAAGCGCCGCAGAAACCCAACCCTGCCATCTTCCCATTGGCTGTGCCCTCGCTGGCTTCACCCGGGGCTATGCTGGCCATCGTCGTGCTGACCGACAACAACCGTTACAGCGTGGTGGATCAGGGCATAACCGCGCTTGTCATGCTGGTTGTCGTGCTGATCGCCTTTGTTCTGATGCTTTTGGCCGAGCCGATTATCCGCTTCATCGGCTATTCCGGCGCCGCGATCATCAGCCGGGTGATGGGGATGATTCTGGCTTCGGTTGCGGTGAACTCGGTCCTGTCGGCGCTGCTGGAGATTTTCAAAACCGGTCAGCTATGAAAAAACCGCCGCACCTTCCGGGCGGAAAGGGCGGCGGCAGGTATTGCGTCTCTCGCGTGGGACCCGGAACTCCGCGCGGGGCCGAGGCTGGCCCCTTCAAGGGAATTGGGACAGGCAGGTCACCCTTGACTGAGATGGGGATGACAAGCGCGGTAGGCCGGCACGAGATCGCAGGCAGAAAACTCTAGAACCCTGTGGGCATATGCAGGGCAACCATCAGGATCACGACCAATGACACAGCACCCGCAGCGTCTTGAATAAACGTTGCCTGAGAACGGCTGAATGCGGATTTGATCTGGGTCAGCATCGGGTCACCTCTCGTCGTGTCTTAAGGTTTTGTTGACCTTTTGTTCTCATATTTCGAGGGGCGAGTAAAGAACTTTTAAAGAACATTTGCGAACTTTATGGGATTTCTCGGCTAACCCACTGAAATCAAACGGATCGCCTGATCCTGTTTCATCAACCACAAAAGAACACGCGCCGCCTGCCCTCGGGTAGAGGTGAGTTTGGGATCGCCAGACAGCAAAGCACGGGCATCCGATTGGGCAACGGCCATCAACCCGGCCTGACGTTCCAGATCGGCGATGCGGAATTTGGGCAGGCCCGATTGCGCCGTTCCGATCAAATCACCTGCGCCGCGCATCTGAAGGTCAGTTTCGGCAATGCGAAACCCGTCTTCGGTTTCGCGTAACACCTCAAGCCGTTTGCGGCCCCCTTCGCTGAGCGGCGGCTGATACATCAGCAAACAGGTCGACGCATCCTCGCCCCGTCCCACGCGCCCGCGCAGCTGGTGCAATTGCGCCAGACCAAAGATCTCGGCCCGTTCGATCACCATGATCGTAGCGTTTGGCACATTCACACCAACTTCGATCACCGTGGTGGCCACCAGAACCTTGGTCTGACCGTTCTGAAAGGACGCCATGGCCGCGTCTTTCTCGGCCGGTGGCATCTGCCCGTGGACCAACCCCACAACCCCGTCACACAGAATAGCGCGCAACCGTTTGAACCGTTCCTCGGCAGCAGTCAGGTCCGAAACCTCGGATTCGTCCACCAGCGGACACACCCAGTAACATTGCTTGCCCGCCTCAATGGCACCTCGCAGGTGCGCCACAACCTCATCCATCCGCTGCGTGCTGATGACCGCGGTTTTGATCGGTTTGCGACCCGGTGGCTTTTCGTCCAGCACCGAGACGTCCATATCCCCATACTGCGCCAAAGCCAGGCTGCGCGGGATCGGCGTGGCCGTCATAACCAGTACATCGGCGCCCTGCCCCTTTTCCGACAGTTCCATCCTTTGACGCACGCCAAACCGATGCTGTTCGTCGACAATGGCCAGCCGCAAATCATGGAACGCGACATCGCTTTGGAACACCGCATGGGTACCGACCAGAATCTGAATGTCCCCGCGCGCCAAAGCTGCAAGTTTGGCCTTGCGATCGCTGCCTTTGTCGCGACCTGTCAGGATCTCAAGCACCACGCCCGCATCCTCGGCCAGCGGGCGCAGGCCTTCCAAATGCTGGCGCGCCAGAATTTCCGTCGGCGCCATCATCACACCCTGCCCGCCTGCCTCGACCGCGACCAACAACGCCATGAATGCCACAAGGGTTTTGCCCGCGCCGACATCCCCCTGCAACAACCGGTTCATGCGCGCCTCGGACGCCATATCAGCGGCAATTTCTTCGATGGCCCGGGCCTGAGCCCCGGTGGGTCGATAAGGCAAATTGCCCAAGACCCGCGACTGCAACCGGCCAGTGCCCACGCTGACCACACCACGCGATTTACGTTCCCGCTGACGCGCCAGCGCCAAGGTGAGCTGATGCGCCAGCAACTCGTCATAGGCCAAACGTTCTCGCGCCGGGGCAAAGGGTGAGACGTCATCCGCGCCCTTGGGATGATGGGCCGCCTGCATGGCATCGGCCCAACCTGGCCAGTCTTTCTGTTTGACCTGTTCGGGATCGGCCCATTCCTGCGTCTCTGGCATGCGGGCCAATGCGGATTGCGCGGCCTTATAGACCGTTTTCTGTGTCACGCCTTGGGTCAGGTGATAGACCGGCTCAAACTCAGGTAGCTCTTCGGCTTCTTCCGGTGCAACCATATGATCTGGATGCACCATTTGTGCCATCCCGTCGAACAGCTCCAGCTTGCCCGACACCACCCTCCGGGATCCTTCCGGCAGGATTTTCTTCAGATAGACACCACGCGCATGGAAGAAGACTAGTTGAAAATCGGCTTGACTGTCTTCGACATGGATTCGGTAAGCCCCTCCGCGATTGCGCGGTGGTCGATGGGTTCCGATTGTCACTTCAACCGTCAGGGTGCTGGGCAAATCCGCACCTTGGATCGTGTCGCGCCTGCGTCGGTCGATCACCGCATAAGGCAATGAAAACAAAACGTCACGCGGCGTCTCTATACCCAATTGCGCCATGTTCTGAGCGGTCTTAGGCCCCACGCCGTCCAGCGTTTCAAGGCTCGCAAAAAGCGGGAATAATTGCTCAGGACGGCCGCTCATGCATCGCCGATCAGTTGCAGCCAACCGTCCTCATCCAGCGTTTCGATCCCCAAATCTGCTGCCTTCTTAGCCTTTGAACCCGCGCCCGGTCCGGCCACCAGAAGGTCGGTCTTTTGGCTGACCGAGCCCGACACCTTGGCCCCAAGCGCTTCGGCGCGGGCTTTGGCCTCGGCCCGGGTCATCTTCTCAAGCGTGCCGGTAAAGACCACGGTTTTTCCTGCCACCGGGCTGTCCGAGGCCGGCGCGTCGGGAGGTATGATCGTCAGGTGGCTGCGCAACGCGTCAAAGGCCCGACGTTCATCTGCATTGGCGAACGCGTCCGACAGCGACAGGCCCAAAGTCGCACCGATCCCATCGATACCGATCAGATCCGCCCAGGCCCGGCTGGCCTCATCCGGCACATCTGCTGCCGCAATGGCCGCATCGCGCACCTCTTTCACGCGGGCGCGGCGGCCTTCTGAGGCAGCAGTAAAGCGCTCGGCTTCTTCGGCCTCATCCGCCTGCCGCTGCGCAAGGGCGGCTGGGCGCGCCGTATCCAGCGCTTGGGCCATGGCGTCCCAATCGCGGTAATACAGCGCCAGATCGCGCGCGCCCACCTCTCCCACATGGCGAATACCGAGGGCAAAAAGCAGCCGCGCAAAGGCGATTTGGCGTTTTTCAGTTATTGCGGCGAACAGATTTCTGGCCGAGGTTTCTCCCCAACCTTCGCGGTTTTTGAGGCTGGCAAGGCTGGTTTTGTCGCGTTCTTCCAGCGTGAAGATATCCGCAGGCGTATTGATCGGCAGCGTTGCGTCGCCATGAAACATCTCGATCTGTTTTGCGCCCAGCCCTTCGATATCGAACGCCTTGCGCGACACAAAATGTTTCAGTTTTTCAACAGCCTGCGCCGGACAGATCAACCCACCGGTACAGCGGCGCACGGCGTCGCCTTCTTCCCGGATCGCTGCACTTTGACATTCCGGGCACTGCGTTGGAAACACGTAAGGAGCAGCATCGGAGGGGCGTTTTGACAGGTCCACATCCGCGACTTTCGGGATCACGTCGCCGGCGCGATAGACCTGCACCCAATCACCGACGCGTATGTCTTTGCCACCGCGAATGGTGCCGCCCTTGGCGTCCTTGCCCGCGATATAATCTTCATTGTGCAGCGTCGCGTTTGACACGACCACACCGCCCACGGTCACGGGGTGTAATCGCGCCACCGGGCTCAACGCGCCGGTGCGTCCCACTTGAATGTCGATGGCTTCAAGGCGCGTCCAGGCCAGTTCAGCTGGGAATTTGTGCGCTATTGCCCAACGAGGCGTGGTTGAGCGAAAGCCCAAACGCGTCTGCAAGGCCAGGTCGTCGACCTTATAGACGACCCCGTCGATGTCATAGCCAAGCGTCGCGCGCTGCGCCTCAATCGCGCGGTAGTGATCCAGCATTTCCTGCGTGGTTTGGCACAGTTGCGTCAGAGCATTCACCTGAAATCCAAAACCTTTCAGGCGCTGGATTGCTTCGTGCTGTGTTTCCGCCAGCGGCTCGGACAACGCACCCCAGGCATAAGCAAAAAATCGAAGCGGTCGTTCACGGGTGATTTGGGAGTCCAGCTGCCGCAGAGATCCGGCAGCCGCATTGCGCGGATTGGCAAAGCTCTTGCCACCCGTCTCGGCCTGCCGTGCATTCAGCGCCTCAAAATCGGCGTGTGACATGTAGACTTCGCCGCGAACTTCAAGGATTTCCGGCGCGTCTTCGATGTGATGCGGAATATCGGACACCGTCCGCGCATTCTCGGTCACATTCTCGCCGGTTTCGCCATCACCGCGCGTGGCGGCCTGAACCAGATTGCCGTTCTCATAGCGCAAAGACAGAGACAGCCCGTCGATCTTCGGTTCCGCTGTATAAGCCAGTGGAGCGACTGCCGACAATCCCAGATACTTGCGGATAGAGCGATCAAAGTCGCCCACCTCTTCATCGTCAAACGCATTACCCAACGACATCATCCGGATCGCATGGGTGACCTTGGCAAACCCGTCCGAGGGTTTGGCACCCACTTGGTCCGAGGGGCTGTCGGGGCGTTTCAGGTCGGGAAATTGTGCTTCGATCTGGGCATTGCGCTGTTTCAGCGCGTCATACTCTGCGTCAGTGATCTCGGGCGCGTCTTCGCCGTGATACTTTCGGTTTGCGCGCTGCAACACCGAAGCCAAGCGGGCCAGTTCGTCCTTTGCCTGCGCTTCGGTCAGGTTTTCTACCGCAACGGTTTCGCTCATGGCCTCGCTCTATCACATCTTCTTTGTCCCCAGTGATAGGGCGAGGCCATGGCCAGGTCCAGTGCTGTGCTGAGCCGTGAGTGAGTATGTCGTCCCGGACCAATAACGACAATTCTGTCGTATCAGGCGCCGACGGCCATGCGGGTTTCATCCAGACCGTTGCTTTGCGGATCACGCAACACATAGCCACGCCCCCATACCGTTTCGATATAGTTGTCACCGCCGGTGGCATTGCTGAGTTTCTTGCGCAATTTGCAGATGAACACGTCGATGATTTTCAATTCCGGCTCATCCATGCCGCCATAAAGGTGATTGAGGAACATCTCTTTCGTCAGGGTCGTGCCCTTGCGCAGGCTGAGCAGTTCCAGCATCTGGTATTCTTTGCCGGTCAGGTGAACCGTTTTGCCTTCGACCTCAACCGTTTTCGCATCCAGGTTCACGGCCACCTGCCCGGTGTGAATGATTGATTGAGAATGACCTTTTGACCGGCGGATGATGGCGTGAATACGGGCCACCAGCTCTTCGCGATGGAACGGTTTGGTCAGGTAGTCATCGGCGCCAAAGCCAAAGCCTTTGATCTTGCTTTCAGTGTCGTCCGCACCCGACAGGATCAGGATTGGCGTTTCAACGCGCGAGATGCGCAACTGGCGCAAAACTTCGTGCCCGTTCATTTCCGGCAAATTCAAATCAAGCAGGATCAGATCGTAGTCATACAGTTTCGCCAGGTCGATCCCTTCTTCGCCAAGATCTGTCGCATACACGTTCAGGTTGGCATGGGTCAGCATCAACTCGATGCTTTTGGACGTTGTCGGATCATCCTCGACAAGAAGTATGCGCATTTAACTGCTCCAATTTAGGTCAAATTCTTCAACTGAATCGAGCCTGTAGAAAAATGGTTAATCTGAAGTTACCGTTTATCCATTTATTCACATTCATCTTAAAGTTGTCGATATTTTTTTAGCGCAGTGACTTTCAGACCGGCCTCACCGTGTTCGGCAACCAGTGACACCCAGTTGTTGAACTCTTCCTCACTGATGGCATAACGCTTTTGCGCCTCGGACTGGGTGATCAGCCCGTAAACCACGCCACGAACGACCAGAATCTTGCGTGACGCGACCCAGCGACGGGTATCGGCTGGGGGCAGATCAGCGCGTGTCAGAATGCTGCCATCGGGCAAGGTGACGGATCGTGGACCTTCCACTTTGTGCAAATACATCTCATTGACCTTTTCTTGCTGCGACAAAGCTGACACCAGTCTACTTAAAGCCGAGTGAAACCGCCCCTTGAGAGTGTGTAGAATTTTCCTATATTCTGCCGGTCTTCTTTAACCCGGAACGGATACCCTGATGGCCCTCGATACCGAGACACCCCTGAACTCGCTTGGCTTTGCCAAACCGCCCTCGGAAACGCGGGTGGTGGTGGCCATGTCTGGTGGTGTGGACAGTTCCGTGGTTGCCGCACATCTGGCCGAACAAGGCTATGACGTGGTCGGCGTAACCCTGCAGCTTTATGATCATGGCGCCGCTTTGGCCAAGAAAGGCGCCTGCTGTGCCGGGATCGATATCCATGACGCGCGGCGCGTGGCCGAAGAGCGCGGCTTTCCCCACTATGTTCTGGACTATGAGAACATTTTCAAGGACGCCGTGATTGATGAATTTGCCGACAGCTATCTGGCGGGCGCAACCCCTGTGCCCTGCATTCGCTGTAATGAGCGGGTGAAGTTCAAGGATCTGCTGGAAACCGCCAAGGATCTTGAGGCTGACTGCATGGCGACGGGTCATTACATTCAGCGCAAGATGGGTGCAAACGGCCCGGAATTGCACAGCGCCGAGGATGCAAGCCGCGATCAATCCTATTTCTTGTTCTCGACCACGCCCGAGCAGCTTGAGTTTCTGCGCTTTCCGCTGGGCCACCTGCCCTCGAAAGACGCAACGCGAGAGATGGCCGCGCAATACGGGCTGGCAGTGGCCGACAAGCCCGACAGTCAGGACATCTGTTTTGTGCCCAACGGCAATTATGCCAGCGTGATCGAAAAGCTGCGCCCCGGTGCGGTGGAACCGGGTGAGATCGTCCATGCCGATGGACGTGTTCTGGCGCAGCATGAGGGCGTGATCCATTATACCATCGGTCAGCGCCGCGGCCTTGGCATCGGTGGGCTGAGCGAGCCGCTTTATGTGGTCAAGCTGGACGTGGACAAGAAACAGGTCGTCGTCGGCCCCAAAGAGATGTTGGCCACGCGCATCGTGCCAGTGCGTGAGATCAACTGGCTGGGCGATGAGCCCTTTACCGCGCGCAAAGAATGGCACCTGTCGGTCAAAGTCCGCTCCACCCGCCCCCCACGCGAAGCGATCATCCGCCCCCTGTCCGACACCACCGCCGAGGTGGAGCTGCTGACCCCCGAAGAAGGCATCTCACCCGGTCAGGCCTGTGTGTTCTACGCCTCAGAGGGCAGCCGCATCTATGGCGGTGGCTGGATCTGGCGGGGGTATTAGGGTTGCGATGGGTTTGCGACAAGCTGGACGCCAAGATCCAATGGCGATCTTGTTTCAGCATTGTTCTTAGCGAACTAAACCACAAACTCTTTAAGAACTTTCAGCGGTTTAGCATCTCCTTTCCAAAGCTCAACGCGATAACGATCATCACCATCCAAACCATCCGAATAAACACTGTCCAGGTTCGAATAGAGCACGCGGGCTTGGTAGTGTCCTTTGTCTAAGACCAGCCGCTCCGCCTCCGGTAGATAGTCGGAGCATCCAGCGACAACCAATCGGCCCGAAGGCAGGTCAATGGACAACTCAACAACATGATCCCAAGATGAAAGGTCCAATTTAGGTGGTTTGTTGTTCACGAGAACTTCGACTGGGACGTGCATATTTCGAGCTGTGCGTACAGCAAAAGCATCTACTCCACGCGCTAATCTCGCTCTCATTGCGTCTTCGGTCCATAGATCACCGTCTACGCCCGCCGACCATTCATCTTGGACAAGAAACTGAAAAAAGTCCGCGAACAGTTTGAATTCTGAAGTGATCATAGAAGAAGCTGCTCAAAAATCTGAGATTAACGTCAATTTGGCTAGGCTAACGACATTTAGCCTATCCTCCAGAAACAGGCTCAACCTCCGCTTCAAGTTCAATCTGTAACGCATCATTGAAGCGGTTAAAAGCGCTGGTCAGGGCGATGCGCCAAGTGAGTTCGACGATTTGTGCGTCGGTGAACCACTGCCGCAGGTCTGAGACCTCGGCGTCGCGCATCTGGCCTGAGCGCAACGTGACCGCCTGAGCATAAAGCACAACCGCCTTGTCGCACTCGTCCAGTTCCGGGTGGCCGTCTACCTCGGGCAGTTTTGCCACCCCTTCGGCGCTCAGCCCCTCGACGGTGGCCCAGGCTGCGTGATGCGAGATGCAATAGTCACAAGCGTTCAGCTTGGACACCGTGACCATGGCCAGCTCCAATGCGCGGCGGGGCAAATTGGCCTGTACGCGCAGTTCGGACAGCATACCGGCCACGTGGTCCAGCACCGGCGGGCAATGGGCCGCCACACGGGACCAATTGTCGAACGGCCCATAAGCCTCCAGCGTCTGATGGGCTTCGCGCGCCGTCTGGGTCATCTCGTCATCGCGCAGGGCGGGAATGCGGGTCATGAGGTCTCTCCTTGGCGAACGTCTGTGCGCAGCTTTTCGACCCTGCCCTAGCGACTGCATGTTCACAAGGGCCGGACCAAGGGGTCAAAGCCCATCCGTCGGCGAATTGATCAGGATATAGAGCCCCACGCAAACCATGACATAGGGCGCGATGCGATCCATGCGGGCAAAGCGTGGCGCTAGGTTCTGGGCATGCGGCGCGCCCCAACTGGCCAGAAGAACCAGCCCAGCGGCCGCAATGCTGGCGCCAATCAGGGCCGCCCAGCGAAAGCCGGGGGTTGAGTCGGCCAGAAGCGGTGTCATCACGGCAAAGCTGTCAATCGACAGGCTGAGGAACAGTGTGACGATCGAGGTGACCGCGCTTTTGGCCCCCATCTCTTCGACCTCGGCGCCGCTGGCCTGATGCCAGATGCCACGCAGGCCCAGCACAAGCGGGACAAGGCCCAGATAGCCGATCCAGAACGGAATGCCGTTGTTGTTCAGTCCAACGGCCACGATCATCGACAGGCTCAGCATTATGGTCTGAGCCAGCGCGAAGCCTGCTATCGCGCGGCGCCTGTCAACGACCAGAAAGAGGCCCAGCAGAACAGCGAGGTTGTCCAGGTTGGTGGTCACCAGTGCAATGCAGGCAGACAGGGCAAAGAGTGTAAGTTCAAGCATGGGCCGTGGGCAGTCGGTCCAGAACAGCACGTGCCGCACGCAGGCCTGGCGCTTCACCACCACGGCCCAGCCTTTCCATGGTCAACGCCATTGCGTCCTGCTGTGCGCCCGGGTTTTCGCATACCTCATTCAAGGCTGCGGCGATGTTTTCGGGCGTGCAGTCATCCAGCAGACACTCTGGTACAGCGCGCGTATCGGTTACCAGATTGACCAGCGTCACAGTGTCCAGCTTGACCATACGCTCGGCCAATTGCTGGGTCAGCCAGTTGAGCTTATAGGCAATGACCATCGGCGTGTTCTGCGCTGCCAGCTCCAGCGAGACGGTACCCGACGCGGCAAGCGCAAGGTCCGCCGCTGCAAAGGCCGCGCGTTTCTGGGCACCGGCTTGCGCGGTGTCGCTGTCGCGCGGGTCCAAAACAACCGGTTTGCCCTGCCAGTTGGGAACAAGCGAATTGATGAGATCGGTCGTTGCCCCAACCGTGGGCACGACAACACGAAACGCGGGGTGCTTTGCGATAAACAGCTCCAGCGCGCCGCCAAAGCTGTCGGCCAGCCGCTCGATCTCACCCCGGCGCGAGCCCGGCAAGGCCAGCAGGATAGGTGCATCGCCCAGATCATGGGTTTCGCGAAAGCCTGCGATTTCGGCTTGCGTTGCAATCGGTTCACTGGCCACGGGATGACCGACAAAGTCGCACTCCATCCTTGCCCGCTCCATATAGGGCGGCTCGAAGGGCAGCAGAGCAAGCACGTGGTCGATCACCTTGGCCATCTTGTCCGCTCGTCCTGGTCGCCAGGCCCAGACGCTGGGGGCCACGTAGTGCACGGTTCGTATCGCGCTAGAGGCTTTGACGATCTTGGCCACGCGCAGCGAAAAATCGGGGCTGTCGATGGTGATCAACACATCAGGTTGCACCGCAAGCACCGCCTCGGCCGTCTCGGCGATCCGTCGTTTGAGGTGAAAAAACTTCGGCAGAACTTCCACCAGCCCCATGACGCTGAGTTCAGACATGGGAAACTGGCTGGTCAGCCCTTCTGCTTGCATCAACGGGCCGCCAACACCGTGAAATTCGACGTCAGGGACAAGGGTCTTCAATCCCGCCATCAACGCGCCACCCAGCCGGTCGCCAGACGGTTCTCCGGCCACCAGAAAGACGCGCATCAGACAGCCCGCTCGCGCACGGTCAGGAAGAGGCCAAGCCGGTTGCATTCGGCAATCACCGTGTCGCGCTGCAACAGGATCACACCGCCCTTTTCGATGACGATCCCTGTCAGCCCTGCCGCAACGGCCTCGGCAACGGTGTCGGGGCCGATGGTGGGCAGGTCCACCCGCCGATCCTGGTCGGGTTTTGGGCCTTTGAACAGAATCCCGCCGCCCGCATCCGGGCGCTGGGTCAGCGATTGTAGCATCCAGGCGGTGCCAAAGATGCCCTCGACCGCGAGCACTTGCCCCTTCAGAACGACACAGGCCTGCCCGATATCCGCAGCCCCCATGCTGCGAACCACGCCCACGGCACGGTCTGCATCTGCCAGATCTCCTTCAGCAGGTTGCGCCTCGGTCAAACAGCCCAGCGGAGGCAACAGATCCGGGACAAGGTCATGCGCGGCGCGCACGCTCAGCCCTGCACCCTCGAAGATTGATATCACGGCGCGCAAAGCCGCATCGTCGCCGGCGATCATCGCTTGCTGCAATTGCGGAACCAAAGGCATTGTCGCCGCGTCGATACGGGCCGGGTCTACCTTCGGGCGTTTCACAGCGCCAACCATGCAGATTTCGGTTACGCCGCGTGTCTGCAACTCGGCCAGAAACGTGCCCAGCTGTTCCAGCGGGAAGACCATGTCCGGGGTCAGCCTATCGGGCACGAACCCTTCCAAGGCGCAGATCAAAGGGCGCTGGGGCAACCGGGCGACCAATTCGTCCGGCAATGCGCCTGTTCCCGCAATCAAAGCCAGCATCGGTTATTTCCTTGGGGTCAGGAAGGACCGGTCGGTGTCGCTGGTGACAAAATCCACGATCCGGCGGACATAGTCGCTTTGGACGTCTTCCCCCAGGCGATGCGCACGGTCCATGAAGGGGCCGTCACCTTCGGACAACTCGCGGAACGCTGCCCGCAAGGCTGCGATATCTTCACGCGCCACACCGCGACGCTTGAGCCCCACAAGGTTCAGCCCGTCCAACTCACCACGCGGTGCCTGGACCAGACCGTAGGGAATGACATCCTTGGCCACCATGGTAAGCGCGCCAATAATCGCCCCCTGCCCGACTCGCACCCATTGATGCAAGCCCGAGATGCCACCCACAATGACATCATCTTCTATGATGCAATGCCCGGCTGCGCCTGCATGGTTGACCATGATCACGCGATCACCCATCTGAACGTCATGCGCCACATGGACGCCTGCCATTAACAGACAATCATCACCGATGCGTGTCACGCCGCCACCGCCTTCGGTGCCGGTATTGATCGTGACATGCTCACGAATGCGGTTCCGTTGGCCGATCTCAAGCCGCGTATTTTCGCCACCGAATTTCAGATCCTGCGGAATTTCACCGATTACCGAAAAGTTGAAGATGACGGTGTCATCCCCAACCGAGGTCTCACCGGTCACCACGACATGTGATTTCAGCTCGACCCGGTCTCCGAGACGGACATTTGCTCCGACGTAACAGAACGGTCCAACCGTACAATCCTGCCCGAGTTTTGCGCCCTCTTCGATGATGGCGCTGGGATGGATACCGCTCATGCTGTTTTTTCCATGTCCCAATCAACATAGGCCGAAAACTCGGCCTCGGCGGCCACTTCGTCATCAACGGTTGCACGGCCGCTGAACTTGAAGATTTTACCGCCCTTTTTACCGCGTACGGTTTCGACATGCATCTTCAAGACGTCACCGGGCACCACTTTGCGGCGGAATTTGCACTTGTCGATATTCATGAAATAGATCAGCAACTCGCTGTCGATCACATCCATACCGACGCCCAGCATGACGCCTGCGGTCTGTGCCATCGCCTCGACTATAGTAACGCCCGGCATGATCGGCGTGCCCGGGAAATGGCCCTGGAAATGAGGCTCGTTCATCGTGACGTTCTTGACGCCAATAGCCGATTGATACCCGTCAATTTCGACCACCTTGTCGACCAAAAGAAACGGATAGCGATGCGGCAGAATGCGCTGGATCAGCTGAATGTCGGCACTCTTGGTTTCCGTGCTCATGGTTCTGGTGTCCCGTTTTTTGGTGTTATCTTGAACGTGTGGTTAGCAATACCGTCACGTCAGGGCAAGCCACGCTAGTCGCCAGAGAGGTTATCGAGACCTTGTCCATCCCCAATAGCTGCATCTATGCGAGAAATTGCAAAATCGGTAATGTCCGTACGATCGGCGCTCAGAAAGACACTGGACCTTTCGATGATCATCGAGGCCCCGGATTCGCGCAGAAGGTCGATCAAATGAGGTTGCGCCAACTCAAAAAACGCAGCTCGCGCGACTTCGCTGCGGCGTGCCAAATCGTCCAGCTTTGCACGTTGGCTTTCACGATGCGATTGAACTTTAAGGTCGAACGCATCTGCAAGCGGCGTGAACTCCTCTGGCGGCAGAGTCGCGCGCTGTTCGGTCAGGTCTTGCTCTTCTTGGCTCAATTCAGCGACGATCTTCTCATTTTCTTCCGCAAGTTCGGCACTTTCCTCTTCGATTTCTCGGAAGATACGTTGGCCAAATTGCGATTCAGAAAACAACCGCTCGCTTGAAATTGTAAGAACACCCGATTGCGGCACGCCCAATTGCTGTGCCGCCGCCGATGCACCGATGCAGACAAAAACACACAGGGCCCAGATCGGGCCCCGCGTAAACCTTTTGACAAATGAGGGCTTCATTGGCTCAGAAATTTGCCTGAATGGTCAGGTCAAAGCTTTGCTCTTTGTCAAAGCTTTCTTTCTTAAGAGCTTTTGAGAAGTTGAAACGCAGCGGGCCAAAGGGTGTTGTCCACAGGACCGACACGCCCAATACGTGACGGATCGAACCATCTGCACCAACGATATTGGCACCCGTCGTGTCAACGTTGTTGATGTTGTAGAGGTTGCCGACGTCATAGAAAACACCGCCCCTCAAACCAAGTTCCTCGGGCAGCCCCAGTGGAAAATCGGTCTCAAACCGGGCGACCCAGTAATAGTTGCCACCGATAGCGTCGTCTTCACCGTTCGAAAGGTCGCGCGGACCAATACCCGAGGGCTCGAAGCCACGGAAGGTCCCGCTTCCAAGCAAGAAGCGATCCAGTGTTCGACTAAAATCGGAACCTCTCCAGTTAAGCGCGCCAAGCTCAAGTGTAGCTCTCAGAACTACTTCTTCATTCAAGACACGCTGCTGCGCGATCGCGCGCGCTGTGGTTTGGATATATTTGTTGTCACCACCCAGCCCAGCGTAGTCCAGGTTTGCTTCCAACAGCACGCCTGCATTGGGGTTCAAACCACCAAGCCGGCTGTCGTAGATATAAGACAGACCAATCGAACTTGAAGTCCGGCTGCCTTGGGCGATTTCAGACGAAATAACCGCACCGCTTGTCTGGCCGCTTTGCTGGGTCATTTCACTGTCTTCCCAACCATAGCGAAGACGCAGTGCCGAGAGTTCACCAATCGAATAGGTCAACTGCGGTTGGAAGAACAACCGCTCAGTATTGTACGATGCAAAGCTTGAATCCGTGGCAGCGAAACCCAGACCCAGGTCGAACCGCAATTGGCGACCCAATAGATAGGGCTCGGTAAAGTTCAAGGTGTACTGTTCTGACTCCTGAGCCGTCGAGATTGTCAGGCCCAAATTCTGACCACGTCCCAAAAAGTTCGATTCGTTCAAACCAACCGCGATGCCGAACCCGTCGGAAACCGAGAAACTACCACCGAGGCTCAGCGAACCGGTCGGTTGTTCGGCGACATCCACATCGACGATCACCTGGCTTGGGCTCGAACCTTCTCGTGTTTCGACATCGGCCTCGGAAAAGAAGCCAAGTGCCCGAATACGTTCAGCGGCCTGACGGATTTCGCGCGGGTTAAAGGGGTCTCCTTCGACAGTGTCGAACTGGCGTCGGATAACACGGTCGAGTGTTGTCGTATTTCCTTCGATGTCGATCCTTTCGACAAAGATGCGAGGCCCTTTGGTCAGAACAAACTGAATATCCAATGATAGATCACGGTCATTTCGTGTGACGCGAGGCTCTACCCGAAGAAAATCGACACCTTCCTTCAAGCCCAAGCGCTCTTGTCTCGCGATCGACTGTTCGACCAGCGAGGGCGTGTAGGTAACGCCAGGTTTGATCTTCAAGGCTTCCTGATAGATCGCTGGATCGACACCCGGAATTTCACTGACCGTTGTGATGTTGCCAAATGAGAACTTCTGACCTTCGGTGATGTTCATGACCAGGAAAAACGCATCCCGCTCGCGGGTGAACTCGACATTCGTGCTGTTAACCCGAAAGTCGACGTAGCCGCGCGAAAGATAGAAATCCCGAATTACCTGCTTATCGAACTCGATCCGGTCGCCGATGAAGGTATCGCTTCGGATGAAGGTCCGCAAAAACGTTGCTTGCTTGGTTTCTAGAACACGGCGCAAACGTCGGTCCGAGAACGCGCGGTTCCCTACGAAACTTACGCGTTCAACCTCGATCGTAGTGCCTTCGGCCACTTCGAAAACCAGATCGACCCGATTGTCATTGCGACGAATGATACGCGGGATGACGGTCGCCGAAACGCGTCCCTGGGCCGAGTAAACCTCGGCGATCAGATCGGCATCCGCTTCGGCCACTTGGGGCGTAAACACCCGTCGCGTCTCAGACGAAATGACGTCAAGCAGCACCTCATCCTTTACCCGGCGATTCCCTTCGATGCTGATTTGGTTGATTGTCGGGTATTCCTGCACCTCAATCACAAGAGTCGTGCCGCGCGGTGTCAGTTCAACTGTTTCAAAAACGCCACTGTCAAGCAAACGCTGGAAAGCATCATTCAACTGACCTGCGGATACCGTTTGGCCCGGTTCGATGCCTGTTCGTTCGATGATCGTCGACGTTTCGATCCGCCGATTGCCTTCAACTTCGAAGCTGTTGATCGTGTAAGTCTGCGCCTGCGCGACCTGTGGTGTTGCCGTTAACCCGACGACAGTAAAGGCAAAAATGAATACTAGTGCGCGCCACAATATATTGATTGGTGCCTGTACCGAGCCGCAGGATGTGCCCGTACCTCTGCTGTCCGCCATGTTTTTTTCTCAACCCAGAATCTAAGTCTTTGCAAGTTGAGTAGCGGGAATATGCAGTCTTGTCAAAAGACCAAACTGCATAAAAAGCGTATTGGTTTTAGGCTTTCAGAGACGAGGAATCACATAGTCACCAGATAAGCGCCTGCCGCAAGGGCAAGTGCGGTGATCGCAAAACTCATCAGCATGTTCCAGTTCATAAGGAACAGAAAGCTGAAACTCTGATATGATTTCTGCAATGCCTTGGTCATCTGTCCGGTTTCCATGCTCTGTGTAAGGACAGATCATAGCGTTTAAATGCGGCAAGAATGCGTCCAGATTGTGCCGGGTTTTCCCAAATCAGCAGAACAGGTCGTTGCTGATCGAAAACAGCATCAAAGACAGGATCATGGTGATGCCGATGCCCATCAGGATCCGAAGCGCCTTGTCGCTGGGTGGTTTGCCCGACACCGCCTCATAGGCATAGAACACCAGATGGCCGCCATCCAAAGCGGGTATCGGGAACAGGTTCAAAAGGCCGATCGCAGCAGACAAGACAGCTATGAAAAAGATGAAGCTCTGCGCGCCTTGGCTGGCCACCGCACCCGAGGTTTCGGCAATCCCGATAGGCCCCGAGATATTGCAGGTGCTGATCGCTCCGGTGATCATGTGCCACATACCCGACAATGATCCTTCGATGATCCGCATCGTCTGGCTGACACCGACCGAGAGGGATTCGCCAACACCGGCGGGAACGGTCGCAGGTTCCAGCATCATGCCGCCGACGATTCCGATACGCCAATGCGTTGCAAAACCTCCATCGGCCAAGGGCTCGTCCGTCCGACGCGGCGCTAAAGCAAATTCAAGGTCTGCACCATCGCGCCACACATTCAAAAGCAAGGCGCGCCCGTCCGAGCTTTCAACATGTTCTTTCAACTGGTCGAAGGCAAAGATTGGGTCTCCGTCAACCGAGGTGATTACATCGCCCGCTTTCAAATCGATATCCATGGCCGCACTGCGTGGCGTCACCTGCTGTATCAGCGGTGGGAACAACCACGGGCCAGCGACGTCCAGGGTCTCGCCGTCGCGGATCACCGTATAATCCAATACGGGTTCGACGGGCAGCGCATCCCGGAATTCCGACCATGTGTTGCCATCATCGATATCGGGAGTTGCGATCCCTTCGATAGCGATGATCTCGTCCCCATCCTGCAAGCCCTGTACGGTCCCCGGCAAAGGTTTCAAAGAGGCAATTGTCAGCGGTTCGCGGGTGACGCCTTCGGACCAGAAAATCGCGCCGAAAACCAAGATCGACATGACGAAATTGAACACAGGTCCTGCAGCCACCGTCGCTGCGCGCGCCCAAAGCGGCGCACCATGCATCGTACGACGCAGGGCTTCGGGGCTTTGCTCGGCCATTTCGGTCATCGTGTCATCGTCTTTGCCCGAGGCCGCATTGGCGTCGCCCAGAAACTTGACGTAGCCGCCGAAAGGAAGCAGCGCGATCTGCCACTTGGTGCCGCGCTTGTCGACACGGCTCCAAAGGACCGGGCCAAATCCGATCGAGAAAACTTCGGCATGAATGCCAGACCAGCGCCCAACGATATAGTGGCCATATTCATGGACCGCGACGATAACGGACAATGCAATCACGAAGGCTGCGATTGTGTAGAGAAGCCCACCGAATTGCGGGATCAGAGAAAAAATATCCAAGTGTCTTATCCTGCTCGTTGTCGCACGGCTTCATCCACCCACTTCCGTGCGAGATGGTCCGTTTGCTGGACGTTATCAAGGGTCAAAGCGGCATCAATAAGGTCATTTGTAGTGTCAAATTGGTCAAGAACGACCGAGACCAAGTCTGCCATGTCCAAAAAACCGATCCGTCGGGCGATGAAGTGATCCAGAGCGCGCTCTTTGGCGGCGTTGAATATCGCGCCGGACAAGCCACCACGCTCCATCACGTCCCGGGAAATGCGCAGCGCTGGATATCGGTTCAGATCGGGCGGTGAAAACCGCAATTGACCAAGCGCTGCCAAATCCAGTCGCTCGACAGGCAAATCGCGACGATCCGGCCAGTGCAACGCATATCCGATAGCATGGCGCATATCTGGTGCGCCGAGATGGGCCATCAATGCTCCATCGTTGAAACCCACAAGTGCGTGCACGGTGGACTCGGGGTGAACAAGCACTTCGATCTGGTCCGGATGAACCTTAAAGAATTCTTTGGTTTCAATGACCTCCAGCGCCTTGTTGAACATAGACGCGCTGTCGATCGTAATGCGCTGCCCCATATCCCAGTTCGGGTGGCTCGAGGCCTGTTCGACCGTGGCACTGGCCAGAGCTTCCAAAGGCCAGTCGCGAAACGCACCGCCGCTGGCGGTGATGATGATCCGCTCAACCGCGTCCATATCCTCGCCCACGAGAGCCTGGAACACAGCTGAATGCTCACTGTCGACCGGCAGAAGCCGGGCATTGTGTCGCTGCGCGGTCTGCAGCACCAAAGGTCCGGCGCAAACCAGTGTTTCCTTGTTCGCCAGCGCCAGCGTCGCGCCTTGTTCCAACGCTTTGACCCCTGGGGCGAGCCCCGCGGCCCCGACGATGGCGGACATCACCCAGTCCACCGGACGGGAAGCCGCTTCGGCAATGGCAGTCTGACCCGCTGCCGCCTCGACCCCCGATCCTTTCAGCGCAGCCCGCAATGCGTCAAGCTGTCCGTCATAAGCCGTTACCGCAATATCAGCCTGTAAGCGTTTGGCATCATTTGCCAATTGCTCGATGTTGTTGCCACCGGTCAGCGCCACCACATCATAGGCGTCTGTCTGTCTGGATATCAGATCAATCGTGCTCTGACCGATCGAACCTGTAGCGCCCAAAATGGATAGCTTGCGCATTACATCCCCACAGGAACAAAGAACTGAGCTGCGATCAGAACAAATAACGCAGCCCCCATCATTCCGTCAAACCGGTCCAGAAAACCGCCATGGCCGGGAATGAGGTTGGAGCTGTCCTTGACGCCAAACTTCCGCTTTGTGGCGCTTTCAACAATATCACCGATCTGGCTGGCCATTGATGCCAGAACCGAGATGACGACGAAGAAAAAGCCCAAGCCAAAATAGGCTGCAAAAACTATTCCAACCACCGCCGCGGCGGCCCATCCTCCTGCGGTTCCCGACCATGTTTTCTTGGGGCTGATGCGTGGCCAGAATTTTGGCCCACCAATCGCCTTGCCCACGAAATAGCCCGCGACATCCGTGGCGACGACAATCAGGATCAGCCAGACCATCCAGCCAAACCCCATGTTTTCGCGGATCGAGATAAAGCCCAGACCTGCCGCTGCGATCCAGACGGCAAAGGCGACATAGGTCAGCTTTGCACGTCCAACCTGCCCCGCGCCGACAATCGCGGGTGCAACAAGGATCGGCAGACGGTAAATGGCGGGCAGATGATAGCTGGCAATGACCGCAGCCCCAGTCAAGATCGCAAGCTGGATCGCAACGCCAGCGCGCTCGGGCGCGATCATGCGCACCAATTCCCATGTCATCAAGCCACAGGCGATGCCAACGAAGATTTCAAACCAAAGGCCGCCCAGCCAAACTTCAACCGCGCCAATGGCGACCAAGACCGCAGCAGACAGAACTCGGGCGGTAAGGTCAGCCCATCGGCCATCGCTCATGCGGGCACCGCTCCGAAACGCCGCTCGCGCGCACCGTAGTTTTGGCAAACGCGACCGAACTCAGCGGCTGTAAAATCGGGCCACAAGGTATCGATGAACTCATATTCCGAATAGGCTGACTGCCAGAGCAGAAAATTCGAAATTCGCGCCTCACCACTGGTGCGGATCACCAAGTCGGGATCCGGTAAAACCCTTGTATCCAAATATTTTGGCAGAGTTTCCTCATCTACGTCTTCAGGCTGCAGCTTTCCTGCGGCCACATCTCGGGCCAGACGTTTGGTTGCCCGCGCGACCTCATCCCGACCGCCGTAATTCAGAGCGACTGTCAGGTGCACCAGATCATTGTCTTTGGTTTCTTGTTCAAGCTTGTCCATCAAGCTTGTCAACTTTTTGTCCAACCGCACCCGATCCCCGATGAACCGCACCCGGATCCCGTTTTCCTTCAGCGTGCGCGTTTCCTTGACGATATAGCGCCGAAACAGGCTCATGAGGCCGGCAACCTCAACCTGCGTCCGTTTCCAGTTTTCGGTTGAAAACGCAAAGATCGTCAGGAATTTCACACCCAGTTCCGGGCAGGCTTCAACCACCTCGCGCACGCGCTTGGCACCCGCGTGATGGCCATAGAGCCGCGGGCGACCACGTGCCTGCGCCCAGCGGCCATTGCCGTCCATGATGATGGCCACGTGACGCGGCCCGGTATGGGGATCTTTTGGCATATGCTGGGCCTTAGACCTGCATGATCTCGGTTTGCTTGGTCTCAAGCGCGTCATCCACCGACTTGATCATTGCGTCGGTCATCTCCTGAACTTCGGCTTCCCAAAGCTTCTGATCGTCTTCGGACATGCCGTCGGCCTTGGCCTTCTTGATCTGATCCATGCCGTCCCGGCGCACATTGCGGATCGAGACGCGTGCGCTTTCAGCATATTGCCCGGCAACCTTACCCAGTTCCCGACGACGTTCTTCGTTCAGCTCGGGAATGGGAAGCATGATGATCGTGCCGTTCAGCTGAGGATTGATCCCCAAGCCACTTTCGCGAATGGCTTTTTCCACTTTGCCGACCAGCGACTTGTCCCAGACGTTGACCGTCACCATGCGCGGTTCGGGCACATTCACTGTGCCCACCTGATTGATCGGCGTCATCGAACCGTAGGCATCCACCATCACAGGCTCCAGCATCGAGGCCGATGCCCGCCCGGTGCGCAGCGACGCAAATTCGGTTTTCAAATTCGCCATGGCGCCGTCCATGCGGCGTTGCAAATCATCGGTGTCCAGTTCGAAATCATCAGACATGCTGCTCACTCCCGGTCTTCAGGTGCTGTTTGGATGGGTCATAAGCCATCACAATTGGGATGTATAGCAATCATGAGCATGAATTGTGGCAATGGCCAGAGTTGTTTCTGGCCATTGTCAGACAAATGCCCGGAGTTGTGGCCGCGCCTCAAGCGTTCACATCGACAACGACACGGCCCTTGACCTGGCCTTGCAGGATATCCGCCCCAAGCTTTGGCAGATCCGACAGAGTCGCGGGTTGTACCATCGCTTCAAGCTTGTCCATCGGCAGATCAGTGGCGATGCGGTTCCAGGCGCGTACCCGGTTGTCATAGGGCTGCATCACGCTGTCGATCCCCAGCAGGTTCACACCGCGCAGAAGGAACGGAATCACCGTGGCCGGCAACCCTGCGCCCCCGGCCAGACCGACAGCGGCGACCGAGCAACCGTATTTCATCTGCCCCAGAACCCGCGCAAGCATCTCACCGCCGACCGCATCAACGCATCCGGCCCAGGTTTCGCTCTCAAGCGGGCGTTTGGTGGTCTCGTTCAGTTCCTCGCGCGGCACGATGGTGCTGGCACCCAATGACTTCAGGTAATCGCCTGTCTCCGGGCGTCCCGTTACTGCGGCCACTTCATAGCCCAGATGCGCCAGAATGGCCGTAGCCACCGATCCAACGCCACCTGCTGCGCCGGTGACCAGAACAGGCCCGTGGCCGGGGGTCAGCCCGTGGTCTTCCAAAGCCATCACCGCCAGCATCGCAGTGAACCCCGCAGTGCCCACAGCCATCGCCTGTTGCGTGCTCAAGCCATCCGGCAAGGGAACCAGCCAGTCAGCCTTGGCGCTGGCTTTCTGGGCGTACCCGCCCCAATGCGCCTCGCCCACACGCCAACCAGTCAAAACCACCTTGTCACCGGGCGCATAGCGCGCGTCCGAGGACGTCTCGACCGTACCGGCATAATCGATCCCCGGAATATGAGGGTAATTGCGAACAAGCCCTCCTCCCTTGGGGGAAAGGCACAAACCGTCTTTGTAATTCACTGTGGAATATTCGACCGCCACAGTCACATCTCCGGATGGCAGGTCCTCTTCCGAGATTTGCTTGATCTCGGCTTGCGCCGCGCTGCTGTCCTCGTCCTTGTTCATGATCAATGCATTAAACATTCAGCTCTTCCTTTCTGTTCCTCAGCGCCAGATCCGCTTTGCATCTGGCCAAAAATATCCCCGGGGTTCGCGCAGCGACAGGGGCAGAGCCCCCTACCTCCGCTCAAATCCAGAAATGCGCCTGCACCACCGCATCACGTGTCCCCTCGGGCGTCTCAACCTCCAAAGCCGTGCCCGCGTCCCAATGGCTCAGCTTCACCATGCCGATGGCCACGTTTGTTGCGAAATCCGGGGACCAGGCAGCCGAAGTGATCTGCCCCACGCGCCTGCCTTCGGCAAAAACGCCCCAGGGCCGATCGCAGGGCGGTACCGGATCCCCGGCAATGGCGATCGGTCGGATCTGTTGCACCGGCCCTTCCTTGGCCACACGCAACAGCGCGTCACGCCCAATGCATCCAATGGCCGTATGTGTGTTGCAGAACCTACCCAGCCCACATTCATGCGGTGTGTTGTCGTCGGTCATGTCATTGCCATAAGACAGCAACCCACCCTCGATCCGTTCGATCAGGTTTGGGCACCCCGCCCGCACGTTCAGATCCCGCCCAGCCTCGAACAGAGCGTTCCAGAGCGGCATTCCAACAGCGCTGCCTTCGACATAGATTTCGAACCCGCCCTGCTTCGAATAGCCCGAGCGCGCAATCGCCAGGCTGTGGCCCTGAAACTCGAACATGTCGAAGCGGAAGAACCGGATATCGCGCACACGATCTCCGAAAACGCGCGCCAACAGCTCATCCGATTTTGGCCCCTGCACCGCCAAGGGTGAGACGTCGGGCTCATCCACCAGCACATCCAAGCGATAGCCATTGGCGATTCCCTTGACCCAGAACAGCAGGTCACTGTCGGCAATGGAAATCCACCAACGGTCCTCTGACAGCTTCACCGCCACCGGATCATTCAGCATCCCGCCGGTCTCATCAACGATGGGCACGTAATAGCATTGCCCCGGCAGCATCCCACGCAAATCGCGTGGGGTGAGCATTTGCATCAACCGCGTCGCATCCGGGCCGCGCAGCTCGACCTGGCGCTCGCAAGAGACATCCCAGATCTGCACATGCTCTTTCAGGTGCCGATAATCCGCTTCGACGCTTTCAAAGACCGTCGGCAACAGCATCCGATTGTAAACCGTATAGGCTTTGACCCCCGCCGCTTCGACACCGTCTGAGAACGGTGTGCGCCGCAAGCGCCGGGACAGAGAAATTTGGGTCACGCCGCTCTCCTCTCACTGATCAGACATTCGACGACGCTTCGGTCGCGCATCACTTGGGCCCGTGCCAGTCGATGGGGCAAATTTCGGCGGATTTACCGCCAAAATCCCAAACCCGGCCATAATCACGCACCTTCGACTTGGTGCCGCGCGCGACGATGATGTCGGGGCCCATCCAGTATTTCGAGTTCGAGACCATCACCGGATGATCGGGGTCCTTGCCGCCCAGCATCTCGATCTCGCCCTGAATTTTGCGACCAATCATGATGCGACGCTTGGTTCCGTCGCGTTCAATCTCAACCGGCGCACGCTCGGCTCCGATGATCTCGCTGACGAGCATGGTGAACAGACCTGTGGTGCCGCCTGCCTGACCACTGAAGATCTGCAGTAGGCCGTTATACGCCTTGCCGCTGGCGCGTTCGTCGACATAGGCGGCGACTTTCCACTGGCCTTCGCCCATCCGGCCCGGAATATCGACCAGCAGGCCCACATTCAAACCGGACAGGTCTTCGCCCTCGTAATGGCCTTCATCGATGATCACCCCCATCCAGGCGTGGCAATGGCCTTCGGTTGGTGGATGCGCGCCCAGCGAGACAACGCAGGGACAAAACACATCGCAGGAACAGTTCAGGATCAACTCGCCCTTGATGGCCCATTCCGTCGGGCTCATCTCGCGCCGTTTCGGGTTGGGCATGCGGCTGTCGATCCGCTGGCTTATCGGCAGCCTGTCCGCATCTGCCCTTCTGTTCTTTGCCATTTCACTCTCCTCCGCAAGTCATCCGTAAGTCACGGGAAAGGCCAGCAGCAGCACGCCGCCAGCAATCAAAAGAAACGCCATCGGCCGGGTCACCCGGTGCCCGATCTGAGGCAGTTTTTCCAAGACCATGAACAGCGTCGCCAAACCCATCCACAAGAGGCTCATGACTCCGCCCACAAAGCCTAGCGCCATAAAGCCCCAGCAGCATCCAACGCAAAAACTGCCCAGCCCCAGCCCCATGCGCAGACCGCCTGCAAAGCCGGTTTTCCAATGGCCCAGGAAATAGGACATGGGCGCGTGACATACGCCGTGGCAGACCTCTTTGACGCGGGTAAACTGAAACGCGCCGACGACGATCATCAACCCTGCGGCGACCCATCCCGATTTGGCGATACCCAGCATGTCGATCACGCCACCAAACAGCAGCACAAGCTGAACACCTGCAATCAGGGCTGCAAATCCGACCCAGACGACGAAATACCCCAGCAACACCCCCAGCCATCCAGCGCGAGAGCCATTGGCGCTACGGATCAGGTCCTCGTAACTGCGCAGCGTGGGCACAAGCGTCGGCAGCATCATCGCGGCCATCATGATGGCCCACATCCAGAACAACGGGCCGAACTCGGCCATGGGCATGTACATATCCATCCGAGGATCCATTGCCGCCATCGCCTGCCCCATGGGCCCCGGGCGCCCGATCCAGTCCAGATCCATCGCGCGGCTCATGGAGAACATCACCCACCACGCGCACAGAATCGCGAGATAGAAGCCCAGCCACAGCCCGTTGCGGATGATTGCGCGACTCACCTGATCCTCCCACAGCATCGCTCTTGCTTTTCAAATGTCAGACTTTTAAATGTCAGACAAATAAAAATTCACGTTTGCAGGCACACGGGATGAAAATTGACCCCAAAAACCCGGCGGACCTGTCGGCGCAGATCGCGCAGGCTATTCGGAACGCTATCGTGTCTGGCGCGCTGATCGTTGATGAGCGCCTGCCGTCCGAAGCTGAGCTGGCCGATCAGTTCCAGGTTTCGCGCCCCACTGTGCGCGAGGCCCTGAAACGACTGGCCGCTCAGGCACTGATCCGCACCCAGCGAGGCGCCACGGGGGGGGCTTTTGTGAACCGTCTCAGCTTTGAGGACGCTTATTCGCAGCAAATCACCACTTCGACCCTGCTGCTGTCGATGAATGCGGTCAGTTTCGATACTGCCTGCGAGGCGCGTTATGCGCTGGAACGGGCCTGTGCGCCCTTGTCCGCTGAACGCAGAACCCCGGATCAGCTGGCCACCATGCGGGCCGAGATCTTTCGTCAGGCGCAGCCCGGGCTGACGGATGAGGCCTTTTGCGCCTCGGATGTGGCCTTCCATCGCGCGTTGGTCGACGGTGCTGGCAATCCGGTTCTGTCCTACCAACTAGCGGGTGCGGTTGAGGCGATGCAGCCACTGATGAACATGATCACCTTCACGGCACGGTCGCGCGAGGCCATTATCGAGCTGCACGGCAACATAGCCGACGCTCTGGATGCGCGCGACGCGGATGGTGTCGAGGCCGCTCTGATCGAGCTTGAGGCCTATACGCGGCAATTGGCCCGGGACGTGGCCGAACAACGTCGCAAACCCGCTTGAAGCGCCAAGTTGGTGCTGTTCATTCGCCAAGGGCAGTCTAGGTTCGCAATGAACCCACAGAAAAAGAGGCCAGAATGAAACCGATCGTGAACGCAATTGCCGCCCTGTTGACCATCGGGTTTGGCCTGTTCGGCTTTTTGGCCCCCGCCTATACGGCCAATGCGCTGGATCTGGCACCCACCACCAGCACTATGGGGCTCAGCGAAATGCGCGCCTCGGTTGGCGGGCTGTTTGTGGTGACAGGGATCGCGGTTTTGTGGCTCAACCAGCCCATGGCCTATGTCATGCTGGGCGTGGTCTATTCCGGGGCGGCACTGGGGCGGTTCGTATCTGTTGTGCTGGACAACCCACCCCTGGCCAAAGCTCTGATTTTTGGGGGAATCGAGCTTGTGCTGGCCGTGTGGCTGATTGCGGCCAATCTCAACAGAACCGCCTAAGGCATTGGCGCTGCGGCAGATTCGCCATTTGCATCTGTCCTACGCCTTGCCTATATAAAAGATGTCCTTCGGGACTATGGACATAAACGCGCTCGTAATAAGCGGATCGGACCCGGGGGCGGTACCCGGCGGCTCCACCAACCATCCTTCGTTTGGGGATTTTGGGGCCGAAACAGGATCGACGAACGTCTAAAGGGGTTAGCTTTGTCTCGGCTGTCTGCCACCGTTACCGGCGAAACTAGTACAATTGCAAACGACAATCGTGCTCCGGTTGCAGTTGCTGCGTAAGCAGTAACAAGACCGAAATCTAAGCCCTTGCGCCTAGCCGCGTAAGGCGGGGTTCGCAGGTACCTGGCAACAGAAACCTGCATTTCCCCTATGCGCGAATTCTGAACAAGATCTCAGGTTTTGTTCACGGTTTATTTAGGCCTTTGCCGCATCGTCCTGACCAAGAGACAGGAGGCTGTGATGAGCAACGCAGATATGCTTCGCAACTGGTATTCGCAGGTTTGGGAACAGGGCAATACGGATGCAATCGATCAGTTCTTTGCGCCCGACACCACAACCGAAGGGTTGATCCCTGAAATGCAGATGGATGGTGGTGATTTTCGTGACCTCGTCATGGCATTCCGACACATCCTTGGCGACATCACGGTTGAAATGCCCAAGATCCTTGAAAGCGGCGATTGGGTCAGCGCGTTTGTTCACCTGAAAACAACGCGCGCTGACAATGGGGCTCCGGTTACGGCCACAGGGCAGGTTATGGCGCGGTTCAAAGGCGACAAAATGGTTGAGGCGTATAACCAGTTCGACTTCGTTTCGCTGTTTGAACAATTGGGTCAGTTCCCGCAAGACACCCTGCCCGTCTGCATGACTGGGCAGCGCCTGGACTGGGCTTGACGGCACGCTTGACCCAGTCGCGCGTTCCGCGTTAGCTCAGCCCCGAACGGGGTTAGCTTGCGAACACCCCAAAGGTCGCTTTCCAAGCTTCGCATGTATCCGAGTTGAAACAGGAAACATGCAATGGCAGCCTCGCCGCGAAGATTTGAAACCCAAGCCTTTTGGCCCGTTAAACAGCTTTGGGTTCTGTGTTCGGCGCAGAATGCGCGCCTGCTGTGCAACGCGTGCGCATACACGGTGGTGACGCGACATCTTGTGTGGTCCGCATGAGCCCGTCATTTTCCGAACTGCTCCGCGTCTTCGGGCGCATTGGGCTTTTGTCCTTCGGTGGCCCGGCGGCACAGATTTCCCTGATGCATCAAGAACTGGTCGAGCGCCGCCCTTGGCTGGATGAGCAGAGCTTTCTCAGGGCGCTGTCTCTGTGCATGTTGTTGCCTGGGCCCGAGGCGATGCAACTGGCCACCTATGCCGGGTGGCGGCTCCGCGGCGTTTGGGGAGGGCTGATCGCAGGCACGCTTTTTGTCGTGCCCGGAGCCATCGTCATCGCCCTGCTGGTTGCGCTTTATGCGGCCTATGGGGATTTGCCCTTGGTTCAAGCCGGATTTCTGGGCATCAAGGCAACTGTCATCGTGATAGTCCTTCAGGCGTTGAGCAACCTTTGGCGAAAGGCTCTTAACGGGCCGAGCCACAAAGCGACCGCTGCGCTGGCATTCATCGCTATCTTCGCGCTCAACCTGCCTTTCCCGATCATCATCCTCTGCGCCGCTCTTTGGGGATACGTTGTTACACCTGTACCCAAGGGTGTTCCTGCGACCCCCTCGCCCGTCCGTAACAACCCGATCCGAACGGCTGCGATCTGGCTGACGCTTTGGCTGACCCCCTTGGTCCTGCTGAAGCTGACAGGTCAAACCTTGCTGAGCGATCTGGGCTGGTATTTCGCCCGTCTGGCAGTGGTGACCTTTGGCGGGGCCTATGCGGTTTTGGCCTATATGACGCAGACCGTGGTGGATACGTATCACTGGATCAGCACCGATCAGATGATCGACGCGTTGGGACTTGCCGAAACAACCCCCGGCCCGCTGATTCTGGTGACACAGTTTGTGGCCATGCTCAGCGGCTACCTGTCCGGTGGATTTGCCCTGGCCTTGGCGGCCGGAGCGGTGGCCCTTTGGGCGACTTTCGTGCCGTGTTTCCTGTGGGTTTTCCTGACAGCACCCTATCTCGACCACCTTGCTGAACGCCCGCGTCTGACCTCGGCATTGCACGCGATCACGGCAGCTGTGGTCGGAGTGATTCTCAATTTGTCGCTCTGGTTTGGGTTGAGCGTCTTATTCGGAACAGTCGCGGATTGGAGTTTTGGACCGGTGTCAATACCTTTACCCGAAATCACCTCTTTGAATCTTGCCGCGCTAGGCTTGACAATCGGCGCTGGGCTGTTGATTTTCTGGGCAAAATTGGGGTTTGCAGTCAGTTTGGCTTTGATGACCTGCGCCGGTCTGGTTTTGCACTATTTGTAGCCAATCTTGGCCCGCGCGGCCTTTCGTTTCCGGCCAAATCCCCTATGCTGAGTGTAGCGAGTATTGAGGACAACTTATGTCGCAGGACATTGACTATGGAAACCTGATGCACACGGCCATGCGCGGCCTGATCAAGCAGGTTTTGACGGATGTATCCAACACCGGCCTGCCTGGGGCGCATCACTTCTTTATCACCTTCGATACGCGCCAACCGGGCGTCGAGTTGGCCGATTGGCTGCGCGAGCGCTATCCTGATGAAATGACCATCGTCATGCAGCATTGGTTCGAAAACCTGACGGTTGGAGACGAAGGCTTTTCGATCACGCTGAATTTCGGCGATGCGCCCGAGGTTCTGTATATCCCCTATCTGGCCATCAAGACCTTTGTGGATCCGTCGGTCGAGTTTGGCTTGCGCTTCGAAAGCAATGATGACGATAGCGAGGATGATATCTCGGAAGAGATCGCTGACTCAGCGCCGGAAACAGAAGACGAGCCGCATCAGGATGCAGATATCGTCTCGCTCGACAGTTTTCGGAAGTAAGCAAATCGCGGCGCTGCGCCTAAGGCCTTTATTCTTTTCGCAAGAACGTTTCGACCGAGCGTGATTTCTCGCCATTGCGGAACCGCGAGAAGGACAATTCCAGCCCGCCGTCGGCCAGCGTTCGGTCAAATTGCTGCAATTCATAGCCGCCGGATTCGTCAATAAACAGAGAAAAGACAGTCAGCGTCGGCCCGTCGATCCGCCCCCAGACAAAGGGTTCGCCTTTCATCGGGTCCAACGGAACCTCGTGCCCGAAAACATTTCGTTTCATCGCAGCCGAGAACAGGTCGCCGCGCCCCGAGGGCAGAAAGTCGATGGAATACTTCTCGTCCTTCACGCGCCCGTCCGGCTTGTAGGTCGTTGTCGTCCAACTGACATTGAACCCCTGTTTAAGCTCATGAATAGAAACGCTCATATCGCGCGGGGTTTCTTCGCCGTCGATGCTCACCACATTCGCCGAGCCAACATAATTGCCCACAAAAGGTGTGATGTCGGACGCTTTGGCAGCAACAGCCAAGAACAGCATGATCAACGCCGCGCCAAGCGTCACGATCAGTGACTGTCCGAGAATCGATCTTTGCATTTCGCTCTCCATCGCAGGGTGCACTACATTCTATCCGGCCTACCCATCAGCACAATGGGCCTGTTTGCGTTAACTTCAAGGTTTGAGCGCTACTGACGATCTATATCTTTGAAGGCCCAGCCTCTATGGTGCGCGCAACTTGCCGATTGAGTCATACGATCTCTCGGGCTAAACGGCATACAACTGCATACCAGACGGAGTGACAGATGTCTCAGACCCGCACCGAATCCGACAGCTTTGGCCCGCTTGAGGTTCCTTCTGACAAGTATTGGGGGGCGCAAACTCAGCGCTCGATCATGAATTTCCCGATCGGTTGGGAAAAACAGCCCGTGGCCATTGTCCGCGCGCTGGGCGTGATCAAGAAAGCCTGTGCGATGGAAAACAAAGCCACTGGCAAGCTTGACGCCAAGATTGCCGATGCGATCATCCAAGCCGCGGGTGAGGTGATCGAGGGCAAGTTTGATGACAACTTCCCTCTGGTTGTGTGGCAAACCGGATCGGGCACCCAATCGAACATGAACTCGAACGAGGTGATTGCGAACCGGGCCATCGAAATTCTGGGCGGCGTTATCGGTTCGAAAGATCCGGTGCATCCGAATGACCATTGCAATATGGGACAATCGTCAAACGATACCTTCCCCACCGCCATGCATATTGCCACCGCGATGAGCGTGGGAGATGTGCTGATGCCGGGTCTGGAGAAATTCGCTACGGCGCTTGAGAAAAAAGCTAAAGAGTTCGAAGGGATCATCAAGATCGGTCGAACCCATACACAAGATGCGACACCTTTGACGCTGGAACAGGAATTTGGCGGATACGCACATCAGATCCGTCAAGGGATCGCCCGCGTTGAGGCTTCGATGCCCGGCATTTACGAGCTGGCGCAAGGCGGCACTGCAGTGGGCACTGGCCTGAACACGCACAATGGCTGGGACGAAGCAGTTGCAAAGAACATGGCAGACATCACCGGCCTGCCCTTTGTCACTGCGCCGAACAAGTTCGAAGCGTTGGCGGCCCATGATGCCATGGTCTTCCTGTCAGGTGCCCTGGCGACCATTGCGGGCTCTTGTTACAAGATCGCGAACGATATCCGTTTGCTGGGCTCAGGCCCGCGGTCAGGTCTGGGGGAACTGATCCTGCCGGAAAATGAGCCCGGCTCGTCGATCATGCCAGGCAAGGTGAACCCGACACAGGCCGAAGCGCTGACCCAGGTCGCCGCCCATGTGATGGGCAATGATGCGGCGATGAAATTTGCAGGCTCGCAGGGTCATTTCCAGCTGAACGTCTACAATCCGATGATGTCCTACAACCTGCTGCAATCGATCCAGTTGCTGGGCGATGCAACCGACAGCTTTACCGAGCGCATGTTGCTGGGCATCAAGGCCAATGAGCCCCGCATCGACAAGCTGATGAAGGAATCGCTGATGCTGGTGACCGCGCTTGCCCCCACCATCGGCTATGACAATGCCACCAAGGTTGCCAAGACGGCCCATAAGAACGGCACCACCCTCAAGGAAGAGGCCATTGCCCTGGGTTTTGTCGATGAGGCGACCTTTGATGCGGTTGTACGCCCTGAACAGATGATCGGCCCGAAAGACTGATGGGCAAACCGGTCAATCTGAACCGGTATCGAAAAGAAAAAGCGCGGGCTGCAAAAAAGACCCGCGCAGACCAAAATGCTGTGGCGTTTAGGCGGTCCAAGGCGGAAAAAGACAAGGTGCTTGAGCGGCTGGACAAGCTGAAACGCGACCTCGACAATCATGAGCTGGATGAATGAGCGGCCGCCCGGTGAAACGCTCTCTGACGCTAAAGGGGCACCGGACCTCGGTTTCCCTTGAAGATGAGTTCTGGCGCGCTTTTCGCAGCATTGCACAGGAAAAAGACATTCCGATCAATGTCCTCGCGTCGGAAATTGATGTCGCGCGAGACCCGGAAACAGGCCTGGCCTCGGCCATCCGTGTATACATCCTGAATTGGTATCAAGACAAAGCCTGACCCTTGTCATCCCGCGCTTTGACCGCTAGCCTGAATAAGAACAAAAAGGGTACATCATATGGGTAATCTCGTCACTGGCCCTGACGGCCGACAGCGCTGTGCCTGGTGTCAGGCGGCGCCGGAGTTTTTTGCGTATCACGACACGGAATGGGGTTATCCAGTTTCCGACGACATTCGCCTGTTTGAAAAGCTTTGCCTGGAAAGCTTTCAATCCGGGCTAAGCTGGCGCACGATCCTGAGCAAGCGCGAGAATTTTCGCAGCGCCTTTTGTGGTTTTGATTTCAACAAGATGGCCGCGTTTTCTGATGCAGATGTCGCGCGACTGCTACAAGACGCGGGTATCATTCGTCATCGCGGAAAGATCGAGGCGGTGATCAACAACGCACAGCGCGCGCAGGAGATGGTTGCTCAGGAAGGCTCGATCGCCGCCTATGTTTGGCGCTATGAGCCTGAAACACCACCCGCGCCGCGAAGCGCATCGACCTCACCCGAGTCGGTTGCGATGTCTAATGATCTGAAGAAACGCGGCTGGAAATTTGTCGGCCCCACCACCGCTTATGCATTTATGCAAGCGATGGGGCTGATCAATGATCACGCAGAAGGCTGCGTCTTTCGAGACAAAGCGGCGCAAAAGCGCCGCGCGTTCGTCAAGCCGGTTTAGCAGGACGCTTTGAAGATCTTGTCGATATTGCCACCCAGGGCCGCGTTGAACTCGGCCTCAGATTGCTGCTTCGACAGCCCTTCGGTCAAGGCGCGCGAGAATGAGGCAATCATTTTGCCGTTCTGCCCCAGCAGGTCGCAGGCCTCTTCGGTAGAATAGCCACCCGACAAAGCCACAACGCGCAACACGCGCGGATGATCGGCCACCGCATCATAGAGGTTGGCTTTGGTCGGGATCGTCAATTTGAGCATCACATCCTGACCGTCTTCCAACTGATCAAGGTTTTTCAGGATCTCCGTGTTCAGAATGTCTTCTGCTTCGGCTTTGGTCGCGGAGTGAATATTCACCTCCGGCTCGATGATCGGAACCATTCCGGCGCTGACAACCTCACGGGCTACGTCAAATTGCTGTGCGACAATGGCGGCGATCCCTTCTGCGTTTGCCTCGTGGATGACCGAGCGTTCCTTGGTCCCGAATACGCCACCTGCCTTGGCCAGTGTCTCGGCCAGACCGGGGATCGGTTTCATCAACTGAACACCGTTTGCCTGCTCTTCCAGCCCTTTGTCGATCTTGAGGAAAGGTACGATGCCTTTGACCGACCACAGGTAGTCAGCCACTTTGCGACCCTCGATCTCTTCACCCAAAGTCCGTTCGAACAGGATGGCGCCGATGACTTTGTCTTTGGTGAAGTCATCCGCCAGAATGATCCGAGCGCGCATCTTCTGGATTTCGTCAAACATCTCGGCGTCTGAACCATAGTCAGACGCTTCCACGCCATAAAGCGCCAGCGCCTTGGGGGTCGAGCCGCCGCTTTGATCCAATGCTGCGATAAATCCTGCACCTTCAGACATCTGCGCGCGCTGTTCTGCGTTGGACATAACTCTTTCCTGTTCAATACTGATTCCGATTTACCCCCTCGCATACAGCAGCGCGGAGACGGATGGTAGGATGTTAGCGCTCAACCAAGCGCAACCAGATGCCATCTTTGGACCTGACCGTCAGATGTGCGACGGGAACCGGCGTTTTGCCGGGGATTGTTTCCAACCTGAAGCGCCGCAGGATCATCGACAAGATCAACGGGCCTTCGACCATAGCAAAGCCCGCGCCCGGGCAAACGCGCGGCCCGGCTGAAAACGGCATATAGGCATCCCGCTGACAGCGCTTGCCGTTCTCCGTGCTCCACCTGCTGGGGTCAAACCCGTCCGGGTTGTCCCATAACCGCTCATGCCGATGCAGATGCCACGGGCTGAGAACCACTTGCGCGCCTGTTGGCAGGCCGCGATTTCTGAATTGCTCGGGACAGGTTGTTTCGCGCACCATCATCGGGACCGGCGGATAAAGCCGCAAGGTTTCGCGAAATACATCCCGCGCGCTGCGCAGCTTTGCGATCGCAGAAAAATCAGGTTGATCCAGCGCGTGCGCTTCTGCGGCGATCCGGTCTTGCCACTCGGGAAACAGCGCCAACAGATACAGCGCCCAGGCCAAAGCGGATGCGCTGGTCTCGTGACCGGCCAGAAAGAAGATCGCCACCTGATCCACCATCTCATCGGTGTCAAAACAGCGCCCGGTGCTGGGGTCCGGTGTGGTCATGATCTTGGTCGCCAGATCATCCGGCGCAGTGCCGTTTGCGATCTGCCCGGCTCGTTCTTGTGTCATTCGCGTGATTAGAGCGCGGATATCCTGTGCGGTGCGGCGGGTGCGGCGGGAATGGAACCGAGGCATCCAGCGCGGCAACGGGACAAAGGCGGCCAGGTTCAAAAGCGGTTGTTCGCGCTGATAAGCGCGGAATTTCTGGAACACCTCTGCTGCGATCTCATGTTCAATCGGGACCGAAAACAGGGTGCGGAAAATCACGTCTGCGGCTGCGTGGCTGGTGATTTCTTCGAACTCGACGGGGTTTCCGACCCGCGATTGCAAACGGTCCGCACAAGCCTGCGCCGCTGCGCGCATCGCGGGAAAGGTATCTTTCAGCCGTCCGCCCTCAAACGCCGGATCGAAAATGCGCCGCTGGGCTTTCCAGACCTCGCCGTTGGTCAGGAACACCGATTGACCCAACAGCGGGCGTAACCCTTCGCTGATGCGGTTGGACTTGGGGAAATCATCGGGCCGGTCTTTCAGAACCGTTTGGATCAGATCAGGCTGATTGATCAGGTATGACCGGAAAAACGGCGTTCGAAATTCGGCCATCCAGGCACGGTACAATCGCTGTGGCTGGGCCGAGAGCAGATCCTGCCGGAATAGTTTCAGGTACCGCCGCAGTGATACTTTGTCGGCGCGGGGCTGAGGCTTGGGCGGCGTCATGGGCCGACCGAACTGTATTTGGAAACCGGTGTTTCGATCCGCGATTTTGACGGCTTACGGCCGCTGAACCGCTGCGCGAGCGTCAGGGGCCCGGCAGTGATGCGGAAATAATCGTAGTCTCCGGGGCGGTCGAAGGCGCAAAGATACTGGAAATGCAGGCGGAAAAAGCGGTGGCGCAGCTGTCGCCAGCGCTCGGGCGACAGCGTTTGTGTAAAGGCCGCTGACAGGACAAGCGGCCAGCGCTTGCCCGGCCCGGCCACGCCACTCACCGCTACGGGATCACAAAGCGCAAAGGCGCAGCCATCGCCCGGGGCTGAGACATCGACCCAGGTCAGGTCTTCACGCGTGCTTAGGAATTGCAGGTCGCGGCGCAATTGGTCTGCGTTGGGCAGGAACGAGACCATGGGGACCACTTGCCCTAAGCTGAGGAAGGACACAGGGCGCTGTGTCTGGCGCTGCCTCAGCAACGAAGCCAGAACCAAAACTCCCAAATGCGCACCCGAGCTGTGGCCAACCACCAGCACCTCATCTGTGTCACCATCCAGCGCGTCCCGGATCATCTGCGAAAACATGTCCAGCCGTGCGCTCAGATTGGCAGGGACCGCACCTTTCAGGGCTGAGGAATGAGCGTAGTCATGCATCAAGTAATAGGCGAAGAACCTGTTGTCGAAACGGCGAAAGGCGTAGAGCAGACCATAGGCCAACCCGAACGCAGGCAAGAGAGCCAGCCAGCCTATCCAGCCCCAAAGCGACGCAGCCGAGGCCCAAGCGATACCCACAGCCAGCGCCAATTGCCCCAGCAGCATCCCGACCGGATAAAGCGCTGCAATGACCGGCCCTTTGCGTAGCCGCATCAACCGTCCCAGCGTGCCGGTCGAAAGGTAAATCCACGCCGTCCTGAGCAATTGCAGATAGGTGCCGGGAATGGACTGCGCCATGCTGTGCTGCACGATGTCGGACCAGACCAGAACCTCAATGTCTGTTTCGGTTTCAAACCCGTCCTGGCGCGAGAACACGTGCCAACCATAGGGGCCATCACCTTTCTTGGGGCTCAATGCGATTTCATAGCCCGAAACCCAGGCCTGCGCGGCGCTTTCCTTGCGATAAAGCTCACGATAGCGACGTGGCGGAATCGGGTCATAACCGGGCATGTAGAACACCCGGCGTTTGCGCACTGTAGTTTCGGTGCTTTGACTGCTCATGCCCCTGCTCATCTGCCGCGCAGGTTAGCGCAGCGGGACGGTCAGGGTAAGACCCACCTGACCGGTCCTGCGATGTTAGAGCGATGGGTTTAACCGAAGGTTGCCAGAACCGGGAATGTTTCCAGCAGCCAGAAGCTGAACTCGGTAAACAGACCAGTGATCAGCATGATGCCCACGAACAACAGCAACCCGCCCATGATCTTTTCGATCAATGCCAAATGCGGTTTGATCTTGTTCATCACGGCCATCGACCGGTTCAGGAACATGGCGGCCAGCAGGAAAGGAATGCCAAGGCCCGCCGCATAGACACCCAGCAGAAGGGTTCCGCGCGCCACCGAAGCCTCGGACGCCGCCAGCGACAGGATCGCGCCCAGTTGCGGGCCGATACAGGGCGTCCAGCCAAACGCAAAGGCCAGACCCAGAATATAGGCGCCAAAGATCGAACCACTGGATTCGCCAGTCTCCATCCGTGCCTCACGATCCAGCAGTGGAATGCGGATGATGTTCAGGAAGTGAAGACCAAAGACAATCACCACCGCACCCGAAATCTTGGCAAAAAGTACCTGATTTTGCAGCACAAAAGCCCCAAAGGCCGACGCGGTAAAGCCGAGCACCAGAAACACGGTCGACAAGCCCAGAACGAAGAACAGCGCCGACAGGGTGGCCTTGCGGCGCGCTTGCGCCTCATCTTTCATCTCGTTGATCGACACACCGCTCATATACGCAAGATAGGGCGGCACGATCGGCAACACGCAGGGGGACAGAAAACTGATCAGCCCGCCCAGCATGGCGATGAACATGGCGGGCAGAAGCCCCGCATCTATGATATCAATTCCGAACATGATCCCCACATATGGTATCAAATGCGCGTCGTCACGAGGCCAAACGGTCACAACCTCGTGGTTGAAATCTAGACAGTGTTACAAGTTCGTCCTATCCCCAATGACATGACGCAAAAGTTCGAGACGCTGGACGCGCTGGGGTTGCTGTGCCCGCTGCCTGTTCTAAAAGCCCGCAAACGCCTTAAATCCTTGCCTGCAGGCGCTGTGCTGCGGGTGCTTGCTGATGATCCGGCTGCGATTATTGATGTTCCCCATTTTTGCACCGAGTCGGGCCATGTGCTGCTGTCACAAGACAGCGATGGTGATCACCAGGTCTATCTGATCCAAAAATCTGGCTAGATTGAAACCGGACAAGAAAAAAGGCGGGTCATGATGCCCGCCTTTTGTTTGTTATAATGACCACCAGCCCTTGCGTTTTGGCTTGGCCGGGGCGGGTTCAGGCTCGGGCTCTGGCGTCACAGTTTCCAAAACCGGCTCTGGCGCTTCTTCTGCCGGAGCTTCAGGCTCTGCCTCTGTGGCCGTGACCTCTTGGGTTTCTTCGGCCACAGCGGCCTCAGGGGTCTCTTCTGAAGGGATTTCCTGAGGTTCCGCCTCTGCCGCCGGTTCAACAACTGGCTCAGACGTTTCTTCCTGCGCCACCTCTTCGGCAGGTGCGGCTTCGCCCGATTCTTCCGCCGCCGCAACATCCGCCTGGGCGCTCGACTCGTCAGAGCTTACTTCAGCCGGTTGCGCGACCTCAGCGTCATCGTCCTTCTTGCGGCGGCGCGGTGCACGTTTGCGCTTGGGTTTTGCAGGCTTTTCGTCCTGATCCGACGATGCTGGCTCTTCCGATGCGGTTTCGGCAGCGTCAGCGTCGTCTGATGCTTCACCTTCGGCACCTGAATCCTGTGCCTCGCCGTTTTCACCATTGCCGCCACCTTTCTTGCGACGACGGCGGCGACGTTTGCGCTTGGGTTTCTGTTCCTCGTCGGACTGCACGCTGTCTTCAACGGCCTCTTCTTCGTCCGAGGTGTCAATCGCATCCATCAATGAGGCATCCGCCGAGATAACCGGTGCGGTTGCTTCCGGGACAATCCGGCTTGCGGTCTTGAACTTCTCCATCGAGAAATCCGGGCTGACCAGATGCACATCACCTTCAACACGGACCGACAGGCCATAGCGGGCTTCGATCTGCGCAATATGCTCGCGCTTCTGGTTCATCAGGAAATTGGCGATCCCCACAGGGCACCGCACCAGAACCTCGCGCGAGCGGCGACGCGTTCCCTCTTCCTCGATCTGGCGCAGGATCGACAAGGCCATACTGTCATCCGAACGGATCAAGCCTGTGCCGTGACAGGCCGGGCATGGCTGCGTTGTGGCCTCAAGCATCCCAGGGCGCAAGCGCTGGCGGCTCATCTCCAGCAGGCCAAAGCCCGAAATCCGGCCCACCTGAATGCGCGCGCGGTCGGTCTTCAGCTTGTCCTTCAGCCGCTTCTCAACAGCCGAGTTGTTCTTGCGCTCGTCCATATCGATAAAGTCGATGACGATCAGACCGGCCAGGTCCCGCAGACGCAGCTGACGCGCCACTTCTTCGGCGGCTTCAAGGTTCGTCTTAAGCGCGGTTTCCTCGATCGAGCCCTCTTTGGTCGCCCGACCCGAGTTCACGTCAATGGCCACCAATGCCTCGGTCACCCCGATCACGATATAGCCGCCGGATTTCAGCTGCACCGTCGGGTTGAACATCCCCGCCAGATAGCTTTCCACCTGATAGCGCGCAAAAAGCGGCAGCGCATCTTCGTACCGTTTCACGTTCTTGGCGTGAGACGGCATGATCATCTTCATAAAGTCCTTGGCGATGCGGTATCCGCCCTCGCCTTCAACCAGAACCTCGTCGATATCGCGATTATACAAATCGCGGATCGAGCGTTTGATCAGATCGCCTTCTTCATAGATCTTGGCCGGCGCAATCGATTCCAGCGTCAGTTCCCGGATCTGCTCCCACAGGCGTTGCAGATATTCATAATCACGCTTGATCTCGGATTTCGTGCGCTTGGCCCCAGCTGTGCGAATAATCAGCCCGGCCCCGGTCGGCACATCGATGTCCGAAGCGATTTCTTTCAGTTTCTTGCGATCGGCCGCGTTGGTGATCTTGCGGCTGATACCACCGCCACGCGCGGTGTTGGGCATCAGCACACAATAGCGACCGGCCAGTGACAGATAGGTGGTCAGCGCGGCCCCTTTGTTGCCGCGTTCTTCCTTGACCACTTGCACCAACAGAACCTGGCGGACTTTGATAACTTCCTGGATTTTGTACCGGCGCGGGCGCGGTTTGCGCGGCGGGCGAATATCTTCGCTGTCATCTTCATCGGCGACCGATTCAAT
The DNA here is from genome assembly GCF_013031565.1 of Ruegeria sp. HKCCD7255. Classification (NCBI taxonomy): domain Bacteria; kingdom Pseudomonadati; phylum Pseudomonadota; class Alphaproteobacteria; order Rhodobacterales; family Roseobacteraceae; genus Ruegeria; species Ruegeria sp. HKCCD7255. The sequence continues at coordinate 401,227 of NZ_WQAG01000002.1, read as the reverse complement.
GGTCTCGTCTTTTGACGCCGCATCCGCGCTTTTCTCGCCCTGATCTTCATCCTCAGAGGTGTCGTCTGCCTCTTCTTCGGAGTCCACCGGGTCATCCGAGTTGTCCGTGTCTTCCGCCACAGCCTCTGACGCCGCATGCTCTGCGCCTTCTTCCGCTTCGACGGACTCTGCTGCGGTACTTTCTTCTGCGGCCTCTTCCACCTCGGCAGCAGGCTCGTCCTGCGGTTCCTCAACCGGTGTTTCGGCAACAACCTCCATCGGAGACGTCCCCTCGGGTACCGGCATTTCCGCCTGATCCCCATCGTCCAGATCGATGGTTTCCATTCCGCTGGGTTCAGACGAAACGTCCAGTGTTTCGACCGGATCGTCCGATTTGACGTCTGCCGCTTTTGTGCGTGAGCGCGACCGCCGCTTCTTGGGCTTCGCCTCTTCGGCCTCATCCCGCGCCTTCATCGCCTCGGCATAAGCGCGCTCTTCTTCCATCAGAGCTTCGCGATCCGCGACGGGGATCTGGTAGTAATCCGGATGGATCTCGGAAAACGCCAGGAAACCGTGCCGGTTCCCGCCATAATCGACAAAAGCTGCTTGAAGCGAGGGTTCGACCCGCGTGACTTTTGCTAGATAGATATTGCCAGCAAGCTGACGTTTGTTTTCGGATTCAAAATCAAACTCCTCGACCTTGTTTCCGTCGACCACCACGACGCGGGTTTCCTCCGCGTGGGTGGCATCGATAAGCATTTTCTTAGCCATGTGTCCTTGATGCACCGCGCCAAACGCGTTGTCCTGACCCGTCCGGGTGGACAGGCACATTTGGCATGATGTCTTGTAGTGGCGATATCGGACGGCGCGCGGCAAGGTCTGGCGCTATGGCCCCCTGCCCGTTCTCTCAATCGTTGCGCGCGCGTCATCGCGGTTCTTCTCCGACAAGCGCAGAGTGCTGCAGCCTGCCCATTTATTCCTTTCGCCCGAAGGGGTTCGGGCTCAGGTGCTCTGTTGTCCCATACGGGACACAATCGGTCTGCCTTGCCGTTCGACCCTTCAGGTCACCTTCAGCAAAACAGCGAAACTCTTTGATTCGGGACTTTTGGGCACCAAAAAAACGCCCGGCCCGTCAGGACACCATAAAAGCAGTCCTGTGGAAAAGACAATGGGCAAACTGCATTCGGCCGGTCCCGAACTCAGTAATCCTCTTCTTCTGTTGAAAAATACCTCGGGGGTGAATTGAGCCGCAGGCTCAAGAGGGGGCTGGCCCCCTCCCTTACAAATAGTCCGACCTTTGCAGCCCGTATTTGGCCATCTTCTCGTTCAGCGTGCGGCGCGGCAGGCATAGTTCTTCCATGACCGACGCAATCGACCCCTTATGTCGCCGCATCGTGTTGTCGATTAGCATGCGCTCGAACGCTTCGACATATTCCTTCAGCGGCTTGCCTTCGGTGGTCATCACCGGCTGCATTTCTTCGTGATCCGACATCAGCAATGACGCGATCGTGCCCGAGCCGCGCCGCGACTGCAAAACGGCGCGTTCGGCGATGTTGATCAACTGGCGTACATTGCCCGGCCAGGGCGCCTGCAACAGTTGCGCGGCCTCCTGGGCGCTCACCTGTGGTGCATCGCAGCCATATTCTTCAGCAAACTGCTCGCTGAGACGGGCGAAGAGCGTCAGGATATCCTCACCCCGCTGCCGCAGCGGCGGCATGGTGATCCGCAGCGCGGCAAGCCGATAGAACAAGTCCGGGCGCAACACGTCTTCTGATGTTTTGCCCGCTTCCTGCAGATTCGAGATCGCGACGATCCGGGTTTCCGCAGGTGTTCCCTGCTCGTTCATGACATTCAGCAAACGGGCTTGCAGCGTGTCGCTTAGCGCTTCGATATCTTCCAAAACCAAAGTGCCACCGCGCGCCTCTTCGATGGCGGGCAACTGGCTGTCTTCCGGCAGCATCGGGCCAAACAGACGCTTCGAAAGCGCTTCCTCTTCCAGCGCCGCGCATGAGACCAGAACAAATTTCTTGCCAGCCCGGCTGCCAACCGCGTGCAGCGCGTGGGCCACGAGCGTTTTACCGGTGCCGGTCTCGCCATCGATCAGCACATGACCATCGGCCTGGCCCAGATCCAGAATGTCTTCGCGCAGACGCTCCATCACCGGGCTGGCACCGATCAGCTTGTTCATGATCTGCGCGCCACCCGACAGCTCGCGCCGCAATGCGCGGTTGTCCAGGGTCAGACGGCGGGCGTTGCTGGCGCGTTTGGCCAGTTCCGACATGCGGTCCGGGTTGAAGGGCTTTTCAAGAAAGTCAAACGCGCCCACGCGCATCGCCTCAACCGCCATGGGCACATCGCCGTGCCCCGTGATCATGATCACCGGCAAGGTGCTGTCTGCACCCATTAGCTTTTTCAGCATCTGGATACCGTCCATCCCCGGCATCTTGATGTCCGAGATCACGATGCCCGGGTAATCCGGCCCCAACACCTTGAGCGCGTCTTCTGCGCTGGCGAAGGTTTCGGTGTCATAGCCCGACAATGCCAGCCATTGGCTGATCGACTGGCGCATGTCCTGTTCATCATCCACAATGGCGATCTTCATGGCCTGTGCCATAGGTCTTCCTCTTATTCGGCGGCCTCAAGGCCGTCTGTTCCCAATATGGGCAATTGCATCTCAAACACAGCGCCGCCTTTCTGGCCATTGCGCGCCGTCAGTCGTCCCCCATGGTCGTTCACGATCCCGGACGAGATGGCAAGCCCCAGCCCCACCCCGTCACCGGGACGTTTGGTGGTGTAAAACGGCTCGAACAGGTTTTCGATATCCTCGATGCCGTGCCCGTTGTCACGCACCGTCAAGACCGCTGTATCGCCTGCCGCCAATATGATCTCGACATCAGGTTCCGCCACTGATTTGGTGGCATCCAGCGCGTTGCGCAAGAGGTTCACCATCACCTGTTCGATCCGCATCCGGTCGCCCATGACCACCACGGGGTCTTCGGGGATGATCTGCGTGATCTTGACATGTCGCTGCCGCAGCTGAGGTTCCATCATCGACAGAGATGAGGCCAGCGCATCCCCAAGATTTACTGGCGAAAACGCGTCAGCCCCTTTGCGAGCATAGGATTTCAGCTGCCGCGTGATCGCTCCCATCCGCTCGATCAGCCCATCGATGCGACCAAAGCTGGCCAAAGCCTCTTCGGGGCGATCACGACGCAGCAGCAACCGTGCCCCGGCCAGATAGGTTTTCATTGCTGCCAGAGGTTGATTCAGCTCGTGGCTGACCGCCGCCGACATTTCGCCCAAGGCCGCCAGTTTCGAGCTTTGCGCAAGCGTCTGCTCGGCCACTTCCAGCGTCTTTTCCACCCGTTCGCGCTCAGCAATTTCCCGCTGTAGCCTTGTATTCAATGCGCGAAGCTCCGCCGACTCGCGCTGGAACAATGCCATGCGCAAGGTCGCCCTGCGGCTGAGCGCATAGAAGGCCAGTGCCAGAAGAATCGCAAAGCCCATAATCTCAAGCGCCAGAACGCTGTTCACCCGTTCGCGCACCGAGGAATAGGTGGTGTAAGAGGTCATCTGCCACCCCCGGAACGGGATCCGTGTCTCCATGCGCATGACCGCCTCGCCTTGGAAATAGGCGTCAACTGGCACTGCCGTCCAATCCGTAGTTGCGCGGATGGCGCGCTGAATGGCGCCCTGAGGGGGCTGACGCAACAGCGCGTCTTGCTCGACCAAGCCACGCCATTTGGGTTCGGTTGATAGAATAATGGTCCCGGTGCTGTCGGTGACCATGACCGCATCGGAAATCCCCGACCAAGCGCGTTCGAACTTTTGCAGATCGACCTCGACCACGATGACACCAAGGATCTCGGAATTGGCTTCGATCCGCCGCGAATACACAAAGCTGTAGCCGCCGGATTCGCGGGCGATCACCGAAAAGATCGTCGCATTCGACCGAATGGCATCGATGAAATAGGGGGAATTGCGATGCGCCTCACCCAAACGGTTTCGATCGGTTGCTGCACGTGTCAGCCCATCTCGGTCGAGCAAAACCAAAGACGCTGCTCCGATCTCTTCCACAAACGAGATCAGACGCTGGCTCGACAGGGTATAGTCACTGGATTGCAGCGCGGATATCAGTGTCGGGTCACGTGCCAGCAATTGCGGCACGATAGCATTGCGTCGCAATTCGCTGATCAGGTTGCCGGAATACAAGGCCAGTCGCAATTCGGCCCGGTTGCGCGTGGACTCCGTAAACCGGTTGGTCAGCAGGCTGTTGGTGACCCAGACGGTGACAACCGCAGTCAACAGCAGCAGGACAATGGCCAAGCGCAGTCGCCACCCCAAGGTGGTTGAACGAAACCCTCTGAAAAACCCTGTCGACGCCGACCCAGTATCTGAACTCATATCGCGACGCTACGTGCCCGAGGCCCCGACCTCAAGTCACGCGGGCGCAAGAACGCCTGACAATGCGCGAAACAGCGCCGTCCCGTCTGTTCCGCCATGGCCTTCATCAGCCGCCCGCTCGGGATGCGGCATCATTCCCAGAACACGCCGGTTCGGCGACAGGATCCCAGCGATGTCCCCGCGCGAGCCATTGGGATTCTCGGTATAGGAGAACGCAATACGATCCTCACCTTTCAGCTCAGCCAGCGTTTCGTCATCGGCAAAGTAGTTTCCATCATGATGCGCAATGGGAATACCGATCACATCGCCTGCGTTATAGCCCTGGGTAAAGGCGCTGTCGCTGGTCTCGACCTTCAGGCCAATGGTGCGGCAAATGTATTTCAGACCTGCATTGCGCAACAATGCGCCAGGCAAGATACCGGTTTCTGTCAAAACCTGAAATCCGTTGCAGATCCCGATCGCATAGCCGCCTCGCTGCGTATGCTCGACCAGAGACTTGCAGATCGGCGATTGCGCCGCGATTGCGCCGCAGCGCAGGTAATCTCCATAGGAAAACCCACCGGGAACGCCAACGATATCCACACCATCTGGCAAAGAGGCATCCTTGTGCCAGACCATATCTACCTGAAACCCCGCCTGCTCGAAGGCAACGGCAAGTTCCCTGTCACAGTTGGATCCGGGGAAAACGATAACGGCTGCACGCATGGTGATGTCTCCTAAGAGCTAAAGTCGGTGACGACCGCCACACCCGGAGGCGTCGGGGCGTCAAAGGCGGCAAGCTCGGCGCTTACCTGGTTAAGTGTAATTTGGCGGGTAACCAACGGGCTCAGGTCCACCGCACCGCTTTCGAGCAGCGACAGAAGCGAAGGGTAGCGCCAGCTGGGCATACCGCGCGTGCCCTGAAGGGTGAGTTGACCGGAATAGAGCGCATCCATCGGCAAGGACATGGTCGTATGATCGCCCGCTGGCATTCCGATCTGCACCATACGGCCCAGCTTGCGCAGCGACCGCATCGCCGCAACCGTGGTGGGCTCGATGCCCAATGCCTCAATCGCAACATGCGCACCACCGCTGGTCAGGTCTTTGACAGCTTGCGGTGCGTCGGTATTGGTAGCATTCACCACTGCGTCTGCGCCGAGCGATGTGGCATAGGCCAGTTTGTCATCATCGATGTCCACAACGATGACCCGCGCGCCCAACGCCTTGCCCAGCAACAGGGTCGAGACACCAACCCCACCGCCACCAAAGACAGCGATCCATTCCCCACCCTGAACCTGAGCCCGTCCCACCAGCGCTTGCCAGGCCGTGGTGACACGGCACCCCAGTGCGGCACCGATCCCGGGCGCGATTGTTTCGGGCAATGGGGACAGGTTTGCATCAGCATGGGCCACCGCCACATATTCCGCAAAGGCACCATCGCAGGTAAAGCCAGGCACCACCTGATCGGCGCAGATCGTCTGATGGCCCTGTGCACAGTCCGGGCATCGGCCACAGGCCAGAATAAAGGGCGCTATCACCCGGTCCCCTGTGCGCCAGCGTTTGACGTCTGGCCCAACGGCGACGACTTCGCCGCAATATTCGTGGCCCGGAGTCATCGGCAAGATCACATCGGGATCCGCGCCGGACCAGGCATGCCAGTCAGAGCGGCACACACCACAGGCCAAAAGCCGCAGGACAACACCATCGGCGGCAGGCTCGGGATCTGGGACCTGCATCACCTCAAGCGGTTGGCGATATCCGATCAGACGCGCGGCGCGCATGGGCTTAGCCCAGCTCGATCTCGTAGCGTTCGATAACCGTATTGGCCAAGAGCTTTTCGCACATCTCGGTCACATCGGCCTCGGTCGCGCCATCGGCCAGATCCAGATCGATCACTTTGCCCTGACGCACGCCTTCGACTTTGTCGAACCCCATGGCGCCCAACGCGTGACGAACCGCCTCGCCCTGCGGGTCCAGCACCCCGTTTTTGAGCATCACATGCACCCGTGCCTTCATCTTCGAAAACTCCACCTGTGGACCATGGGACCGGTCCGTTCCGTTGCGCGGGGGATAGCGCGCCTGACCCTTTTCGACAACCCTTTGCGGGCTTTGACCAAAGGCGGCTTTGTCGCAGCCGCCCAAATGTTGAATTTACCCGCACCCCAAATGCAAAACGCCCCCGAAACCGGAGGCGTGTTACATGTTGAGTGACAAAGCTTGGATCAGTTTATCAGAGTCGGCTTGGTCACATTGCTTTGCGGCAAGACGCCCAGTCGGCGCGCCACTTCGGAATAAGCGTCTGTCAGGCTGCCCAGATCGCGGCGGAATACGTCCTTGTCCAGCTTCTGGCCGGTTTCGATGTCCCACAGGCGGCAGCTGTCGGGGCTGATCTCATCGGCGACGATCAGGCGTTGATAATCGCCTTCGAACACGCGCCCGATCTCGATCTTGAAATCCACCAGACGGATGCCGACGGCCAGCATGACACCGCTCATGAAGTCATTCACGCGCAGCGCAAGGCTGAGGATGTCATCCATGTCCTGCTGGCTGGCCCAGCCAAAAGCCGCGATATGTTCTTCGGTGACCAAAGGATCGCCCAAGGCGTCATCCTTATAGCAATATTCAACGATCGGGCGCGGCAGTTGCGTGCCCTCGGCAATCCCCAGACGTTTCGACATCGACCCGGCGGCATAGTTGCGCACGATCACCTCAAGCGGCACGATCTCGCAATTGCGTACCAACTGCTCACGCATGTTCAGGCGGCGGATAAAGTGGTTCGGAACGCCTATCTGCGTCAGACCTGACATGAAAAACTCGCTCAGACGGTTGTTCAAAACGCCCTTGCCGTCGATCACATCTTTCTTTTCCGCGTTGAACGCGGTGGCATCGTCTTTGAAATACTGAACGATGGTGCCCGGTTCGGGGCCTTCATACAGAATCTTAGCCTTGCCTTCATAGATCTTTTTGCGACGCGCCATGAGCGACCTTTCCGAAACAGAGCATGGGAATGAGTCCCTTTGCCTTGGCGCTCTCATAGTGCAACCCTTGCGAACCCGCAAGTTCACCACCTCGGGCCCTTTTGACACAGCGCAAATACCTTGCACTGGCGCTGTCGTATGCTCATATCGTCAGTAACGAAGATGTAACCCAAGAGGTCCCTATTCCATGTCCACGTTTGACGACCGCGAAAATGCGTTTGAAGCCAAATTCGCCCATGATGAAGAGATGCAGTTCAAGGCGCAGGCCCGTTGCAACAAGCTTCTGGGCCTTTGGGCGGCTGAAAAAATGGGAAAATCCGGCGATAGCGCTGAAGAATATGCAAAATCTGTCGTGATCGCAGATTTTGAAGAGGCAGGCCACGAAGACGTTGTGCGCAAGGTTGCCGGTGATCTTGGACATCTGTCGTCAGCAGATGAAATCCGCGCCAAGATGACCGAACTTTTGCCCCAGGCTAAAGCCCAGGTCCTGAGCGAAGCTGGATGAACCTGACGCAAAACTCATGATCATCATGAGTTTTATGAATTTGATTTGACGCCCCTGTCGTGAGACACGGGGCGTCTCTTTATTTTAGCCCCTGTCAGGACATCGCAAGATGACAAACGCGCTGAGTGCCTTTCTTGAAACATCCGACATCATCCTGGCGGACGGTGCCACCGGAACAAATCTATTCAATATGGGTCTGCAATCCGGGGATGCTCCGGAATTGTGGAATGTAGAGGCCCCGGAAAAGATCAAGGCGCTCTATCAAGGCTCGGTCGATGCGGGCAGCGATCTGTTTCTGACCAATACCTTTGGCGGCACTTATGCGCGTCTGAAACTGCATGACGCCCAGAATCGTGTGGCCGAGTTGAACCGCATCGGGGCCGAGCTTGGCCGTGAGGTGGCAGATGCAGCAGGTCGCCCCATTATCGTTGCGGGTTCGGTCGGGCCGACGGGTGAGATTATGGAGCCGGTGGGAGCGCTGTCTCATGCAAACGCAGTTGAGATGTTCCATGAGCAGGCCGAAGCGCTGAAAGACGGTGGTGCGGATGTGCTGTGGCTTGAGACCATCAGCGCGCCCGAAGAATTCCGTGCCGCGGCCGAGGCCTTTGCCCTGGCCAACATGCCCTGGTGTGGCACCATGAGCTTTGACACAGCGGGCCGTACCATGATGGGCGTTACCTCGGCGGATCTGGCGCAGCTGGTCGAGACCCTTCCAAATCCACCCATCGCGTTTGGCGCGAATTGCGGCACCGGCGCGTCCGACATTTTGCGCACTGTTTTGGGCTTTGCGGCACAAGGCACTGAACGCCCGCTGATCTCAAAAGGTAACGCGGGCATTCCGAAATATGTGGACGGCCATATCCATTATGACGGTACACCCGAGTTGATGGGCCAATACGCGGCCATGGCGCGGGATGCAGGGGCGACGATCATTGGCGGGTGCTGCGGCACCATGCCCGACCACCTGCGCAAGATGCGCGCCGCGTTGGACGAAACACCACGTGGTGAGCGCCCAAGTCTGACCGAGATCACCGCCGCGCTGGGTCCGTTCACATCAGCCTCGGACGGTACCGGAGACGACGCAGCGCCTGAACGGCGCACCCGCCGCCGTCGTCGCGCTTGAGGTTTCACCGCCCTTCGAAATTCGGAGGGCGTTTTTCCAGGAAAGCCACCACACCCTCGGAAAAGTCCCGTGTGCGCCCGCACTCGCCTTGCAAGCTGGCCTCGATGGTCAGCTGTTCGGCCAACGACTTGTCATATGATCCGCGCAACGCCTTTTTGATCGCTCCGAAACCCGCTGTAGGACCATTGGCCAGATAGCTGGCGCGCTTGCGCCAATGCTGATCGAATGTGTCATCTGACACCGCTTCCCAGATCAGGCCCCAATCATCCGCTTGTCTGGCGCTGATCTTCTCGGCGAATAAAGCAGCCCCCATGGCTTTGGCAAAGCCCATAAGGCGCGGCATGAACCAGGTGCCGCCCGCATCAGGCAACAGCCCGATCCGTGCGAAAGCCTGCAGGAAATAGGCGCTCTCGGTCGCAATCACCACATCCGCGCACAGCGCAAGATTGGCCCCTGCCCCAGCTGCGGCACCGTTTACGGCTGCGATAGTGGGCACCGGGCAGTCATAGATCGACTGCAGCATCGGCTCATATTCATCGCGCAGCGCCCGTTCCAGATCGATCCGACCCGTGCTGGAGGCGTCGCCCAGATCCTGACCCGAGCAGAAGGCACCGCCCGCCCCCGTCAGCACGATAGCGCGCGCATGGCGAGCGGCATGTTTCATCGCATGGGTGATCTCGGCGCGCATATTGGTGGTCAATGCGTTCATCTTGTCCGGCCGGTTCAGAGTCAGAACGGCCAGACCGTCGGTAATGTCCAAAAGAACGTCTTGATATTCCATAAGCTTCCTCACCAGCGCGAAATCTTTTGCGGACCCTGACGCAATTCCGCAGGAAGGAAAAGCAGAACGGCGCGTCAGTCTTCTAGAATTTCCTTGAGCCGCGCTTGTTCTTCGGCGCTCAGGCTGTCTGCAGGCGCTGCGGCTTCAAGGGCCGCGCGTCGACGCAAAAAGCTCCAGCCGACAGCCATAGCAATCAGCGCCATGATGGGTCCGGCAAGCCACAACAGCAGGTTGGCACCGGTCACGGTCGGTTTCAGCAACACATATTCGCCATAGCGGTCAACGATGAAATCCACAGCCTCTTCGTCGCTATCACCGGCCACAAGCCGTTCGCGCACCAGCAGGCGCAGGTCGCGGGCTAGGTCTGCGTTGCTTTCATCAATGCTTTCATTCCGGCAAACCAGACAGCGCAGGCCGGTGCTAATATCGCGCGCGCGCTGTTCGAGGGCCGGATCCTCCAGAACCTCATCGGGTTGCACCGCCCAAACAGGGGCTGCGACCAGCAAAAAGATCAGAACCAGGCGCTTCATTCCGCGGGCACTCCGGCTTTCGGTGTTTTGCGTGCGCCAGCAGCAACGCGGAACCGGCGGTCAGACAGGCTGAGCAACCCGCCCAGAGCCATCAGGATACACCCGCCCCAGATCCAGTTGGCCAGCGGCTTGATATAGGTACGCACCACCCATCCGCCATTGGCCTGCTGATCCCCGATCACCACATAGACATCACGCATCAGGCGATAGTCGATGGCGGCCTCGGTCGTGGGCATCTGCGCCACCGGGTAATCGCGTTTTTCCGGGTGCAACAACGCCACGTGGCTTCCCTGCTTTTCAACCAGGATGTCTGCGGTGGTCGAAAAATAGTTCGGCCCCTGCACGCGGCGCACATCCTGCAATGTCAGGGTAAAGTCACCGACCTCAAACGGTTCGCCGGGTTGGGCCACTCGAATGTCTTCGACCTCCCACGCGGTCAGACCGGCCACAGCAAACATGGTGATGCCCAATCCGGCATGCGCGACGGCCTTGCCCCAATCGGCCCCCGGCAGCCGGAAAAGGCGCGCGAGGCTGCCAGTACGGCCTGTACGGCTCCAAAGATCGACGGCCGCGCCGAAGGTGATCCAGGCGCCCAGAAACAGGCCAATCGGCCCCAGCGCGCTGCGCCCCGTCTGCATCACCCAGACCAGCAGAGCCAGCGCGACAGCCAGCACAAACGCATAACGCATCGACCACGCCGCGCGCCCAAGTTTGCCGCGTTTCCAAGGCAGTGCCGATCCAATCGGCAGGGCAAGCCCCAAGCCAATCATGAACGGTGTAAAGGCCGCATCGAAAAACGGTGGGCCAACCGACAGCTTTCGGTCAAAGGCCATCTCGGCCACCATCGGCCACATGGTGCCAAAGAACACCACAAAACAGCTGACTGCCAACAGGATGTTGTTCAGAACCAACGCGCTTTCGCGGCTGACGATCCCGAACACGCCCTTGGCCTCCATCGCCTGAGCGCGGGCAGCAAACAAGGTCAGCGCGCCGCCCATGAAAAAGACCAGGATCATCAGAATAAAGACGCCACGTTCCGGGTCATTGGCAAAGGCATGGACCGAGGTCAAAAGGCCCGACCGCACGATGAATGTCCCGATCAGGGAAAACCCGAAAGCAATGATGGCCAGCAGGATGGTCCAGCTTTTCAACGCCTCACGCTTTTCCACCACAATCGCCGAATGCAACAGCGCAGCCGCCAACAGCCATGGCATGAACGAGGCATTCTCTACCGGGTCCCAGAACCAGAACCCACCCCAGCCCAGCTCGTAATAGGCCCACCACGATCCCAGCGCGATACCAATGGTCAGGAATATCCAGGCGGCTAGTGTCCAGGGGCGCACCCAACGGCCCCAGGCGGCATCCACGCGCCCTTCGATCAGGGCGGCGACAGCAAAGCTGAAGGCCATGCTCAGCCCCACATACCCCAGATAGAGGAACGGCGGGTGAAAGGCCAAACCGGGGTCTTGCAGCAAGGGGTTCAGATCCCGCCCGTCAAAAGGTGCCACCGCCAGACGGTCGAACGGGTTCGAGGTGAAAAGGATGAAGGCAAAGAAAGCCACGCCAATCGCCGCCTGCACCGCCAAAACACGCGCTTTCAGGGTTGGGGGCAAGCCGCCGCCAAACATTGCGGCCATGGCCCCGAACAGGGCGACAATCAGCACCCAAAGCAGCATCGATCCTTCGTGATTGCCCCAGGTTCCGCTGATCTTGTAGAGCATCGGCTTGGCCGAATGGCTGTTTTCCACCACGATACGCAGTGAAAAGTCCGAGGCGGTAAAGGCCCAGACCAGCGCGGCAAAGGAAAAGCCGGTCAGCAGAAACTGCGCAATCGCCGCAGGCTCGGCGAAGGCCATCCAACCAGCCCAGTGTTTTGATGCCCCGATCAGAGGCACCACGCTTTGCACGATGGCGACAAGAAAGGCGAGGATCAGTGCGAAATGGCCAAGCTCGGTAATCATGCCCGTAGTTATAGGGCGAACGCCCCCGGCACGCCATTCACTTTCAATCCAGACGTCGCGCACAAAGTGTCGCGGTTCAGGGCGTTCTTAGACGCCGCCAGTCCTCTAGCGCCTTGTTTTCATCCGGGTCAGATACATGCTGCATCAGTTCCGCATCCGTCCCGGGATCTGCCGCGCCGGGGGTGTTGCTGCGCATCTGCTCCAGCCGTTGCAGGTTCGATAGGACGGTGGGCACCCGCATCATCGTGGCGCTGATCTCACGTTGCAGATCCTGCACCTTGGCCTGATGTCGCGCCCCGAAATAGAACGAGACAACAACGCCCAGCAGCCACCATAGTGGTTCGGGCACAAGCGCAATGCCCTGCATCCGCGCGGCAAACCAGATCGGGTCGATCATGGCGGCAGCAAACAGCGCCAGGGTTCCAAGCGCCAGCGCCGGCCGTGGCAGACGGTTGAGCCCGTCCATGAAACGGTCAAACGCGCCTTTCTGAGGGATTTGGAACTCGGCCCCAAATTGCCCGACGGCCTGACCCTGCAAGGTCGCTGCGCGCTCGGCTCCATGTTCAGCGTTTTCTCGAAAGATTTCAGTCGTTTCGCGGATCACGTTACGCTCAATCCCAAACAGAAACCCCAAAATGTTCGAAATCAATCCCATGCTGCCACCCTTTTCTGAAACTCTACCCGGCTCAGATGATAAGTGGGCGACAGGAACTCCTCGGCCCGCTTAATCCAGCCACCTTTGTTCCCGGCACGGGTGCGCGCGAATTTCCGAAGGTTCGCCCGGCGGTCTGCCAATCGGAAGTAATAATTCCGCCGCGCCACCCCATAGGCATCGCGCAGCGCCAAAGGATCAGGATTGGCTGCCTGCTTGGCCGCCCGTCCGGTCTGCGGCCCCATGACGCCGTCAACGACCACATTGAACCCCATCTGTCGCAACAGGCTTTGCAACAAGCGAACGGCCTGCCCGCCTGCGTTCACATACATGTCGAACACCGAAGGTTGCAGGTGTTCAGGCACCAAGGCCAATCTGGGCTTTTCGAAATAATGGCGTATGAATATATCCACCGCCTGCGCGCAGCTCAGCATCTGAGCGTCATCGCGCGACACTGCGCCGTCCCCGTTCAAATCCAATCCAAGCCGTCGCATTGTATGGATCGTCACGCCATATTTCGTTGCGCCACCCGGATCGTCAGGGTCGTCCACGAACCCGCCCTCGCGATGCACTATGTCTTGCGCAATTCGTCGAACTGTCTGCATGATGTCTCCGCCTTTACGATGCGGGCAGACTGGTCGATGCGCGTTAACAGGTTCTAAGACAAAAGGGCGCTGTGAACCGCAATCCGCAACGCCCTTTTTCAATATCAGTCGGGTTTTACCCGTCGGTCGCTTCTTTGTAGACGCCCTGTTCCTTCAACGCGTCCACGACCTCTTTCGGCATGTAGGTTTCGTCATGTTTGGCCATAATTTCAGTGGCTTCGAAGACGCCATTGATGTAGTTGCCCGTGCCGACCATGCCCTGATTTTCAGAAAACAGATCCGGCAAAACGCCAGTGAAAGACACCGGCACGCTCTCACCGCCATCAGTCACCACAAAGCGCACGGTTTCACCCTGCCCGCGCACGATCGAGCCTTCTTCGACCAGTCCACCTATCCGAAACACTTCGCTGGGCTGCGGCGGCTCCGCGATGACCTGACTGGGTGAGCGAAAGAAATTGATCCCGTCGCGCATGGCATAACCAATCAACACGGTCGCCAACACCAGCGCGGCTGTGGCCAGCAATACGACTTGGACGCGACGACGTTTCTTGAGCGTTTTCATGTCATCCTCATGGGAATAACGGGGCCATCATCAGACCGGTGGTTTCGACCTCACCTAACATCAGGTTTGCGTTCTGCAAGGCTTGGCCGCTGCTACCTTTTGTCAGGTTATCCAAGGCACCCACCACAATGGCCCGCCGCTCGACCCGGTCCGCGACAACACCGATATGGCAGAAGTTCGAACCTCTCACGTGATGGGTCGAGGGTGTTTCGCCGAATGGTAGAACTTGAATGAACGGCTCAGCCTCATAAGCGGATTTCAGCGTTTCATAAACACTTTGCGGGTCACCCTTCACGTAAGTCGTGGCCAAAATCCCCCGGTTTGCCGGCAGCAAATGCGGGGTGAACTGCACATGAACCGGGCGTCCTGCGATCTTGGAAAACTCCTGATCGAACTCGCCCAGATGCCGGTGCGTGCCACCAACCGCATAGGCGTGATAGCCCTCGCTCAGTTCCGCATGCAGCAGGTTTTCCTTCAACGACCGACCAGCGCCCGAAACGGCGCATTTGAGGTCCAGAATGATGTCATCCAGATCAATGACGCCAGCGGACACCAGAGGCCGCAAAACGAACTGACCCGTTGCCGCGTTGCAGCCAGTGCCAGCCACAAGCCGGGCGGTGCGGATCTGATCCCGACAGAACTCGGTCAGGCCGTAAACAGCCTCTGACTGCTGCTCAAGCGCGCTGTGCGGGTTGCCGTACCACTTTTCATAGGCCTCAGCGTCCTCAAGCCGGAAATCGGCAGACAAATCAACGATCTTGAGATCTTTTGGCAGCGCGCGGATCACGTCCTGGCTGGTTTTATGGGGCAGCGCGCAGAAACACAGATCGATCTGCGAAAAGTCGATTTCCGAGATTTTGCACAAATCCGGCAGGTCCATATGGCGCAGATGCGGAAAGACCTGGGCCATCGAAAGCCCTGCCTTACGCTCGGCGGCCAAGGCAACGATGTCCATGTTCGGGTGCTCGGCAATCAGCCGCACCAGTTCGGCGCCGGTATATCCCGAAGCGCCCAGAATTGCGATTTTGTGGGTCATGTCAGACCTCTTTCATCTTGATGTCACATGTCACGACCGCCGATGCGACGGTCATTGGTTTAAGGGTCAGGAGTTGCGCCGTCCTTGATGCAGGTCAGGCGGCTTCAAACTTGATTTGTCGTCGGAGGAACTGCGTGGCGCGGTCGCTGACCATATCGGGCTTTCCCGTCGTCAGAAACCCGCCCGGACCGTCGCCCAACATGTTGGGATGACGCTGCAAATAGTCGCCCAGACTGTCCGCCACCAGCGTTCCCTGACTGTACACCTGAACATCCGGTCCCAATGCCTTCTGGAACGCCTCAGCCATCAGGGGATAGTGCGTACAGCCCAGAATGGCCGCCTGAGGCGACGGCATTTTGCGTTTCAGCGCGTCCACATGACTGCGCACCAAGGCTTCGGCCAGGATCATGTCACCGTCTTCGATGGCATCGACCACCCCACCGCAGGCCTGTGCTTCGACATCGACACCAATGGCCCGGAACGCCAATTCGCGTTGAAAAGCACGGCTTGAAACCGTGGCCGGGGTGGCAAACAAGGCCACATGCTGCACCTTGACCTCGCGCGGGGGCGAGTTGTCGCCCCATTGGCGTTCGGTCAAAGCCTCGATCAGAGGCACAAAAACCCCGAGCACGCGCTTGCCTTCGGGCACGCCTTCTTCCTGCATCCGCCGCAACGCCGCTGCGCTGGCAGTGTTGCAGGCCAGAATGACCAGATTGCACCCGCGCTCCCACAGGTCATGAACCGCGCGGCGCGTCAGTTGATAGATATCTTCCGCGTCGCGCACACCATAAGGCGCGTGCGAACTGTCGGCGTAATACAGGAAGTCCACGTCGGGCAGCCGTTGCTGCGCGGCGTTCAGAACGGTCAGTCCGCCCAAACCGGAATCAAAGATACCTACTGCCATGTCTTAACTCAGGCGCGATGCCGTTCCTCGAATTCATAGCCATAGTCATACGACTTCAATGGCGTCGGAGACAGCTCATACGTGGCTTTGCGCAGGAAATCCATCATCTTGCGCGTGTCTTTGCCCAATGGGTCCAAAACATCACGACCAATTGGCTCACCGATCACCACCTTGACCGGAGTATCGACGCGCTTTTTGAACTCTTTGATCAACAATCCCATCCGCAGCGTGCTGTGCAGATGGCTGGCGATCTGGAACAGGCGCGAGGTGTGGCCGTCAAAGAAAACAGGCACAACGGTCGCGTCAGATTTGGCCACCATCCGCGCAGTGAACCCGCGCCATCCGGGGTCCATCGGGTGCGAGAACGGCTTTAACCCAGTGCTGACCGTGCCACCCGGAAAGATCCCAATGGCCCCCCCCGCACCCAGGTAGTTCAGCGCGGTTTTACGTGTCTCGAGGTTCAGCTTCATCGCCTCTTTCGTCTCGTCAAACGAGATCGGTAGGATGATGCGATTCAGATCTTCGGCCTTGCGAAAGACACGATTGGCGAGGATTCGAAAATCCCCTCGGGTTTGGGACAAGATATGTCCCATCATCAAGCCATCGAGAATACCATAGGGATGGTTTGCGATCAGGATCAGCGGGCGGTCCTTGGGAATGTTTGACAGCGCGCCACCAACGATGTCCAAACTCAGCCCATAGCGGTCGACCATCACCTGCCAGAAGTCCCGGCCAGACGCGACTTCTCGATCATATCCATCCGCGCGTTTGATCAGACGCAAACGTCCAGTGGTATTCTCGATCAGTTTGATCACCATCCGCCCACCCTTGGTTTCGGCGGAATAGGCATAGGAAATGTCACGAACAACATGACGCGAGCGCATTGTGGTCTCCGGTTTGCGGTCTGCTTGTTATTTTATGTGACAGATTTGCCCAAGTAACGTGACAAGGGCGTGAAGCTTCACTCTGCCGCAGTCTTTAACTCAGGACCGCCTGACCGGATCAGCGCCAACAATTCTTCCCTTCGCTTTGCTGCTTTGGCCTCATTGGCCGCAAGGACCGGGCCAAACCCGCGGATCTCAAGGGGCAGCTTTGCCAATGCCTCAATCGCGTCGCGTGTTTCAGAAGTCAGTTTGGGCAGAACCTCCTTCATGTCCTTTTCGTACTGTTTGATCAGCGCCCGTTCCATCCGGCGCTCGGCAGTACGGCCAAACGGGTCCAGCGGCGTGCCGCGCAGGGATTTCAAACGCGCCAGCAGCTTGAACAGCCTCAGATACCCTTCACCAAATGCCTTTTTCACAGGACGCCCGTCAGAACCGGCCTTGGACAGAACTGGCGGTGCCAAGTGGAAGGTCATTTTGAAATCGCCATCAAACTCGGCCCGCGCCTTTTCGCGGCTGCCCAGCAATAGACGCGCGACCTCGTATTCGTCCTTGTAAGACAGCAGCTTGTGATAACCTTTGGCGACAGCCTCTTTGACGGCCTCATCTTCGATTGAATTGACCAGTTTGGTGTATTTCCTAGCCAATCGGGCGCTTTGATACTGTGTCAGGTGACCGGCACGGAATGCGATCAATTGATCCAGCGTCTTGGGCAGGGATGTTACGTTCGGTGCAAGGATCTTTGCGACCTCTTCGGGATGCAAGACAGCCCAGCGGCCAACGGCAAAGGCGCGTTTGTTGCGCTCGACCGCTGTGCCGTTCAGGTCAATGGCCTGTTCGATCGCGTCCCAGGACAGCGGAATCAGACCACGCTGCCAAGCCGCGCCAAACACCATCATGTTGGAATAGATCGAATCCCCCATAACCGCGCGCGCGAGATCCGAAGCATCAAAGAGATCCACATCCTCCTTCAGACGCGCCTTGAGCGCCAGCTCCAACCGGTCGCTTGGGATCTGAAATTCGGTATTGCGGGTGAAATCTCCGGTCACGATCTCATGGCTGTTTACCACTGCCCCAGTCTGGCCCTGACGGGTTAGCCCCAATGTCTTGGCCCCGGCTGACACAACCAGATCGCCCCCGATCAGTGCATGCGCCTCACCGGTTGCCACGCGAATGGCGCTGATGTCCTCGGGGCGCTCTGCCAAGCGGCAATGGATGTGAACCGCACCGCCTTTTTGCGCCAGCCCCGCCATTTCCATCATCCCGGCGCCCTTGCCGTCGATTTGCGCGGCTTGTGCCAGAAGCGCACCGATGGTGACAACGCCGGTACCGCCGACACCGGTAATTACGATGTTATGGGTTCCCTTGATGACCGGCAGATCAGGCTCGGGCAGATCGGGCAGATCAATTTCGGTGGTGGCCTCTTTACGGATTGTCGCGCCTTCGAGCGTTACAAAAGACGGGCAAAACCCTTTGAGGCAAGAGAAATCCTTGTTGCAACTGGATTGGTCAATGGCCCGTTTGCGCCCAAGTTCGGTCTCTTTCGGCACGATGGACACACAGTTCGACTGTACCCCGCAATCGCCGCAGCCTTCGCAAATGTCGGTGTTGATGAACACACGCTTGTCTGGGTCCGGGAAGGTGCCCCGCTTTCGCCGCCGGCGTTTCTCTGCAGCGCAAGTCTGCACGTAGACGATGACCGAAACCCCCTCAATGGCACGGAACTTTTCCTGAACCTGCATCAGTTCGGCCCGTTCATGCGTCTCGACATCCGAGGGCAAGGCCTTGAGGTTCACATCTTCCTTTTCGTCATAAACCAGCGCCACGGTTTTGACGCCCATAGCGCGCACTTCGTCCACGATCCGTTCCGCAGTCAGACCCCCTTCGTTGCCCTGCCCGCCCGTCATGGCAACCGCGTCGTTGAACAGGATCTTGAAGGTGATGTTGGTGTCGTTGGCCAAAGCGGCCCGGATGGCCTGAACGCCCGAGTGGTTATAGGTGCCGTCGCCCAGGTTCTGGAACACATGCTCTGTGGTGGAAAACGGCGCTTCACCGATCCAGTTCGCACCTTCGCCGCCCATCTGGGTGAACCCCGTCGTCTCGCGTTCCATCCACTGCACCATGTAATGGCATCCGATCCCGGCATAGGCCCGGCTGCCTTCGGGCAGTTTGGTCGAGCTGTTATGGGGGCAGCCCGAGCAGAAATAGGGCACACGTTCAGCAATGTTCTGAGCATTATCGGCGCGTCGTGCCTCGGTCAGCTTGCTGAGACCCGCGCGGATACCGTCCGTTTCGCGGCCTTCTTCGACCAGGATATCACCCAGTTTTTCGGCGATCATGATCGGATCAAGCGCGCCGCGCGTCGGGAACAGTTCTTCCCGGTGCAGCGCCCCGGCCCCGCCTTTGTACCAGCCGTAAACGCGCCGCCCGCGCCGGTCGTCAAAGATAGCCTCTTTGACCTGCACTTCGATCAGCTTGCGCTTTTCTTCGATGATAACGATCAGGTCCAGACCTTCGGCCCAATCGTGAAACCCTTTCATATCTAACGGGAACGTCTGGCCGATTTTATAGGTTGTGATCCCCAGGCGCTCGGCCTCGGCCTCATCAATGTTGAGCAAAGACAAGGCATGCGTCAGGTCCAGCCAGTTCTTGCCCGCAGCCACCAGCCCGATCTTGGCACCCGCTTTGCCCCAGACGCGTTTGTCCATCCGGTTTGCGTGCGAGAAGGTTTCCGCCGCAAAGCGCTTGTAGTCGATCATCCGCGCTTCTTGCAGGTGGGGCGTATCGCCCAGGCGAATGTTCAAGCCTCCTTCGGGCATATCAAATTCAGGGATCACCACTGAGGCCCGGTCCGACCTGCCATCGACGACCGAGGTGACCTCGATCGTGTCTTTCATTGTCTTGAGCCCGACCCAGACACCGGCAAAGCGGCTGAGAGCAAAGCCGTAAATGCCATAATCCAGGATCTCTTGCACACCGGCGGGGCTGACCACCGGCATATACATGTCGACCATCGACCATTCCGACTGGTGCAACACGGTCGAGCTTTCGCCCGTATGGTCATCGCCCATCGCCATCAGGACACCGCCCAAAGCGGCCGTTCCTGCCATGTTGGCGTGGCGCATTACATCACCTGATCGGTCAACGCCGGGGCCTTTGCCATACCAAAGCCCAAAGACGCCATCGTATTTGCCGTCGCCGCGCAAACCGGCCTGTTGACTGCCCCACAGTGCCGTGGCGGCCAGATCTTCATTCAACCCGTATTGAAAGGTGACGTCGTTTTCCAGCAGTTGCCTCTGCGCCCGGTTCATCTGCTGATCAACCGCGCCCAAGGGTGAACCTCGGTATCCGGTGACCAGTCCGGCGGTGTTCAGCCCTGCTGCGCGGTCCCGCTCTTTCTGCATCAGCATCAGACGTACAATCGCTTGTGTGCCGTTTAAAAGAATCGGACTTTTGCTTAGATCGAACCGGTCATTCAGCGATACTTTTGGCTGACTCATTCAGACGTCTCCCCTCGTCGGAAAATACTGCCACATTGTTCATCTATTTTAGGTCATATATTCTGACCTGTATAGGGAATTTCCGCTCGCACGTTTCCGATTCCGGGTTTGCGTGTGGAATTTGTTACCTGTTTCATATAGGTCGGCCAAAGAATAACGAAAGTTGCAAAGATGGATTGGGACAAGCTTAGAATATTTCACGCGGTCGCGGATGCGGGCAGCCTCACGCATGCGGGTGACAAGCTCAATTTGTCTCAATCCGCCGTGAGTCGTCAGATCCGAGCGCTGGAAGAATCGCTGGATGTGACCCTGTTTCACCGTCATGCAAGGGGTCTGATTCTCACCGAACAAGGCGAGCTTTTGTTTGATGCAACCACGGCCATGTCCAAACGGTTGGACACAGCCGCCGCGCGCATCCGTGACAGCGAAGACGAGGTCTTTGGCGTTCTGCGCGTCACCACTACCTTTGGCTTCGGTACCCTGTGGTTGGCCCCGCGCCTGCCCAAGCTTTACGAGCAATATCCCGACCTGAATATCGACCTGATGCTGGAAGAACGGGTGCTGGATCTGCCCATGCGTGAGGCTGACGTTGCCATCCGTATGAAAGAACCCAGCCAGGCCGATCTGGTGCGCAAACGCCTGATGACAGTTCAGATGTTGCTTTATGCCACCCGCAGCTATCTTGATGCGCATCCCGAGCCTTTGGAAAGCCTCGAGGACATCTCGAAACACCGTCTGATCTGTCAAACGCCCTCTGCCCCGCAGGTCGGGGCCAGCGCCACTTTGGTGCGCCACCTAATGACCTATAACCCCGGGTCGTTGCTGACGGTAAACAACTATTTTGGTGTTCTGCAGGGTGTTCTGCATGATCTGGGCATCGGCGTTCTGCCTGACTATGTGACCGAGGATTTCCCCGATCTTGTGCCGGTTCTGCCCGATATCGACAGCACCGACGTGCCGGTTTACCTCGCCTACCCCGAGGAACTGCGCCATTCCAAGCGCATCGAAGCCTTCAGGGATTTTGTGCAGGATGAAATTATCGCGCATCGCAAACACCTGAGGCAGTTGGGAAAAATCTAGCTATGCGCTCACGACATAGCGGGCATGTTTTATTAACCAGTAAAATACCTTGATCGTTCACCAAGTGATCCCTAAATGAGCAATCGAAGGCGGTGATGCTGAAACGCTCATCATCTTCATACCTCCCTGTTGGACTACGGCCGAGCTTAGTGCTCGGCCTTTTTTTTTAGTTTTTTGGTTTTGCATGAGCCCAGGGCTGTGAAACTGCTGGGAAATTTCAGTTCACATGCCTATGATCCCGAAAAAACAATCAAATTTATTGTGATCGAGGACAACTCAATGCGCGACACCCTTCGCCTTTTGGCGGCACTAATTTCATTGGTGCTGCTGGTCGGACCATTGCAGGCCCAAGTGCCATCAACATCATCAAGCTCTGCCCCGACAACAGTGACCATCCCCGAGGACCTGACACCCGAACAGGTCGATGATCTTGTCGCGCGCATGTCGGATGATCAGGTACGCTCGATCCTTTTAGAGCGCTTGGATGCGGTAGCCGAGAAAAACGCGGCGGAAGCTGAAGATCGCGAAGATCCCATCACCGAGATCAATGAGATCTGGGCCGAGATGGTCGCCTCGTGGACACATGTTTTTGTCACTATTCCCAACATCTTTAGTGCGCAGGCCGAGGCCGTTAGCAACTTCGTCGGCACGTTTGGCAGCAATGGCGCACTTTTGTTGCTAGGGTTAGTGGCCAGTGTTCTGATTGTAGGGTTCATCGCGGAAAAGCTGTTTGGGCTTTTTACTCGCAAGTGGCACGCGAAATCAGATGTCGCTTCAGAGAACGATCTGTGGGGTGCCGTCAGGTATCTGTTTGTCCGGTTTTGTCACGAGATCGCTGGTCTGGTCGTGTTCTACGTGGTCATACGCGCGGTTGGACGTGGCCTTCTGACACCCGAGCAGATCGTATATGCTGCTCCGTTTGTGTTCTATCTTATCTGGATTCCGCGTTTGGGTGCAGCAGCGTCGCGCTTTGTGTTGGCCCCGAACAAGCCCGAATACCGTTTGGTGAACATCGACGACCATTGGGCAAAATACCTGCATCGCAACCTGATCGGCCTGCTGATCCTGATCGGCTTCACACTGTTCCTGCTGCACTTCAATCGTTTGAACGGCATCACCGGTGGGGAAACACGCATCGGGTTCTGGCTGAACGCGGGCATTCACATCTATATCGGTCTGATTGCCTGGACCGCACGGGATGGTCTGACCCAGATGATGTTGGGCACAGACCCTGACCACACCAAGTTCGACGAGGAAGTGGCGCGGTATTATCCCTATTTCGCCATTGCAGTGTCCGCAGTGATCTGGCTGTTGGTCGAGTTTCTGGCAGCGCAGCGTGACCCGGTTATTCGCGCAATACTCCTGTCGGGTGCTCATTTCACCACCATGTTCTGGCTGCTGATCGCGCCGGCGCTGGATACACTGATCCGGGGTCTTGTGCGCCACCTGCAGCCACCCATGATGGGTGACGGACCCGTGGCGGAACGCGCCTACCGCTCGACCAAACGCAGCTATATCCGGATTGGCCGCGTTATCGCGGGGATTCTGGTGATCCTGATGATCGCCAAAGCCTGGAACCTGAACCTTCAGGAAATCGCAGGTGGTGGCGCTGAAGAAGGCAGCCGTTTGATCCAGTTCTTCATCATTGCGGCCATTGGCTACATCCTGAACGAACTTGTCTCGCTATGGATCAACCGCCGCTTGGCCAAGGAGCAGACTGCCGCAGAACAGAGCCCGGACGAAGAAGCCGGTGAAGGCGGTGGTTCGGGCGGATCGCGTCTGGCCACAGTTCTTCCGCTGCTTCGCGTGACCGCGCAGGTGGCGATTGCAGTGATCTTCGCCCTGCTCGCGCTTGGGGCTCTGGGGCTGGACATCACCCCGCTGCTGGCCGGTGCCGGTATCCTGGGTCTGGCCATCGGTTTTGGTGCTCAGAAACTGGTCTCGGATATCGTGGGCGGTATCTTCTTCCTGATCGATGACGCGTTTCGCGTGGGCGAATATGTCGATGTGGGTGGTACTGCAGGTACCGTCGAAAAGATTTCGATCCGGTCGATGCAACTGCGTCACCACCGCGGCCCGGTGCACACGATCCCTTATGGTGAGATCCAGAAGCTGACCAATTTCAGCCGCGACTGGGTGATCATGAAACTCAAGTTCACCGTTCCTTTCGATACCGATCCCAATAAGGTCAAGAAAATCTTTAAGAAGATCGGCGCCGAGATGATGGCGGATGAAACCCACAAAGATGGGTTCCTGCAACCGTTCAAATCTCAGGGCGTCTTTGACTTTGACGATGTTGGCATGATCATCCGCGGTAAGTTCATGGCCAAGCCCGGCAAGCAGTTCACCCTGCGCAAAGAGATCTTCAACCGGGTCAAGGCAGCGTTCAACGAAAACGGTATCGATTTTGCGCGCCGCGAGGTACGCGTTGCGATCCCAGGTCTGGACGAGGCCGAGGCGCTGACGGAAGAACAAAAGGCGGCAGTAGGCGCTGCGGCGGCCGACGCTGCAAACAAGGCGCAGAATCCGGCTTAACCACCGTGTCGCAGCCGGTGGCGCTCACAAGACGCCACCACAGAATAGACGGAACCGGCCCCATCGTCGGTTCCGTTTTTCTTTGCCGCTACCAACCTGCGCGGGTTTGGCTCTTTCCACAGCCCGCGCCTTGCCCTAAAAGGCCCGAAAACTCGGCCCATTTGAACACAGGACAGAAGATGCAAGAGCCCGCCATCACACCCGATCTGATTGCTGCACATGGGCTCAAGCCCGAGGAATACGACATGATCCTCGAGATCATCGGGCGTGAACCAAGCTTCACCGAACTGGGCATCTTTTCGGCCATGTGGAATGAGCACTGCTCGTACAAATCCTCCAAGAAATGGTTGCGCACCCTGCCCACATCGGGCCCGCAGGTGATCTGTGGCCCGGGGGAGAATGCAGGCGTTGTTGATATTGGTGACGGTCAGGCCGTGGTCTTCAAGATGGAAAGCCATAACCACCCCTCGTACATCGAACCCTATCAAGGTGCGGCCACGGGTGTGGGTGGCATTCTGCGTGACGTCTTCACCATGGGCGCGCGCCCCATCGCCTCGATGAACGCGCTGTCCTTTGGCGAACCCGGGCACCACAAGACCCGTCAGTTGGTGAACGGCGTGGTGGAAGGCATCGGCGGTTATGGCAACTGCTTCGGCGTACCTTGCGTGGGCGGTGAGGTCCGGTTTCACCCGGCCTATAACGGCAACTGCCTTGTAAATGCGTTCGCCGCAGGCCTCGCAGACAGTGACAAGATCTTCTACTCCGCTGCCTCCGGGATCGGGATGCCCGTTGTCTATCTTGGTGCGAAGACCGGTCGTGATGGTGTGGGCGGCGCAACCATGGCCTCGGCCGAATTCGATGACACGATCGAAGAAAAACGCCCCACGGTTCAAGTTGGCGATCCTTTCACCGAAAAGCGCCTGATGGAGGCCACGCTTGAACTTATGCAGACCGGTGCTGTGATCTCGATTCAGGATATGGGTGCTGCGGGCTTGACCTGTTCTGCCGTTGAAATGGGTGACAAAGGTGGTCTGGGTGTACGTCTGGATCTGGAAAACGTGCCCCAGCGCGAAGAGAACATGACCGCCTATGAGATGATGCTGTCAGAATCCCAGGAACGCATGTTGATGGTTCTCAAGCCCGAGCTTGAGGCTGAGGCGCGCGCGGTCTTCGAAAAATGGGATCTGGATTTCGCCATCGTCGGCGAAACAATCGCCGAAGACCGCTTCCTGATCATGCACAATGGCGAGGTCAAAGCCGATCTGGTCCTGTCCAAACTCTCTTCAACCGCACCCGAATATGATCGCCCGTGGGTGCCGACACCCCAGGCCGCGCCGCTCGATGACGTGCCGCAGATCGACCCGATTGATGGTCTGCGCGCGCTTCTTTCCTCGCCCAACTATGCGGGCAAGCAATGGGTCTATGAACAATACGACACCATGGTTATGGCCGATTCAGCGCGCACGCCCGGTCTGGGTGCTGGCATGGTGCGCGTGCACGGCACCGACAAGGTTCTGGCTTTCACCAGCGATGTGACACCGCGCTATGTGCGCGCCAACCCGGTGGAAGGGGGCAAGCAGGCGGTGGCTGAAGCCTATCGCAACCTCACCGCCGTGGGTGCAACGCCCTTGGCCACCACTGACAACCTGAATTTCGGCAACCCCGAAAAGCCCGAGATCATGGGCCAGTTCGTCGGCGCCATTCAGGGCATCGGTGCTGCCGTTGGTGCGCTGGACATGCCCATCGTGTCGGGCAATGTCTCGCTCTATAACGAAACCGATGGTCAAGCGATCCTGCCCACCCCCACCATCGGCGCGGTCGGCCTGCTGACCCACACCGATGAGATCATCGGCAATGAAGTGCGCGAGGGTCACGTGGCGCTGGTGATCGGCGACACCACCGGCCATCTGGGCCAATCCGCCCTGCTGGCCGAGGTCTTCAACCGCGAAGACGGCGACGCGCCGCAGGTTGATTTGGCCGCAGAAAAGCGCAACGGCGATTTCATCCGCGCCAATCGCGAGATGATCAAAGCCTGCACTGATCTGGGTGATGGTGGTCTGGCACTGGCCGCGTTCGAACTGGCCGAAGCCGCAGGCGTCGGCGTCTGCCTCGACGAGGCGCCAACCGAGTTTCTCTTTGGCGAAGATCAGGCACGCTATCTGGTCGCTTGCAACTTTGATCAGGCCGAGGCGCTGATGATCGCCGCAGGTCAGGCGGGCGTGCCTTTGGTATCGGTTGGCCGGTTCACGGGCGACAGCGTCAGGATTGGCAGCGCAGAAGCGCCTCTGAGCGAGTTGACCGATGTCTTCCGCACCAGCTTTGCCTCTGCGGTGGCATAAGCACGCCCACCCCTTCTTCTCATTTCAAATACGGAAAATCCCGCGCTGATCACAGGCGCGGGTTTTCCCGCGCTGCGCCCGCGTCACATCTTGCACGCCCCCGCCCGGCGCTCTACATCTTGGGAAAGACCTTCAGGAGTGACCTACATGCCGATGAGCGCCCACGAGATTGAAACCCTGCTGCGCGAGAGCTTTCCCAACGCGGAAATTCAGGTTGGCGGCAGCGATGGCGTGCACATGTCTGCCATGGTCGTGGACGAGAGCTTTCGGGGCAAAAACCGCGTCCAACAACAGCGCGCGGTCTATGCGGCCTTGAAAGGCAAGATGGACGGCCCAGATGGAGAATTGCACGCGCTGGCGCTGACCACCAAAGTGCCGGAGTGAGATGGAGCATGTGATCGTCATTTTGTTTGCGGTAGTCGGTTTTGGTGCGTTGATCACGCTTTTGGCGTTGAGCCATTCACGAGCCAAACACAAATCCATACTTGGAATGGAAGCGACCGATGTTGACCTTGTAAACAAGGTACAAGCAGAAAACGATCGATTGGAACGCATGAACAAGCGCGATTGAGCGCTGATGACAAGGAAACGCGAAATGACCGATGTAAAAACCCAGATCGACGAAACCGTCAAAGCCAATGACGTCGTTCTGTATATGAAAGGCACCAAAGAGATGCCGCAATGCGGGTTTTCGTCCCGCGTGGCCGGCGTGCTGAACTATATGGGTGTTGACTATGCTGACGTGAATGTGCTGGCGGATGAAGCCGTGCGCCAGGGCATCAAGGATTATTCCGACTGGCCGACCGTGCCGCAGCTTTACGTCAAAGGCGAGTTTGTCGGTGGGTGCGATATCATCACCGAGATGACCTTGTCGGGCGAGTTGGACACTCTGTTTGATGACAATGGTGTCACCTACGACAAGGATGCCGCGGACAAAATCCGCGAAGCCAACGCCTAGCGGCTGGAACAGTCCCTGAACAACAGGGTTTCGGGGGCTGTACTGCCTGCGGGTTGATGGGTGATCGTCGCGTCCCACCCTTTGGACCGCAGCGTATAGAGGCCATTGGCATCCACCGATTCATACTGGATGCCCGACCCGCTGGGAACCTGACGCATTGCGATCAGCTCTCCGTTCAAAACCAATGCCGCCGCCCCGGACCCATCGGATGCGTTGAAATAGGTGACCGGAATGCGCGTATTGTTTTCGCAATTGAAGGCGACGGAAAGAATGTCGATCTCGGCCAGTGCTGCCGACGCGCCAAGCGACAGAGCGGCAGCCAGAGCCAGTTTGGGCAAGCAGGTCATTTCGTGGACTTCTCCTCGATTACCGCAGCCAGAGCTTCAGCCCGTGCAGCCATTTCCGCCAGCGTATCGGTCACCGATGGCGGCACAACCGCAACCTCAATACGTTCCGGTTCAGGCGGAGGGGCGAGACGATGGCGGTTCAATTCGGCCTCGGTTTCGGCCAATTTGGATTCAAGTGTTTTCAACCGCTCATCGGATTCGGCCATTTTATCGGCAAGCATCAGCCCCGCCATGAGCAGCATCCGCGATTCCGGCATCCGGCCAATCTGATCCGATAATACCTGCGCTTCATCGTCCAGCATCTTGGCTGCGGATTGCAAGAACGCTTCTTCACCTTCCTGGCACGAGACATGAAAGCCGCGGCCACCGATATAAATGGTCACTTCGGGCATTACTCCACCTCTCCCTCGGT
Organism: Ruegeria sp. HKCCD7255; assembly: GCF_013031565.1. Taxonomy (NCBI): domain Bacteria; kingdom Pseudomonadati; phylum Pseudomonadota; class Alphaproteobacteria; order Rhodobacterales; family Roseobacteraceae; genus Ruegeria; species Ruegeria sp. HKCCD7255. The sequence continues at coordinate 373,176 of NZ_WQAG01000002.1, read as the reverse complement.
CAGTTGTGCGCGCGACAATAGCGGTTCCAGACGCGCCAGAACCGCATGAGCTTCGGCAGCATCGGTCGCTTGCGCCGCACGGGTGGCTTCAAGCTCGGCAGCGGTGGCTCGGTTCAAAAGCGCGGCGTCCGGCAAACCGTTCTGTGCGGCCGCGCGCAATTCATCCATCGATGCCCTAAGTTGTTCATTGGCTTTGCGCATCCGCTGCAAATCGTCGTCCAACCGGCTCATCGCGGCGCCATGGCTGCTGCGCTCGGCCCGCAGCATATCAAGCTCTGCGCTCAGCTCTTCTATGCGTTCGCTATCGGCCAGCTCTGCTTTCAGCTGCGCGATTTCCGCCTTCAGCCCGTCAACTTCATCGGTGTTGTCCAAAGCAGCCTTGGCCTCAGCCAATTCCGCACGCGCCGCTTCAACCGACGCCAGCGTTGTCTTCGCTTCGGCCAACTGCTGACGCAGCACATCCATCTCGGGGTCTTTCTCTGGCTCACCCTCTGCCCGCTCCAACTCGGCCCGCAGGTTGTCAATCTCGCTTTGGTGGCGCGTTTCCAGAGTTTTGATCCGCTCATGCAACTCGGCGGTAAGCTGACGTTCCTGGTCAAGCGTCGCTCGCAAACCCTCATCTGAACCGCTGCTCTCCAGGGTTGCTTCTGCCAAAGCGTCGACCCCTGTTCCGATCCGATGCATAGCAACGATAATGCGCCGCTGTAATTCTTCGATTTGGCTCATGCCCCTGTCACCTCTTTGTCAAGGTTCGTATGCGTGGTGACGTCTACGAATCACGCCATGCCATCATCTGTGCCTAGTCTAACGGAATGTATTGGAAAATACCCACTGTTTGCTTTCAAGGGCTTGGGGCGAGTTCTTGAACCAAGCGGCGAGATATCGCCCCGGTTCTGCTTGCACTTTGGCAAGTGAGTGGTATTCAGCGGCGCAACCGCCCGTAACTCATCCGTAATCCAAAGGAACAACGCCCGTGGACCTGACTGCGCTGCGCAAAGCCAACCCCGAACACTGGGACAAGGCTGCGGCCATCCGAACCCTGACCCTTGATGCCGTCGCCGCCGCCAATTCCGGCCATTCCGGCATGCCGATGGGCATGGCCGATGTCGCGACTGTACTGTTCGAAAAGCACCTGAAATTCGATGCAAGCGCGCCAAACTGGCCCGACCGCGACCGGTTCATCCTGTCGGCGGGCCATGGCTCGATGTTGGTCTATTCGCTGCTGTATCTGACAGGTCACGCGGATGTCTCGCTGGATGAGATCAAGAATTTCCGCCAGTTGGGTGCCAAAACCGCAGGCCACCCCGAGAACTTTCTGATCAATGGTGTCGAAACCACTACCGGTCCGCTGGGTCAGGGCATCTCGAACGCCGTAGGTTTCGCCATGGCCGAAGAAATCCAGCGTGCGCAATACGGTAAAAAGATCGTCGATCACTATACATACGTGATCGCTGGCGACGGCTGCCTTATGGAAGGCGTTAGCCAAGAGGCCATCACATTGGCCGGACGGCACGAGTTGAGCAAGCTCATCGTGTTCTGGGACAACAACAATATCACGATCGACGGCACCGTCGATATTGCCGATCGCACGGATCAGGTGAAACGGTTCGCCGCGTCGGGCTGGCAGGTGATCGAGATCGACGGCCACGACCCGCAAGCCATCGATGAAGCCATCACCAAGGCCAAATCGTCGAACAAGCCAACAATGATCGCGTGCGAAAGCCATATCGCGTTGGGCCATGCGGCGCAGGATACGTCGAAAGGTCACGGCGCTCTGACCGATCAGGACCAGCTTAAAGCTGCCAAGGAAAGCTATGGCTGGCCGCACGGTCCGTTCGAGATTCCGTCGGCAGTCAAATCCGCCTGGGAAGCCATTGGGGCTCGGGGTGCTGCGGAACGTGCTGCCTGGGAAGAACGCTTTGCCCAAGTTTCTGAACGCAAACAGGCAGAGTTCAATCGGGCCTATGCCTTTGAGGCTCCCAAAAAACTGGCCGGTGCCATCCGTGCCTTCAAAAAGCAGATGGCGGAAGAGCAGCCCAAGCTGGCCACCCGTGCCTCGTCCGAGAAAGTTTTGAACGTGGTCAACCCGATCATGCCGGAAACCATCGGCGGTTCTGCTGACCTGACCGGATCGAACAACACCAAATCTGCGGATATGGGCGTGTTCCTGCCGGAAAACCGCAAGGGTCGGTATATCCATTACGGTATCCGCGAACACGGCATGGCCGCCGCGATGAACGGCATGGCGCTGCATGGTGGTATCCGCCCCTATGGTGGAACGTTCATGGCCTTCACCGACTATGCCCGCCCGTCCATGCGTTTGGCTGCTCTGATGAAAGTGCCGACGGTCTTCGTGATGACCCATGACTCCATCGGTCTGGGCGAAGACGGACCGACCCACCAGCCGGTCGAACATCTGGCCATTTCACGCGCGACGCCCAATACCTTTGTGTTCCGCCCTGCTGATACCGTTGAAACCGCCGAGGCGTGGGAACTGGCTCTGACCTTCAAAGACAGCCCCTCTGTCCTGTCATTGACCCGTCAGGGCGTGCCCACGGTGCGCAAGGATCACAAGACCAAGAACCTCACCGCACAGGGCGCCTATGTTCTGGCCGAAGCTGAAGGCAAACGTCAGGCCATCCTGATCGCCACCGGGTCCGAGGTGTCGCTGGCCATGGAGGCCAAAGCCATGCTTGAGGCCGAAGGCATTGGCACCCGCGTCGTCTCGATGCCCTGCATGGAGCTTTTTGCCCAACAGGACGAAGCCTATCGCAAACGCGTGCTTCCGGGCGGCCCGGTCCGGGTCGGCATCGAAGCCGCCGTGCGCGCGGGCGGCTGGGATCGCTGGTTGCTTGGCGAACGCGGTCGCGAGGCCAAGGCTGGTTTCATCGGCATGTCCAGCTTTGGCGCCTCTGCCCCTGCGGGTGAGCTCTACAAGCATTTCGGCATTACAGCCGAAGCGACAGTTGCCAAGGTCAAGGAGTTGCTCGGGCTGTAAAACAGACCCAGTTGAACAAGCAAAAGGCGGCCCGTGGCCGCCTTTTTCATTTGGATCAATGGGCGCCGGATTTTCCGAACATCGGCATGATCACCTTGGTCGCCAAGGGGATCAGCACCATCCCCCAGGCCAAACCAAACACACCGTCCATTGTGGCTTTCGAAATCCATTCAACGGCACTTGTCCACTGCGCGGATACCGAATGCCCCAGCGCATAGGCCCAATCGTGGATATGATGGCCCAGCCAGCCAAAGCCCAGAACCTCCATACCGTGGATGACAATCGACCCGCCGACCCACAGCATAGCCGCCGTGCCCACGATCGACAGGGTTTTCATCACACCCGGCATCGCCCGCACCAGACCCCGGCCCATACTGCGTCCAACAGATGTTAGCGCGTTCTGCGCCAGATAAAGACCGACATCATCCATCTTCACGATCAGCGCGACCGAGCCGTATACCGCCACGGTCACACCAATCCCGACAACGGCCAGCGTAGCCGCCTGCATCCAGACGTTAGGAGCCTCAATCGCGGCCAGTGCGATGGTCATGATCTCGGCCGACAGGATGAAATCGGTTTTGATCGCTCCACGCACTTTCTGTTCTTCCAGATGACCCGGATCGCGGTTCTTCAAGTCTTCATCGATAACATGGCTTCCATGGGGAAACAGCACGTGAAAGATCTTTTCGGCCCCTTCAAAACACAGATACGACCCCCCGATCATCAAGAGCGGTGTGATCAGCCATGGCGCGAAGTTGGCCAGCAACAAGGCGACGGGCAGAAGCAGAATGATCTTGTTGAATATTGATCCTCGCGCGATACGCCAGATGATCGGCAGCTCTCGCGCGGGGGCAAAACCCTGAACGTATTTCGGCGTGACCGCCGCATCATCAATGATCACGCCGGCGGTTTTGGCCCCGGCTTTGCCGGCCGCTGCCACCACGTCGTCTACCGAAGAAGCCGCAACCTTGGCTATTCCGGCCACATCATCCAGCAGGGCCAACAGACCACTCATCGTTCTTCCTTTCACAACAATCGCCGCACCACGGACCCTATCTGATCCAACAGCTAGCGCAAGCGTTAGCGCAACCGCCCAGGTTTTGCGCTAACACATTGCAAATATGTCGTTTTTACTCTTTTGAGAAATTAGTTTCGTGGCTATATGCCGACCAAAGCAAGCGTATCTGGAGTCGTCCCATGACCATCAAGGTCGGTATAAATGGTTTTGGCCGCATCGGCCGCTGTACCCTGTCGCATATTGCTGCCTCAGGCCGCAATGACATCGAAGTTGTCAAGATCAACGCGACCGGTCCGCTGGAAACCTCGGCGCATCTTTTGAAATACGACAGCATCCATGGACGTTTCCCGCGCGAGATTCGGGTCGATGGCAACACCATGGATCTGGGGCGCGGCCCGATGCGGATGTTCTCGACCTATGACATGAACGAGCTGGACTGGGACGGCTGCGACGTCGTTCTGGAATGCACCGGCAAGTTCAATGACGGGTTGAAAGCCAAAACGCATCTCGAGCGTGGCGCTGGCAAGGTTTTGCTGTCGGCCCCCGGCACAAATGTTGACAAGACCATCGTCTTTGGCGTGAACCACAATACGCTAACGGCAAATGACAACATGATCTCGAACGGGTCCTGCACCACCAATTGCCTTGCTCCGCTTGCCAAGGTCCTGGACGAAGGTGTGGGCATCGAACATGGCATCATGACCACGATCCACGCCTATACCGGCGACCAACCGACTTTGGACCGCCGCCACAGCGACCTCTACCGCGCGCGGGCTGCGGCGATGTCGATGATCCCCACCTCGACCGGCGCCGCAAAGGCCCTGGGCGAAGTGCTGCCGAACCTCAAAGGCCGCCTTGACGGGTCCGCCATCCGTGTGCCGACCCCGAACGTTTCGGCGGTGGATCTGACCTTCCGCGCCGCCCGCGACACGTCAGCAGCCGAGATCAACGCCATTGTTGAAGAGGCTGCAAAAGGCCCGATGCAGCGTGTTCTGGGATATGAGCCTGCGCCGCTTGTGTCGACCGATTTCAACCACACCGAAGAAAGCTCGATCTTTGCACCGGATCAGACCCGCGTGGTCGATGACCGTATGGTTCGCGTTCTCGCGTGGTACGACAATGAATGGGGCTTCTCGGTACGCATGGCCGATGTCGCCGTGGCTATGGGTCGCCTTAACTGAGACTTCGGACTTCTCTTGTAGCGTAGCGCCCGCTCAGGTTATCTGGGCGGGCATTTTTCGTTCGGGACAACCATGACCAATCAAATCGCTATCTGGCTTGGGGTGTTTATTCTCGGCGCTCTGATCGTGGATGTCGCATTGTTCGGAACCGAACATCTGCTGTTTCTCGGCAAGAAACTCTACGATTTCCTGGACTGGCTCGCATTCTGGCGATGACACAGGTTTTCCTTGACATTTGAGCCCATCTGGCTTTGTTAGCGCTAACCAATCTGAACACCCAATCTGGTGGAGCAATCAATGACCCTCAAGCTTGCAATCAATGGTTTTGGACGGATCGGACGCGGCGTGCTGCGTGCGGTGATGGAAAGCGGCCGAACCGATGTCGAAATCGTAGCGATCAATGACCTGGGCAAGCCCGAAATGAACGCGCATCTGTTCGAATTCGACAGCGTCCACGGCCGTTATCCCAACCCCGTCAGCCTGAGCGATGCAGGTCTTGACGTGGGTCGCGGCCCCATCCGTCTGAGCAGCGAGCGCAACCCCGAGGACCTGCCCTGGTCGGATATCGATGTCGTGCTGGAATGCACCGGCGTGTTCCGTACCCGCGAGGCGGCGGAGCGTCATTTCAAGAACGGTGCAAAGAAAGTTTTGATCTCGGCCCCGGCCAAAGGGGATGGCGGAGTGAAAACCGTTGTGTTTGGCGTCAATGACGACCAACTTACCGCGGATGATCTGGTGGTTTCCAACGCGTCTTGCACCACCAACTGCCTGTCACCTGTCGCCGCAGCTCTGGACGCGGGATTGGGCATCCTACACGGCAACATGACCACTGTGCACGCCTATACAGCCAGCCAGCCGGTTCATGACACTGTGGGCAAAGACCCCTACTTGTCACGCGCCGCAGCGCTTTCGATGATCCCGACCACAACCGGTGCTGCTGCCGCTGTTGGTCTGGTGCTGCCACAGCTCCAGGGCAAACTGACCGGTCAGGCGATCCGCGTTCCCACTCCGAACGTTTCGGTAGTTGATCTGGTGGCCGAAGTGTCGCGCCCGACCACCGATGAAGAGGTCAATCAGCTGTTCATCGATGCTGCCGCCAAGATCCCTGGTGTTCTGGCCGCCGAAAGCCGCCCGCTGGTATCGATCGACTTCAACCACGATTCCCACAGCTCGACCGTGTCGCTGGCCGAAACCAAGGTCACCGATGGCACGCTGGTGCGCGTGCTGGCATGGTACGACAATGAATGGGGCTTCTCGAACCGGATGCTGGACACAGCCGCCGCGATGGGCGTGTTAAGCTAAACGTTCTTTCAGCGCAGTATTGACGCGGGGCGTGACGAATTTTGACACGTCCCCTTCAAGCCGCGCGATTTCCTTGACCAGTTTCGACGCAATTGCCTGGTGGCGGGCTTCTGCCATCAGGAACACCGTCTCGATTGAATCGTCCAGCGCGCGGTTCATCCCGACCATCTGAAACTCATATTCAAAATCAGCCACAGCCCGCAGACCACGCACGATGATCTGCGCACCAACGTCGCGCGCGCAGTCGATCAGCAGGTTTTCGAACGGATGGGCTACGATCTCTGTGCCCGTCTGCTCCGTCAGATGCGCACATTCCGCTTCGATCATCGCGACGCGTTCTTCCAGCGAGAACAAAGGGCCCTTATCGCGGTTGATCGCCACACCGATCACCAGTTTGTCCACCAAAGCAGCCGCGCGGCGGATAATGTCGATATGACCCAGTGTGATTGGATCAAAGGTTCCGGGATATAATCCAACCCGCATCGGGCTCTCCTGCGCAACAAAATTTCAGCGCAAGCAAACATATGTTGAGTGCGGGTGCAAGAGGCCTAAACCGCGCGCAGCGCTCAATGCCCCATGATCATGCCTTCCAGCGCATCTTTCTCCATCGCCAGCTCGGACAGCTGGGCCTTGACGACATCACCAAGCGTCACGATGCCAATCAGTTTGCCCTCTTCAATCACGGGCATGTGGCGGAACCGTCCTTCGGTCATACGCGACAAGATCGCTTCGACCTTATCCTGTTGTGTCGCTGTGATCAGATCCTTGGTCATATAAGCGCTGACCGGCTTATCAAGGCATCCGCTGCCGCTTGAAGCCAATTCCCTTACGATGTCTCTTTCAGACAGGATTCCGATAGCGGTTTGGCCTTGATCTTCCGAAACGACAACGGTCCCGATCCTTTTTTCGGCCAGAATTTCGGCCGCTTCGGATACCGTGATATCGGGTTTCACCGTCACAACGCCCTCGGCAGCCTTGGACTTGAGAATGGCCTGAACAAGCATGTGCTAAAACCTCCGAGTATAACCTGCTGTTTTCCAAAGCGTTGCCGGAATGCGGGAATGTGTCAAGTTGAACCTTGGGCCTCCAGTTGTGCAACCTCATCACGTATTCCGCGGATGAGGGTTTGCGCAAAGCGGTTCAGCAACTCGTTTCGTTGATCCCCCTGATGCCGGACCAGATAGAACCCACGGGTCAAACTGATCTGATCCGTCAGGATTTTTCGCAGGTCTGGATGGAACGGCAACGTAAAGTCATGGGCCACACAAACGCCCAGCCCCTGCGAGACCTGACGCAGCTGGACCGAGACGGAATTTGATGCAAGTGCAACACGGTCAATGCCCATATCGTTCAGGTAATCCAACTCGCGGTCAAAGATCATGTCGGGAATGTACCCAATCATGCGATGGCCCTTAAGGTCGGCAATCGAGTGGATCTGCGCGTGGCCAGCCAGATAGTCTTGCGTGGCCACAAGGTGCAAACGGTAGTCGGTGATCTTCTGCACCAACAGTTTTCCCGCCGTCGGCGCGCTGACCGTCACGGCCATGTCAGCCTCGCGCCGCGACAGATTGATGATGCGCGGCAGTGCCAGGATCTGTATGTCCAGATCGGGATTGGCATCGCTGATCCGCGCGCAGACCTGTGGCAAAAGATAGTTTGCCGCCCCATCAGGTGCGCCGATGCGGATTTGTCCCCGCAGCGATTGCGTAGGGGCGGAAACCATCCCCATTGCAGCCCGCATCGCCTCTTCGGCTTGCAAACCATGCTCCATCAATCGTTGCCCGGATTCGGTCAACAGATAGCCTTGCTGCGACTTGGTAAACAGAACCGCGTTCACCGCTGCCTCAAGCCGCGCGATCCTGCGTCCAACAGTGGCCGGGTCGATCTTGAGCACGCGCCCCGCCGCAGACAGGCTTTCTTCGCGCGCCACAGCCAGCAGGATGCGCATGTCGTCCCAATTGGGGGTCATGAAACCTCTTTTGCATTTTTGCAAAGCTTTTTTGGGATATTGCTTCTGTTCAGGACATTTCTGCAAGCCTATTCTGCGCGCAAATGCATCCGGAGGAGATTGCGATGAATGATCTGACTCATTTTCTGAACGGTGAAATGGCGGCGGGCACTTCCGGCCGTTTCGACGATGTTTTCAACCCGGCAACCGGTGAGGTCCAATATCGCTGCCCGATGGCCAGCGCTTCCGAGACCACAGCAGCCATCGAGGCCGCTGCTGCGGCCCAGCCAGCATGGGGCGCGACCAACCCCCAGAAACGCGCGCGCGTCATGATGCAAATGGTTGCGCTGATGAACCGCGACATGGACAAGCTGGCCGAAGTTCTGAGCCGCGAACATGGCAAGACCATCCCGGACGCAAAAGGCGACCTGCAACGCGGTCTGGAAGTGATCGAATACTGCATCGGCGCCCCTCAGATGCTGAAGGGCGAATATACCGACAGCGCGGGCCCGGGTATCGACATGTATTCGATGCGCCAGCCCTTGGGCGTTGTTGGTTCGATCATGCCTTTCAACTTCCCGGCGATGATGCCGCTCTGGCATGTGGGCCCGGCCCTGGCCTGCGGCAACGCGGTGGTTCTCAAACCCTCCGAGCGTGACCCGTCCGTGCCCTTGATGCTGGCCGAACTTTTTGTCGAAGCCGGTTTGCCCGCAGGTGTGTTCCAGGTTGTGAACGGTGACAAAGAGGCCGTCGATACGATCCTGGACAGCGAGATCATCCAAGGTGTCAGCTTTGTGGGTTCGACCCCCATTGCGCAGTATATCTACAGTCGCGCCACCGCGAATGGGAAACGAGCTCAGTGTTTCGGCGGTGCCAAGAACCACATGATCGTGATGCCGGACGCCGACATGGATCAGGCGGCGGATGCTCTGGTTGGCGCTGGTTTCGGTGCGGCGGGCGAACGCTGCATGGCTGTTTCCGTGGCCGTGCCGGTGGGCGAATCCACTGCCGACGCGTTGATCGAAAAACTGGTGCCGCGCATCGAAAAGCTGAAGGTCGGCCCCTATACCGCAGGCGATGATGTGGATATGGGCCCGGTCGTGACCGGAGCCGCCAAGGAACGCATTCTGGGCCTGATCAACTCGGGCGTGGAACAGGGTGCGAAGCTTGTGGTCGATAACAGGGACTTCAGCCTGCAAGGCTATGAGGACGGGTTCTTTGTTGGCCCCCACCTGTTTGACCATGTCACGCCCGATATGGACATCTACAAGCAAGAGATCTTTGGCCCGGTCCTGTCGACCGTGCGCGCCGGTTCCTACGAAGAGGCCATTGGTCTTGCGATGGATCACGAATATGGCAACGGCACCGCGATCTTTACCCGTGACGGTGATACAGCGCGTGATTTCGCCAGCCGGATCAATATCGGCATGGTTGGCATCAACGTTCCGATCCCGGTGCCGCTGGCTTATCACACCTTTGGGGGCTGGAAGAAATCCATGTTTGGCGACCTGAACCAACACGGGCCGGACAGCTTCAAGTTCTACACACGCACCAAAACCGTAACGGCCCGTTGGCCGTCCGGCATCAAAGAAGGTGGCGAGTTCAACTTCAAAGCGATGGACTGAAGTCGCAACAAATAATGTATCTAAAAAGCGGCCCCAGAGACGGGCCGTTTTTTTCGAGCTCCGGGCTATTCACAACAAATTCAGAGCGCCAGCACTGGAAATTTGCAACCAGCAGCAATATTTTCTGCGGGAACAATGTTCTGAGCAGAATTTTCCCGGAGGCAAATGTGTCCCATTCCCGAATGACCCGCCGCTCGGCCCTGTTGGGGGCCGCTTCGTTGCTGGCCACCCCTGCCCTTGTGCGCGCCCAAAGTGTTGATGCTTTCCCGCAAGACGAAGAGGCAATCAGCACCCAATTGCCGGTGCGCCGAAATGTTTCCTCGTTCTCGCAACAGAACTGGCAGGATCACTTTGACGAGCTGGGCGTTGGTGCCTTGCTGGCTGATATCACCAGCCGCGCCGTACACTATTGGGGGCCTGACGGGACCTATAAGCTTTATCCAAGCTCAGTTCCGATGAGCGAAGAACTGACCAAGCGCGGGTACACCAAAGTTGTGCGCAAGGCAGAAAACCCAAGCTGGACGCCGACCTCATCCATGCGCGAGCGCGACCCGACTTTGCCAATTCGAATGGAAGGTGGCGAACCCGGGAACCCTCTGGGAACCCGCGCCATGTACCTGTCCTGGCCAGCCTACCTTGTGCACGGCACACATGACACGCGCAAGATCGGGCGTCAGAGCTCGTCTGGCTGTATCGGGCTGTATAACCAGCATGTGGAAGAGCTCTACCCGCTGGTTCAGGTCGGCACACAAGTACGCCTTCTGTAAAACAAAGCTGCTTGAAATACAAAGGCCCCGGTCGCTAGGACCGGGGCCTTTGTTTTTTCGGGGCTGCAGGATTATTCGGGCAGAATAACCGTGTCGACCACGTGGATCACACCGTTGCTGGCTTCGATATCAGCTTGAACAACTTTCGCGTCATTCACTTTAACACCGTTGCGGGCGTTTACACTCAGACGATCACCTTGAACGGTCAAAACCTTGGCGCGCTTGCCTGCGATGTCAGCGGACATCACTTTGGCCGGGACGACGTGATATGTCAGGATCGACACCAGTTGATCCTTGTTTTCAGGCAGCAGCAGCGATTCAACCGTACCTTCGGGCAGTGCGGCGAAAGCCTCGTCGGTCGGTGCAAATACTGTGAACGGGCCATCGCCCTTCAGCGTATCAACGAGACCAGCGGCCTGAACGGCAGCAACCAGTGTGTTGAACGAACCCGCAGACACTGCTGTGTCAACGATATCGGCGGCCTGCGCCTTCAGGGGCATTGCAAATGCAAGTGCTGCGGCGGCTGCGGCGCCCATAAACGTACGGCGGAACATGGCTGTCTTCTCCTCTCCAGCTTGTTATGGAAAGGGGTACGCGCCTGTTTCACTACCGGATCACAAATTAATTAAGGGTTTTTGATTTGCACCCAGATACTTTGTGCCCGCCCTTCGGTCAGAAACGGCAATGCGGCCACCGCATCCGGTCGCTCTTGTTGCAGATAGTATCCTGGCCAAAGCATTGAAAACGCACCAGATTGCAGCAAAGCGTGCAACATGTACTGCTCGCCCCAACCGGGGCAATCGTAGAAGAAGCGCTTTGGATATTCATAGGGCAGAAAAACATCATGAACGTGGATCACCACGCCCGGCTTTAACGCCGGAATGATGCGGCAGAACAGATGTGCCACGTCATTGCTCATGCGCACGACATGGCTGGAATCTATGAACAGAATGTCGCCCGCCTCCAACTGATTGAACAGCGCGGAATCGACCTCTTCCAGGCGCTTTTGTTCGAATTGATCCACCACATGCGCGATATCGGCGCGTGGATAGGGATCAATCGCGGTGATCTGAGTTTCAAGCTCAGAATCAAGGATCGCCTGCCGGGTCACACGGGTTGAATTCCCACATCCCACTTCGATCACACGCTTGGGCTGAAACCGTCGGATCATCAGATACAGCGCATCGGCATCCGGGCTGTCATAATAGCCATTGGAGGTCCGATACCCCATCTGGTTGCGCGCAGGATCCTTGAGCGCATCAAGAGATTCCGCGTGAAGCGCATACTCTTCGACCAGCAAAGAGATGTCGAAGTCCTCCATTCCCGGAGACAGTGCATAGGCCGGGCGCGTCAGGCCTCCGGCGGCCTCAAACGCCTCCAACCGCGCGCGCTCGTCCTGCTCGGTCACCTTGTCGACCAGCTTGACGCCTAGCTCGTCCAGAGCGGCATTGATCTGTGGAAATTTTCTCGGTTTCACCGGCGGCCTCGTTCCTGATTGCGCCCGATCCTTACCTTCGCTGGCCGGGCCTGCGCAAGCCACAGTGGATCAAACCCTTGGCAAAAAGCGAGATTCCGTATTCACTGACAGAACTTGAACGATGAGAGGTGCGATGCAGCAAGACTTTACGCTTGGGATCGAAGAAGAATACCTGTTGGTTGACCGCGACAGCCTGCAGCTTGCCGAAGCGCCCGAAGCCTTGATGGCGGCCTGTCAGGCCGATTTCGAAGGACAGGTTAGCCCCGAATTCCTGCAATGCCAGATCGAAGTAGGCACCCGCCCCCATTCGACGATCCGATCTGCGCGTGAAGATCTGAAACGGTTGCGGTCCTGCGTGTCGCAACGCGCAGCAGAGTATAATCTGGCACCGATCGCAGTGTCCTGCCACCCGTTTGCGAACTGGAAAGACCAGCATCACACGCGCAAGGAGCGCTATGATGAGCTGCAACACGCCTTGGGTGGCGTTGCACGGCGCATGTTGATCTGTGGGATGCACGTCCATGTGGGTGTCGCAGACCCTGCCCTGCGCGCTGATCTGATGCCCCAGCTTTCATACTTTCTGCCGCATCTTCTGGCCCTGTCCACATCCTCGCCCTATTGGGGCGGCGAAGACACGGGGTTGTCGTCGTACCGTTTGACCGTGTTTGACAACCTGCCGCGCACCGGATTGCCACCGATCTTTGGCAGTTGGGCCGAATATGAGCGCACCACTGGTATTCTGGTCGAGCTTGGTGTGATCGAAGACACCAGCAAGATCTGGTGGGATCTGCGCCCGTCGCACCGTTTTCCAACCCTTGAAACGCGGATCATGGATGTACAGCCCCGGTTAGAGCACACACTGTCCCTGGCCGCACTTGTGCAGGCCCTGACCCGCATGTTGTGCCGACTGAAAGAGAGAAACCTGCGCTGGCGCTACTATGATCGCTTCTTGATCGGTGAGAACCGCTGGCGCGCGCAGCGCTACGGCGTGGGCGAAGGCTTGATTGATTTTGGGGACCGATCCATCAAACCCATGGCAGAGTTGATGGGGGAACTCATGGGCATGTTGGCCGAAGACGCCGAGGCGCTCGGTACGATGACCGAACTTGCCCGGTTGCGTCAGATCGCAGAGAACGGGACCTCAGCCACACGACAACGCCGTGTTCACGGCGAGGCAGTAGTCCGCGGCGAAGACCCCGGGCAAGCCGTGGTGCGCCACTTGATCGAAGAGTTCCACGCAGACCTTTAAAGCGCGCGCAGCATGTTCTTAATCATCCGGCTTACCGGTTCATAGAAATCCGGGTCTTTCCAATACCCGTTATGCGACAACGGGTTCCACGAGGTGAAGATATTGCCCGAATTGATCGGTACATCGCGCAGTTGCTTGGACGCGACCAAAGCATCATAACGATCCGCGCAGTCGCGCAGCGGGAACCCAAGCACATCGTGCTTATCATAGAAGTTATACCACCACGTCTTGAACCTCATGGCTGGTGGCACCGCCGACCGAGGCGGTTCGATCGGGAAAATCTGTGACTCGGGATAGGCAAAAAGGAAAATCGGGATGTTGCAGCCAAAGGTCATGATGCCGGCCACTGTCTGCATGTTGCGGACCGGCGAATTGAACAGGGTCTGGCCGGTTTTCCGCAGATGATTTTGATGGTCGTAAATATAGTTCGACATGATGTGGCCACCCAAGGAATGCGCAAGCAACAAGACAGGGGCGTTATTGCCAACCGCGCGGCGAACGTCTTCCATCACGCGATCAATCTCGGCGTGGATATTTTCATAGATCGCGTCATTTCCATCCGAGGTTTTCCGATAAGACGCCGCATCTGAAAGGTTGTGAACCACGAAACTGCGCACGTCGTCATATCCGGTGCGCCGTTTTATCTTGGCCAGGTACTCATCCTGTCGCTTTTGCAATACATGCGCCCAAACGATCTCGTGCCACGCGACGTCGTCAAAATCCGAGCCCAACTCGCGCGACACGCGTTTGTGCAAATCGCGGGAAAAGGTAATGGCTGTAGAGGGTTGCTTTTGGCCGCTGAACTGGCTGCCCATACCGTGAATGACGACTACGGCGATTTTGGAACCGGACATCAAGATACTCCTTCAAAAATCGATCTCTAAATGCGCGCAGCCTACACCAAACCCGGTGATCCAACAAATGCGCCCAGACCGTTTGCCGGGGCTGAAAAATTTCTGTAAGGATTAGGAAATAAACAACCGTTCAATTCTAAAGACACGGGAAGGCCTGCCATGGATTTCGCATTGACCGAGGAACAGACAGCCATTTTCGACATGGCTTATGCTTTTGGGCAGGACCATATCGCGCCCTATGCACGCCAATGGGAAGCTGATGGGACCATCCCAAAGGACCTGTGGCCGAAGGTCGGAGAGCTTGGGTTCGGCAGTCTATATGTTTCGGAGGAAAGTGGCGGCTCAGGGCTCAGCCGTCTGGACGCCACACTGGTGTTCGAGGCCCTGTCGATGGCCTGCCCGTCGGTCGCCGCGTTTTTGTCGATTCACAATATGTGCGCCAAGATGTTGGACAGCTTTGCTAGTGATACGCTGAAATCCCGCGTCATGCCCGATATTCTCAGCTTGAACACGGTGCTCAGCTACTGCCTGACCGAGCCCGGATCAGGCTCGGATGCGGCTGCGCTGAAAACCCGGGCGGAACGCAACAACGAAGGCTATGTGCTGAACGGCACCAAGGCGTTCATCTCAGGCGGTGGCTACTCCGACGCCTATGTCTGCATGGTGCGCTCTGGTCAGGACGGCCCCAAAGGGATTTCGACCGTTTATGTAGAGGACGGTGCCCCCGGCCTGAGTTTCGGTGCTCTCGAACAGAAGATGGGTTGGAAAAGCCAACCCACGGCGCAAGTCCAGTTTGATGATTGCAAAATACCCGCCGACAACCTTGTGGGCACCGAAGGCGACGGGTTCAAATACGCCATGATGGGGCTGGATGGCGGGCGGTTGAATATCTCGGCCTGTTCTCTGGGTGCGGCGCAAGCCGGCCTGGATATGACCATGCAATACATGTCCGTGCGCAAGGCTTTTGGCCAGTCCATCGATCAATTCCAGGCGCTTCAGTTTCGTCTGGCGGACATGGAAATCGAATTGCAGGCCGCCCGTGTCTTTTTGCGACAGGCCGCGTGGAAGCTGGATCAGGGCGCGCCAGATGCAACCAAATTCTGCGCCATGGCCAAGAAATTCGTGACCGAGACCGGGTCAAAAGTGGTGGATCAATGCCTGCAACTGCATGGCGGCTATGGCTATCTGGCCGATTACGGCATCGAAAAGCTTGTGCGCGATCTGCGGGTGCATCAGATACTGGAAGGCACCAATGAAATCATGCGCGTGATCGTCGCACGCCAGATGCTGTCCGCTCGCTGAGGTCCATATGCCCGATATTGATATTCGCACCACCGGCCGCGCCGGGCGCATTACTCTGACACGGCCGCAGGCGTTGAATGCGCTCAGCTATGAGATGTGCATGGCCATCGATACCGCCTTACGGAACTGGCGCGAAGACGATGAGGTCGATCTGATCATTCTGGATGCCGAAGGTGACAAGGCGTTTTGCTCGGGCGGAGATATTGCCGAGCTTTATGCGGCAGCGACCCAAGGCGATCACTCTTATGGCCAGACCTTTTGGCGCGACGAATACCGCCTGAACGCTATGATCTTTGAATACCCCAAGCCGGTGATCAGCTTTCTGCAAGGCTTCACCATGGGCGGCGGGGTTGGCATAGGCTGCCACGGCAGTCACCGTGTGGTCTGTGACACGTCGCAAATCGCCATGCCGGAATGTTCGATCGGGTTGATCCCTGATGTCGGTGGATCTCTGATGCTGGCTTTGGCACCGGGGCGGCTTGGCGAATATCTGGGCACCACCGGGCATCGCATGGGGCCAGCGGATGCGATTTATGCCGGGTTTGCTGATCACTATATTCCACGGGATATCTGGCCCGAGGTGATCGAACTGCTCGAAGCCTCGGGCAGTGCCGAGCCGATCGCGCAACATGCGCAAGCCCTGCCCGACAGCACATTGAAAGACATGCAACGGGATATCGACCATTACTTCGACGGTGAGACGCTGACAGATATCCGCAATATGCTGCAGAACAACCCGTCCGACTTTTCGGAAAAAGCCTTAAAAGCCCTTGGGCGCAATTCACCTCTGTCGATGGCCGCGACGGTTGAGATGCTGCATCGGCTCCGCTCCAGCACTCTGACCATGCGCAAAGCGCTTGAAATGGAATACCGTTTCACCTTCCGCGCCACCCAGCACAGCGACTTTCTGGAAGGCATCCGGGCCCAGATTATCGACAAGGATCGCACCCCAAATTGGCAACATGCAGATGGTTTGGTGCCCCCCGTTGCGGTGTCAAAGATACTACAACCCCTGGGGGCGGACCGGCTGACATTTGAGGAGGATTAAGCATGAAAATCGGGTTCATTGGATTGGGCAATATGGGCGCGCCGATGGCCGCCAATCTGGCGGCTGCGGGGCACGCGGTGACAGGCTTTGACATGGCTGATGTCAGCGTCGAAGGGGTTGCGATGGCAGGCACGGCCGCCGAGGCCGCCTCGGGCGCGGAGGTTGTGATCACCATGCTGCCCAATGGCCAGATCCTACGCGCCGTGGCCGATCAGATCATTCCAGCGATGTCCAACGGGGCTGCGCTTGTCGATTGCTCAACGGTGGATGTGGACAGCGCCCGCGCGGTTGCAGATCAGGCAACTCAGGCCGGTCTGTTGGCCGTTGATGCGCCAGTGTCTGGTGGCATCGGTGGGGCCGCGGCGGGTACGCTCACCTTCATGGCCGGCGGTTCGGAGGCCGCTTTTGCCAAGGCCGCGCCGCTGTTCGAGATCATGGGCCAGAAGGCGGTGCATTGCGGTGAAGCAGGCGCCGGTCAGGCGGCCAAGATCTGCAACAACATGATCCTGGGCGTGACTATGATTGCCACCTGTGAAGCCTTTGCGCTGGCCGACAAGCTGGGTCTCGACCGGCAAAAGATGTTTGACGTGGTCAGCACGTCATCGGGCTATAGCTGGACAATGAATGCCTATTGCCCTGCCCCTGGCGTTGGCCCGCAAAGCCCAGCGGATAACGGCTATCAGCCGGGATTCGCGGCAGAGCTGATGCTCAAGGATTTACGTCTGAGCCAACAGGCCGCAGACAGCGCCGATGCCGATACCCCCATGGGTCAGGCCGCCATGGCGCTTTACGAACAGTTTGTCGAACACGAAAACGGGCTGGGCCAGGATTTCAGCGCCATGTTGCCGCGATTTGAACAGCGTGGTCGCACGTGACGATCTGGCGGCAACTTGCCTGCCGCCTTTGACATTGGCCGGGGAAAACTCCATCTACTGACGTGGGCTGTGGCGTTTTGGCCAAAAGAAAAGGATGGCGAAATGAACAAAGCACTAACAAAAACGGCGATGGTCGTGGCTGTGTCGCTGACGCCAGTAACAGCATTTGCCAAGGGTAAGCCAGGGCATTGCCCTCCGGGGCTTGCCAAAAAAGCCGTGCCCTGCGTCCCGCCTGGCCAAGCCAAAAAGCTCTACCGCAATGGAGAGTACATCAATGGCGATTATCGGTGGGTGAAAGATCCCTATCGCTATGGGCTCAAGCGCAATGATTATTACATCCGCGCGGGTGACTACGTTTATCGCGTCGATCCAGACACACGAAAGGTGCTGAACCTGATCGGCGCGGTGGTCGATATTCTGAACTGACACTCAGCCAAAGGGAACACAGCGGAGGTGTCGCCTGGTCAACGGTTAGATGCCAATTTCGCAACCTTGAGTGTAACTTAAAATTTTTGACACAATTCTAAGCGACTACAATCCTCATTCATTTGAGGATTGTACATGAGCAACGAGACACCTCTTTTTCAGTTTCAAGGACCATGGAATGTTCCGGTCCAAGTCAATCAAAGTCTGATTTTCCTGATTCTGATCATCGTTGGGTTCAACTTCGACCCCGACAGCCTGCCCTATGCGCTTGGATTTGCGGCAATACTGATCGTATCGATCCTGCTGCACGAGTTGGGGCATGCCTGGGGCTGTCTGATTCAGGGCGTGCCGGTCAAGCGCGTCGTTCTCTATGGCGGCGGCGGGTTTTGCGAGCATCGCCGGTCGACAACATCCTATGAAGACGAGTTGATCGTGGCCATGGGCCCCATCGTGAATCTGACATTGTGGGCCGTCTGTTCGTTGCTGGAACCGCACGTCAAATCGCCCGATCTGGGCTGGGTTCTGGCAGTGACAGCCGACCTCAACCTTTTTCTGGCGCTGTTCAACATGTTGCCGCTGATGCCGTTGGATGGCGGCAGGCTGTTTCACGCCGCCCTTAATCGCTTTTTCCAGCCGCAAACGGCAACGCGCATCGCGGGTTTTGTGGGGATCATCGGGTTCCTGCTGTGGATCCCGATGATGATTTTCGCCTATGTGGCGTTTGGCTTCATCTTTATCTTCTTCCCACCGCTGATGCGCCACTCGCACATGTTCCGCTACGCGCGGTACTGAGGCCAGATATCACTCCGCCGCGACCCGCGCGCCGCCCAGCATCGGTTTCAAATAACGCCCGGTATGGCTGCGTTCGACCTCGGCCACCTGCTCGGGTGTGCCTGTCGCAACAACCTCACCGCCGCCGTCGCCGCCCTCCGGGCCAATATCGATGATGTGGTCAGCCGTTTTCACTACATCCAGGTTGTGTTCGATCACCACAACCGTATTGCCCTGATCAACCAGTTCATGCAGCACTTCCAACAGTTTGCGCACGTCTTCGAAATGCAGACCAGTGGTAGGTTCGTCCAGTATGTAAAGCGTGCGCCCGGTTGAACGTTTCGACAGCTCTTTCGAAAGTTTCACCCGCTGCGCCTCGCCCCCCGATAAGGTCGTCGCCTGCTGGCCGACCTTGATATAGCCAAGCCCAACACGCGCCAGCGCGTCCATCTTGTCGCGGATTGACGGAACCGCCTTAAAGAAGTTTTGCGCGTCTTCCACAGTCATATCAAGCACATCGGCGATGGACTTGCCCTTGAACTTGATCTCAAGCGTCTCGCGATTGTACCGCGCGCCTTTGCAGGTTTCGCAGGTCACATAGACGTCGGGCAGAAAGTGCATCTCGATCTTGATGACACCATCACCCTGACAGGCCTCACACCGGCCCCCTTTGACGTTAAAGCTGAACCGACCGGGCTTGTAACCCCGCGCCTTGGCCTCAGGCAACCCGGCAAACCAGTCCCGGATCGGCGTGAAGGCCCCGGTGTAAGTTGCTGGATTCGAACGCGGAGTCCGCCCGATTGGTCGCTGGTCGATATCAATGACCTTGTCCAGATGCTCCAACCCTTTGATCGTTTCACAAGGTGCTGGCGTCTGCCGCGCGCCGTTCAGGCGCATTGAGGCCGTTTTGAACAAAGTCTCAATCGTCAGGGTCGACTTGCCGCCCCCAGATACCCCGGTCACGCAAACAAACTTGCCCAGTGGGAACTCAACGGTCACCTCTTTGAGATTATTGCCCGTTGCTTTCACCACCTTCAGTTTCTTCTTGTTTCCCTTTCGACGATCCGTCGGAACCGGGATTTCGCGCGTTCCGGCCAGATACTGACCGGTGATCGAAGCCGCGTCTGCCGTGATGTCAGAAGGCGTCCCGTGGCTGACCACCTGCCCGCCATGAACACCGGCACCGGGCCCGATATCAAAAACGTAATCTGCCTCGCGTATGGCCTCCTCATCGTGCTCGACCACGATCACCGTATTGCCCTGATCCCGCAGATTTTTGAGCGTGCCCAGCAAGCGATCATTGTCGCGTTGATGAAGGCCGATGGACGGTTCATCCAGAACGTATAGTACACCTGTCAGCCCCGAGCCGATCTGGCTGGCCAGACGGATACGCTGACTTTCTCCACCCGACAGAGTTCCGCTTGAACGTGACAGTGTAAGGTATTCCAAACCAACGTTATTCAGGAACCCCAGACGCTCGCGAATCTCTTTCAATATCGCCCGCGCGATCTCGTTTTTCTGCGCGCTCAGATGGTTGGGTGCATCTTCGACCCAGGCCAACGCCTCACGGATCGACATCTGCACCACCTGACCGATATGCAATCCTGCAATCTTCACGGCCAAGGCTTCGGCCCGCAGGCGGTATCCTTCACAGGTGCCGCATGGGCGGTTGTTCTGATAGCGCTCGAACTCTTCCCGGATCCAGGCGCTGTCGGTTTCGCGATAACGCCGCTCCATATTTGGGATAACGCCCTCGAAACTGCGGGTCACCTGATAAACCCGCCCGCCTTCGTCATAACGGAACTGGATTTCCTCATCGCCCGAGCCGCGCAGGAACACCTGTTTGACCTTTTCGGGCAGATCCTTCCACGGTGTGCTCTTGTCAAACTGATAGTGACGCGCAATCGCTTCGATGGTTTGCAGGAAATACGGAGATTTCCCCTTCCGCCAGGGCGCCAGCGCGCCGTCATAGAGTTTCAGCGTCTGATCCGGCACCACAAGCCGTTCGTCAAAAAACAGCTCAACCCCCAGCCCATCACAATCCGGGCAGGCCCCAAACGGCGCGTTGAAGGAAAACAGCCGGGGTTCGATTTCGGGGATGGTAAAGCCGCTGACCGGACAAGCGAAGTTTTCGCTGAAAGTGATCCGCTCGGGCTCCCCCTCTTTTGGGGCCGTTTCAAGAATGGCGATGCCATCAGCCAGATCCAGAGCAGTGCGCAAACTGTCGGCCAAGCGCGTCTCCATCCCCTCACGCACCACCAGACGGTCGACAACCACATCGATATCGTGGCGGAACTTCTTGTCCAGCGTTGGCGGCGTGTCGAGCTCATGGAATTCGCCATCCACCTTGACCCGCTGAAACCCCTGTTTGCGCAGTTCCAGAAACTCTTTCTTATACTCACCCTTCCGATCCCGCACGATCGGGGCCAGCAAATACCCACGCGTGCCCTCCTCCATGGTCATGATCCGGTCGACCATGTCCTGTACCTGCTGCGCCTCAATCGGCTTGCCGGTGGTGGGGCTATAGGGTGTGCCCGCGCGCGCAAAAAGCAGCCGCAAGTAGTCGTAGATTTCTGTGACCGTTCCGACCGTCGAACGCGGGTTTTTCGACGTGGTTTTCTGTTCAATCGAAATCGCCGGAGACAGCCCGCTGATGTGATCCACATCAGGCTTTTCCATCATGTCCAGGAATTGCCGCGCATAGGCAGAAAGGCTCTCGACATAGCGCCGCTGGCCTTCCGCATAGATCGTGTCAAACGCCAAGGAGGATTTGCCCGAGCCCGACAGACCCGTGATCACGACCAGCTGATCCCGCGGAATATCGACATCAATGCCTTTAAGATTATGCTCGCGCGCGCCGCGCACCTCAATATTCTTCAGCTCAGCCATCTCGGGCCCCCAACAATCAAGTGGTTAAGAGATAGTTGAGCCAGGCTGAGTCTCCAACAGAAAAGTTAGAACAATAAGAGAACATGCCGGTTTTCGCCAAGGCAGCGCTCACCAAGATCATAACGGATGCGTTTTGCAGCGAATTGACTTCGGAAAACGTGGACTAAAGTGAAAAATGGCGCGGTTGACGGGGCTCGAACCCGCGACCCCCGGCGTGACAGGCCGGTACTCTAACCAACTGAGCTACAACCGCGCATTTTGGGTCTCTGTGCGATCCGTTTGCCCGGATCAAAGGCTGACAGTGATGGCGCGGTTGACGGGGCTCGAACCCGCGACCCCCGGCGTGACAGGCCGGTACTCTAACCAACTGAGCTACAACCGCCCACTGCCCGTTCCTGATGGAACGTTGGGGTGTATTATGGCTATGGTCGAGCAGCGTCAAGCGGCGTTTTGAAGTTTTTTGAGATTGGCCGAACTTTCACCAGGCTTCCTCAAATTCATGCGACCAGTCACAGCGCGCCAGGCAATGACGGAGATCTGCCGGCTTCGGCATGACGATAAACAATGACCTCCAGAACACCCTATAGTTGCAAGCTGCTCAAAAAGTTAAAAAACAACAATTCCAGAAATACAGCGATCACAACTCGCATTCAAAAAGATCTAACATATTAAAAAGGTAGACCTATTCGGATGCCGCGACTGAAAAAGTGATACTTCTGCGCAACGCAGCACCGGACAGACGATCTGAATAGCTTGCAGTCAATCTTAAGGTGACTACCCTGAGATTCATAACTGTAACGCATAGTTTACGCACTATTGGTGCAAGGAAAACGAACATCGGATCAAGACGGCTTTTTCGGATCCGTATGAAATTAGACAGAGAGAACTGACGGAAATGGCAATCGCGACCTCTTCCCCGGGGAACAATCTCACTGGCAACGTTTACGTGGACAGTCTGATTTGGGGCACGTCCTGGAACACCACTTCGAGCAACGGTGTGATCACCTATTCGTTCGACAACGGAACATTTGGTCAACAGGCGTTCAGCGGCTTCATGAAATCCGCAATACGCAAAGCTTTCGACCTGATCGAAACCATTATTCCGATACAGTTTAATGAAAAGGGATTCCTGGCTGGAAACGGGACGATCAATCAGGTTGACCTGTCATACTCGCTATTCTCAAGCAATGCCCTTGGGGGAAATGGTATTGTTGGCTTTCACCAGGTACCTGGTGACACTCCGCTGTTCGGTAATTTTGGCTCCAGTGCGATGACAGGCGTTTTTGCCTACGACTCACCTTATTTGAGCAAATCTGCGGTGCAGAAAGGTGGTGAAGGTTTCGCCATCATCACGCACGAAATTTTACACGGTCTTGGTCTTGCCCACCCGCATGACAACGGCGGCGGTTCTTCTGTTTTCCCAGGTGTGACACGGCCTTTTAACGACTTCGGCACCGATGGTCAGAATCAGGCCATCTTTACCATCATGTCCTACAATCCGGGCTATGCCTCAAAGCTGCCGCTAAAATCTCTGAACTACGGAAGCGTTGTTGGCCCGATGGCATTGGATATCGCTGCGTTGCAGGAAATCTATGGCGTCGCGCAGCACAAACGCGGGGACAACGTGTATCAGTTACCGGATGCAAACGCGCCCGGGACCTATTGGCAAGCCATATGGGACACTGGCGGCAATGATACGATTTCAGCTGCCGGCCTAACCAAGAGAGTCAAAATCAACCTGAATGACGCCGATCTTGTTGGCAACGATGCGGGTGGTGTTCCCAGCTATGCGAAGGGTATTCGCGGTGGCTTTACGATCGCCAACGGGGTCGTCATCGAAAACGCCATTGGTGGCAATGGCAACGATCTTATCGTCGGCAACGAAGTGAACAATAAACTCAAGGGGCGCGATGGGAACGACACGATCCGCGGCCAAAGCGGCGACGACATATTGAAAGGTGGTAGCGGCAAAGACCAACTGACCGGCGGGTCCGGGAATGATCGCGTCATTGGTGGAGGCGATGTTGACAACATCATCGTCACCAACGGAGACGGAAACGACATCATCCATGGCGGCTCTGGCAAAGACTGGATCAGGATCTCGGGGAACGCTGCAGCGTCAATCGACCTGACAAAGAAATCCGCCCAGGACACTGGTTATGGAACCGACACCATTCTGAAAATCGAAAATGTCCAGGGGTCCACAAATAGTGACCAGATCACCGGAAACGGCGCTGAGAACAAGTTGAAGGGTCGATCTGGCGATGACACTTTGAGCGGCCAGGGAAATCGGGACAAATTGGTAGGTGGCTCGGGTAACGACACGCTGATCGGCGGCAAAGGCAAAGACTTGATGATCGGCGGCAGTGGCGCGGACGAATTTGTCTATCGATCAACCAGCGAGAGCAAAGCCAGTGTGTCAAAGGCCGATGTGATCAGAGACTTCCAGGTCGGCGTCGACAAGATTGATCTAAGTGCCATTGACGCAAGCACCATATTGGCGGGCGACGATGAGTTTATTTTCAAAGGGGAAAAGCCTGCTGGAACATCTGACCAAGGTGAAGTCTACTATAAGAAAGTGAACCAGCCTGGGACGGCAAACGATCACACTCTTGTTTACGTCGACACTGATAACGACAAAGACCCAGAGATGATCATTTACCTGGAAGGTCTTCACAACCTGACGGCAGACGACTTCATTTTGTAATACGATTGGTGAAACCAAGCGCACGGGGTTCGCGTGACCCCGTGTATATGCCTTACGGAAAACCAAAACGGGCTGGCAGTTTCAACCGAATCGAGAAAGCACTGGTTCTTAGGACTGTTTTGAACCGAATGCTGGTCGGTGCGGAGAAGCTCTGTCTTCCCGTTTTTTCAGACTGCCAAAACCCGGCTCATGCGCTGTTTAGTCGAAATCCGGCTCGGATTTGCAAAAGACTGACACAAGACCGCTGAAGGTGAAATCCGAGACGTCGCTGCCGTCTTCTGCACGGATCACATAGCCGAAATTGTAAAGGCCCGCGGAATCTAGAGTGTCTGTATCTTGCAAGCTGACACGACCAAACTCTTCATCTGAATTCGTGAATGGTGTTGGAGTGATCCAACTGTCGAGTTGCACGGGGTAAGAAACCGACAATCCGCATGCATCAATGGCCAAGCCCTGATAGATCCCATTGTTTGAGTTCGTGTTGATCACCGCCCCGGGGGCTGGGGCGGACAAGGTGAACGGGCCGTTGATTTCTTCGTTGGCGACGTTGCTTTCTCCGGCCCAATGAACGAAGGCGCCCGAAATGCCCGATCCGCTGACTACAGTATTTGTCATTCTCATCAACAGAAACACGACCCGAAGATGCGGTGCCGGAACGGTTGCGAAATCATCCGGGCCCCGAAATGGACCAAAACGACTGCGGGGCAGTGACAAAGGGGGCCTGAACTGATCCTGCGCTGCAAGCACGGAGTCCAACAAGCTGCAGTCTTGGTTTTCGAAAGTGATAAACTCTTGAGTTGAGCGAACAATGAACTTGCCGGGCTCTTCTTTCTTTGCGTAGGAGTCCCGCGCTGTTTTCGCATGCGTCCGAGGGGCGTCCGCCATAATAATCTCCTGAAAAATAGATCTACAATGGCCCCATCTTAGCAGATATTGCGCCGCGCTGACAGCGCAGCAGGCCCGGATTGGTCTGGTGCGTGTTGCTGAGGCTGGCACAAAAAAAGGCGGGGTTTGATCCCCGCCCTTCCAGTAAGCTTGAAATCGGTTTTAGTGTGCGGTTGCTGACGGGCCCGAGCTTTCTGCAGCTTTGCCCGTCGCCGCTGCGGCTTCTTCAGCGGCCTCGTCCCATTCGATCGGTTCAGGCGTACGGGTCAAGGCTTGTTCCAAAACTTCGGAAACATGTTTGACCGCAATGATTTCCAGCCCTTCCTTCACGTTGTCCGGGATATCCGCCAGATCCTTTTCATTCTCTTCTGGGATCAGCACGGTCTTGATGCCACCGCGCAGGGCGGCCAGCAGTTTTTCCTTCAAACCACCAATTGGCATCGCATTCCCGCGCAATGATACTTCTCCGGTCATGGCGATGTCTTTGCGCACCGGAATACCGGTCAGAACCGACACAATCGAGGTTACCATCGCCAGACCGGCCGATGGGCCATCTTTGGGCGTCGCGCCATCGGGCACGTGCACGTGGATGTCGATCTTGTCGAACTGCGGCGGCTTCACACCAATCTCGGGCGCAATCGACCGCACATAAGACGAGGCGGCATCGATGGATTCCTTCATCACATCGCCCAGCTTACCGGTGGTCTTCATGCGCCCCTTACCGGGCAGTTTCAGCGCCTCGATATGCAGCAGATCACCGCCAACGGACGTCCAGGCCAGACCGGTGACGACACCGATCTGATCGTCCTGTTCGGCCAGACCATAGCGGAATTTCGGCACGCCCAAGAACTCATCCAGATTGTCAGGCGTTACGGTGACCGATTCCGCCTCTTTCTTGATGATCTTGGTCAGCGATTTCCGCGCCACTTTGGCGATCTCACGCTCGAGGTTCCGCACACCAGCCTCGCGGGTATAGGTACGGATGATGGATTGCAGCGCTTCATCGGTCAGTTCGAACTCTTTGGTCTTAAGGCCGTGGTTCTTGACCTGCTTGCCGATCAGGTGCTGCTTGGCGATCTCGCTCTTTTCTTCCTCGGTGTAACCGGCCAATGGGATGATCTCCATCCTATCAAGCAGCGGCCCGGGCATGTTGTAGCTGTTCGACGTGGTTAGGAACATCACGTTCGAAAGGTCATATTCGACCTCGAGGTAGTGATCCATGAACGTGTTGTTCTGTTCCGGATCCAGCACCTCAAGCATGGCCGAGGCCGGGTCGCCCCGGAAATCCTGCCCCATCTTGTCAATCTCATCGAGCAAGATCAGCGGGTTCGTGGTTTTCGCTTTTTTCAGCGCCTGGATGATCTTACCTGGCATCGAGCCAATATAAGTCCGGCGGTGACCCCGGATCTCGGATTCATCACGCACGCCGCCCAGCGAGATGCGAATAAATTCGCGCCCGGTGGCCTTGGCAACGGATTTACCAAGCGAGGTTTTCCCCACGCCCGGAGGGCCGACAAGGCACAGGATCGGACCTTTCAGCTTTTTCGAACGCTGCTGAACCGCAAGATATTCAACGATCCGTTCTTTGACCTTCTCAAGCCCATAGTGATCGGCGTCCAGAATTTCCTGAGCCCGGCCCAGATCCTTTTTGACACGGGATTTCGTGCCCCACGGCAGTGAAAGGATCCAATCCAGATAGTTGCGCACCACAGTGGCCTCGGCCGACATGGGCGACATGTTTTTGAGCTTTTTCAGCTCACCTTCGGCCTTTTCCAGCGCTTCTTTCGACAGCTTGGTCTCGGCGATTTTCTGTTCAAGCTCGGCAACCTCGTTGCTGCCGTCCTCGCCATCGCCCAGTTCTTTCTGAATGGCCTTCATCTGCTCATTCAGATAATACTCGCGCTGCGTCTTCTCCATCTGGGATTTGACGCGCGTTTTGATCTTTTTCTCGACCTGCAGCACCGACATCTCGCCCTGCATCAGGCCATAGACCTTTTCCAGTCGTTCGCTGACACTGAGGGTTTCCAGCAGTTCCTGCTTTTGCTCAACCTCGATTCCCAAATGGCCCGAGACCAAATCGGCCAGCTTGGCGGGCTCGGTGGTCTCACCCACTGCAGCCAGCGCTTCTTCGGGGATGTTCTTGCGCACTTT
Organism: Ruegeria sp. HKCCD7255; assembly: GCF_013031565.1. Classification (NCBI taxonomy): domain Bacteria; kingdom Pseudomonadati; phylum Pseudomonadota; class Alphaproteobacteria; order Rhodobacterales; family Roseobacteraceae; genus Ruegeria; species Ruegeria sp. HKCCD7255. The sequence goes on along the minus strand of NZ_WQAG01000002.1, from coordinate 345,703 downwards.
GGCATAGCGCTCGAACTCATCCGCAACGGTGCGCAGCAGCGCCTCGGTTGTGGTCACGTCGCCGGGGATCTCTGTCAGATATTCGGCCCGGGCCTCAAAAAAATCATCGTTTTCAAGAAACTCAGTGATCTGAACCCGCGCCTGCCCTTCGACCAGCACCTTGACGGTGCCATCAGGCAGTTTCAGCAGTTGCAGCACATTGGCCAGAACGCCCGACCGGTAAATACCGTCGGTTTCCGGGTCATCAACACCGGGATCAATCTGGCTCGACAACAGAATTTGCTTGTCATCCTGCATCACCTCTTCCAGCGCGCGGACCGATTTGTCTCGGCCCACAAACAGCGGCACGATCATATGCGGGAAGACCACGATATCGCGCAGCGGCAGGACGGGGTATGAGGAATTCAGAGGCTCTTGCATGCTCTATCCTTATCATTGGCAAGACAGCACCGGTCCCATGTATGGCAACCTTCGGCTGTCTCCTGTCTTGGATGGTTAAAGGTGGGGCGGTTCGAACCGCTTTTCAACCTCGTCATCGTCTATCGTGAAACAGAATGGCCAAAGCCCCGGTGGACTGCAAGGCATCCCGCACAGATATCCACCGAATTTTCCAAGAATGCAGTGGTTATAGAGGATCGATGTCGCCTTGCGCCCGCTGGGCGTGGAATTGTGCCTGCCAAGCCTCAAACGTCCCTGCTGAGATTGCATCGCGCGTGCCCTGCATAATCTCTTGGAAATAATGGAGATTGTGCCAGGTCAGCAACATACCGGCGATCATCTCGTTTGACCGGAAGACATGATGCAGATAGGCGCGAGAGTAACTTGTACAGGCCGGACATGTGCAGTCTTCTTCCAAGGGACGCGGATCATCGGCATGGCGCGCGTTTTTGATGTTCACCACACCGCGCCGGGTAAAGACCTGCCCTGTACGCCCCGAACGTGAGGGCAGCACGCAATCCATCATGTCGATCCCGCGCGCCACGGCGCCGACGATGTCATCGGGTTTGCCAACGCCCATCAGGTAACGCGGCTTGTCTTTGGGCAAGAAATCAGGCGCATAGTCCAGACAGTCAAACATGGCCGCCTGCCCTTCGCCCACAGCCAAACCGCCCACGGCGTATCCGTCAAAGCCGATCGAGGTCAGGGCCTCGGCGCTTTCTTCGCGCAGGTCTTGTTCCAGACCGCCTTGCATGATCCCAAAGAGGGCATGGCCCGGTCGGTCCCCGAACGCGTCACGAGACCGCTGCGCCCACCGCATTGACAGGCGCATCGACTCGGTCAGACGGTCCCGGTCGGCAGGCAGCGCCGGGCATTCGTCAAAACACATGACAATGTCAGAGCCCAGCAGACGCTGGATCTCCATCGAACGCTCGGGCGTCAACTCGTGTTTGGACCCATCGATATGGGATTTGAACGTAACACCTTTCTCGGTGAGCTTGCGCAGCCCGGCCAGAGACATCACCTGAAATCCGCCAGAATCCGTCAGGATCGGACGGTCCCAGTTCATGAATTTGTGCAGACCGCCCAGCCGGTCGATCCGTTCCGCGGTGGGGCGCAGCATCAGATGGTAGGTGTTGCCCAAAAGGATATCCGCACCGGTGGCGCGCACGCTTTCGGGAAGCATAGCCTTGACCGTAGCGGCGGTTCCCACCGGCATGAAGGCGGGCGTGCGCACCTCACCCCGGGGCGTCTGGATCACACCGGTGCGGGCTTTGCCATCAGTGGCTTTCAGCTCAAAAGAAAAACGGTTTGTCATGAAGTGCCTCGGCGTCACGGAACCGGGCAGCGTTTGCCCGATCTGCCCCGGCATTGCAACCCGCTAGGGCAAAGACGCCACGTGCCGGGTGAACAGTTCCACCACCGCAGGGCCGTCCACGTCGCGGCACACTTGAACCGGCGGATTTGAGGCATCGGGCAGAGTTGCGCCGACACGATCCCCGTCGGTCACCACAGACAACCCGGTTTCGACCAAATCGAACATATGAGTGTGGCTGCAAGCAATAACCGCGGTTGAATCGTGCAAACCACAGCCATCGACGCCCACAACCTCTTTGTAGAACCGTAGGTAGAACTCTGAGATATCGCGGAGGAAGCCGCCCATATCCGGCGAGTGCTGCGCCAAAGCTTCGAAATCCGAGCTTTGGTAGAGGGTCTTCATGGTGGCATCCAGCCCGACCAAGACGGTCTTGGGTGGGTTTTGAAACACCGCCTGCGCGGCCCGCGGGTCATTATGGATATTGGCCTCGGCGTGGGCTGAGACATTGCCGGGTACAAAAACCGCACCCCCCATGATCACCAACCGGCCCAGATTGGACGCAAACTCAGGGTCCAGGCCTAGGGCGTCTGCGATATTGGTCAAGGGCCCAACGGCACAAATGACCAGTTCATCGCGATGCTCTTGCGCCATCTGCACCAGAAACTCGGCCGCCGGGGTCGCATGGTTTTCGCCGATATCCGGAATCTCGACCAGATCCCCAAACCCTTCGGGCCCGTGGACATGGCTGGACGGGTTATGCTCGGCCTTGCCCCAAGCCGCGCGTGCGCCTTGTGCGACGGGCACTGACAAGCCCAGACGATGGAGAAGATAACGCGCGTTTCGGCTGGATTGATGGGTATGGGTGTTGCCGAACACGGTGGTGAGCCCCACCAGCTCAAGCTCGGGCGCGGCAGCCGCATAAGCGATGGCCATCGCGTCATCAATGCCAGGATCGGTGTCGATTATCAGTTTCATGAGGCCCGGTTACCGCAATCAACAAGGGATGCAAAGCGGTCACAACCCAAAAATTACGCACCAAAAGCTGAGGTTCAAAGATATGAATACCTGCCCTTTCAATCCATACCAGAGTTGAAAATGGGCGATTCAATTCCCACATGTATACTATAGTACACAATAAAAGAGGACAGATATGAACCAAGAACAGATTATCGGACTTCTTACGTCGAACATCGTTTATTTGCTGGCTGCGGCCTTTATCATCGCGATTATTTTCAAGGGGATAAAGATCGTTCCGCAATCGGAAAAATACGTTGTCGAACGCTTTGGGCGGCTGCATTCGGTCTTGGGGCCCGGCATCAACTTTATCGTGCCGTTTTTGGATGTTGCGCGTCACAAAATCTCGATCCTGGAACGCCAGCTGCCCAACGCGACGCAGGACGCGATCACCAAGGATAACGTGCTGGTGCAGATCGACACCTCGGTCTTCTACCGCATTCTGGAGCCGGAAAAGACGGTGTATCGTATCCGCGACGTAGACGGCGCGATTGCCACCACAGTGGCCGGTATCGTGCGCGCCGAGATCGGCAAGATGGATCTGGATGAGGTCCAGTCGAACCGTGCGCAGCTGATCACCCGCATTCAGGAAAGCGTGGAAACCGCCGTGGACGACTGGGGCATCGAAGTGACCCGCGCCGAGATTCTGGATGTGAACCTGGACCAGGCCACCCGCGACGCGATGCTGCAACAGCTGAACGCCGAACGCGCCCGCCGTGCGCAGGTGACCGAAGCCGAAGGCCAGAAACGCGCGGTCGAGTTGCAGGCGGATGCCGAGCTGTATGCCGCAGAACAAACCGCCAAAGCGCGCCGGATCGAGGCCGAGGCCGAAGCTTTTGCCACCGGTGTCGTGGCCAAGGCGATCCAGGACAACGGCCTTGAAGCGGCACAATATCAGGTTGCGCTGAAACAGGTCGAAGCTTTGAATGCTTTGGGCAATGGAAATGGCTCTCAAACCATTGTGGTGCCCGCAAATGCGCTTGAAGCATTTGGCAATGCGTTCAACATGCTCAAAGGAGGCAAGTGATGGTGGATCCCTTCTGGCTGACATGGTGGCTGTGGCTGGCCGGAGCGCTGGTTCTGGCCATTGCCGAGGTCATCCTGCCCGGATTCATCTTCTTGGGCTTTGCCATCGGCGCCGCACTGACCGGGCTGCTGCTGTGGATCACGGGGATGACGCCTGTTCTGCCAGTGCTGCTGCTGATCTTTGCGGTTCTGTCTTTGGCCGCATGGCTTGGTCTGCGCCGCATGTTCGCCCTGCCCCATGGTCAGGTAAAGACTTTTAATCACGACATTAACGATTGACCTAACGTGGCGCTGTCTTTCGGCGCCACGCCTGCTCTGGACGCTCTGGATGTCTTTCCCTATATAATCTCTCAGGTAACGGACCCGAGGCACTTATGACCCACCCCAGCGAACAGTTTGAAGGCAGCCCACTCATTGCGCCATCGACCATCGAACACCCATTGTACGAGCCCGTGGTGGACGCTTGCCGGACCGTGTTTGACCCGGAGATCCCTGTCAATATCTATGACCTTGGCCTGATCTACACGATCGACATCAGCGCCGAGAACGCCGTCAAAATCATCATGACGCTCACTGCGCCGGGCTGCCCGGTGGCCGGCGAGATGCCCGGCTGGATCGTCGAAGCCATTGAACCCGTTGCCGGTGTGAAGGAAGTTGATGTTGAACTGACATGGGAGCCGCCCTGGGGCATGGAGATGATGTCAGATGAGGCGCGACTTGAACTGGGCTTTATGTAGCCCCGGAAGTTATCCACAGCAAACTTGCTCCTGTCGCAAAACAGTCTCTAAACTGTTACAGTCCTTTCAGAATTTCGACACATGCCTTCGCCAAACACATGGCGCGCATGGGCCTTAAACCAGTTTGCTGTCCCCAACCGGCTGGCCCAGAAATAGGGACCGTTCTTGCCCGAGAACGGTCCTTTCTTTTGGCACCCTATTTGATATTGCAGGTCGATTTTATCTCGGCTGCGCGCTTGTCCAACTCGGTGATATAGTCGCCAGACAGCATCTTCAGACGTTTTTGCTCTGTTCCCGTCACCAGCCCCAGCAGCGCACCTGCGGGTGTAATGGCGATCACGCTTTCGGCCTGCTTTTCTTCTGCATGCGTCTTCTCTGTCGCAATCGCGCGCAGATCACCTTGCGCGGTCGCGCAGTTGACGGGATGACGCGCATCATTATCTGCCGAGGCGTTGGTGGCAAGGCTGATGCTCAAAGCAACAAGCACTATACCCGTTCGAAGAGGAAGCGATAAAAAGGAGATCATAGATACCTGCCTTTGGTGAAAGAGTTCAGTTTTAAGCACAAACTATGGTCACCAATGCATCTATGGCAAGCTGCAAGACGCTTCCCTCTGGTCACAGTTGGACTATCGAGTGCGAACATCCCTTGAGCCAGGCATCAAGGCACCTTAAATTACCATAGTAACGCGAGAACGGAGCATTCCATGTTTGGCATTCCCGGCAAGCAGGCCGTGACCATAACGCCCAAGGCAGCAGAACAGATTGTCCGACTGATGACGTCGGGTGGTCATGCTGGCCTGCGCATCGGTGTCAAGAAAGGCGGCTGTGCGGGGATGGAATATACCATGGACTATGTTGATGAGGCTGACCCTCATGACGAAGTGGTGGAACAAGGCGGCGCGCGGGTGATGATTGCGCCCATGGCTCAGATGTTCCTGTTCGGAACCGAGATCGACTATGAGGTCTCGCTGCTGGAAGCCGGGTTCAAATTTCGCAATCCCAACGTGGTTGATGCCTGCGGCTGCGGCGAGTCCATCAAGTTCGACGAGTCGATCTCGGCTCAGTCCTAGACATCCCGACAATTCGACGCCGGCGCAGACAACTGTAATTGTCAGGTTGGCCGCAGGGTGGTATCCGGTGCGAAATGCAATCGAACTGGAGGGTCCGCGATGCGGCGTAAGTTGGCGGCTGGCAATTGGAAAATGAACGGTACCGGGGCATCTCTGGCTGACCTTTCGGAGCTGGCGCAACGCTATCCAGACTCGGCGATTGACATTCTGATCTGCCCACCCGCCACGTTGCTGCACAGGGCCGCAGAAGTAACAAAGACCTCGGGCGTCGCTATTGGCGGTCAGGATTGCCACGCTGCGCAATCGGGCGCTCATACCGGTGACGTAAGTGCCCAGATGCTCATGGATGCTGGCGCATCTTCGGTAATCCTTGGCCATTCCGAGCGTCGTGTCGATCACGGCGAGACTGATGCGGATGTACGCGCCAAGGCCCAAACGGCCATGGAAGCTGGCCTCCTGTCCATCATCTGCGTCGGCGAAAGCCTGGAACAACGCGAAGCGGCCAATACCTTGGATGTGGTTGGCGGTCAGATGGCGGGGTCCATTCCGGATCAGTCCACGGGCGAAAACCTAGTCGTCGCCTACGAGCCGGTTTGGGCCATCGGAACAGGCAAGGTTCCAACTCTGGAGCAGATCGCCGAAGTACATGATTTCATGCGTACCCTTCTGGAAAAACGGTTTGGCGAAAGCATCGGCCAATCGATCCGCTTGCTCTATGGCGGTTCAGTCAAACCCGGAAACGCTGCCGAAATTTTTGGTGTGTCCAACGTTGATGGAGCTTTGGTTGGCGGTGCCAGCCTGAAAGCTGCAGATTTTTCGGGTATTATCGACGCATTGGCCGACGCCTAGTCGATCACTCTGCGATATCTTCAGCCCAAAGCTCGGGCTTCTCGGCGATGAAGCGACGCATGAGTGCGATGCAATCGGGGTCCTCTGCCAGAATGACCTCGACACCGCGCTGACGCAGGAACTCTTCGTTGCCGCCGAAATTCTGCGTGTCGCCAATTACCACCCGTGGAATACCAAACTGAACAATTGTACCTGCACACATCATGCAGGGTGACAGAGAAGTATAGAGTACCGTGTCACGATAGGTTTTCTGACGCCCTGCTTTGCGCAGCGCGTCCATCTCGCCATGCGCGATTGGATCGCCTTTTTGCACCCTTTGGTTCCGGCCTTGCGAGACCACCTCTCCGTCGCGCGCAAGGACAGAACCAATCGGGCACCCGCCTTCGTCAAACCCTGCCTGCGCCTCTTCGAACGCAATACGCAGCAGGTGTTTGTCCAAATCTGTCATCATGGGGTCAGCTCCTTTCGCAACAAGGTTGCGTCGACCGCAGAACAAACTGTGGCAAGCCGCGCGTCAAGCAAGTTTCATGACGATCATGCCGGATACAATCAGCGCCGCCGCCATCAGTCGCATTGGTGTGACAGCCTCGCCCAGGAATACAGCGCCCACAGCAAAAGCTCCGACTGCACCGATACCGGTCCAGATCACATAGGCCGTACCCAGAGGCAGGCTGCGCATCGCCAAGGCCAGCAAACCAAACGAGCCCGCCATTGACACGGCCATGATGGCCGTTGGCCACAATCGGGTGAAGCCAGCTGTTTGTTTCATGGCAAAAGCCCAAACAATTTCGAGCAGGCCAGCAAGAAGAAGATAAATCCAGGGCATAGAACGACCTCATCTATTATCGGGTCGTCCCGATACTTGTCCCATGGTTGGGGGGGTCGTCCTCTCTCCAGAACGTAAGCGATCTTGCGTGTTCTTCAAGAGAGACGGACGCGTGTCATTCTGTTGAGACCTTCTTGTGTCACAATTTCCCAACCCAACAGCGGAACGGTTATGGGAATGAGGACATTCAGATGAAAGTCGAGAAGCATTCAAAGCCGAAGACATGCGTGATTTGTATGAAATGGGGCGACGCTTTTGGCCCGGACTACGTCAATATGCTGTTTGGGGCGGTCCAAGACCACTTGCAGTTGGAACATGACTTTCTTTGCATAACCGATAACCCCCACGGCTTGGATCAGGGTATTCTCACCTATCCCTTAGGCTTTCCTCAACTCGATCGTCAGGACTGGACCCACGGGAAATGGCCCAAGTTGCTGATGTTCAACCGAGACATTGTCGCCGACTACGATACTGCGTTGTTTCTGGATCTGGATCTGTTGATCACCGGTGATCTTGCCCCGCTGCTGACGCTCGTTCAGGACCAGGGTGGGCTTTTCCTGATGCCGAAGTTTCGTGGGTTTGTCTGGCGCATGATACCGGCGGTCATCTGGGATCGTGCGCCGTGGTTGATGAACAAGGTGACGCGCGGAAACTCGTCCATCGTCGGGTTCATCCCGTCCGAACAGTTTCACCTCTTTGACCAGTTCGACGGCCGCACGGCGCTGCCGAAATACGACAATGATCAGAACTATATTTCAGCACGTGCGTTCAACCGAAAAGTTTACCCGAAAAACTGGTGCGTGGGGATCATTCACCTTGTGCACTATTGGCCGTTCGGCCTGATATTTCGGCAGTACAAACACCGCCCGAGGCGCCCGAAAATCGTGATCTTCAACGGTGATCCAAAACCGGTTGAATTGGTCAATGACAAGATAGGCTATTGGGGCAGCCGTCGCCGTCGCGCCTATGGTGGGATCAGTTGGGTGGCGGAATACCTCAAGAAATACGGGTATTCTCACTAAACCGGAAAAAAGGTTTGCCGGGCCGCGAAACCAGCCCGGCAAAGAGTGTCTAGTTGGTGATGATTTCCGGCCCCATGAAGGTATTGGGCAAGAAGGTCGAGATCCAGGGTATGTAGGTTACCATGATCAGGAATACGAAGAGCACAGCCAGGAACGGCAGCGCCGCTTTCACCACACTCATCATCGGCATCCCCGCGACACCAGACGTGACAAACAGGTTCAACCCGACCGGAGGCGTGATCATCCCGATCTCCATGTTCACCACCATGATGATGCCCAGATGGATGGGATCGATACCCAATTCGATGGCAATCGGGAACACCAGCGGCGCAACGATCACCAACAGCCCCGAAGGTTCCATGAACTGACCGCCGATCAGCAAGATCACGTTCACAACGATCAGGAAGGTCACTGGCCCCAGCCCCGCCGACAGCATCGCACTGGCGATGTGCTGCGGGACCTGTTCATCTGTCAGAACGTGCTTCAGGATCAGCGCGTTGGCGATCACGAACAACAGCGTGACGGTCAGCTTCCCAGCCTCAAACAGCGTGTGCTTGGTGTCTGGATGGAAGAACGCTGTGATCAACGCATAGGGTTTTTTGAGCAGCGAAAGGTTGCGCTCGCCGTCCGCCGTGCTCAGCGGCCCCATGTCCTTGTAGACAAAGCTGGCGATGAAGAAGGCATAGACAGCCGCGACCGCTGCCGCCTCGGTCGGCGTGAAGATCCCGCCATAGATACCACCCAGGATGATCACGATCAGGAACAGGCCCCAACCGGCTTCTCTGGCCGAGACAAAGATCTCGCCCCACCCTTTCCAATCACCTTTCGGAAGGTCTTTGACCTTGGCCATGACATAGATCGTCACCATCAGCATCAGACCCGCCATAAGGCCCGGGATGACACCGGCAAGGAACATGCGCCCGACCGAAACCTCGACAGCGGCCGCATAGACAACCATCACGATGGAAGGCGGGATCAAAATGCCCAACGTCCCGGCGTTACAGATGACACCGGCAGCGAATTCCTTGGAATAACCCACCTGCCGCATCCCGGCGATGACAATCGAGCCGATGGCCACCACGGTTGCCGGAGACGAGCCTGAAAGGGCGGCAAACAGCATGCAGGCAAACACACCCGCAATCGCCAGGCCACCGGGCAGATGACCCACGCAGGCAATCGAAAAGCGGATGATCCGCCGGGCCACACCACCCGTTGTCATGAAGGACGAAGCAAGGATGAAGAACGGGATCGCCAGCAGGGTAAAGTGCCCCTCAAACGCTTCAAACAGTGTGCCTGCGACCGAGGCCAGCGAACTGTCGGAATAGATCAGCAGGAACAGGGTTGAGCTTAGCCCCAGCGCCACCGCAATCGGAACCCCGATCAGCAGCAGGCCAATGACCATCGAAAACAGCAGAACAACATCCATCAGTTATGCTCCCCCTGCTGCGCGCGAACCTCTTCGATCTCGTCCTCGACCTCATGGCTGGCGACCAGTCGATCAGTCTCGCCCCGCCAGATTTGCACAGCAACCTGCGCAAAGCGGATCACCAGCAGCAACATTGACAAAGGCAGGATGAAATACGGAACCACTTTGGGCAGTTTTTCGTAGTATTCGCCATAGTTGATCATGTCCTCCAGAAACCTGAAAGGCGCCACCATCGGAATATCATCGACTTCGTAAAAGCTCTGACTGCGGGCGTCGAAATTGAACCCTGTCGGGAACCAGCGACCGGATGTGGGTGGCAGATCGGCGAACACGGCCCAGTAGTCATAAGACCCTTTCAGCAACAGCAATGAGAACAACAGACAACAAACTACCGAGATCAGAGCAAGAATCCGGCGCGGCGCGGGCGCTAGCATGTTCAGGATCGCGTCGACCCCAAGATGGGCGTGTTTCTTGACCGCATAAGAAGCCCCAAGCAGCACCAGCCACCCGAACATGAACACCGTCAGCTCAAGCGCCCACAAGATGTTCGAGTTGAAGAAGAACCGCGCGATGACATTGGCGAAAGTCACGACCGTCATCAGGCCCAACAACACCGCAATAAGCGTCTCTTCGATATGGTCGACCAGCCCGGTCGGGCCGGATTTCGCACCAGACATATCTTTGTCCCCACGTTTTTCAGATGATAGGGAGAATGGCGGGCCGTTGGCCGGCCCGCCAGAGCACACGCGTCGTTAACTCCCCAGTCCCGCGACGCGCGGCCTGACCGGATTAGAACCCGGCGTTGATGGCTTGCGCGGCGTCGATCTTGTCCTGACCCACGTCTCCGGCAAACTTGTCCCAGACCGGTTTCATCGCGTCGACCCAAGCCTGACGCTGCTCTGGATCCAACTGGCGGATGATGCCACCTGCTTCGGTGATCGACGCTTTGGCGGCTTCGTTCACGGCAAAGGCTTCCTTGTTCCGGGTTTCCGTCACTTCGGACAGGATGGTCAGGAACTGGTCCCGCACGTCCGGTTCCAGGCTGTCCAGCCAGTCAACCGAGGTGACAACCAGATAGTCGATGATGCCATGGTTGGTCTCGGTGATACCGTCCTGAACCTCAAAGAACTTCTTGCCATAGATATTCGACCAGGTGTTTTCCTGCCCGTCCACAACACCCTGCTGCAACGCACCATACACCTCAGAGAAAGCCATTTTCTGCGGGCTTCCACCGATGGCTTCCATCTGCGCCACCAGCACGTCCGAAGACTGCACGCGGAACTTCAAACCATCTGCGTCGGCGGGTGTTTCCAGCGGCTTGTTGGCTGACATCTGCTTCATGCCATTGTGCCAGAATTCCAGCCCCTGCAAGCCGCGACGCTGCATGCTGTCCTTCATCGCCTGCCCAGCATCGGACGCCTGGAACGCATCCACAGCATCGATGTTCTTGAACATGAACGGCAGATCGAACAGGCGGAACTGTTTGGTGAATTTTTCGAATTTCGACAGCGACGGCGCGGCCAGTTGCACATCGCCCTGCAACATGGCCTCAAGAACCTTGTCATCGTTATAAAGGGTCGAGTTCGGGAACACTTCCATGCACATGACGCCATTCATCTCGTCATTCACACGTTGCTCCAGCAGCGAGGCCGCGATGCCCTTGGGGTGTTTGTCAGTATTGGTGACATGGGCAAACTTCACCACGATCTCACCATCATCACAGGCGGCAAAACCGGCTGTTGCGGTTACGGACAACGCCAATGCGGTGGCAGCTGTTGTCAGGAATTTCATCTGTCTTTTCCTCCCAGACTTCCTATCAAGTGCCGCGTTTCAACGAACCCACGGCCATGTCCGGTAGTGAAACGACTCAGCCGCAACCGCTCAACATTTTGATCGCGCGGAACGATACCTGTTAATATCATTTAAATACAGTATCTTACATATCATTCGAAAATTCACTCAGTCGCTCGACCCAATGGGTGTGCGAAATTTCGCACAGGGCAATTCAGGATTGTGCGAGATTTCGCACATCTCTCGAATCACCAAAGCGAATCACAGCTAGGCTGACATTGGCGCACCCGCAGTCCGCACCGCAGACTGCCACGCCCAACGGGTTGAACTGCATGTCAATGCAGGCCAACCCGGCGGGAGCGCTAGCGCCGGTAATCCTCTGGACGGATCTGATACCGCGCCAGCTTGTCATAAAAAGTCTTGCGCGGCAGCTTCAGCGCTTTTGCCGCCTCTGATGCTTTGCCATTGTGACGCCCCAGCGCTGCGATCAGCAAGGATCGCTCGACTCGCGCCATCTGTTCGCTCAATCCCAATGACGCGGCCTGCGCGACGTCTTCAGGCATACCCAGCACAAACCGCATCGCTGCAGACATCAGGGATCGTGCATTGCCCGGCCAGTCGCTGGCCATAAGCGCCGCAAGATGCTCGGTCGACACCTCGGGCGCGGCAATCCCGGCCTGTTCCGCCGCTTGGGCGACATAATGGCGAAAGATCACCGGGATATCCTCGGGGCGCTCGGACAGGGCCGGGATCCGCACGCGCATCACATCCAGATGATAGAACAGATCAGGCAAGAACCGGCCCTGCCCCGACAGTTCGGCAAGATCATTTGTCGTCCCCGCTATGATCCGCACGTCCCCGTCCTGATCCAAAAGTTCAGCCGCCGCGTATTGCACCGGTTCCGGCAAGGCCGAAACCTCATCCAGAAACAGCGAGCCCCCCGCCGCATCCTGACAGGCAAGCTGAAAGGTCTCGACCGTCAGCCCCGAGGCCAGACGTTTGACAAAAGCACCCTGCGACCGGGGCGACATCAGGTGAATGACCTCGGCTACTTTCGAGATACCGCTTCCAGCAGGCCCCATGACCAACACCGCCGCCAAGGTCGGCGCGACCGAGCGCACACGCGCGCGCAGCTCATCCGCTTGCGCGGATTGGCCAAACAACATTCGCGCCGCCGCATCGCCCCGCTCAAGCGCATATTTCATCGCGCGTTGCTCAAGAACCTCATGACGCGCTGCGCAGGCGCGCTCCAAAACGGCCAGTAGATCCGCCGCCGCACAGGGCTTTTCCAGAAAGTCAAAAGCCCCCGACCCCATCGCCTCGACCGCCATCGGGATATCCCCCTCACCAGTCAGCAATACCACGGGCAACTCGGGATCCATGTCTTTTGCATAGGTCAAAAGGTGAAACCCATCCCGACCCGGCATCCGGATATCAGAAACGATCACCCCCGCGAAATCGGGCTGGATCAGATCTTTTGCCGCCACAAAGGATCCGCAGGCTATCGCCTCATAATCGGCCAGTTCCAGCGTTTGGGACAAAGCCTCGCGCACCGCCGCATCGTCATCGACCACCAGCACTTTTCGGATCATGCAACCTTTTCCTGTCTGACCGGATCCAACTCGACGGTGAACACCGCGCCGTTACCGGTGTTGGCGCCTCGAATATTGCCACCAAAGCTTTGCACCAACCCGTATGAGATGGACAGCCCCAGCCCCATACCTTCGGATGAGCCCACGGCCTTGGTGGTATAAAATGGCTCGAACAGTTTCTCGGGCTCTTCGATGCCCGGACCGTTGTCGCGCACGGTCACTTCAAGGCGATCCTTGGTATGAAGCGTGATCTCGATGCGCCGGTCCTGCTGATGGATCATCGCGTCGATTGCGTTGTTGATCAGGTTGACGAAAACCTGCACCAAACGCACCTCTCCACCCCAGGCAAAGACCGGCAGATCGGGTGGCTGCCAGACCAGTTCTACTTGTTCCGCTTTCAACCGCACTTCAGCCAGCTCAACCGCCGTATTGATGACCTGAACCAGATCAACCTTGCCCATCGGCTCGCTTTCATTGCGGGCAAATGCGCGCAGGTTCTTGATGATGCGTGCCATCCGCGCTGCCATCTGGGCAATGCGACCAAGGTTCTCGCCCGCCTTGTCATCTTTCCCGCGTTCCAGAAAGGCGGTGCCGTTTTCGGCAAATTGCTGAATGGCCATCAAAGGCTGGTTCAGCTCATGGCTGATCCCCGCCGACATTTGCCCCAAAGCGCTCAGCTTGCCGGCCTGAACCAGATCGTCCTGAGCCCGCTTCAGCGCCGCCTCCGCCTCTTCCCGTTCGACCACTTCGCGACGCAATGCTGTGTTCGCAACCGTTAATGCCTCGGTCCGCTTTTTCACGCGTGTCTCTAGCACCGCATTTGCTTCGGCCAAGGCCCGTCTGCGCTCCGTGGCCAGAAACAGCAACGCCCCGAAGGCCAGACAGATCGCCGCCACCGCCGAGGCCTGCAAACCCGCCAGCCGCTGCGCAGGCGCCACATCCACCAGAACTTCTGCCGTCATGTCGATAACAGGTAGATCCAGCGTCAGGTGCAAGGCTTTCTGGGGCAGGTACCGCCCCCAATTCAGGCGCCAAAGCTCATGCGCACCGACGAAACGTGCGTCAAAAGCAGTATCGCGCCCCTCTGGCGGAACCAACCCCGACTGACCCGCAATGCGCTGCCAGAACAACAGGTCCGACCGGTTCGAGATAAACACAACCCCCTCGGCATCGACAAAAAACACCGCCTCGGTACTGCCGCGCCAGGTCTGTTCCACATCCTGCACGTCGGCAACGACCATCAGAACGCCATCCACCTGCCCTTCTAGCCCAAACGAAGGAGCGGCATAGGAATAGGTCCGGTTCCCGCTGTCAGGATCAACACCATGCGCATTGCCTAGCGACCCCTGCATGGCGCGCTGAAAGGCGGGATGGGTGAAAAGCTGCCCCTGCCGCACCGGCTGCGCTGCAGCCAATACTCGCCCATCTCGATCCAGAACCATGATATTCACAGCGGCTGTTTTGTCAGCAACATCCAGCAACACCGCCTGCGCCACGCGCGCCTGTTCCAGCGTCTCAAGCCCCTGAAGGCTCGGATGGTCGGCCATGAGCACCGCAAGCTCCTGATAGACCTGCATCTGCGTGCTCAAACGGTCCGCGGCCAATTCAAGATCCGCTTCGGCCTTTTCGCTCAGCTGCGACAAAGCCTGCCGGTAACCATAGGTCCAGACGCCGACGGTCAAAAGCCCGACGACGGCAAGAAAACCCAGGATGATCCAAATCCGTTGCATGTCTTAGGGTCTTGCATTCAACACGCGCCGTGGCAAGTGTGCAGCGCATGAAGACGATCCAGCAATCCCCGACCGAAACTGACTTTGTCCAGAACCCCTACCCGTTCTACGACCGGGCGCGGCAATTGGGCGATCTGGTCTATTGGACCGACTACAACATGCCAGCTGCGGTCTCACACAATGCCGTGCAAGAGGTGTTCCGCGACCGGCGTTTCGGTACCGAAAAACCCAAAGAGCTGGAACAGCCCCAACCAGATCACCTGACCCCTTGGCTGACTGTCGAGGCCCATTCCCTGCTCGAAGCTGAGCCCCCACGCCATACCCGCCTGCGCTCTTTGGTCCTGCGTGCCTTCACGTCGCGTGCCATTGCGGGTCTGAGCGATGATCTGGAAACCCTCTGCCACAGCCTGATCGATCAATTCCCCGATGCGCCCTTCGATCTGCTGTCAGCCTATTGCACCCAGATCCCGGTCATCACGATCTGTCGGCTTCTGGGCGTGCCAGAGGATCGGGCCCGCGACCTGCTGCGCTGGTCCCATGCGATGGTGGCCATGTATCAGGCCGGTCGCACCAAAGAAACTGAGCACGCAGCCGCCCGCGCCACGCAAGACTTCACCGCCTTCCTGACGGGTTATATCGAAACCCGCCGCAGCCAGCCGCGCGATGATCTGATTACCTCGCTCATCGCAGCCGAAGACAAGGGCGAGAAACTGTCCCATGGCGAATTGATCTCAACCTGCATTCTTCTGCTGAATGCCGGGCACGAGGCCACGGTTCATTCACTCGGCAATGGTGTCAAAACCCTCCTCGAAACTGGAACTGGCCCAGAAGCGCTGACCCAAGATTCGATCGATGCGACGATAGAAGAGATTCTGCGCTATGACCCGCCGCTGCATCTGTTCACCCGCTATGCCTATGAAGAGATCGATCTTTACGGCCACCGGTTCCAACGCGGCGACCAGATCGCGCTGCTTTTGGGGGCCGCCAACCGAGACCCAGCACTCTGGCCCGCCCCCAACAGATTTGACCCGAGCCGAGCAATCACCACCAACAGCAGCTTTGGCGGGGGTATCCATTTCTGCGTCGGCGCCCCGCTGGCCCGGCTTGAAATGCGCATCGCCCTTCCGATCCTGTTCCAGCGATGTCCCAAGCTGCGCTTGCACGGACAGCCCCGCTATGCACCGACCTATCATTTCCACGGCCTTACCGAGCTGATGGTCGAGACATAGTCTTCGGATCCCTGGCTTCATCTGTCGGAATACTTCGGTGGGCGACCACCACATTTGGACGGTGGGCAAAGTTGCATGCAGGCCTCACACCTCTTTCAATGCTTCCAACGGCAGCATCGTGGTTGATTTGATCTCTTCCATCGACAGCAAGGCAGTCACGTTATGTACCCTCACCTCTGAAATCAGCGTCTGATAGAACGCGTCGTAAGCACGGGCGTTCTTTACGCGCACCTTGAGAATATAGTCGATATCCCCGGCCAAACGGTGCGCTTCCTGCACTTCCGGCCTGTCACGCAGCGCCTTGAGGAACTTGCGTTGCCAGTCAGCCTCATGTTCCGACGTGCGGATCAGAACAAAGAAAGTTGCTTCAAATCCAAGCGCTTCGGCGTCCAGCAGCACGGTTTGCTGCCCGATGATACCGGCGCCCTTCAACTTGCGGATACGATTCCAGACAGGTGTCTTGGAACTGCCAACCCGCGCTGCAATTTCGTCCAGTGACTGGCTGGCATCGCGCTGCAGCTCCGCTAGAATTTTCCGATCTGTATCATCTATTCGAACCGACATTCCAATTCCGTCCCAATTCCAAAACCAACGTCCCGAAACCGGCAAGCAGAAGGACGTATGTTCTTATTTACCGCACCATATGGCAAACAAGTGGGAATATTTCCTATATTGAGGATCAAGTCAAACACCGCAGACGGCACCTGGCGCATCCCTGTCCTGACGCCGACTGACACAGACAGAAGATTAAGGAGCACGCCACATGGCCCGCGCGTTTACACCCAAGGTGGTCACCGCCAATGACCTGATGGAAGGCGATGTGATCTATCTGACAGAAGATGACCGTTGGTCGCGGACATTGTCCGAGGCCGAGCTGATCACCGATGAAGCCCATGCGCAGCTGCGTCTGCTGGATGCCGAGCGCCAGGCCAATATCATCGTGGGTGCTTATCTGGCAGATGCCATTGCCGGTGAAAACGGTCCCGAACCTACCCATTTCCGTGAGGATTTCCGCCGTACTGGGCCTTCCAACTACGCCCATGGAAAGCAGGAAACACAAACGCAGCCCCGGTCCTGATCACAGGCCACTTCTCCCCTTAAAGGCCCCGGACCTGGGGCTGCAACGAAGGACAGCTAGACATGTATCGTTACTCTGAGTTCGACACAGCCTTCCTGGAAGAACGTAACAAGCAATTCCGTGCACAGGTCGAGCGTCGTATCGACGGATCGCTCACAGAAGATGAGTTCAAGCCCCTGCGCCTTATGAATGGCCTGTATTTGCAACTTCACGCTTATATGCTGCGGGTTGCCATTCCCTATGGCACGCTCTCCAGTGATCAGATGCGCCAACTGGCCCTGCTGGCCGAAAAGTGGGACAAGGGCTATGGCCATTTCACCACGCGTCAGAACATTCAGTATAACTGGCCCAAGCTGAAAGACGTGCCGGATATGCTGGACGCTCTGGCAGAGGTTGGCGTGCACGCCATTCAGACCAGCGGCAACACCATCCGCAACGTGACCGCCGACCATTTCGCAGGCGCTGCCGCGGATGAGGTCGCCGACCCGCGCCCGTACGCAGAATTGCTGCGCCAGTGGTCGACCGATCACCCGGAATTCCAGTTCATGCCGCGCAAGTTCAAGATCGCCATCACCGGCTCGGAAAACGATCGTGCCGTGATTAAGGCGCATGATATCGGTCTGCAACTGGTTGAGCGCGAAGGTGTTCTGGGCGCGCGTGTCATCGTGGGCGGCGGTTTGGGCCGCACCCCGATGATCGGTAAGGAACTGTCTGAATTTGTCGCCTTTGACGATCTGCTGGCCTATCTGGAAGCCACGGTTTCCGTCTGGAACCAGATCGGTCGGCGCGACAACAAGTACAAAGCGCGTATCAAGATCACCGTGCATGAAAATGGCATCGACACCATCCGAGCCAAGGTTAATGAACGTTTCCTACAGGTACGTCCGCAATTCAAAGGCGCTGACATGAACCTGCTGGAAGAGATCAAGACCCACTTCGCGGCGCCCAATTTCCGCGAGGGCTCGGTTGCGTCCTTTGAAAGCGCCTATACCAACGATCCGGTTTTCCGTTCGTGGGTCGACACAAATATCGCGCCGCATAAGAACGCGGACCACGCGATTGTCACGATCTCGATCAAGAAACACGGTGCAACGCCGGGTGATGCAACTGCCGAGCAGATGCGCGTGATGGCTGATCTGGCTGAAGAGTTCGCCTATGACGAGCTGCGTATCAGCCATGAGCAGAACGTGATCCTGCCGCATGTCCACAAATCGGACCTGCCAGCGATCCATGCGAAGCTCAAGGAACATGAGCTGGCCACCGCCAATATCGGCCTGATCAGCGATATCATCGCGTGCCCCGGCATGGATTACTGCGCACTGGCGACAGCGCGTTCGATCCCTGTGGCACAAGAAATCGCAACACGGTTTGATGACCTCAAGCTTGAGCATGATATTGGCCATCTGAAAATCAAGATCTCGGGCTGCATCAACGCCTGCGGTCACCACCATGTAGGTCATATCGGCATCCTTGGCCTGGATCGCGCAGGGGTCGAAAACTACCAGATCACCCTGGGTGGCGACGGAACCGAAACGGCGGCCATTGGCGACCGTACAGGTCCCGGCTTTGCCTATGATGAAATCGTTCCGGCGGTGGAACGGATCGTCGACACCTATCTGGAACAGCGCGAAAGCGCAGAGGAAGAGTTCCTGCAGACCTATCGCCGGGTTGGCATGGCTCCGTTCAAGGCAGCCCTCTACCCCGAGGCGCAGGCGAATGCCGCTTGACCTGATCCAGACGGAGCTGGGCAAAGACCGCGCCGAACTGACCGAAAAGGTCGAGGCGCTGAATGCCCGGTTCCGCCATCACTCGGCCCATGACGTGATGCATGGCGCGCTTGAGGCGATCGACGAATTGGCCTTGGTCTCCAGTTTCGGCGCAGAGTCGATGGTGTTGCTGCATATGGCGGCGGTGGTCAACAAGATGACCCCGGTGCTGTTCATCGACACTCAGATGCTGTTTGCAGAAACGCTGGAATACCAGCAAGAGGTCAGCGAACGTCTGGGGTTGAAGAACGTCAAAATCATCCGCGCGGATGAAGAGGACGTTCAACGTGACGATCCGTACGGCGCGCTGCGCCTGCGTGACATGGATGCGTGTTGCAACCTGCGCAAAACCTTCCCGCTGCAACGGGCACTGTCCGGTTTTGATGGCTGGATCACCGGACGCAAACGGTTTCAGGCGGGCTCCCGCGCCGCGCTTGAATTCTTTGAGGTCGAAGACGGTACAGGCCGGATCAAGGTGAACCCGCTGGCCCATTGGGCGCCCGAAGATGTGCGCGCCTATATGGAAGAAAACAACCTGCCCCGGCACCCGCTGGTGGCCAAAGGATACCCTTCGATCGGCTGTGCCCCCTGCACCTCACCGGTCAAAGCGGGCGAAGACCCCCGCGCCGGACGCTGGCGCGATCAGAACAAGGAAGAATGCGGCATTCATTTTGTCGATGGCAAGATGGTGCGCGCCGGAGAGAAAACATGAACGTAATCGTAACCGATGAGGGGTTCAGCCCCGATGACTGGACCGACGGCTATGTCACACTGGATGATGCCGCGAATGATGTTGTGGCCCTGGATGTGGCCTCGGACACCGACCCTGATGAGCTGGTTGAACGTCTGGGCTGCGCCAAAATGGTGCGGGTCGACTTTCCGTCGTCGGCGGATGGGCGCGGTTTTACCATCGCGCGCGTCTTGCGCCTGAAAGGCTATACGGGGCGCTTACGCGCCAAAGGTCATGTGCTGGCTGACCAGTACGCCATGGCCCGCCGCAGCGGGTTTGACGAGGTTGAAATCGACAACGCTTTGGCCACACGTCAGCCCGAAGATCAGTGGCTGGCCCGCGCCAATTGGAAAGACAACAACTACCAGGCACGCCTGCGCGGATAATCCGACATCGCCTGCTTGTGAAGAAACGGGGGCAATCTGTCCCCTTTTCTTGCCTTCTAACAGTGTTTAAACGGAGATGCCGGTCGCCCGACCAGCTGTGAAACGATGACAGAGATGAAACCCGTGACCGAAGCCACCGCCGTCAAGGCCCCCGTCCTTCCCGACGCCCAAACTGTAACCGATGTCAAACATTGGACGGACAAGCTGTTCTCGTTCAAGGTCACGCGTCCCGCCTCATTGCGGTTCCGCTCGGGCGAGTTTGTGATGATCGGCCTGATGGGCGACCCTGACCCCAAGACCGGCCGCCAGAAACCTCTGCTGCGCGCCTATTCGATCGCGTCGCCGTCCTGGGACGAAGAGCTTGAGTTCTATTCGATCAAGGTGCAGGACGGCCCGCTGACCTCCAAGCTTCAACATATCCAGCCCGGTGATCAGATCATCCTGCGCCCCAAGCCGGTTGGCACACTGGTGCATGACGCATTGCTGCCCGGCAAGCGAATCTGGTTCTTTGCCACCGGCACAGGCTTTGCCCCCTTTGCATCGCTGCTGCGCGAGCCGCAGACCTATGAAGACTATGACGAGGTCATCATCACCCATACCTGCCGCGACGTGGCCGAGTTGAATTATGGTCGCGAGCTGATTGAAAGCATCAAACAAGATGAGCTGTTGGCCGAGCTGATGGGCGAAGGTTTTGCGGACAAGATCCGTTATTACCCGACCACAACACGCGAAGACAGCCCCAAGATGGGCCGCATCACCACCCTGCTGCAAGACGGAACGGTCTTTGCCGATCTGGGCATCGAAGGCGGTATCAAACCTGAAACCGACCGTGCAATGGTTTGCGGCAGCCTGGCGTTCAACCATGACATCAAGGCCATCCTGGAAGAGTTCGGCCTGCGCGAAGGAGCAAATTCCGACCCCAAGGAATTTGTCATCGAAAAGGCCTTTGTCGGCTGATCACGATCTTCAACCGGGCGCGCCACCGCCCGGTTGGCCCAAAACATCTGAAAAATCCGGTGATTTTCGTTCCGCGCCTTCGTTATGCCGCTTGAAACGCAGCGTTGGGCGGTCTAAATTCCGGGCTCGAAATTCTGCAATTATCAAAGGAATGAACCCATAGCCCGCAGACCTCACAACGCGCCGCCTCAGAGAGAGACCGGCCCGCGTGTCAATGAAAGCATCCGTGCCCCCGAAATTCGCCTGATTGGCGCCGAAGGTGAAAATGTCGGGGTGGTTCATCCTGCCAAAGCCATGCAACTTGCCGCAGATGCGGGCCTTGATCTGGTCGAGATCTCGCCCAACGCCAAGCCGCCCGTCTGCAAGATCATGGATTTCGGCAAGTTCAAATACGAACAGCAAAAACGCGAAAGCGAAGCCCGCAAGAAACAAAAAGTCATCGAGGTCAAAGAGGTCAAGTTCCGGCCCAACACCGACACTCATGACTATGACGTCAAGATGAAGAACGTCTTCAAGTTTCTGGAAAAGGGCGACAAGGTCAAAGTCACTCTCCGCTTCCGCGGTCGCGAAATGGCCCACCAAAATCTGGGGCGCGAGCTTCTGGAACGCGTAGCCGAAGATATCAAAGAAATCGGCAAGGTCGAGAATATGCCCAAGATGGAAGGTCGTCAGATGATCATGATGATCGGCCCACTTCCGCAGAAATAAGACCCCTGAAATCTGCAGACGACAAGCCCCTTCGCACACGAAGGGGCTTTTGTTTTGCGCGAGGCAAAGACCTACAGAACCTGATCCAAAGCCCGCCCCAGCTTGTCGACCAACTCATCAAGCTGCGCGTCTTCAATGATAAAGGGTGGCGCCAACAGTATATGGTCTCCACTGCGCCCATCGCGCGTG
This sequence comes from Ruegeria sp. HKCCD7255, assembly GCF_013031565.1. Classification (NCBI taxonomy): domain Bacteria; kingdom Pseudomonadati; phylum Pseudomonadota; class Alphaproteobacteria; order Rhodobacterales; family Roseobacteraceae; genus Ruegeria; species Ruegeria sp. HKCCD7255. Next base: position 323,819 of record NZ_WQAG01000002.1, on the reverse strand, counting down.
CCCGACATCGGGTAACAGATTAAGCCCTCGGCCATCGCGGCTTTCTTGATCTTTCCCGCAATGCCGCGCGACGGATCAAATGGTTCTTTGCTGGTCCGATCCTCGACCAGTTCCACCCCGATAAACAGACCCCGCCCGCGAATATCGCCGACATGCGCGTGCTGACCAAAGGCTGCATTCAATTTGGATTTCAGCTTTTCTCCCATGACACCTGCACGCGCCGGCAGGTCATGCTCCGTCAGCTCTTGCACAACAGCCAACGCCGCAGCAGTCGCCACCGGGTGACCAACATAGGTGTGCCCGTGCTGGAAAAAGCCCGAGCCCTGACGGATCGCATCATAGATCTTTGAACTGCACAGCATGGCACCGATTGGCTGATAACCCGCGCCCAATCCCTTTGCGATACACAGAATATCGGGCTCGACATTATCATGCGCGCAGGCAAAGAGATGCCCCGTGCGCCCCATTCCGCACATCACTTCATCCAGAATTAAAAGTACCCCGTAAGTATCACATATTTCGCGAATTCTCTGGAAATACCCTTCGACCGCCGGCACCGCGCCCAGTGTCGCGCCAACTACAGGTTCAGCCATAAACGCCATCACCGTGTCAGGCCCGAGCCGCTGGATTTCGGCCTCCAAAGCGTTGGCGACCCGTTGCCCATAGTCATAACTGCTCTCACCATCTGGCTTTTCGGCATATTCGTAACAGGCAGGAATATGCGTCATGTCGATCAGCATCGGTGCGAATTGCGCGCGGCGCCATTCATTCCCACCCGCCGACAACGCCCCAAGCGTGTTGCCGTGATAGCTCTGCCGCCGAGCGATCACGTGGCGTCGTTCAGGCTGGCCGATTTCCAGAAAATACTGCCGCGCGAGCTTGATCGCAGCCTCGGTCGCCTCGGACCCGCCAGAAACAAAATAGACCCGATCCAGATCACCGGGCGCATGGTCGATCAAAAGATCGGCCAAGTCTTCGGCAGGTTCAGACGTCATGAACCCGGTATGGGCAAAGGCAATTTTTGCCACCTGATCCTGCACCGCCTGAATAACCGCCGCGTTCGAGTGGCCCAGACAGGACACAGCCGCATCACCACAATCCAGATATCGACGCCCCTGAGCGTCCAACAGGTAACACCCGTCCCCGCCAACAGCCGTTGGCAATTCGCTTTTGGTATGACGTGGAAATACATGGCTCATGGCATTGTCCTTTGCAGCCGTTCAAACGCCAGCGCGGCACGCTGGTTTCAAGGTGAAACCTACTCCTTTTTCATCGGCGCACAATGTCGTCTCAACCAAAAGAAAAAGCCCCAAGGTCTCCCTCGGGGCTTTTCAATCGCTTGAAAGCGAGCTTTACAGACAGGCCGATACTGCGCGTTTGGTCATCACACTGACCAGATGCGCGCGGTATTCCTTGCTGCCATGCAGATCGCCGATCATGTTCATCGGGTTGATCTTCAGATCCATCAGCGCGTCCGCGCGGAACTCCTTGCTCAGCGCCGCCTCGGCCTCGGACCACCTGAACACACCGTCCTCGCTGGCACCCGTCACCGCCACGCGCACACCGTCGGCAAAGCGCGCCACATAAACTCCAACGAGGGCAAAGCGAGACGCGGGCTGCAGGAACTTCTCGTAACATGCCGCCTGTGGCACCGGGAACCGGACCTGCGTTATGATCTCTCCTTCCTCAAGCGCTGTGCTGAACATGCCCTCAAAGAAATCATCGGCTGCGATCTCACGCGTATTGGTCACGATGGTCGCGCCCGAACCCAATACACCCGCTGGATAACAAGCCGCCGGATCATTGTTGGCCACCGACCCGCCGATTGTACCACGATTGCGCACAGCCGGATCGCCAATCTGCCCGGCCAACGCCGCAAGCGCAGGATATGAGCTCGCCGCCTCTCGGGCCACCACAGCATGAGGGGTTGCCCCGCCGATGGCCACAGATCCGTCATCCTCGACACAGACACCGATCATCTCGGCAATGCCGCTGAGCGACACCAGTGCCGATGGGGACGCAAGTCGCTGTTTCAGCGTCGGGATCAGCGTTTGACCACCCCCCAGGGCTTGCGCATCTTCCGCCGCCAAAGCCGCCACAGCATCCGCTATGGTCGACGGCTTCTCAAACTCGAAATTATACATCTCGTCTTCCTTTCCAAAATCAGGACAAGGCGCGCCCCGTCCTTCTTCTGTTCAAAAATACCTCGGGGGTCTGGGGGCAGAGCCCCCAGCTTCCCTGACCTCTCAGCTGTTCATCGCCGTCCAAACGCGCGATGGGCTTACCGGCATGTCGATATGATCGATGGCCTTTCCACCCGAATTCAGCGCATCCAGAACCGCATTGACCACAGCGGGCGGCGAACCAATCGCGCCAGCTTCACCACAGCCTTTCACACCCAGAGGGTTGTGCGTACACGGCGTCTGGCTGGAATGATCCACACCATAGAACGGTACGTCATCTGCACGCGGCATGGCATAGTCCATGAAGGACGCGCTCAGCAGTTGGCCGTTCTCGTCATAGGCACAGTTCTCAAGCAACGCCTGCCCGATCCCCTGGCCAATTCCGCCATGCACCTGGCCGTCCACAATCATCGGGTTGATGATATTGCCAAAGTCATCCGCAGCCGTGAACGCCTCGATGCTGACTTTCCCGGTTTCGGGATCAACTTCAACCTCGCAGGCATAAGCCCCAGCGGGATAGGTAAAGTTGGCAGGATCATAGAAGGCGGTCTCTTCCAGCCCCGGCTCAACCTCTAGCGGGAAGTTATGCGGCACGTAAGCTGTCAGGGTCACATCGCCCCAGGCCACCGACTTGTCGGTGCCTGCGACGCTGAATTGACCATCCTTCAACTCGATATCCGCCTCGGACGCTTCCAGCAGGTGGGCTGCGATCTTCTTGGCCTTGTCGATCACTTTCTCGGTCGCGCGCACCATCGCAGAGCCGCAGACCGCAAGGCTGCGTGAGCCATAGGTGCCCATGCCAAACGGGATCTTCGAGGTGTCACCATGCACGATCTCGACCATCGACTCGTCAATGCCGATCATGTCCGCCACAACCTGCGGGAAGGCGGTCTCATGCCCCTGCCCGTGGCTATGTGCCCCCACCATCACACTGATCGAGCCGGTGGCATTCACGCGCACGGTCGCAGCATCATAAAGACCCGCGCGTGCACCCAGCATACCCACGATATTCGACGGGGCGATGCCGCAAGCCTCGATATAGCAGTTGATGCCCAGACCGCGCAGCTTGCCCTTGGCTTCGCTCTCAGCCCGACGCGCGGCAAAGCCCGCGATGTCAGCAGCGGCCTCAAGCTTGTCCATCGTTCCGTGATAGTCACCGGTGTCATAGGTCAGCGCCACAGGCGTGTCATAGGGGAACTGAGTGACAAAGTTCTGGCGGCGCAAGGCAATCGGGTCGACCCCCAACTCACGCGCGGCTTTGTCGATCACGCGTTCCAGCTGATAGGTCGCCTCAGGGCGGCCTGCCCCACGATAGGCATCGACCGGAACGGTGTTGGTAAACATGGCCTTCACATTCACCTGAATGACCGGCGTCTTGTAATTGCCCGCCATCAGCGTGCCATGCAGCCAGGTCGGAACCGAGCTGGAGAAGGTCGACAAATACGCACCCAGATTGGCGTAAGTATTTGTCCGCAGAGCGATAAAGTTGTTATCCGCGTCCAGCGCCAGTTCGATCGTGCTGACATGGTCGCGGCCCTGCGCATCTGACATGAACGCCTCGGACCGGCTCGATGTCCATTTGACCGGACGGTTACAGGCCTTGGCCGCGAAGGTGCAGAACGCCTCTTCTGCATAGTGGAAGATCTTGGTGCCAAACCCACCGCCCACATCCGGGGCCACAACGCGCACCTTGTGCTCGGGCAGGCCCAGCACGAAGGCACACATCAGCAGCCGGATCACATGCGGGTTCTGTGATGTGGTATAGAGCGTGTATTCGTCGGTGCCGCGGCTGTATTCGGCCAGCGCCACACGCGGCTCCATCGGGTTGGCCACAAGACGGTTATTGACCAGATCCAGAGTGGTCACATGGGCCGCATTGGCAAAGATCCCGTTGATCTTGTCATTGTCTTCTTCGCCCAGATGCCAGTCGTAGCAGATGTTGTTTTTCAGGTCGTCATGCACCAGCGTCGCGCCCTCTTGCGCGGCGGCTTTCATGTCCAACACGGCTGGCAATTCGTCGAGATCGACCTCAATCGCTTCGGCCGCGTCACGCGCCTGTTCCAGACTGTCGGCCACGACAGCGGCAATCGGGTCGCCCACATGGCGAACCTTGCCTTGCGCCAGAATGGGGTGCGGCGGCTCCTGCATGGGCGCGCCATGCCGGTCGGTGACTTCCCAACCGCAGGGCATACCGCCCACGCCTTCGAAATCCTTGCCGGTGAACACTTTGACCACGCCCGGCATCGCCTCAGCGGCTGACGTGTCGATACTGTTGATCCGTCCATGCGCGATGTCCGAGCGCAGGAAATACACATGGGCCTGGCCATGCGCGTTGATGTCGTCGGTGTAATTGCCTGCTCCGGTCAGAAAGCGTACGTCCTCGCGCCGCTTGGAACTGGCTCCGATGCCACTGTCTTTGGGCATTGCTTGTTCTCCTCCGATAAACGGATGCGTCCGGCGCATCCTTTACGTCTCTCACGGGCGGCTCAATCTCGCCCGCAGCGGTATCATTCCGCAGCGATACTGCTAACGTCCTGGCCCGATGCGGCCATGATCGCCTTGACGATGTTATGATAGCCGGTACAGCGGCACAGATTGCCTTCCAGATACTTGCGAATCTCAGCCTCGGACGGGCGCGGGTTGTCTTTCAGCAACGCCGCAGCGCTCATCACCATGCCCGGAGTGCAGAATCCACATTGCAGCCCGTGATGATCCTGAAACGCCTGCTGGATGACATTCAGCGTACCGTCCTCGGCAGCCTGCCCTTCGATTGTGCCCACATCGGCACCATCCGCCTCAAGCGCCAGCATATTGCATGATTTCACGGCTTCGCCGTTCACATGCACCACACAAGCGCCGCATTGCGCCGTGTCGCAGCCGACATGTGTTCCGGTCAAAGACAGGTGATCGCGTAGAAAACTGGACAGCAATGTCCGGCCTTCGACGTCACCGCTCACGGACTTACCGTTCACGGTCATTGAGACCTGTGTCATGAGATCCTCCCAATTTGGTGTTTTCGTTGGGCCCGAGTTAAACACGGGAAAATTTGTTTGAGAACAAAAATATTTGCTTGATTTTTCAGCCAATTCACCCAGCAAGCCTTCGCAGGCATCGCCCTTACGCAAAAGCGTAAAACTGACGTGGCGTCATTTGCGGCGCTGCGCTCGGGGTTGTGGGCGTGTCGGGATCTCTTTCAGCAGCCCGCCGACGCCCATGCCGGCAATATCTGCTGCCGTGGTTTCAATCCCGCAAGCTACCCGAGACAGCACCCAATCGGCCCCGTTCAGCGCCGGAGACCGCGCGCAGCCCGGTAGGCCGATCACCGGCCGCGTTCCCAAACTGCCCAGAAACAAGAGGTTACCGGGGTCCACGGGCATCCCGAACCGGTCCACATGCCCACCAGCCACGCGCACAGCATCGGGCGCGACATCCTGCGGGTCCGACGTGGCAGAGCCTGTCAGGATCAGCGCAACATCGCCCTGCAGGCCTTTCAACGCCGCGCTCAGTGCGTCAACGCGATGGGGCACGACTTGCACATCCGCCAGATCCATCCCCAATGCTTCAACCCGACCGCGAATGGCTGTGATCCCTTTTTCATTGGCGGGCCCTCCCGGTATGTCGGTCACCACCAAACCAGCACTGTGATGGATGGGTTGTGCAAGGCGAATAGCGTCCTGCGCAAAGCGGGCTGCTTGCATCACATCGCCACCAGGCACCGCATAAGAGATTACCTTGATCGTGGCGACCATGCCGCCTTCACCCATCTGCTGGTATTGGGGCACGGTGGCGACGGTGATCATCGGGTTGACCTGATTAACCGCGCTTATCGCCTCGAGATCCAGAACCGCCACCCCCGGGCCATCGGCCAGCAGATTGACGCGCCCTGTAAACGGCTCGGTCACACGCAAATTGGCGGATTTCGGATCGGGTGTCAGAGCGGCTGCAAGCTGCCGCGCGGCCTCGTCTTCGTGACAATCGCCGGGCTCCAGTCGGGCCACGGTGACCTCGGCAATGCCTGCGGCAGACAGTGCCTCAAGATGCGCTTGATCCAGCGCGATACCCTTGCGCAGCCTTCGACCGCCTGCCTGCACGGAATGCGCCAGAATCGCCCCTTGTGCCTCGGTAACCGGGACCTGGCCGAACTTCACGCTTTGCCTCGCAGCACAGCGGTCATCTGAGCCAGAATCGCAACTGCAATTTCGGCAGGGCTGGCCGCGCCGATATCCAGCCCAACAGGGCCATGAATGCGTGCGATCTGCTCTTGTGTGAACCCGGCCTGCGTCAACCGATCTACCCGTTTGGCATGGGTCCGGGTCGACCCCAATGCACCGATATAGAAAACGCCCGCCGACAAAGCGGCCTCGAGCGCGGGATCATCCAGTTTGGGATCATGGGTCAGCAATACAATGGCTGTGCGACTGTCCAGCCCCAGCTTCATCACCGCCTCATCAGGCCAGTCCGTCAGGATCGTCTCACCCGGGAATCGTTCGTCCGAGGCAAAAGCTTCACGCGGGTCAACGATTGCCGGATCGTACCCCGCTATCCGCGCCATCGGCACAAGGGCCTGCGCAATATGCACCGCGCCCACCACGATCAGGCGCAGCGGCGGGTTGTGCACCGCCACAAAGGTCTGTCCGTCTTCGTCAAAGCCCGACCGATCCATCCGAACGCGGTCGGCATGCGCATTGCGGCGCAGCGCGCGGTGTCCGGTTTCGACATTCACCTCATAGACCAGCGGCTCGCGCCTTGCCCGGGCCTGCACCAATTCGGCCAGCATCGCCTCGGGCAGAACCTTGCCCACAGGTTCGACCAGCACGCGGATCGTCCCGCCACAGGCCAGCCCGACGGCAAAGGCATCCTCATCGCTGACTCCGAATTCCAGCAGACGGGCATTGCCTTCTTCGATCGCTTCCAAGGCTTCGACGATCACAGCGCCTTCGACACACCCGCCCGAGACCGAGCCTTCGATGCGACCATCGCCGCCAATCACCAATTGAGAGCCGACGCGCCGCGGGGCGCTGCCCCATGTTTCGACAACGGTGGCCAGAGCAGCCCCGGTCCCGTCGCGATACCACTTCAGCGCTGTTTCGGGACTGCTGTCGAATCTGTCCATCTTGGCCTCCGCTCCCTATCCGCTCCAACATAAGCAGCTTTCGCAAATTGAAAAGCTGACTGGGCGCTCATCCAAGCAACAAACAGCCCCCAAAGGTGCAAATATTCAGAATCGATTGATTGTATGTGTCGGGCGTTCTAGCGTGCTCATACGTTCAGGTGGGCATTGGACAAGCCCCCAGCGATTTCAACACAGGAGACAAAAATGAAACGCATTTTTACTGTCGGCGCTGCACTGGGTCTATTGATGTCGACAGCAAGCTATGCCGACAGCTTTCTGCGCTATGGCGAGGTCGAAGGTTGGAAGGTCTTTATCGATGAAGACAAGAAATCCTGTCTGATCGAGGCGGTGGACGATTCGGAAAACGTGGTTCAGATGGGTCTTACCGAAGATCGCGGTGTTGGATATGTGGGTGTCTTTACCAAGGCGGAAACCGATATCAAGCGCGACGAAAAGGAGGCGGTGGCGATTCTGATCGGTGACAACATCTATGTTGGCGAGGCGACCGGAATGCGCGGCAACATCACCAAAGGCTATTCCGGCGGGTATGTGCTGTCGGATGATCCGCAATTTGCCGAAGATCTGGCCAAGCAAAAGGTGATGGTGGTGTTTCCCGAAAAAGAATTTGCCTTCACCGTTGACCTGACCGGCACCTACAAAGCCATGGAAATGGCGCGCAAATGCAACGCGGAACAGCTGTCTTAGGCAGACAGCGCCGCCATCAATCGGGCTTTCTGCCCCTCGTCGTCGGGTTCAGAGATCACGGCGGCCAGATCTTGCAGCGATGCAATCGAGTGTCCGGCGCGGAAACTGTCCACATGAGGCAGCATCGCGGCCACCCCCTGCGCCTTGGGGGCGAACCCGTCCCACCGCAAAAGCGGGTTCAGCCAGATCAGGCGTTTTGAGGACAGGTGCAGGCGCTCGATCTCTTTCTCCAGCCCTTCGGGGTCACCACGCTCCAACCCGTCGGTGATCAGCAGCACCACGGCCCCCTGCCCCATGACCCGCCGCGACCAGTCGCGATTGAACTGATGCAGGCAATCGCCGATCCGCGTCCCGCCCTCCCAATCTTGCGCTTCGGCCCCGGCAGCGGCCAGCGCCGTATCCACATCGCGCTGATGCAGATGACGGGTGATATTGGTTAGTCGGGTGCCAAAGGTAAAGGCATGAACCTTGGCCCAGCCCGCACCTTTTGCATTCGAGACCGTATGCAGAAAATGCAGGATAATCCGGCTGTACTGGCTCATCGAGCCAGAGATATCACAAAGCGCCACCAGATTGGGCCAGCGGGGTTTGGGATGCTGTCGGGCAATGTCGCGCAGCTCTCCGCCCTGGCGAATGGCTGCGCGCAGGGTCCGGGCACGGTCGATGCGGTAGCCCAGATGACTGGCCTGCCCGCGCCGCGACATGATCGGTTTGACCGGCAAGGACATTTGCGCCAGAACCCGTTTGGCCTGCGCGATCTCGGCGGTGCTCATCTGTTCAAAGTCGAGATTGCGCAACCGCTCCTCGGATGAGGCGGTTTGGGTGGCGTCAATCTCAATCTCGGTCTCGCCCTCGTCCTGAGCAACCGGTTCAGGTGCGTCCTGTTCAACGCCGTCCAACAAAGCCTCAGCCGCGCGCTTTTCCCCGGCATCGGCCTTGCGTTCTTCCTGCACGCCCCGGATGGCCGGCAGCATCATGGCCATCATATGCTCCATATACCGCGGATCGCGCCAATACATGCGGAAGACCTGCGCAAAGACAGTGCGATGTTCGGGACGATTTACGAAACAGGCGTGCAGCGTCCAATAGAAATCCTGTTTTTCGGTGAAGCCAGCCGTTTGCACCGCCCGGATCGCATCAATCACACGCCCCGGCCCGATGGGCAGCCCCGCCTTGCGCAGCGCACGAGCAAAATGCGTGATATTCTGCGCCAGCTTGGGGTTTTCCGGGATATCGGGGGGGAGCAGCTCAGCCATCTACTTTTCCGAGATGGGTAAGGATTTCATTCGCAGCTGCTTGAGCCGCCATTTTCGAAACGTCCAAGACCACTGCTTCGTCAGGAACAAACAGCGTATCCGTCTGTCGGATAGATGCCAGAACGTTGGCATCCATCAATTTGGCACCACCCTTTCGGGATGGGTCCCGCAATCTTCGCTGATTTTCCTCTACGGAGCTGTCCAATACAAAAAGATACAAAGGCGCGTTGCGATCATTAGCAAGGTCCAGTGTTAGTTGGAACAATGGCAAAGCGGCCGGTTCATCCGCCAACGCGTCGGTAAGAACGATGGGCACGTCCTTGGGCAAACGGCGAGCGTGATCGAAAATGAGGTGTCGAACCTCTTCGCGCATGGCGGCGCTCTCGGGTGTATTGCGGGCATAGATCGCGCGCGCAGCATCCAGCATCAGGTGGTTATGGATCAGTCGGCCACCCAAAGCCTCAGCCAGTATCCGTCCGATTGTCATTTTGCCCACACCGGGCCAACCGCCAATATGGATAACGGGCGCGACACTCATCGGATCAAGCTGGTTCCAGACTTGCCTTGGCCTCGTCCAATATCCGTTTGGCTTCGGACCCTTGCAGTTTCTGGATGTCATCCTGGTATTTCAGGATCGCGCCCAGCGTGTCGCCGATCACCTCGGGGCTGAGGTTCATGACATCGAGGGCGAGCAGGCATTTGGCCCAGTCGATGGTTTCGGCCACACCCGGTTTCTTGAACAGGTCTTCGGTGCGCAAACGCTGGACAAAGGCCACAACCTCTCGGCTGAGGCTTTCAGCGGCTTCGGGCGCGCGGGCGTGCAGGATTGCGATTTCGCGTTCGAAATCGGGGTAGTCGACCCAGTGGTAAAGGCAACGACGTTTCAGCGCGTCATGGACTTCGCGGGTGCGGTTCGAGGTGACGATCACAATCGGAGGTTCTGGCGCCTTGACGGTGCCAAGCTCGGGGATCGTCACCTGAAAATCACTGAGCGCTTCGAGCAGGAAGGCCTCGAACGGCTCGTCAGTGCGGTCAAGCTCATCGATCAGTAAAACCGGCGCGCCGTTTTCATCCGGGCGCATGGCTTGCAGCAAGGGACGTTCGATCAGGTAGTCATCTGAGAACAGCTCGTCCTGCAGAGCAGCCCGGTCGGCCCCGCCCGAGGCTTCGGCTGTGCGAATGGCCACCATCTGTGCCGGGAAGTTCCATTCATAGACCGCCGAGGACGCATCCAGACCTTCGTAACATTGCAAGCGGATCAGTCGGCGGTTCAGACCGGCGGCCAGAGCCTTGGCGATCTCGGTCTTGCCGACACCAGCCTCACCTTCCAGAAACAGCGGGCGGCCCAGTTTGAGCGACAAGAACACAACCGTCGCCAGGGCGCGGCCACAGACATAGCCTTGCGTTGTCAGCATCTGCTGGACCGCATCGATGGAATTTGGCTGCGTCATGGATCCTCCTGCCCTGTCATCGGCTAAAAGGTCATGCCGCTGCACGGGCGTCAAGACCTTGGCCTGCGTCAGAGCTACGCTGGCCGCGTGGCGAGGCAAGTTTTTTGTCGGGTCAGGTCTGCGGTTGGTTGGTCTTTTGCCGCAGCTGTGCTAGCGCAGGCCCATGACCGATAGCCTGACACTCCGCCGTCCCGACGACTGGCATTTGCACCTGCGCGACGGCGCGATGTTGCAAGCCGTTCTACCTGAAACCGCGCGCCATTTTGCCCGTGCGATCATCATGCCCAACCTTGTTCCGCCAGTGGTGCGAGGCGATCAGGCCGCCGCCTATCGTGACCGTATTCTGGCCGCCCTGCCCGAAGACATGACGTTCGAGCCGTTAATGACGCTTTATCTGACCGAGGACACCGATCCCGAAAATGTGGCTGCGGCCCATGCCAGCGGGTTGGTCAAAGCGGTCAAGCTGTACCCGGCGGGAGCGACGACAAACTCGGCCTCGGGCGTGCGCGATTTCGACAAGGTGCGCCCGGTGCTTGAGAAAATGGCCGAGATCGGTCTGCCCATGTGTGTTCATGGGGAGGTCACAGACGCAGAAATCGACATCTTTGACCGTGAAGCGGTGTTCATTGACCGCGTACTGGACCCGATCCGCAGATCCACCCCGGGCCTGCGTGTGGTGATGGAGCATATTACAACCTCGAACGGGGTGGAGTATGTCAAAGCCAACGCGACCGATCTAGGGGCGACGATTACGGCGCATCACCTGATCATCAACCGCAACCATATCCTGGTTGGCGGGATCAAGCCGCATTATTATTGCCTGCCTGTTGCCAAGCGCGAGGAGCACCGCTTGGCCCTGGTCGCGGCGGCGACCTCGGGCGATGCGCGGTTCTTTCTGGGCACTGACAGCGCGCCTCATACCGATGACAACAAGGAAATGGCCTGCGGCTGCGCGGGTTGTTTCACTGCGACCAATACCATGTCGCTGGTGGCCGAGATGTTTGACCGGGCGGATGCGCTGGACAAGCTGGAAGGGTTTGTGTCGCTCAACGGGCCTGAGTTTTACAGATTGCCGGTCAATGAAGACACCATCACCCTGTCCAAAGGTGCGCCGGTCGAATATCCGGCCAAGATCGAGTCTGGAGACGGGCCTGTCACCGTGTTTGACCCGGGCTTTCCCCTGCATTGGCGCGTGGTCTAGCCGTTCAGATGCGCCGCCAAATCCGCTGCGCGCCCTCCGGTGCGCAGCATTGACCAGATCTCGTCAACCTCGTCTCGCCCGATCAGCTTTACCGCTTTGGCCCTGACCCGATCTTCCCGGTCGGCCAGCGCCAGGGGCGTTTGCAAGTCATGTTCGGCCTCCAGCCGCGCACCATCGCGGCGCAACAATGCAAGCTTCGCCTGAGTTTCTGACAGGCTGTTATCAGCTTCAACCGTGATCCGGTCAGCCAAGGACTTCAGCCGCGGGTTCTGACAGATTTGATCCGTAAAGCTTTCAGGCAGCGCCGTATCATAGCCCAAAGCCTGCATCGCGATTACAGTACGGTAGGAAAACTTCGCCCCCAGCCCCGTGGTCGGGTTCACCTGATTGCAGACAGTCATCCAGCGCGGATGGGTCTTGACCTTGATCTCGGCCACCTCTGGCTCAGCGATATCCAGCTCCCGCGCAGCCTCAAGCGCTGCGTGCAGACCGTGGCAACAGGCATGGAACTTGTGGCTGACCAACTCGAACAGCCAGTCGTGGCCCAAGCCCTGCAAGGCACTGTCGGTGTCATTCTCACCCAGATGGGTCGCCCCGAACCCAAATGTGCCCTCAAGCGCCTGATCATTCGATTGAAACCCGGCGGTGATCAACTGCGCGGCCTCAAGCCCGTTGGCAGCGGCGACGCCTGCGTTATAGGGTTTGCCCATCGTGCCGAACTGGGATTTCTGGCCCGCCGCACGTGTCGCTGTCAGACCCAGAACCTGTCGCATCTGCGCGGGATTCAACCCCAGCAACCGCCCGCAGGCGACTGCGGCCCCAAATGCACCGGATGTCGCGGTCTGATGGAAACCCGCCTGATAATGCGCCCGCCCCAACCAAAGACCAACACGAATGGAAAGCTCCATTCCGATCAGCGCAGCTTCGAGCAGATCGACGATCGGTTTGTCCTTTGCTTCGGCCAGAGCCAGCGCTGCGGGCAAAATAGCAACCGAGGGGTGACCGATATGAGCAAAATGGGTGTCGTCGTAGTCTAACGCGTGCGAGATGGTGCCATTCACCAACGCAGTCGCACGCAGCGGTGCGGTGCCGCCACCAAACAAATGCGCCTGCCCTGCGCCCGCTTCGGCCAGAACCATATCCCGAACGATCTTTGACACCGGCTCGTCCTTACCGGCGCACCCGACCGCGATCCAGTCGAGCATCGACAACGAGGTCACGATCCGCGTTTGCAAGGTCGTCGAAAGCGGGGCGCAGGCAAAGTCGGCAAGTGCGTTTGTCAGTTTGGCCATGACCTGCACTCTAGCGTGCGCTGGCCGTGGGTAAAGCCTTAGCCGTAGAGATCAGCTGCCCGCTGTTCAAAGGCACGCACGATTCGATGCATGGCCTCGTTGAAAACAACGCCAATGATGCCCTGCAAGATCGCGTTCTTGAACTCAAAATCCACATGGAACGAGATGTTGCACCCTTGCTCGGTGTCTTCAAACTGCCAATCGGATTTCATGTATTTGAACGGTCCGTCCAGATATTCGGTATCGATCCGTTTGGCTGCGTCGAACAGTGTTACCCGGCTGCCGAACCTTTCCCGAAACACTTTGAACGAGATCACCAGATCCGCCTCCATCACCTGGCCTTCACCTTCGGCATAGGTCCGGCGAATGCGGGCGGCTGCGCACCAAGGTAGGAACTCGGGGTATTTCGCGACATCTGCAACCAGATCATACATCTGCTGAGCGGTGTAGGACAGAGAGCGGGTTTCCGAGTGGGTGGGCATGGTATCCGGGCATTAACTGGTGACAATGCCGCGTGATTTCGTATGTTGCGCGCGAAAGATCAAGGGGGCAGTGATGAGCGAGCGCGCATATGTGATAGATGAGATGATCTCGGCCAAGGCCATCGCCGCGCGGATCGAGGAGCTCTGCCGCGAGATCACCGAAGAGTTCGCAGGCACCGACAAGTTGGTTGTTGTGGGTCTGTTGCGCGGCAGTTTCGTCTTTATCGCTGACCTTGTGCGCGAACTGGATTTGCCCATCGAGGTCGATTTCCTCGAAGCCTCCTCTTACGGCGACTCGATGGAAAGCAGTCGAGAGGTGCGTATTCTCAAGGACTTGCGGGGCGCAATTGAAGGGCGTGATGTGCTGGTGGTTGAGGACATCGTCGATACCGGACACACGCTGAACCATGTCACCAACTTGCTGCAAAGCCGCCAGCCCGCGCGGTTGAAATCCATCGCCTTGCTCGACAAGCCCAGCCGACGCGAGGTCGATTTCCGATCAGACTGGATCGGGTTCGAAATCCCGGATGAATTTGTTGTGGGCTATGGGATCGACTATGCGCAGCGCAACCGCAACCTGCCCTTTATCGGCAAGGTGCGGTTCGTCGAAGAGTGACCCCATGAACCCGCGCCATCTGCTTCGCATGTCGAAATGGGCGCGCCGGCCACCGTCAGAACGTCGGGTGAAACTGGTGTTTGGCGTGCTGCTTGCCTGCGGGGTATTGGCGGGTATTCAATATCTTGGCTGGTGGCCGGATTGGGCCACGCTGGAGCCCGCGAAGTTCAGGCCCTGACGCCCAGTACCTGATCAATTGCTGCAAGGAAGATACCCGTTCCGATGGGGATAAGCGCATCGGGAAAATCATAGTCCGGGTTGTGCAATTGCGGCTGTTCCGCGCCGGAGCCCAACCAGAACATCGCCGACTTGGCGGATTTGCCAAACTGACCGAAATCTTCGGAAAACCGTTGAGGGTCGGACACTTGCGCGCACGAAACCTGCTGTGTTGCACAGGCAGAGGCCAGCACCGCAACGGCCTCGGCGTTGTTGACACAAGCCTCAAACACATCGTCATAGCTGATCTGAACCGATAGCCCCTCGTCACGTGCAACGTCCTGCACCAAAGCCTCTGCCTCGGCGATCAACTGTTCCATACGAGCGTCCGTCACAGTGCGCAGAGTCACCCAAAGTTCAGCCTCACCCGGAGCAACGCCAAAGGTCGCAGCGCCAAGCCGGGAATGCGTAACTGTGGTCAGAGCATAATCGGTATTCAAAGCCCCTGCTGGGCCAAGCCCGGCCAAAGCGGGCATCAGACGCGCCAAAGCACCTGCGGGGGACACCCCATCCTGTGGAGCGGCGGCATGAGAGGTTTTGCCCGTCAGAACAATCCGCATCCCGCGCGACGCACAATTGGCTGGGCCCTGACACAGCTCGACCGTGCCAAGAGCCAGCCCGGGCAGGTTGTGCAGCGAAAACACATAGTCCAGGCCCAACTCTTCGAACCGGGAATCCGCGCGATAGGTGATGGCACCCTGCCCGGTTTCTTCGGCGGGCTGGAAGATCAACACCACGCGCCCGCGTGTCGGGCGACGCGCAGCAAGGGCCTGAGCGACGCCCAGAACCATGACCATATGTCCGTCGTGACCACAAAGGTGACCCTTGCCAGGGACCTGCGACACATAGGGCTGATCTGAGATCTCCTGGATCGGCAATCCATCCAGCTCACAACGGATGCCAACCACCGGTCCGTCTTGACCACTGTCGTAGATCGCAGCAACCCCATGCCCGCCCAGACCGGTCTGAACCTGATCAGGCGCAAAGCCTTGCAACAACTCAACAATGCGGGCGGCAGTGCGCTCTTCCTCATCGGACAGTTCGGGGTGTTGATGCAGCGCGTGGCGACACTGGGTCAGCCACGCCTGCTGTTCAGGCGTCATACTTGGCCCAGTTTCTTCTGCCGAGCGGCGCGCAGCCGGGCAAAATCATCTCCTGCGTGGTAAGAAGACCGGGTCAAAGGCGTGGCCGAGACCATCAAGAACCCTTTGCCAAAGGCCGCTTTCTCATAAGCTGCGAATTCTTCGGGCGTGACAAAGCGATCTACGCGGTGATGTTTGGGCGTGGGCTGCAAATACTGGCCAATGGTCAGGAAATCGATATCGGCAGCACGCATGTCATCCATGACCTGCCGCACCTGCTGTTCCTCTTCCCCCAGCCCGACCATGATACCGGATTTGGTAAAGATCGACGGGTCCATCTCTTTCACCCGTTGCAACAGACGCAGCGAGTGAAAATAGCGCGCACCCGGGCGAACCTCGGGGTAAAGGCCGGGGACGGTTTCGAGGTTGTGATTGAACACATCCGGCTTGGCCTCAACCACGATCTCAAGCACCGACGGGTCGCATTTCAGGAAATCGGGCGTCAGGATTTCGATTGTGGTCTTGGGCGACCGGTGACGTATCGCCCGAATGGTCTGCGCGAAATGATCCGCGCCACCATCCGTCAGATCATCCCGATCCACCGAGGTGATCACCACGTGGTTAAGCCCCAGCTTCTCGACCGCATGGGCCACGCGGCCCGGTTCGAACACGTCCAATTCGTCAGGCCGACCCGTGGCGATATTGCAGAAGGTGCAGCCGCGGGTACAAATCTCGCCCATGATCATCATGGTGGCGTGGCCCTGGCTCCAGCATTCGCCGACATTGGGGCACCCGGCCTCTTCGCAGACCGTGACCAGATTGTTTTCCCGCATGATCTTATGCGTGTCGGCATAGCCCTTGCCGCCGGGCGCTTTCACACGAATCCACTTTGGCTTTTTCGGCTGATCGTTGTCGGGCCGATGGGCCTTTTCAGGGTGGCGTTGCTCGGGAATTTTCAGATCACGCACGAGAGGTTTTCCTGACTTCGGGTCAAACTTGCATACGCCTAACATAGTGCAAGCCTCACCTCCAGCCCAGCGACGCATGGCCGCTATGCGTTTAACAGCCCCCGGGGAACAACCAATCAATCGGTCCGGCTCAGCCTGGTCTTCGTAATGCCGTTTCAAGCGCTGCAAGGCGATGCGCAGCACGATCTTGCCGGATCGCGCCGACCAACCCATGCGTTTTTCCGCCAATTCCAACCTTTCCAGATAACAGCAGCAGCGCAACGCAACATCGCTGAGCCCCGGCCCCAGATCTGACAGCGCAGCAACAACACGATCGCGGGCGCCGCTTGAACCTTGAGCGCCGGACAGCTGTCCATCGTTCCGCACACCTGTCCCGGCGGTCAGAAAATGCTCCCAATTCTGGGCCACTTTCGGTCCGATCTGAGCCAGCTCAAAATCTTCACGCAAGCGCTCGCCCGCAGTGACCAAACTGTCGTCCAGAAACGGTTTGCCATCCCTGTCACGCCGTCGCGCCAACGCGATCAACGGGCTTTCAGCCGAGCTGTATCGGGCGCGCGCGAGCTTTTTCGGTCGTCCGGGAGCAGACGCGGACTTGGCGTTGAATGGCAGGAAATCAGCCTGTGCCTCGGCCATGCCAAATTCATTTCGCGACCTTGCCCGGTTTTCCGCCTCAGCCACCAGATGGCTGAGCGCCGCGCGGCCGGAGGTCGATATCCGATAGCGCGAAATACGACCGGGATTGTCGCAGGTTATCCATTGCTTAAGCGCCAGCGCCTGTGCGATCTTGCATTCCACAACCGCCGTTTTTGTGGTGCCGCCGTCCCCGTTGTCACGGACGACCACAGCCTTGTCCATATCTTCGGCAACAGCAAGAACAGAGCCGGTTTCACACATGCGGCGCAATACGCGCAAAGCCTCGCGGTCGAACTCTTCATCATAGGCGGCAAGCGGATTATCCGCGTCGGCGCCATACATATGCGATCCTGCCACCTGCCCCGGTTCGTCGGTAAAATGCGTATCTGCCAACCGCTGAAGGGCCGCATCCACCAAGGGATCATCCCGACGCATTTCAATACGCCGGATTTGCCTGAGAATAGTCGAGGCATGGCACCCCTCGGTTCGCGCAATATCCCTGATCGATCGCCCCGACTCGGTATGTGCCAGGTATCGCTGCGCCCCTTCCGGGACCCATGCAGGAACGGTGAAAGCCATGCTGTTTTCCATATTTATTTGCCCTCGTCGACAAAACAAAATGCCAATCTCTGTCGCCGGATTCTTAGTTAACCAAATCTAACTAGAGGTGCTTTCGTTGCTCGTTCGTTAATCTCGGACGACAGCGAGCAGAATTGGTTCAAAAAGATAAACACTCGTGAAACCAACGTTCGGGGCGAAGCTGGACAAGGCAACACCCGCTAAGGTTGTGCAACAACATGGCCAGAGAAATTCTGACCCAAGGAGCCTTCCCATGCAGGACTTGATGACCATGATTTCAGCATTGCGCCGCCCCCGTCTTTTGACCCGCGCGGCTAAGATCGGCGCGCAGGATTATGATCGCGAACGGCACTTGCAGCGTGTTCTGGGGTATGGGTCCCTGCCATCAACGGGTGCCGCGCTGATGCGTTTGATCGAGGTGGAGCGGGACGTGAATGACCTGCGGCAAGATGAGGATGCGGCCTACTCGCTGGTCAGGCATTTGGACATATTGATCGCTTTGAT
This sequence comes from Ruegeria sp. HKCCD7255, assembly GCF_013031565.1. Classification (NCBI taxonomy): domain Bacteria; kingdom Pseudomonadati; phylum Pseudomonadota; class Alphaproteobacteria; order Rhodobacterales; family Roseobacteraceae; genus Ruegeria; species Ruegeria sp. HKCCD7255. The sequence continues at coordinate 305,538 of NZ_WQAG01000002.1, read as the reverse complement.
CGGCGAAGCGCAGCTGTATCAGGCCAGCCGCGCCTCGCATTACGCCTGATCAGGTGAACGCGTCGGGCATCGACGCCTTTTTATCGGCCACATAAGCTTCGAGCGCGGCTTGAATGGCTGGGTCCATCTGCGGTTGCTTATAGTTGGCAAGCAGATGCTCAACCCGCGCCGAGGCCAGCGCTCGCGTATCGCGCGCGCCTTCTTCTTCCCACGTCTCGAACGGCTTGTAATCCAACAGGTCGGTTTTCCAGAAAGCTTCCTTGAAATTGGCCTGTGTGTGGGCACATCCCAGATAGTGCCCGCCGGGACCAACCTCGCGGATCGCATCCATGGCCTGAGCATTTTCGTCATAGGCCACGCCTTTGGCCAGCCCGTGCAACACGCCCAACTGGTCGGCATCCATGACGAATTTCTCAAAATCAGCGACCAGACCGCCTTCAAGCCAGCCACACGCGTGCAGCATGAAGTTCACACCTGCCATCAGCCCCATATTCAGCGAATTCGCTGTTTCATAGGCGGCCTGCGCATCGGGAAGTTTCGAGCCACAGAACGACCCTGCAGACCGGAACGGCAGACCCAGACGCCGCGCCAGTTGACCCGCGCCATAGGTTACGTGCGATGCTTCGGGTGTTCCGAAGGTCGGCGCACCCGAGTTCATGTCGATCGAAGATACAAATGCCCCAAAGATTACAGGCGCACCCGGACGGATGATCTGCGTATAAGCCACACCGGCCAAAACCTCGGCCAGAACCTGCGTCAACGTCCCCGCAACCGAGACCGGAGCCATTGCGCCACCTACGATGAAGGGCGACACGATGCAAGCCTGATTGTTCTTGGCATAAACTTCGAGCGCGCCCATCATGATATCGTCAAAGGTCATGGGCGAGTTGATGTTGATCAGCGAGGTCATCACCGTGTTGTTCTGCACGAACTCTTTGCCGAACAGGATCTCACACATCTCAACCGAATCCTGCGCACGGCTTGGATCGGTGACCGAGCCCATGAAGGGCTTGTCGGAAAGCGTCATATGCGCCAGCAACATATCTAGATGGCGCTTGTTCACCGGCACATCGGTGGGTTCGCACACTGTCCCGCCCGAATGGTGCAGCCATTTGGACATATAGGCCAGCTTCACGAATTTGTTGAAATCTTCCATCGTCGCATAGCGCCGACCACCCTGGGCATCGCGCACAAAGGGAGGGCCGTATACCGGTGCCAGAACCAGGTTGCGGCCACCGACAACAACGGATTTCTCTGGGTTTCTGGCATGTTGCGTAAAGCTGCTGGGCGCTGTCTTGATCAACTCACGTGCCAGTCCGCGCGGAATGCGTACACGCTCGCCTTCAATCTCAGCCCCCACATCGCGCCAACGTTCAAGTGCGGCCGGGTTATCAACGAAATTGACCCCGATCTCGGCCAGTACCGTCTCGGCATTTGCCTCGATGATCTCTAGCGCTTCGTCGTTGAGAACCTCGAAATTGGGAATATTGCGTTCGATGTATTTCGCAGTCTCGATCTTGACTGCAGTGCGCTCGGCCCGCCGTGCCGCGCCACCGCCGCCTCTGGTTCTGCGTCGGGTGTTTGCTTCAGCCATGCGAATATCCCGCCTTTATGCTTCTGAATGCTACGATTTGAACGTGGTGGTACAGGACACCTTACACGCTCTGCCGGTGTATTGCGGCGCTATTGGGGAAAAAGCGACATATGACGCTGAGTGACAATGTTCAGCCCAAGACCTTTTCCAATGCTACCGTGTTCCCGTCAGCGCCCGTTTCCACCCATCCCATATGCTGATACATGGCCCGTGTGGCGGTCATTTTGACATGCGTTTTCAGAACCATACGCGTCAATCCCTCATGAACAGCCTGATCTTTCGCCACCTTCAGCAGCCGTTTCGCCAACCCCTGCCCTTGTGCCCACGGACCGACCGCCAGATTAAACACCATGATTGCGTCATCGACCCGTTCAAACACGACTACACCCAAGACGTCCTGTCCACGCGCTGCAACATAAACGTCATGTGCGGCGATTTCCTCTTCGACCCCACCCGAAACATCCGGCAAATCCGGCAAATCCCGCAGGGCCTCCGCATAGGCCGATTGGATACAGGCGCGAATAGGTGCGGCATCTCCTTGGACGGCTTTTCTCAGTTCAATTTCAGGCATATGACCCTCCGATATGATGCATCTGCCAATAGAAAGCGAGTTGCCGCTCATTCTGCTTGCACTGCGCGGTCCTGCAACCTAATAGCCAGACATGACCCAGGACACCCACGACCGCCTTCTCATCATCGACTTTGGCAGCCAGGTAACGCAACTGATTGCACGCCGCCTGCGCGAGTTGAATGTCTATTGCGAAATCCACCCTTATCAGAATGTCACTATGGATTTCGTGCGCCAAATGGCCCCCAAGGCGGTGATCTTCTCAGGTGGCCCCGACAGTGTGACGCGCGAAGGTTCGCCCCGTGCACCGCAAGAGATTTTTGACTATGGCGTGCCCATTCTGGGCATTTGCTATGGCCAACAGGTGATGATGCAGCAACTGGGTGGCAAGGTCGAAGGTGGCAAGATATCTGGCGGTGGCGGCACCGCAGAATTCGGGCGCGCTTTTGTCACGCCCGGCCAGCCGCTTGATATTCTGGAGGGTTGGTTCGCAGACGGCGACGAGCAGGTCTGGATGAGCCATGGCGACCATGTCAGCCAGCTGGCACCGGGGTTTGAGGTTTTTGGAACCTCACCCAACGCGCCCTATGCCATTACAGCCGACACTGACCGGCATTTTTACGCCGTGCAGTTCCACCCCGAGGTTCACCACACACCGAACGGTGCGCGGCTCTATGAAAACTTCGTGCGCCTGGCCGGGTTCACAGGCGACTGGACCATGGGCGCCTATCGCGAACAGATGGTCGAGGCGATCCGCACCCAGGTTGGCGACAAAAAGGTCATCTGTGCTCTGTCGGGCGGTGTCGACAGCTCGGTCGCGGCCGCGTTGATCCACGAAGCCATTGGCGACCAGTTGACCTGCGTGTTCGTCGACCACGGGCTTTTGCGCAAGAACGAGGCCGCCGAGGTGGTCGGCATGTTCCGCGATCACATGAACCTGCAGGTGATCCATGCGGATGAGACCGAGCTGTTTCTTGGCGAACTCGAAGGCCAAAGCGATCCCGAGACCAAGCGCAAAATCATCGGCAAGCTGTTCATCGACGTGTTCCAGAAATATGCCGATCAGATCGAGGGCGCCGAGTTTCTGGCGCAAGGCACGCTCTACCCCGATGTGATCGAATCCGTGTCGTTCTCGGGCGGCCCCTCGGTCACGATCAAATCGCACCACAATGTCGGCGGCCTGCCGGAAAAGATGGGTCTGAAACTGGTCGAACCGCTGCGCGAGCTGTTCAAGGACGAGGTCCGCGCGTTGGGCCGCGAACTGGGCCTGCCCGACAGCTTCATAGGCCGCCATCCTTTCCCCGGCCCGGGCCTTGCCATCCGCTGCCCCGGCGAGATCACCCGCGACAAGCTTGAGATCCTGCGCGAGGCAGATGCGATCTATATCGACCAGATCCGTAAACACGGTCTATACGACGAAATCTGGCAAGCCTTTGTCGCCATCCTGCCCGTCCGCACGGTTGGTGTTATGGGCGATGGGCGCACCTATGACTATGCCTGCGCCCTTCGCGCCGTGACATCGGTGGACGGCATGACCGCAGATTATTACCCGTTCAGCCACGAGTTCCTCGGTGAAACCGCTACCCGCATCATCAACGAGGTGAAAGGCATCAACCGATGCACCTATGACATCACCTCCAAGCCTCCGGGCACGATCGAGTGGGAATAGTTCAAAGCCGGGCTTTGTCCCGGCTTTTTTCGTATACACACTCGGTCAAAAGCGTATCCATGCGATACTTAACCTGTGAAACGAGATCGAATTGACCACCGCAAAACCGCAGATCGCCAAAGCCGGGCTTTGGATGACCGGGGCAATTGCCTCGTTTACGTCGATGGCGGTGGCTGGGCGCGAATTGAGCACAACGCACGACACGTTCGAGATCATGTTCTATCGCAGCCTTGTTGGCGTTTGCGTTGTTTGCCTGGTTCTTACGTTCACCGGAAAGTGGCATCAGGTTTCCACCCAAAAGCTTGGTCAACACGGGCTGCGCAACGTGCTGCATTTCACCGGGCAGAACCTTTGGTTCTATGCGATTGGTGTCATCCCACTGGCCCAGGTCTTCGCGTTGGAGTTTACGCAGCCCATTTGGGTCATCCTATTGTCGCCGCTTTTGTTGAAAGAGCGTCTTACGCCTCTCAAAGTTATTGCGGCACTTATCGGATTTGCCGGAATTCTGATGGTTACGCGACCCGGTACAGCGCCGATCAGTCTTGGACTGGTCACCGCAGCTCTGTCGGCCGTATTCTTTGCGCTGACAACAATCACGACCAAGTCGCTGACCCGCTTTGCCAGCATCGGTTGCATTATGTTCTGGCTGACCGTGATGCAGGCCATATTGGGTCTTGTCGCGTCGGCCATTGATGGTGAGATCACCCTGCCCAATGGCAGTACTGTACCTTTCCTTTTGTTGGTTGGATTTGCCGGTTTGCTCGCGCATTTCTGCATCACAAATGCGCTGGCCATTGCGCCCGCAACGGTCGTCATCCCTTTTGATTTCGCTCGTCTTCCAACGATCGCGATCGTTGGGATGCTCTTGTATCACGAGCCGATCGACCTCTGGACCCTGTTGGGTGCCATTGTGATATTTGCGGGTATCTACCTGAATGTTCGGTCCGAGAATCGTAACGAATCTGCAACAGTCCGTAACGTCAAGACCTCAAAGTAACGCGGGGTCACCAGTTGACGGAACTTTAACGTATAAGGGAGTAACAGCCCGGTAACACCGCCGGGTGACCTCAAACAAGAGCAGTTTTCCGGCATTGGACAGTGTAAGGGAGAATAATATGAGGAAAGCGCTGTTTAGCGCTTGCGCCGTGTGTGTCGGAGCGACAACAGCGCAGGCAGGTGGTCTGGATCGCAGCGGCCAACCGATAACCCTGATCTTCGAAGAAGGAAACTATGCGGAGTTTTTTGTATCGAGGACCAACCCGGATGTCGAAGGGACCGACCTGACCAACCAAAACCCATTCGGAACGCCCACAGGGAACGTTGCGCAGGACTTCAACCAAGTTGGTGCGGGGGTAAAGTACCAATTCAATGACCAATTCTCGGCCGCACTGATCTATGATCAGCCCTTTGGGTCGGATATCAGCTATCCCACGCCGTCGGGCAACCCAACGCAGCCAGGATCGCTGCTTTTGGGCGGGACCGAGGCGTTTGCCGAATCTGACAGCTATACAGCCTTGTTGCGCTACAAGTTCGACCCCAACTGGAGTGTGCACGGTGGCGTGCGCTACCAACAGGTTGAGGGTAATATCCAGCTGCAAGGCCTGGCTTATGGTCCATTCTCGGGTTACGGGATCGACCTTGATCGTGAGGGAGGTTTTGGCTGGGTTCTGGGTGCCGCCTATGAGATCCCCGATATCGCACTGCGGGTTGCCCTGACCTACCAGTCGAAGATTTCTTTTGACTTCGACACCACGGAAAGCTCGCCTTTGTTCCCGGTCACCCTGACCGGAACGCAAGAGGTCGAGACACCACAATCGGTCAATCTGGACTTTCAGACTGGCGTTGCCCAAGACACGCTTCTTTTCGGCAGCGTGCGTTGGGCCGACCACAGTCAGACACAGTTGAGCACAACCGCCGTTGGGCCGCTTCCCAGCGTCGAGCTGATTGACCTCAACAACTCGTTCACCTTCAACCTGGGCCTGGCGCATCGCTTCAACGAAAACTGGGCGGCGTCGGTCAACCTTGGCTATGAAGAAGCTGATGACGACGATCTGGTATCGCCGCTTGCGCCGACCAATGGCTTCAGAAGCATTGGTGTTGGTTTGCAATACACCCATGAAAACATGCGGATCAGCGGTGGCTTGCGGTACACAGATCTGGGTGACGCTTTCGCAGAAACCGGCACACCAGACGTTGCGCGCGCAGATTTCAGCGGCAACGACGCGGTAAGCTTTGGGATCCGCGTGGGCTTCAGCTTCTGACCCTGTGTTCAAGGGGGGTCAACACGTTCAATGCTCTGCGCTGAGCCCCTTGACCAAATGGGATGACACCACCAAAACCCTGCCTGACGGGCAGGGTTTTTTGCGCATGATCCGGGTCGTCGCCGCGATCTGTGCGTGACAAAGACAACCATGGCTTTGCAAAAAACACTTACGGCAAAAACCTGGATGGAATTCGTCCTTTTGGGCGTGATTTGGGGCGCATCTTTCCTGTCAATACGCGTCGCTCTGGATGTTGTGCCCGTGGTCACGTCGGTCTTTCACCGCGTGTTCTGGGCCAGTTTGGTCCTTTGGATCGTCATTTGGCTCAGACGTGTCCCCCTGCACCTAAGCGCGCGCCATTGGCTGGCTTTTCTGGTCATGGGGCTGTTGAACAATGTGCTACCCTTTTCCCTGATGGCCTGGGGTCAGCTTTATGTTGAGACCGGGCTGACCTCGATCCTGAACGCAGCCACCGCGATATTTGGTGTTTTGCTGGCGGCAGTGTTTTTCAAAGACGAACGCCTGACCCCGCTCCGGCTGCTGGGTGTCACGCTTGGGTTTCTGGGGGTGTCAATTGCAATAGGGATACAGAATTTCACCAGCCTGAACCCAGCAAGCCTGGCCCAACTGGCGATACTTGCGGGCACCGTCTCTTATGCCTGCGCCGCCGTGTGGGCCCGAAAACACCTGACCGACCTGCCACCTCAGGTGGCTGCGGCGGGCATGTTGACTAGTGCCACCCTGATGATGGCACCGATCACGCTGGCTGTAGATGGTGTACCGACCTTTGCGTTGCCCTGGCAAGCGCTGCTTGCGATTGGGTATTACTCAATCATCGCCACCGCGGGCGCCTATCTGCTCTATTACCGCGTGCTGGCCAAAGCGGGCAGCGGCAATCTGATGTTGGTCACCCTGATCATCCCGCCCGTGGCGATTGTTCTGGGCGCAACCTTGCGCGATGAGGCGCTGTCGCCCAACGCCTATCTTGGCTTTGCCATTCTGGCCCTCGGTCTGATCCTTCTCAGCCGTGCCAACCGACAAGATTGACGCCGCGCCCGGCCCGATTTAGCTAGGTCAAAACAAGAGGCTGCGGAAGATGATCTATAACTCGGCAAAGGATTGGCGCGAGGCGGCGCGAAAGAAAGTGCTGTTCTTTGGCATGTCGGGGCTTGGTAAAACCTATGTCTCGAACGTGCTGCGCGACGCGGGCGACTGGTTTCACTATTCGATCGATTACCGCATCGGCACGCGCTATATGGGCGAATACATCACCGACAACGCCAAGGCACAGGCAATGAAAGTGCCGTTCCTACGTGAACTTCTGCTGTCGGATTCCATCTATATCGGCTCGAATATCTCGTTCGAAAACCTGACGCCGGTTTCGGCCTATCTTGGTAAACCGGGCAACCCCGATCTGGGCGGGCTAGAGATATCGGAGTACCGCCGCCGGCAAGAGCAATTCCGACTGGCCGAGATCCATGCCTTGTTGGATACAGAGTATTTCATCGACCGCGCTGAACGACTGTATCACTATCCCTATTTTATCTGCGATACGGGCGGGTCGATCTGTGAATGGGTTAACCCGGACGATCCAAACGATCAGATCCTGTCGGAACTGTCGCGCCAGACGCTGATGATCTGGATACAAGGTGATGACGCCCATACCGAAGAACTGATCCGCCGGTTCGACAAGGCTCCAAAGCCGATGTCCTACCAGGCCGAATTTTTGGACCAGATGTGGGAGGAATACCTCAAGCAGGAAAACTGTGCCGCGTCGGAGGTCGACCCGGATGCCTTCGTGCGCTGGACCTATGCCCGTGCGTTGGCTCATCGTCAGCCGCGCTATCAGGCGATGGCCGACAACTGGGGCATTACGGTTACCGCCGATGACATTGGCAAGGTCCGTGACTCGGGCGATTTCGATGAGTTGATCGAACGCACCCTTGAGGCTCGCGCCAACCCGACCTAAGTATCAGGCCTTGTTTATACTTTTGGAACGCCCCCCTCATGCCGATCAAGATCCCGTCCGACCTGCCTGCCTTTGACGTCCTCAGCCAAGAGGGTGTCATGGTCATGGACGAAGATCAGGCCACCCGTCAGGATATCCGCCCCCTGCGGATTGGGCTTCTGAACCTGATGCCCAAGAAAATTCAGACCGAGAACCAATTCGCGCGTCTGATCGGGGCCACGCCCCTGCAGATCGAGCTGTCTCTGATCCGCATGACGGAACACAAGACCAAGAATACAGCCGCAGCTCATATGGCCGAATTCTACAAGCCGTTCCAGGAGGTCAAGGATCAGAAGTTTGATGGCTTGATCATCACCGGCGCGCCGATTGAGCATCTGGAGTTTGATGCGGTCACCTATTGGCAAGAGCTGGGCGAAGTTTTCGATTGGACCCAAACCAACGTACACTCCACTTTCGGTGTTTGCTGGGGCGGAATGGCAATGATCAACTATTTCCACGGTGTGAAAAAACACATTCTGGACGCCAAGGCCTTTGGGTGTTTCCGACATCAGAACCTTGTGCCTGCTTCACCGTTTCTGCGTGGGTTTTCTGATGATTGCGTCATTCCCGTAAGCCGCTGGACCGAAATGAAACAAGCCGAGATCGACGCAGCGGAAGGTCTGACAACACTCTTGGGCAGTGACGAGGTTGGGCCTTGTCTGGTTGAGGACCCGGCCCATCGTGCGCTCTATATATTCAACCATTTCGAATATGACAGCGACACGCTGAAACAGGAATACGACCGGGATGTTGCCAATGGCACGCCGATTAACGTGCCCATGAACTACTACCCTGACGATGACCCGACCCGGGCGCCTCAAAACCGATGGCGCAGCCATGCGCATCTGCTTTATGGCAACTGGATCAGTGAGATCTACGAAACCACCCCGTATGACATCACACGGATCGGTGTCGAGAAAACCGATTTGAGGTCCGGATCAAGCTGATGCGTGTCGCGGTCCTTTTGCTTGTGGTGTTGGTGCTGATGTGGGGCTTTGCTCTATGGCGGTCTTACCACCAGACCGCTGAAGCCGAGACCGCATTTCCTGCCGAGGGCCAGTTCATTGACGTCGACGGCATCCGCATCCACGCCGTGGTGATGGGCGAAGGCCCTGATGTGGTCCTGATCCATGGTTCGAACGGCAATACCCGCGACATGACCTTTGCTTTGGCACCGATCTTGTCCGATCGCTATCGGGTGATCGTCTTCGACCGGCCCGGGCTGGGCTATTCCGACAGCTTCAACCCCAACGGCGAAACTATTGAGGAACAAGCAGAAGTTCTACAAAATGCCGCGGCGCAACTGGGGGCTGAAAAACCGATTGTCGCGGGGCAAAGCTATGGCGCATCAGTGTCATTGGCTTGGGCTGTGACCCGCCCAGACAACTTATCTGCCTTGGTTCTTATGGCGCCACCCGCAATCCCCTGGGAAACGCCATTGAGCGGGTTCAACCAGATGGCGTCTACGAAGGTCGGCGATGCGCTTGTCTTGCCCTTTGTGTCGAGCTTTGTGCCGCAATGGTTCGTGGACAATGCATTGGATCAGGTTTTTGCACCGCAAACCGCCCCTGAAGGATATGCGGACCATTTTGGCCCTGATCTGACGATTCGACGCGGCTCGATGCACACCAACGCCCGTCAAATGGCCAACCTTCTGGATGAAGTAACCGAATTGCAGCCACGATATGGGGATATTTCCGTTCCGACCGAGATCGTGCATGGCACCGCTGACACGACCGTAAGCCTGGATTGGCACGGCCCGGGCCTTTTGGCGCAGATTCCCGGGGCAGAGTTGGTGGAGTTGGACGGCATAGGCCACATGCCACAGATCGTGGCAGCCGACGCCGTTGCTGAAGCAATTGACCGGGCCGCTGAACGTGCGGGTTTGCGTTAATCTCTTGTGTAATCCATAGTAAGTTATGGATTTTATGGCGAGGTGCGGATGACCCATACCACACAAGGGGCAATCAAGAAGTATTTCAAGAAAGACGCTCCAAAGGACGTTCGCAAAGCGATTGAGACCTCCAAGAAAGGCGAGATTCTGACGCCCAGCTATCCCTACTCAGAGAAGATGAAATCCAATGAGTATTTCGATCAGATGGACGCGCTCCAGATCGAACTGGTCAAGATGCAGGCCTGGGCCAAAGAAACCGGACAACGGATCGCCTTGATATTCGAAGGCCGGGATGCCGCTGGAAAAGGCGGAACAATCAAACGGTTCCGGGAAAACCTTAACCCACGGGGCGCGCGAAATGTCGCGCTGAGCAAACCCTCGGACGCCGAGCGGAGCCAATGGTATTTCCAGCGTTACGTGCAGCATCTGCCTTCCGCTGGGGAAATCGTGTTTTTCGACCGCAGTTGGTACAATCGTGGCGTGGTCGAAAACGTCTTTGGCTTTTGCACGCCCGAAGAGCGCGAGCGTTTCTTCCGACAAGTTTTGCCACTGGAAACCGGGTTTGTGAATGACGGCATAACACTTTTCAAGTTCTGGCTGAACGTCGGTCGCGCAGAACAGCTGAATCGGTTTCTTGCGCGTGAGGAAGACCCGCTAAAGCAATGGAAACTCAGCCCGATCGATATCGCAGGTCTGGACAAATGGGACGAGTACAGCAATTCGATCGAGGAAACACTGACCCGGTCCCACACGGATCGGTCTCCCTGGAATATCGTCCGGTCAGATGACAAAAAGCGTGCCCGCCTTGCTGCGATCCGCACTGTTCTGAGCGCGCTGAACTATGACCAGAAAGACCCCGGCGCTGTAGGCTCACCCGATCCCAAGATTTGCGGTGGACCGGAACTTTGGGATGCGTGACCCTCAAACGCCGATCACCGTTGGACGCTACTGGCTGTGTGCTCTATGTCTATGCATCCAGACGGCAAGCAGTCAGAAAAAGATGACCCGGGCATGAGCAAACGCGGCTATCATCACGGAAACCTCAAACAAGCCTTGATCGAGGCCGCGCTGTCCCTGATCGAAGCCAAGGGTCCAACCGGATTCACCCTGTCTGAGGCGGCCAAGACCGCTGGTGTGACCCCGGCAGCAGTCTATCGCCATTACCAGGGGCGCGAGGATCTAATTGCCGAGGCCGCGCGCCAGGGGTTTGAAATATTCGCTGACTTGATGCAATTTGCCTATGACAAGGGTCAGCCGTCCGCTCTGGCAGCGTTCGAAGCAACCGGTCGCGCCTATCTGGCCTTTGCCCGCAAACATCCAGGCCATTACATCGCCATGTTCGAAAGTGGCATTTCGGTCAACCGCACCCCCGAACTGGCGATGGCCGCAAACCGTGCCAAAGGGGTTCTTGAAAGGGCAGCCGAAGATCTGTCGCGTCACATCCCGCCGGAAAAACGCCCCCCCGCTTCGATGTTCAGTGCCCATATCTGGGCGATGAGCCATGGGGTGGTCGAACTTTTTGCCCGCAACACTGGCGCCACTTCACCCTACCCTCCCGAAGACCTGCTGGAGACCGGCATAGGTATTTATTTGCGCGGCCTCGGCCTCTTACCCCAAGACGACTAACCTTAGAACGAGCGCGTTCTTTGCGGCGTGCTCAGGCGCGAGGTGACGTTGACCAGATCCATGACACCCATGCCTTTGATGTCTACCGGACCAATTTCGGTGATCTGAAATTCGTCGATCAAGGCATAGGTCATATCGGCCGGCGCCGCGATATGCATAGGTTTTGCAAAAACCTGAAGACGTGATGCGGTATTCACCGCCGGACCAAACACGTCATAGACATATTTCTGTACCCCAACCACCGAACCAACGGCGGGCCCAGTGGCCAGCCCGACACGTGCCTGCCACTTATGCGGATGGCTTTCGTTGCGCCGTTCCAGATACCGCAGGAAACGCACTGCGCAATGGGCCACGGCGGTGGCATGATCGGGGGTTTCATCCGGCATCCCGGAAACCGCCAGATACGCATCGCCAATCGTCTTGATACGCTCGCACCCGAACTGTTCAACGATGCGGTCAAAGGCCGTGAAAATATCGTTCAACTCGCTGAGCGTGACAGTCGGGTCAGTTTTGGCGGCAAAATCCGTGAACCCGACGAAATCCAGCATCACAACCGAGACTTCTTTGTAAAGCTGCGGGGTCACCACGCCAAAGGTCTTGAACTCTTCATAGACCGCGCGCGGCATCAGGTTCAGCAACAGACGCTCGACGCGCTCTTTCTCGCGCTCCAACTCTCGGGTGTTGCGTTCAACCATGGTCGAATAGCTGTCGATCATGCTTTCCAACTCGCGGATACGCGTGATGTTCTGGAATTCGACCACCAGCACTTGCTCTTCCAACCCATTGGCCAGAGATACCGTCGTTGCAAAAATCAACGTGCGGCGTTTGGGCTTGATCTGAAGCTCGGCCGAGTATTGAAGACCCGATTGCTTGACGTCTTCCAATTCTCGCAGATCCAGATCCGGGAAGAACTCAGGCAGCGTTTGACCAGGTTCAGGCGTGCCGAACCATTCCGCAAAGGGACCATTGTGGAACACAAAGGTCAGGTCAGACGCGCGCAGCACCGCGACGCCCACACCAATGGCGCGCAGCAGATGTTCATTGATGGCCAGAATGCTCATGCAGGGGTCCGAACGACGATAATCCCACGCTTTTCTTCAATCGCAGCCAAGGCAATTTCGATATCACGAGGCGCCATCCCGTGATGCTCCAGCGCTTGCGCAAACAACGCACTCATCTCATCAAAATCGCTATGTGAGATGTTCAGGTGGCGATGCACGGCTTCGATCCGTTCGTCGCTGAACGACGCCGGGCCACCGACCAGAGATGAGACGAACTTGGTTTGATGGTCGATCAGACGCGGCATGTCGATATCGTCGAAATAGTCACCAATTTCGTCGGAATCCAAAGCCCATTCATAGAAGGTCATTACGATACGGCTGATGGTTTTGAACCCGCCGTATTTTTCATAGATCGTCTGACTCACAACTCGCACCAATCTGAATTCAAGTGGTCAACACAACCACGCTATATCAGTTTGGGCCTTTTGTTAACGATTAACGCGTAAACACTTGTCCGAAACGCGAATTTGTTCAGACTTTCAAGTCATCTGCACAAGGAATGTACCCCACATATCCCCCCTGATCTAATAGCCGGGTTTGCGCCCCCAGACGCCAGTAGAGCTTGCGAGTTGCAGCCCGAAGTTCCCGGCGCACACGAAACCAGGCTGGGCCCTTGTCCAATCCGCTGTTGGTCTTGATATCCTGTGTTCGCTCACTGGCGGCGACGGGTGCTTCGACTTCGGTTTGGCTGGCCGACCAGATCATTTGAACGCCAACTGCGGGAAAGCACTGATACATGCGCCAACCCGGACGCGGCAGCGAGACGAAATCATCCAAATGGTCCGAATAGCTTTCCGACCAACCCAGCAGTTTACGACACGCCTCTTGCGACACCACGTAGGCTGCCGCGCTTGGCGCCATTTCCAGCATGGGGCGCACCACAATCGATCCGATGGTTGTCTCAGCACCGAACCGCAAGGACCGCGGCGAATAGTCAAGCTTTACAAAATCGAATTCAGAAGGATTGCGCAGAAGTTCTGTTATCACAGCGCCCGCGCCTGCTGACATTTCCACGTCATCTTCGAAAACGGCAACAGCCGGTGCATCGCGCTCGAGCGCTTGCCGCCAAACCAGGCGGTGACTTTCGAAACAGGCTATTTCGCTGCGTTTCAAGCCCCAGCGGGTGCCGGTTCCGGGGACATAGCCATTTTGATCCAACGCAGCGTCTTGACCCGCATCAATCGCTCTGATCCGATGGGCGCTGTTTAACCCTGCCCGAGCGAACTGCGTCTCCATGAAACGTTTGCGCGCCGGGACGCGATCAAGATTGATATAGTGCACAAAGTCCCCAGGTTCTTCGATGACATGCTGCACGGACTACCCCTTGAGAAAGCGCGGATATCTGCCCCTTGTGTGACAGTCTCTGCCCTTTGGGTCAAATCGCTTTACCCGCCCGCCTGGCGCGGCTTCTCGACCGTTTTCAACGCACTTAAACTGTATACATTTTCGAAACAAAGCTCTGAAATACATGTTTTTACCTGTGATTACGGCGCTACACCAATGTCATTGCAAGGCCCAATTTGCGCCATTCTTCTTGGTTAAGATCATGACCAAGTGGTACCCATCTCACAAAAAACAAAAAGCTTTCGAGGATTTACGCAGTGACCGACGCATCGCTTCCGACCCGCACCTATGCCGAGCTTCCTTGGCTCAGAAACGCACGCTTTGATACCGGCTTCATTATCGGGCTGCTGGCGCTGTCCTGTATCACAGGCGCCGTGGTACTTATCGAGCCGTCATTGTTCTATCCGATACTGGTTATCGATCTTTGGTTCCTGGGCTATCACCACGTGATCGCCACCTACACGCGCATCTGCTTTGACAAGCAAAGCTATGCCGAGAACAAGAACATGTTGTTCATCCTGTTGCCACTCGTGGTCGTCGGCACTTTGGGCGTTGCGTGGGTCTTTGGCCTCTGGGTCATCGTAACGATCTATTTCTATTGGCAGTGGTGGCACTATGCCCGTCAGAGCTGGGGCATTTCGCGCGCCTATCGCGGCAAGGATCCGCAGGCGAAATACGAAGATGGTTGGCTGGATCAGGCGATTTTCTACGCGCTGCCGATCTTTGGCATCCTCAGTCGCTCTGCCGAGCAGCAGCCAACATTTATTGGGCTAGAGCTGTGGTCAGCACCGGTTCCGCCGCAAGTTGCTGCAATCGCCGGATATATCACTCTTGCCCTTCTGGCCTATTGGGTCGTTGCGCGCGTCATGGCCGCGCGCGAAGGGCGTCTGGCCATCGTTCATTCGATGTACATGCTGTCGCATTTTGCGATCTTCTATCTGGCCTATGTTGGCACCAGTGACATCACGATCGGCTGGCTGATGATCAACATCTGGCACAACGCGCAGTACATCCTGTTCGTCTGGATGTTCAACGTCAAACGCTTCAAGGACGGCGTGGATCCCGATGCCAAGTTCCTGTCCTATATCTCGCAGCCACAGCGGTTGTGGCTCTATCTTCTGACCTGCATCGTGATCACCGGCGTGGTGTATTGGGGCGTTCTGCGCGCCATCGACTGGGTGTTCTTTGCCGGTCTGTCGGCCACCATCGTTCTCTATCAGATCGTGAATTTCCATCACTACATCGTGGACAGCAAGCTGTGGAAAATGCGCAAGCCGAAAATCCGCGAAACGCTGGATCTGAACACGCAAGGCTGATCCGGTGGAAACCGTCCAGCTGCCGCCCAAGGACAGCGCCTCCCCCGAGGGGTCGCGCTTTCCTGGCGCAATTTTCGGATCTCCATCCGGCGCGTCGGGGTCATCAGTGACAGACCCGCGTCACGCCCGCAAACGCGCCCTTCTGAGGGTACTCAGCCTGATCCTCTTGCTGGGGATCGCCGCCAGCCTGATCGATCTGTCCGAGGTCTGGGTACGCCTGCGCGCTATACCGCTTTGGATCTTTGCGGTGATGGTTGCCATTCAGGCCGGCATCGTTTTGATCCTGTCCTGGCGCTTTGCCATCCTGGCCCGCTCTGTTGGTGCTCATCTGCGCCTGACGGAAGCCACGCGGCTGACCTTTTTGACCACGTTGGGCAACCTGCTGCTGCCCACCGGCTTGGCAGGCGATGCCGGGCGTGTGCTTTTGGTGCGCAAACACGGGTTGAGCCTGAGCACCGCCATGGCGGTTGGCGTTTTTGATCGCATCATCGGACTTGCTGCCTTGGGTGCCATCGTTCTTGTTGGAGCCATCGCCGCCGCATCCATCCTTCCCATCTATGTGGCCCTTGCCGCCTTTGTCCTGCCGACAACGATAACGGTCGCGATCCTTATCTGGTGGCAACGTAGTGCGAAAAACAAAGCGGCTCTGGGCCCGGCGTTCCTATCTGTGGCAGGGCTGTCCGCGGCCCTGTCCATCTTTGCTCATCTCGCCTCCATCCTGATCGCTTACCTGTTTTTTCTGGAACAAGGGGCTCCGGTTGGGTTCTTCGGGGTTTTGGTGCTGTTTCCCGCGGTCTTGCTGGCCGCGACGCTACCGATTTCAGTTGGAGGCTGGGGAACGCGGGAATTCGCTGCCGCCGCAGCCTTTGCCACCATTGGGGTCGAGGCCCCAACCGCCATTGCAATGGCGGTGATCTTTGGCCTGTCGCAGGCCGTGGCCGCAGCTATCGGCTCGGCTGCAACAACCCTGTTTTCTCAGACTGACGCAGCCCGGTGATCGCGCGACACCCTCATATGGCAGGGGTACTCCTGAGCCTGATGTCGGTCGCGTTGCTGTTGTTTTTCTACCATGATCTGTTCTGGTGGCCGGTGGATGAAGGCGTTTACGCCTACATCGCGCAGCGCATGAATGCCGGGGACATTATCCACAAGGATATCATCGATCTGCATGCCGGTTACGGCAACCTGCTGAACGCCTGGGCCTTTCGCCTGTTTGGTGAGGACCTGCTGAGCCTGCGCTATCCTTTGATCGCAATCACGCTGGTGCAGAGCATCATCGCCTACATCCTTCTCGCATCGCGGGGTCCTTTCGTCGCCTGTGTGGGCGGCATTGCCGTTGCGGCCTTTTCCTTTGTGCAATTCCCGAACCCTAGCGCAAATTGGCACGCCTTGGGCTGGTTCTTCGTTCTGGCCTTGTGCCTGGAAAAGCTGCGGCCGGGGTCCATGCTGCGGCTGTTTCTGGCAGGCCTTCTGGTCGGAATGTGTTTCTTTACCCGCCAGCTCAGCGGTGTTTTCCTGGCCTTGGGACTGATCTGCGTCTTGCTGGTTGAGGCCCCAAAGGAACAGGACAATCCACGAGGTCCGGCCTTGCTGATCGGGGCCGTCGCAAGCCTTGGGCTGATCCTCTATGTAGCGACCAAAGATCAGATTTCGGCCTTACTCTGGGCCGGTATCTGGCCTTTGGGCCTGCTGATCACGGCAACGCTGACTGCACGGTTTTCTTGGGGATATGCCGGACGCACCGTGATGTTGGTTCTAGCCGGGTTTCTGATCGCCGGGCTTCCGCTGGCGATATCAAACCTTTCAAAGGACGCTTTTGGATTCTGGCTCAACGACATGTTGTTTTCGGCGCTGTCGATCCACGGGCAGGCTTTCATCGCACAGGCCAGCTTTTGGAACCTGCTGCAAATGGCGTGGCAGGTTATGCTTTCGGGTGCTGGTCTGGTGGCATCGCTATCCGGTCTGGCTTGGATCTTCCTGATCCTGACCGTTCCGGCCCTTGGGATTATAGTGAACCGCGATGTGACGCATGTTCAACGCTGCTCACCCACCGCTATTTTGGCCGTATTCTGGGCCATCGGCGCTCTGCACTATCAGATCCCGATCTACCTGATGTTTGTCCTGCCCGCGGTGTTGTGCGCGCTGCTGATCTTGCGCGGCACCCTTGCGCTGTCGGTGATCGTGCTGGCCGTCGCGCTTTGGGCGATTGCGTTTCAGGCCGGTCAACCGGTCGAGCGTGGTTTGACCGGTATCATTGCAGGTGAACGGCGCGGCCCACCGGTCCGGGCAGAGCTACCAGGTGTCAGCCTGCGGCTGATGCAAGATGACATCGCGGATTTTGAAGCCCTACTGAAAGAACTTGAACGCACAGGCTCAGATGATGAGCACCTGATGACCATTCCGGTCGAGCCACAGTTGTACTTCATGACAAATCGCACCCCGCCCGTGCGCTATTTCTCGACAGCCATGGGGTTGCTAAGTGACGCCGATGTCACCAACACCATCACCGCGCTGGACGAGGCCGCTCCGCTAAACGTGGTGAACCGAAGGTTTGACAAATACCTGACCCCGCTCAGCGCGCAGCTTCTGGATCACGTGAAGGCACACTCCGAAGCTCCGTTTCAGGTTGGTCCGTTTGACGTCTATCGCTATGCGCCAGAGGTCGCATCGACGTCCGCTCCCGAACAATAAAGTCGGGTCGGCGCTTTACCTCTTCATAGATCTTGGCGATGTAAATCCCAATGATGCCCAACCCGATCATCAAGATTGAGGCAACGATGATCTGCAGCAAGATAACCGTGGTGAAACCCGGAACAGCGGCGCCTGTGATCCACAGCCACAAAGTTCGAAGGCTGAGCGCGACAGCCAAAAGGCCAAACGCTCCGCCCAGAAACGTCATCAAATGCATCGGCGTGGTGCTGAACGACACGATCGAGTCGAGCGCCAACCGCAGCAATTTGGTCATCGACCACTTGCCTTCACCTGCATTGCGCGGCGCAACGGTGAACAGGATCGTGTCCTGCTCGAACCCGACCCAGGCAACCAGCCCGCGATAGAACCGCTCGCGCTCGGGTAAGGCGATCAGGCAATCGACAATCTCGCGATCGAGCAGTTTGAAATCCGCCGCATTGCCTACATCCATCCCGGCCAAAGCAAAGAACAATTTGAAGTAGCATCGTGTCAGAAAGGCCTTGATCGGACCTTCCTCTTCACGGTTTTCCTTGACGGTGTTCACCACCTTGGCGCCCGCCTGCCATTTCCTGAACATCTCACGGATCAGTTCGGGCGGGTGCTGCAGATCAGCGTCAATGGTTACGACCGCATCCCCGCGCGCTGCCTCAAGCCCCGCCGCGATAGCAGCTTCTTTTCCAAAATTGCGCGACAGGCGCACGCCGTGAATATCACTGTGCTGTGTGGACAGTTGTTGAATGACCTGCCACGTACCGTCCGACGAGCCGTCATCGACCACAATGAACTCAACAGCACACAGATCTTCGGTATGGCCGCGAATGACCGTCAAGCTCTCTTGCAGCCCTTCAGCCTCATGATGGGCCGGGATAATAATGGACAAGAGAATATCAGCGCGCATGGCACATCACACGAAAACACTGCGGAAAAGCCCGCATTTCGGAAGAATTGACAGTCATTGTTCTGCTCTGACCCGTTTTTCTCGTTTTCAGAAATCTAACGGCGATTGACCGGCGACGTCCAGCAAAGCGACGGAACATGAGCCAAAGTCAGTGCATATTCTCATGAAAGCGTGGCAATTTCCCCTCGAACAGCCCTGTCATGCACGTTCAAATGCGGCGATCTCCGAACATTTGAAAGAGTATATGGCGGAGAGACAGGGATTCGAACCCTGGAGACGGTTTCCCGCCTACACACTTTCCAGGCGTGCGCCTTCGACCACTCGGCCACCTCTCCGTATCGACGGTATGTGAACCATCACAAGCGGATTTGCAAGGCCAGAATGCTTCGAAAAGTTCAGCCTTTTGTTGGGCCTGCCACCACAGTCAGGTCTCGTCACCGGTGCCGGAATCCATATCCGACTCGCTCAGTTCGACCGGCGACTTCGAGGGTTCTTTCGGGGCCTCTGGATCCTTGGTTGCGGGTGGCTCAGAAGCCGCGCGCAGTACTTCGGCGTTACGCAGCCAGACATCGCGCTGTGCGAACGGGATCTCGATCTCTTCTTCTGTAAAGCGACGGTTGATCTCGTGGTTGATGTCCGACTTGACAGAGAGCATCCAGTTCACGTCGCGCAGGATCGCACGAATTTCAAAATCCAGCGAATCCGCACCAAACCCCTGGAACACAACACTCGGAGCCGGATTGGCCAGCACCATGGGGTGGGCATTGGCGATCTCACCCAATATGGCCTCGACCTTGCGCGTATCCGTGCCATAGGCCACGCCCACGGGAACGATCACGCGTCCGATTGTGTTGCCGCGGGTATAGTTGGTAACGACACCGCTGATCAGATCCGAGTTGGGTACAATGACATCCGACCGGTCGAAGGTCTCGATCCGCGTCGACCGGACCGAGATGTCGCGGACATAGCCCATCATCCCGTTCACATCGATCCAATCCCCTTTCGAGATCGGGCGCTCGACCAGCAGGATGATGCCTGAGACGAAGTTCGACACGATGGTTTGCAGGCCAAACCCGATGCCTACCGACAGCGCACCGGCCACGATGGCCAGTGAAGACAGATCGAACCCGGCCACCATGATTGCGACCAGCGCTGCCAGAAAGATACCCACATAGCCGGTCCCGGCTACAATCGCATTCTGCCCACCGGGATCTATTTTGGTCTTGGGCAACAAAGAACTGCGCAGCCCGCCCTGCAGCAATCGCGTCAGCGTATAGCCGATGATAAAGATCGCAACAAAGGTCAGGAAATTGCTGGGCGAAATGGTGACGCCGCCAATATCGAACCCTTGCAGAATACGCGTCCAAATCTCGCGCAAGTCAGTCTCGCGCGCACCCCAATAAAGCGCGATCAGAGGCAGAGAAAACAGTGCCAGCGCAAAACCGATAAGGACAGAGAACAAAGAATCCCGCGCGGCGTCGCCCTGCCCCGTAATCCAGCCATAAAGCATGCTGAAGAAGCGCTGAAAGATCACCAGCGCGCCAATCAGTATTAGCGTTTTGACCGTTGGAAACACGATGCCTTCGGCTGCATTCGTGTAACCGAATACGGCCAGTATCGGCGCAGCGATGCCCAGCAGAAACAAGGCCCGTCGCAGGATCTCGACCAATTGGCTGAACCCGGCCAAGGTGACCGGTTTCCCATCACTGTCCTGGGCATTGGGCCGCCGTATCCGCCGGATTCTCAGCAGTAGAATTGCGGTTCCCACAATCACGGGGAAAGAAACAACGGCCCGGGTTGCATCCGAGATATTCTCGATCTGCTCAAACAGAACGGCCATCTCGTGCAAGATCAGCATTATTGCAAGCAGATCGAGGTAGACCCGAAGCTCTTTGGTTGGCGCTTCCGAGAACCTTTTGAACCCTTGCGCCGCGCCCAGCACATAGGCCTGACGCCCGATCCAGTCATAGTAAAAGATCAACCAGGCCCAGTACGGAATTTGTTCTAGCAACAAAGCGCCGCGCAGACCCGGAATACCCGTCATCTTGACTGCGTTCACAAACGCGACGACCCCAAGCCAGGGCAGAAGGACACGCAGCAGCGAGACGACAAAGGTTCCGACACCGCTTCCACGTCCACCCCAATGGCGGATATACGCGCCGCCCTGCTCGGACCAGCGCCGCCCATAGCTGACAAGCACCACCGCCAACGCTACAAGCAGGAATATTCCCAGCCCACGGTTGCGAAGTTGTTCATGCACGACATCGGACGAGAGATTTCTGATAGTCTCGTTCCACAGACCTTTGGTCGCTTCGGTAAAGTCGACCCATGCCGGGCGCCAATTGGCTGGATTCAAGGGGGATGGGCCACGTTCCAGCAATTCCTTGGCCTGGCGTTCGCGCAGGATCTGGTCGATTTCATTGATCAGACCATTGGCCCGCGTAAACGCCTCCTCCGACACAATGCGCGGAACACGCAAGCTGTTGAGTTGGCTTTCAAGATGTTCGCGGAGTGTGGCTATTTCCTCAGGCTCGGTCGCGTCACCTTCGGGTTTCGGTCCCAACGCCTCAATCTGGTTTTGAAGCGTTGCGATACGCTCGGTATTGGCCCCACGCGCCCTGTTGAAATCCTCGCGGTACCCGTCCAGTTCTAGCCGCAGGTTTTCAAGCGCTGCTTCCGAGGCCCTGTTGGCCTCGATCACTTCTTCTGCGCGATCCGCCGTGCTCAGCCATTTTTGATAATACTCGCTTTGTCGATCCGACAGCTGAGCAGCGGCCATGCTGCTCAGACAGATCAACCAAAGCGTAAATAGACCAGCAAGCAGGCGAAATCGCCGTGGCATCATACGTCCTCGAAAACGCCGGGAATGCTGCGCGGTGCCTCGGTCATCCAGTCCGGCACAGGCAGTTCTTTCTCCCGCAGGAACTCGGGGTTAAACAGCTTGGACTGGTAACGCGTGCCATAGTCGCACAGGATCGTCACAATCGTATGGCCCGGACCCAGATCTCTGGCCAAGCGCACAGCGCCCGCCATGTTGATCGCGGTTGAGCCGCCCATCACCAGGCCTTCCTCGCGCAGAAGGGCAAAGATATAGGGCAGAGCCTCGTTATCCGTGACCTGATAAGAGTAATCCGGTGTGAACCCTTCGAGGTTTTTGGTGATCCGAACCTGTCCGATACCTTCGGCAATCGAGCCACCCTCCATCGCGATTTCACCAGTGGTGTAATAGGAATAGAGCCCCGCGCCCATCGGATCGGCTATGCCGATCTTGACGCCTTTTGGCTGCAGCACTTCGGCGACACCGGCCAATGTGCCCCCGGAGCCGACAGCGCAGACAAAGCCATCAACCTTGCCTCCGGTTTGCTCCCAAATCTCGGGCCCTGTGGTTTCCACATGTGCCTGCCGGTTGGCCACATTGTCGAATTGGTTCGCCCAGATCGCCCCGTTCGGCTCGGTTTGCGCCAGTTCTTCGGCCAGACGGCGCGAATAGTGCACGAAGTTATTCGGATTGCGATACGGAGCCGCCGGTACCTGCACCAGCTGCGCGCCGGCAAGACGCAGCATATCTTTCTTTTCTTCCGACTGGGTTTCCGGGATCACGATCACGGTCTTGAACCCCATCGAGGCCCCGACCAGCGCCAGACCAATACCGGTATTGCCCGCCGTTCCTTCGACAATGGTGCCACCGGGCTTCAGCTCTCCGCGTGCGATGGCGTCCTTGATGATGAACAGTGCCGCGCGGTCTTTGACGGATTGGCCCGGGTTCAGGAACTCGGCCTTGCCGAGAATTTCACAGCCGGTTTCCTCGCTGATACGACGCAGACGGATCAGTGGGGTGTTGCCAACGGCGTCGGCCAGGTCTCGTGCAATGCGCATGGCGCCCTCTTGTCTATTGGTAGTGCGAAAGATTTACAGGCCACCTGCCGTGACCACAAGCGGCGATCATGGCTGCCGCAATTGATCACGATGACGGGCCAACCAATGGGCCAAGGTCAGCAGAGGCAGATCCTTGAAGACATGGGTATCAACCATTTGCATAAACTCTTCATAAGGCAGGATTTTGCTGCGGATATCTTCGCCCTCTGACTGCAAGCCGCCGCTTTCGGTTGTTTCGGTCAGATCTCCCAGACCGACATAGAGATGGGCAAATTCGGTGGATGATCCGGTCGAGGAATAGGCCCCCCCGACATAATGCAGTGATGTCAGCTCGGTCTGTGCTTCTTCCATGGATTCGCGATGCACCGCTTGCTCAGGGGTCTCGCCCGGATCGATCATGCCTGCAACCGGTTCCCACAACCAGGGCTCGGGATCATCGATCAAAAAAGCCGGCGTGCGAAACTGTTCGACCAACAACACCAGATCGCGCAGCGGATCATAGGGCAGCAGAACCACTGCGCTGCCCTGCATCAAAGCACTGCGATGAAGTACCGGCCCCATAGTTCCATCGTGTTGACGATGTTGGAACTCGATCTCTTCCATCCCGAAATAGCCCAGATAGGCGCGTTTGTGGCTGTGTACGATAACGTCCTTCGCAACAGAGCGCGGATCATCGGTCAGCCGTTTGCGCGCCTCAAGCTTGGCCCAGGCGCGCATTCGAGCTGCCGGGAAAGCTTTGGCAATCTCGGCCGGAGAAAGGATACCGTATTGCGCCATGACGTCCTCGGCCGCCAGAACCGTCAATGCGCCCCATTCATCCGCCCAATCTTGCAAACTCCAAGGTTTGTCCGGCGTCCAAAGGTCCGGCGCGGGAAAAAACACCAAGGCCTGCGCGGTCTCTCCATCGGCCAATGCTATGGTTCGCGTATCCAAAGCATAGTCGAAACCACCTTCGTAAAAGTCCAACCTGTCGCGATCTTCCTGGCTCAAGCCGCGGACCAAAAGCCCCTGCGCCGCGCCGCCCGGCTTGGCCATGATCATCGGAAAGGACTGATCCTTCACGGCAAAGACCGCATGATCAGACAAAACAGCAGCTTCTGTTTGAAGATCGCCGGGTTCGCGGTTCAAAACGCGTTCAAGCAACGGCACGTGTTGCAGCGTGCCATAGAAAAACAAATCGGACAATGAATTAGATCCTGTGAATTGGAACAGCCACTATCGCCAGCGTCGATACGCGACTTCGGTCAGCAAGCCTGTGATGACGGCACCAATTGCGAGCGTCAACAGGATTTCCGGGGTGATCAGCTGTCGACCATATTCAACGCCAAGAGTGAATATCGCCAACACCGCGTCGAATGGTCCGTCATAGCGATGGCGCATGGCCAGGCGGAACATCTCATAGACGCCCTGAACAAACAGCCCCCAAAACACCAGAGCCGCTACCCCTGTCAAACCGTTGTTTACTGCCGCGACCCAACCGCGACCTGCACGTTTGCCCATGACCTTCCAACCACAGGCCAAACCAAGGCCCATATTCACATATGTGAAATAGCCATAGTCTTTGCCTTCTTCCCCATTCGCAATGATCATTGTCGAAACGATGAATGCGATCACCAGAAGGCAAATACCGGCGACAAGTCTATGGGCAGTGGGCATTTTGCTGTGTCCATCTGTTAGTTCGGCTTGGCTATTGTGATCTGTGTCACATCGCAATTGCCCGTGTCAAAGGCCGCGCCGCAAGCGGTCAAATAATAATTCCACATGCGGCGAAAACGCTCATCAAAGCCCATATCGGCGATCTGATCCCATTTGTCGTTGAACGTGTCGTACCAACGCCGCAGGGTCAGGTCATAACTTTTGCCGAACTCTTTCGATTTCACAACGTCCAGGCCTGCTTGCTGAACCTGCTCTCGCAGGACTGACGGGGCCGGAAGCATACCGCCTGGAAAGATATATTTCTGAATGAAATCAACGCTGTTGCGATAGATGTCCCAGCGATGATCTGCCACTGTGATGATCTGCAGAGTTGCCTGAGCCCCCGGTTTCAACCGTTCCCGGACCGTATCAAAATAGGAGGGCCAGTATCTCTCACCCACCGCTTCGAACATCTCGATCGAGGCGATGCCGTCATATTGGCCCTGTTCGTCGCGGTAATCTTGAAGCTTGAAGTTCACTTTGTCAGAAAGACCCGCTTTTTCAATGCGCTGTCGAGCGAACTTCAACTGTTCTTCGCTGATGGTCAAACCTGTGACCTTCAAGCCGCGCTCTTTGGCGGCATATTCGGCGAAACCACCCCATCCACATCCGATCTCAAGGATATGATCGCCAGGTTTTGCACCCATCTCGTCGACCATACTGGAATATTTGGCCGTTTGCGCCTTTTCCAGGCTCTCCTGACCCGTCTCGAATATGGCGCTGGAATAGGTCATAGTCTCGTCCAGCCACAAGGCGTAGAAGTCATTGCCCAGATCATAGTGGTACGAGATGTTTTTCTTGGCTTGCGCACGATGGTTGCGCTGTAGCCAGAACCGCAGGCGTTCATAGGCGCGCACAAGAAACTGACCGTTGAAATCGTCGTAGAACGCATCTGACCCCAGATGCACCAGATCCATGAAAGCGCGCAGGTCCGGCGTGCTCCACTGGCCTTCCAGATATCCGTCCGAAAACCCCAATTCACCTTCCCGCACCAATCGCGAAAACACTTCGGGGTCGTGAATGTGGGCCTCGGCAACAGGCCCCGGTTTGGGTCCTTCGACCCGGAAAACGCGCCCATCCGGCAATGCTATATCCAATCGGCCAGCTTCAAGCAGGCTGATCATTTTGAAGACTTGCGTGAAATACCTGGGCAGGTCTTTTTGCCCTTCCGTGGTGGTCAGTATCATCCGCTCTCCCCTTTGCGGTCGTTGCGTCAGGCTATGGTGGGATTCCGTTTCTGGCAAGTTTTCAGTTCCTTACTGGGATTTTGTGTTCTCATAACGCATCAATGCGCGCCGCCTGCCGTCTTGCAGATCAACCACAGGGTTGGGATACGGCGCGTCCGGCTTCAGCCCCCACGCGCGCGGAACCGCTTCGAAATAGGACAGAGCCTCGGCTCCCGGATCCGGTTGGCCTTCAGCAATCCAGCGGTGCAGATAGGCCTTGGTCGGATCAAACCGTTCGCGCTGTGTTTCAGGGTTGAAAATGCGAAAGAACGGCGCCGCATCCGGGCCCGACCCCGCAACCCATTGCCAGCCCATGGCATTTGATGCAGGGTCCCAGTCGGTCAGGCAGTCCGCAAACCAATCCATCCCGATGCGCCAATGCGTGATGAGATGCTTGGTCAGGTAGCTCGCCACAATCATGCGGGCGCGGTTGTGCATCCGCCCGGTAACATACATCTGCCTAAGCCCCGCATCGACCAGTGGTACGCCGGTGCGGGCCTGTTTCCACGCCACAACCACGGGCGCGTCCGGGTCTGTTTGCCAGTCAAAACTGTCCCATTCAGGTTTCCAGTTCTCGGTCAGCATGTGGGGCGTGTGAAACATCAGGTGATAGGCAAACTCGCGCCAGACCAACTGCCGCAGATATGCATCCGTGCGGCTTGCGCCCAAAAGACCTGCCTGTTTGACCCGGTGCCAGATCACGCGCGGGCTGATTTCGCCCAGTGACAGATACTCCGCCATATCAGAGGCCCCGTTGACGGCCAGCTGATCGCGCTGATCGGAGTAGTCACTGACATGCGTTAGAAAACGCTCCAACTGATCCAGCGCGCTTTCTTCTCCTGGTCGCACGTGAGGCCGCACAACAGATGCGCCCCGCCGCATGGCTGCGCCCAACGCCCATGCGCCCAGATCGTCTGACCTCGGCCAGCTTTCCGGCGCTGGCAGTTGGGGTGGCGCCGCAACCGTGGAAGACACTTCACGCCCCTGAACCGCGCGCCACATCGGCGTGAAGACACGGAAGGGCAGGCCCGCCTTTGTGGCGACATCCCAGGGCTCGAACAACAAGTGGCCCGGAAAAGACCGCGCGTTCAGCCCAGCCTCAGAGAAAAATGCTTTGACGTCTTTGTCCCGCGTGATCGAACCGGGATCATAAGCACGCGACCAATAGATGTCGGTCGCTCCTGTCTCGCGTACCACGTCTTGCAGCACATCCCGGGCCTTGCCGTTGCGCAAGATCAACCGACTGCCGCGCTTACGCAAGGCTGTATCAAAGATCTCGAGACCCAGTCCCAGACGCCATTTGGGCGCGGCGCCCAGAGCCTCGACAAGATCGTCGCAGATAAACAGAGGAACAATGGGTCGCCCGCTTTGCATCGCAGCGTGCAGGGCCTGATGATCGGTCAGGCGCAGATCGCGCCTGAACCACATGATGATGGGTTTCTGTCCTGTCACCTTATCCGCCCCGCCGTTTTTCCAGTGTTACGAAACAGGCCGGATATCGGATCACAAAACGCGATCAAGCGCCTCTAAAAGCTGATCTATTTCTTGTTTAGAGGTATAATGTGTGAAACTCAGCCGCAGCACACCCTTTTCCAGATCAACCCCCATCGCCTGCAGAGGCCGAACCGCATAGAAGTCGCTGCCTCCGGCCATGATACCATGCTCAGCCAGTTGAGCCGCCACGGGTTCCGCATCGGTATTCAGGGCCAATGCAACCGTCGGTGCGCGACACGTGGCGTCGGACGGGCCGATCAAGCGAACAGCATTGCGCGATTTGACCGCGTCCAGAACTGGTTGCAACAGCTCGACCTCATGCGCGCGCATCAGGTCATGCACAAACGCGCCGCGCTTGGCCGCACCTTCTGCGGGTCCACCGTGGTGATCACACAGTTGATCGAAGTAGTCCGCCATGCCCGCACTGGCAGCGACTTGCGCATGATCTGGCCCTGCTGGGGTGAAGCGTTTGTAGAGCACATCACCATTGAAGAAATGCGCCTGATTGGGCAGCAAATGCCCCAGATTGCGCCGGATGACCATGCAGCCCTGATGCGGTCCATAGGTTTTATAGGCCGAGAACAGATAGATATCGGGACCAAGATCACCAACATTGGGCAGACCATGCGGCGCATAAGACACGCCATCCACGCAAACGAAAGCCCCGGCCGCGTGCGCAATCGAAGTGATCTGAGTGACCGGGTTGATCTCGGCCACCACGTTTGAACAATGGGGAAAACAGACCAGACGAACCGAGTCATCCAGCAAGGTTTCCAGATCATTGGGGTTCAAAGACCCGGTATTGGGGTCAATCTTCCATTCGCGGATCTCGATCCCGTCCTCGGCCAGACGACGCCACGGACCCGAATTCGCCTCGTGGTCCTGATTGGTGACGATAATCGCCTCGCCGGGTTTCATCCACTGACGGAAAGCATTGGCCAGAACATAGGTGTTCTGAGTTGTCGACGGTCCAAAGCTTAGCTCATCGGTGTCGACACCCAGCATCGCCGCCAGGCGGTCACGTGCTTCGTCCATTTCAGCACCGCCCAGCGTGCTGGCCTCGAACGGCGAATAGGGTTGGACTTTGCGTTGCGTATAGAACCGCTGCAGCCGGTCGATCACGGGCTTGCAGGTATAAGACCCGCCCGCGTTTTCAAAAAACGCCTGACCTTGCAGTCTGGGTTCGGAAAAGGCCGGAAACTGTGCCCGAACGAATTCAATATCCAAGGTGCTCATCACACATCGCTCCTTCGTCATCTTCATGTCTATCGAAGGGCAGCCCGCCTGTTCTTCGGGGCTGCACCGAAAACAAGGCAGGTCTTCCAGCCAGCCGCGCCAGATGCACGGCAGCCCGCACCTCAATCCAAAGCGCAGACGACACAGATAAGCCCAGCGACGGTCAATCCGTCAACCCGTGAGGTCAGGCAGGCTTAGCCCTGAACCTTGGTATATGTCCCCTCACCCGCCAGGATGCCACGGAAACCGCCAGGCTCATCCAGACCAAAGACGATCAATGGCAGATTGTTGTCGCGCGCCAAAGCGATGGCCGAGGCGTCCATGACCCGCAGACGTTTGGCCAGAACATCGTCATAGGTCACCGTGTCATAGCGTACAGCATCCGCATGAACCTTGGGGTCCTTGTCATAGACACCATCCACTCCGTTCTTACCCATAAAGATCGCCTCACAGGCCATTTCGTTGGCACGCAGCGTCGCGGCGGTGTCAGTGGTGAAATAGGGATTGCCCGTTCCGGCGGCGAAGATGCACACACGTTGTTTTTCCAGGTGGCGCACGGCGCGGCGACGAATATAGGGCTCGCAGACCTCATCCATGCGGATGGCCGAGATCACCCGGGTGAAAACGCCGACCTCTTCCAGTGCCGACTGCATCCCCAGCGCATTCATCACGGTGGCCAGCATGCCCATGTAATCGGCCGTCGTCCGCTCCATCCCCTGTGCCGAGCCGCTCAGTCCGCGAAAGATGTTGCCGCCCCCGATCACCATGCAGATCTCGACGCCCATATCGTGCACCGACTTCACCTCTTGCGCGATACGTTGCACGGTTGGCGGATGCAGGCCGAATCCCTGATCTCCCATCAGCGCTTCGCCGGATATTTTCAGCATCACGCGTTTATAAGTTGTTTTTGGCGTCTCTGTGGGTTCTGTGGGGGAAAGGCTCATATTGCGCTCCGGGCTGGCACGGGGTTATTTTGCGCGCAAAATGAAGCAAAACACCCGCAGGTTCAATGCGGTTGCAACCGAAGTAAGGCGACCACCAATGGCCGATAGCAGCATGACCCGGCTGTGGGAGCAATTGCCAACGATCCCAAAGGACAAACCGGTGCTGATCGCGGGCCCGACCGCTTCGGGAAAATCGGATCTGGCGCTTGAGATTGCCGAACTGATTGGCGGCGTCATTGTGAATGCGGATGCCAGTCAGGTCTATGACTGCTGGCGCGTCATTTCAGCCCGCCCTTCAGTCGAGGATGAAGCCCGCGCGCCACATAAGCTCTATGGTCATGTTGCGCATGATCAAAGCTATTCAACCGGTCATTGGCTGCGCGAGGTCACGCCCTTGCTGCACGGTGGACCGCGCCCCATTATCGTTGGCGGTACTGGCTTGTATTTCACCGCTCTGACCGAAGGCATGGCCGACATTCCACCAATTCCGCCAGAAATCCGGGCCAAAGCCGATCAGCTTTCTTTGTCGGCGCTGATTGTCGGAGTGGACCTCAAGACGCTGCAAGGCCTGGACAGCAACAACCGTGCGCGGGTTCAACGTGCCTGGGAAGTTCAGGCTGCCACCGGACGTTCTTTGTCGGACTGGCAGGCCGATACCCCACCGCCGAGACTGGCGCTAACCCACACAGTGCCAATCGTTTTTGACGTCGAAAAAGACTGGCTTGAGCATCGGATCCGACAGCGTTTCGACAAAATGCTTAATATGGGTGCGTTAGACGAAGTCGCCGCCATGCGTAGCCGGTATGACCCGTCGCGCCCGGCTTGCAAGGCGATCGGCGTTCCCGAGCTTATGGCTTACCTTGAAGGTACCATGTCGCTGGATGACGCAAGGGAAAGAGCGACCATTGCCACACGACAATTCGCCAAACGGCAGCGCACATGGTTTCGCGCACGGATGAAGCACTGGCACCGGATAAACCCATTGGGTTGAGGGTCACCAAAACCAGCTAATAAATCAAACTGTTACCAGCCCGTCTGACCAACACCTGAAGATCCGGGCAGCACATCTTGTTGACACGCCCCTCAGAAAGCAGACACCGACATAGATGTCGCGCTATGGCGCTAACAAAAATTGAGGATGTCGTTTTTGTATCATTGATGTCGATTTCTCACATTGACCTCACGGATTTTCTGGTGCGGAATACGGCCATGGGGACGCGTGGAATCCGAAAAACAGAACTGTTGGCGCTGCTGTTGCTCACCCAAGGGTGTGCATAGCGCCGGATTCCACCAAGAACTACCGTGTCACAGGGAGACATCGATGACTAATCAGACACAAGTTGATAGCCCGGTCCATTGGGCCGCAGAAATGCATGCCAAGGAATATCGGGACGGCAACCTGAGCCGCCGCGAATTCATGGCGCGTGTTACTGCTCTGGGCGTTGCGGTACCAACCGCCTATGGCCTGATCGGCCTGCAGACACCCGCTGCCGCGCAAGAGCCGCAGCGTGGAGGCACCATCCGCTATCAGATGGAAGTACGCGCGCTGAAAGATCCGCGTACCTACGACTGGACGCAGATCGCGACCTACACGGCGGGCTGGCTGGAGTATCTTGTTGAATACAACAACGACGGTAGCTTTAAGCCAATGCTGCTGGAAAGCTGGGAAGCCAATGAGGACGCCACCGAGTACACTTTGAACGTTCGCAAAGGCGTAAAGTGGAACAACGGTGATGATTTTACCGCCGAAGACGTGGCTCGCAACATCACCGGCTGGTGCGACGGTGCGCTCGAAGGCAACTCGATGGCTTCGCGCATGGCATCGTTGATGGACGAAAGCACACAGCAAGCTGCGGACGGGGCGATCACCGTCGTCGACTCGCACACTGTCAAGCTGAAGTGCAACGCGCCGGACATCACCATCATTCCGGGCATGGCCGACTATCCGGCGGCGATTGTGCACAGCAGCTTTGATGCAAATGACATGCTGGGCAACCCGATCGGCACCGGCTTTATGAAGCCCGAAAGCCACGAAGTTGGCGTGAAAGGTGTTCTCGTTCGCAACGAAGATTTCGACTGGTGGGGCTATGAGGCCGGCAAAGGCGGCTATATCGACCGGATCGAGTTCATCGATTACGGCACTGATCCCGCAGCGTTTCTGGCGGCCTATGAGGCCGAAGAGATCGACATGAACTGGGAATCGGTTGGCGAATTTGTCGACATCTTCGACGGTATCGGCCTTGTACGCTCGGAAATCCCGTCTGGCTTCACCATCGTCATTCGTCCAAACCAGTTGGCTGAAGATGCAGATGGCAACAAGATCTATGGCGATAAACGCGTGCGTCAGGCTTTGGCCATGGCGGTGGACAACGAAGTCTGTCTGGAACTGGGCATGTCCGGCTATGGCATCCCGGCCGAGAACTGCCATGTGGGCCCGATGCACCCCGAGTTTGACTCGGCTGTAACGCGCATACCCTATGACCCGGCAGGCGCCAAAGCGCTGATGGACGAAGCGGGCATGGGCGATTTCGAGCATGAAGTTCAGTCGATCGACGATGACTGGCGCCGTAATACAACCGCCGCCGTTGTTGCTCAGCTGAACGACGCAGGGATCAAGGCCAAGCACACGGTCCTGCCCGGCTCGACCTTCTGGAACGATTGGACGAAATACGCGTTCTCGTCGACCAACTGGAACCACCGCCCGCTGGGCACGCAGGTTCTGGCGCTGGCCTATAAGTCGGGTGTTGCCTGGAACGAGTCCGGCTTTGCCAACGAAGAGTTCGACACGCTGCTGGCCGAGGCCAACTCTCTGGCTGACGTGGATATGCGTCGCGAGGTCATGGCCAAGCTACAGGCGATCATGATCGACGAAGGTGTAACCATACAGCCGTATTGGCGCACCGCGATCCGCCACCACCGTGACAACATGGTGGGTGTCGAAAAGCACATCGCGGATCTGCCGCAACTTTATAAGTTCGGCCTGACGTCCTAAGCCGAAACTTCTTAGCCGCGCCCAAACCCGGGCGCGGTTTTTTTGTCCTGACGACAGCGACCAAAAACAGACAGCGACGCGACAGGTAACATCAAACCTGCGCCAGCCTACCAACAGGGGCTAACATGGGACTTTTTATATTAAGGCGGGTCGGGATCATGCTGCTAACAGCATTGTGCCTGACATTCCTGGTATTTTACCTGACCAATCTATATCCCAACCTAGAAAAGCTTGCGAAGACGCAAGGCAACTTCCGCATGTCGGACGAACAGGTTGAAAGCTTTCTTGAAAAAGGCGGCTATCTGCAATCGACACCTGTGAAATACGGCGAATGGCTGGGCGTTCTGCCCTCGTATCGGCACACGAACGAGGATGGAACGGTTCAGGGACGTTGTATTCTGCCTGGCCAAACGGCGGAAGAATCTCCGAATTTCTGTGGCATCCTGCAAGGATACTGGGGCTACTCCACTGTCTTCAAAGAAGAGGTCTCGACCGTTGTTGGCAACCGCCTGGCCCTGACCGGGCGGCTGATGTTCTGGGTCATGCTACTGATGGTTCCGTCTGCGCTGATCCTGGGCATTCTGGCGGGTATGAAAGAAGGCTCGGCCACCGACCGGACGCTGTCGACCTTTGCCATCACAACGACGGCGACGCCGGAATATGTCTCGGGCGTGATCTTTATCGCGATCTTCACATCATCGGCGGTGGGTTTGAAATGGTTCAAGGGGACCGCCACGCAGGCGATGGAAAATCCGACTTTCGAGAATTTCTTCTTACCCGTGCTCACCATTGCGCTTTACGGGATGGGCTACATCGCCCGAATGACCCGCGCTTCGATGACCGAGGTGATGACCGCGCAATATATCCGCACTGCGCGGCTGAAGGGCGTGTCTTTCCCCAATATCGTCATGAAACACGCGCTGCGCAACGCGCTGATCGCCCCTTTCACCGTCATCATGCTGCAGTTCCCATGGCTGCTGAATGGTGTGGTGATCGTCGAGACCCTGTTTAACTACAAGGGGTTTGGATGGGCTCTGGTGCAAGCGGCGGGCAACAACGACATTCAGCTTCTGCTGGCGATTTCGGTCGTGTCGGTCTTTGTGGTTCTGGTGACACAGCTGATCTCGGATATCGGCTATGTCTACCTGAACCCACGTATCCGCATTTCATAAGGAGGGTGAGATTATGGACCCATTGACCTGGACCGGCTCAATCGCCTTTCTGAACCCCCTGCTGGGGATCGCTCTTGCCATCATGGTTCTGTCCATTCTGGTTTGGATCCTGGCCAGCATCGTGCTGCCAGAGCCACAGATGACGGTGAATCCGGATGGCACGCTTACCTCGGGCTCGGGGGTGCGGAACTTTATCCAATCGATGATGCGGCTCAGCTTCCTGGCCAGCGTCGGATTGGGAGTTGCCTATATCGTGCTGGGTGTTTTGTTGGGCACCGGCGCGGGCATCATCGGTGCGATGTCACAGCAATTCCTACCCGTTTGGGTGTCACTGATCATCCTCTACGCCATGTCGATCGCCTATAAGCGCAGGCTGGGCCTTTACGGCAAGCTCTTTGACAGCCCCATCGGCATGATCGGGTTTGGCCTTGTGATGTTCTGGGTCTTCACCGGCATCTTCGGGGCGATGGATCTGATCGTCACCCATGACCCGCTGTCGCAGGTCTCGGGTATGAAG
The DNA here is from genome assembly GCF_013031565.1 of Ruegeria sp. HKCCD7255. NCBI lineage: Bacteria > Pseudomonadati > Pseudomonadota > Alphaproteobacteria > Rhodobacterales > Roseobacteraceae > Ruegeria > Ruegeria sp. HKCCD7255. Next base: position 271,456 of record NZ_WQAG01000002.1, on the reverse strand, counting down.
AACAAGGTGCCTGGCACACCGCTGCCCGCATCCGAGGAAGGGGCTTATGCGTGGTACCTTCTGGGCGGCGACAACCTGGCCCGCGATGTATTCAGCCGGATGGTAAAAGGCGCCTGGATTGTGGTGCAAATCGCACCGCTGGCGACCATGTTTGCCTTCATGGTCGGGATTACGCTGGGTTTGCCCGCAGGGTATTACGGAGGGCGTCTGGATACGCTTCTGTCCTTCCTGGCCAACCTGATCCTGGCCTTTCCGGTGATCTTGCTGTTCTATCTGCTGGTCACGCCCGAAATCGTGGCAACAGGCGTGCCGAACTATATGGCGGCCATTTTGTTCGTGTTCCCGATCATCTTCCTGGGCGTTCTGCTGAATTCACGCTATTACACACGCCCGAAATTCCGAACGCCTTTGCTGATCGGAGTTCTGGGCGTTGCGGGATGGCTTTATTTGTCGCTGATCTCGACGGGGGGCTATGTAATCGACACGGATGACTACCGCATTTGGGGTTTGCCGACGCCTCTGGATCTGTTCGATATTCCCGGAGGTATCCTGGTGGTCTTTGTATCGGTGGTCTTTGTGAACTCACCCACCGTGTTCCGCATCGTGCGCGGCCTGGCGCTGGACATCAAAACCCGCGACTATGTAGCCGCGGCACAGACCCGGGGTGAAGGGCCCTGGTACATCATGCTGTGGGAGATTTTGCCCAACGCGCGTGGCCCGCTGATCGTCGATTTCTGCCTGCGCATTGGCTATACCACGATCCTTCTGGGCACATTGGGGTTCTTTGGGCTTGGCCTGCCACCCGAGAGCCCTGATTGGGGGTCAACGATCAACGAAGGGCGCAAGCTCTTGTCGATCTATCTGCACCCTGCCCTTCCACCTGCTCTTGCCTTGTTGTCGCTGGTTCTGGGTTTGAACCTGCTGGCCGATGGCCTGCGCGAGGAAAGTCTGAAGGATTGATGTGATCTGTACTGGGGGTTCTGCCCCCAGACCCCGGGATATTTTTAGCCAGATGAATGGGATCCCCGCATCTGGTGAGGAGACGGCAAGATGAACAAAATGGCGGATTATGATGGCCCGATCTTGGAGATCGATAAGCTTTCGATTTCGTTTTTCACCCGGCTGAGAGAAATTCCCGCTGTTATGGATTTCTCGGTAAGCGTGCAGCCCGGTGAGGCTGTCGGGCTGGTCGGGGAATCGGGGTGCGGCAAATCCACCGTGGCTCTGGGCGTCATGCAGGATCTGGGCAAGAACGGTCGCATTGTTGGTGGATCAATCAAGTTCAAAGGCCGCGATCTGGGCGAGATGACCACCGAAGAGCTGCGCGACATTCGCGGCAATGAGATCGCCATGATCTATCAGGAACCGATGGCCTCGCTGAACCCGGCGATGAAGATCGGCAAGCAGTTGATGGAAGTGCCGATGATTCACGAGGGTGTCGGCGCGGAAGAAGCCTATGCCCGCGCGTTGGAGGTTGTCACCGATGTGCGCCTGCCCGACCCCGAGCGGATGCTGAACTCGTTCCCGCATCAATTATCTGGTGGTCAGCAGCAGCGGATCGTAATCGCGATGGCGCTGATGTCAAAGCCTGCGCTTTTGATCCTGGATGAGCCGACAACCGCGCTGGACGTGACGGTCGAGGCCGCCGTGGTCGAACTGGTCAAGGATCTGGGCAAGAAATACGGCACCTCGATGCTGTTTATCTCGCACAACCTGGGTCTGGTTCTGGAAACCTGTGACCGGCTGTGCGTGATGTATTCGGGTGAAGCGGTCGAGCGCGGCTCGATCAAGGATGTGTTTGACGATATGCAGCACCCCTATACTCAGGCGCTGTTCCGGTCGATCCCGTTGCCTGGGGCAGACAAGAACGCGCGTCCTCTGGTGGCAATTCCGGGCAACTTCCCCCTGCCCCACGAGCGCCCACCGGGATGCAATTTTGGTCCGCGCTGCGACTATTTCGAAGAAGGGCGCTGCGACGCCAAGGACATTCTGATGGAGGCCGTGCCGGGCAATGATCGCCACCACACGCGCTGTCTGAAGTTCCAGGAGATTGATTGGAACGCGCCGATCACCGTGGGCGAGCAGAAAGAAAAGGCCGAGATCGGCCGGACAGTTCTGAAGATGGACAACCTCAAGAAATATTATGAGGTAGCTGCGAACGCCCTGTTCGGTGGGGGTGCGACCAAGGTGGTAAAGGCCAACGAGACCCTCAGCTTTGAGGCGCATGAATCCGAGACACTGGCCATTGTGGGTGAATCCGGTTGTGGCAAGTCGACTTTCGCCAAGGTGTTGATGGGGTTGGAGACGGCCACCGATGGCCAGATCCTGCTGGACAATCGCAATATCGAAGCGGTGCCGATTGAGGAGCGCGACGCCAAAACCGTGGGCGAAGTGCAAATGGTGTTTCAGAACCCCTTTGACACGCTGAACCCGTCGATGACGGTGGGCCGTCAGATCATCCGGGCGTTGGAAATCTTTGGCGTCGGAGAGTCCGAGGCGGACCGAAAGAAACGGATGCTTGAACTGTTGGATCTGGTCAAGCTGCCCCGCGCCTTCGCTGATCGCATGCCACGTCAGTTGTCGGGTGGGCAAAAACAACGTGTGGGCATCGCCCGAGCCTTTGCCGGGGATGCGCGCATTGTGGTGGCTGACGAGCCGGTCTCGGCCCTCGACGTATCGGTGCAGGCCGCTGTGACAGATCTGTTGATGGAAATCCAGCGCGAGCAGAAAACCACGCTGCTCTTCATCAGCCACGACCTGTCCATTGTACGCTATCTCAGCGACCGGGTGATGGTCATGTATCTGGGCCATGTGGTCGAGTTGGGCACAACCGATCAGGTCTTTGCCCCGCCCTATCACCCCTATACCGAAGCGTTGCTGAGCGCGGTTCCAATTGCCGATACCTCTGTCGAGAAACAGCATATCGTGCTTGAGGGCGATATCCCGTCAGCCATGAACCCGCCGCCGGGTTGCCCGTTCCAGACACGCTGTCGCTGGAAATCCGAAGTGCCGGACGGGCGCTGCGAATCTCATGTCCCTCCGGTACAGACCCTAGCGGATGGCCATCAGGTCAAATGTCACCTCTCTGAGGACATCCTGGCGCGCATGGAGCCGGTGATCAAAGTCGCGGCAGAGTAAGGGCAAATAAGGCCGGTTTTCAGACCGGCCTTTTCCCACAAAAATCCAACACTGCGTTGAAATCGCATTGGTCTGGCGCGGTTAGCTGCCCCAGATCACCCGCACATAGTTCTGGGTTTCTTTGTATGGGGGAATGCCACCATATTTCTCAACCGCTTTCGGGCCTGCGTTATAGGCGGCCAATGCCAGTGGCCAGGATTTGAACTTGCGATATTGCCAGGACAGATACCGCGCCCCGCCTTCAAGGTTCTCAAGCGGATCATGAGGGTTCACACCCAAAAGCCGAGCGGTTTGCGGCATCAGTTGCGCCAACCCTAGCGCACCCTTGTGCGATACGGCTTGCGGGTTCCAGCCGCTTTCCTGCTGAACCAAACGCAAAAACAGCTCTTCAGGAACATTGTGCTGGCGGGCGAATTTGCGCGCGTGTTCAAGATATTGGCCTTTGTAGTTGCCGTTGTATCTTTGAACCAAGGCGCTGCGTTGCGTTTTCGGCTTCAGCCGTTCGGAGTCGCGATATTGGCTTGCGGCCCTGCCATCGAGCACTTTGGACTGTTTCAGAAATATGTCCTTGCGGCTTTTGCTGGACAAGGTTTGCGCGTGCGCAATGACCGTTGTCATGCACAGGGCCAGGACAGAGAACCCGCCAACCAGATACCGCATCAAAGCTATTCCTGCTCGCTCAAAAACTTCGTGGATTATAGGTATCGCTGCTGAAAATGAAAGCATGGTTAAGCGATCGCTAAGATTTTGCGGTTCACAGTTGCCTGATGAACCAGTGTTTCAACAGCGCTTCAGGCCGTATAGGGTCAGAGCGGAAAAACGCGCCAGATTCGGGCGCGATGAGACAAAACAGAACGAGGGAAGTTATGGCGGGCTCAGTCAACAAGGTCATTTTGGTTGGAAATCTCGGCCGAGACCCAGAGGTTCGGTCTTTCCAGAATGGCGGCAAAGTATGCAACCTGCGCATTGCCACATCCGAGAACTGGAAAGACCGCAACACCGGCGAACGGCGCGAACGCACGGAATGGCATTCGGTTGCGATCTTCTCGGAACCGCTGGCCCGCATCGCCGAGCAATATCTGCGCAAGGGCAGCAAGGTTTATATCGAAGGCCAGTTGGAAACCCGCAAATGGCAAGACCAGTCCGGCCAGGATCGCTATTCGACCGAAGTAGTTCTGCGCCCTTATCGTGGTGAGCTGACTTTGCTTGACAGTCGAGGTGGCGAAGGTGGCGGCGCGTCGGGCGGCTATGGCGGCGGCGGACAGGCCGGTGGTGGCTATGGCGACCCTTACGGCGCGCCGTCCAGCGCCCCTGCACCCGCGTCGGGCGGGATTGATGACGACGAGATCCCGTTCTAACCCAAACGGAGACGATCAATGGCATGGTCCTTCTCACTCGGCCGCGTGCTCGGCTCAGAGCTGAGGGTCCATGTCACTTTCTTTCTGCTGCTGGCCTGGGTTGGTTTCGCTGCTTATTCCAGCGGTGGGATATCGGCGACAATCAATAATCTGATTTTTGTACTGGCCTTGTTCGCTTGCGTTGTAGCGCATGAATTTGGCCATGCGCTGATGGCGCGCAGATACGGTATCCGCACCCCTGACATCACGCTTCTGCCTATTGGCGGCCTGGCCCGTTTGGAACGATTGCCGGAAAAGCCCGTACAAGAGGTTCTGGTGGCGCTGGCCGGCCCTGCCGTGAACGTTGCCATCTGGCTTGTATTGATTGTGCTGGGCGCGCGCATGCAGCCCGATACCCTGTCCCAGATCGACCAGCCCCATGTCGCTTTGTTGAACCGGCTGGCCTATGTCAATCTGGTCCTCGCGCTGTTCAACCTGATCCCGGCCTTTCCGATGGATGGCGGGCGGGTGTTTCGCGCGCTGTTATGCCTGAAGATGGACCGTGTGAAAGCCACGCGCATCGCCGCTTTTGGTGGTCAGATGGTGGCCGTCGGCTTGGGTTTTCTGGGTCTGACAACGGCTAATCCGGTTTTGGTCCTGATCGCCGTTTTTGTCTTTATCGCAGCAGGTTCCGAAAGCCAGGATGTCGCCATGCGGACCATCGCCCGCCGTGTCATGGCCCGTGACGCGATGATCAGCAGCTATCATGCGCTGACCCCCGAAGACACTTTGACAACAGCTGCCCAGGCAGTCATCCACACCACACAGCACGAATTTCCGGTTCTGGATCACAACGGAGACCTGTTGGGGTTCGTCACCCGCAACCGCCTGTTTGCCGCGCTGGCGGAGGAAAGCCCACGGTCGGCCCCGGCGACGTCGATCATGGAGACCGACATCCCGAGGGTCGCATTAACAATAGAACTCGACACAGTATTGGACAAGCTGCACAGGGGTGCTGCGGCCATCGCTGTGTGCACCAAAGCCGGGCATATGGTCGGCTATATCACCCTCGAAAACATCGGCGAGTTCATGGTGATCCAAGGGCGTTAGAGAGGATCCTCAGCGCACAGCCAAGGCGTCTTCGAGAACTTTCAGAACCGTCTCGCGGGGTACATCCGCTGTCACAAATGCCTGCCCAATCCCGCGTGCCAGGATAAAGCGCAACTGCCCATCGATCACCTTTTTGTCCTGCGCCATCAGGTCAACAAGCGCCTCGGCACCCGGAAGATCGCCGGGGATATCGGCCAGGTCGGTCTTCATACCCATGGTCTTCAGATGCGCCCGGACGCGGCTTGGGTCTTCCTGCGAACACAGGCCAAGCTGCGCCGAAAGCTCAAAGGCCAGCGCACAGCCCACCGCCACGCCTTCACCATGCAGCAGCCGGTCAGAATACCCGGTCGCGGCCTCAAGCGCATGACAGAATGTGTGCCCCAGGTTCAAAAGCGCGCGGTCGCCCTGTTCGGTCTCATCCCGAGCAACGATGTCGGCCTTCATCTGGACAGAGCGTGTGACTGCCTGAACACGTGTGGCCATATCTCCGGCCGAGAGCGCGGGGCCGTTTCGTTCGAGCCACTCAAAGAAATCGGAATCGCCCAGCAGCCCGTATTTCACCACTTCGCCATAGCCCGCCAGAAAATCGCGGGCTGTAAGTGTGCCCAGAACCGAAGTGTCCGCCAACACCAGCGACGGTTGATGGAATGCGCCGATCAGGTTCTTACCTTGCGGCGCATTGATCCCTGTCTTGCCACCGACCGAACTGTCGACCTGCGCCAGCAGAGAGGTCGGGATCTGTACAAAACGCACACCGCGCCGCAACACTGCCGCGGCAAAACCCGCCAGATCGCCGATGACACCGCCGCCAAAAGCGACAACCACGTCGCGGCGCTCGATCTTTTCGGCCAGCAACCATTCGACCGCGCGTTCGAAATGTGGCCAGCTTTTGGTATTTTCCCCCGCTGGCAAAGCCAAAGAGTTCATCTCGATACCGGCTGAGGCCAAGCCGTCGCGCAGCGCCTCCAGATGCAGGCTTGCGACAGTTTCATCCGTCAACACAGCAACTCGCGGGCGCGGCAGCAAGGGCGCGATCCGGGTACCGGCCTGAGCCAGAAGGTCCGGGCCGATCTTAACGTCATAAGAGCGCGCGCCCAGGTCTACATGTACGGTTTGATGCATTTAGGTTCGTTCCAATACGTCCGGGCGCGTAAGCAGAGATCTCAGGACCCGGTCAACCATGTCTTCGATGGCCGTATCTCCGTCAGATTCGGCGATCAGATCGGCCTGCTCATAAATCGGCACGCGGGCCTCGTACAGCGCACGCAGGGTGGCATAGGGGTTTTCAGTACGCAGCAATGGGCGCGTATCCTTGTGGCGCACCCTGTTCCACAATACCTCCAGATCCGCGCGCAACCAGACGGACACGCCACGCTCGGTGATCATATTTCGGTTCTTTTCCGTCAGGAAAGCGCCGCCACCGGTGGACAGAATGCCCTTCTTTTCGCTCAGCAAACGGCCAATCACCTGGCTTTCCTTGGCACGAAAAAAGGCCTCTCCGTCCCGCGCAAAGATCTCGGGTATGGTCATATTCGCCGCCGATTCGATCTCGGCATCGCTGTCAAGAAACGGAACGCCCAACCGAGCCGCCAAAGCGCGCCCCACAGCGGTCTTACCGGCCCCCATCATGCCCACCAAAACAACGGTTTTGTGTAGGCTATAAGACGGCGCCAACTCGACACTGGACGTATTATGCTTAAATTCGCTCATTTCATCGTGAATGACGTGATCTTGAGGAAAATGCCAGTTATAACTTGGTCAAAACCAAAAATAGAGGCAGCGTCGAACAATGGGCCGTTTGTTAAAATTTCTGCTCTACGTCATATGTCTGGGGTTCATCGGGCTGGTGGGCTATGCCTATGTCGGCCCCTTTTTCGGTGTCGACTTTTCAGCGCCGCAAACTGAAATACGAGAGCCGGTCACCCTGGATGCAGATTAAACCTGCCTTGCTGGCGATTGTTTTGGCCGGACCGGCGCAGGCACAGCAACCGCTTTCGGCGATTGACTGGCTGACCGCCCAGCCCGAGAACCTGCCCGGCACAGTGTTGTTAGAACCGCCTGTCGCGCTAGAAGGTGGGCAGCCTTCGATCGAGGTCGTGCCACTGGAAACGCTTTCACCCCCCGTGGGGCTGGTATCATCTTCGGTCACCGGGCTGCCCATAAATCTTTGGCAGAATAGTGACGCGGAACGGCTGGCCGAGCTGTTGCAGCGCGTCCGCGTACGCGAGCATCCGGCTATGCAACGGTTGCTGTTCACGCTGTTATTGACCGAGGCACGCCCTCCATCGAACAGCGACAGCCCAGATAAGCTGCTGTTGGCGCGGCTGGATCGCTTGATGCAATTGGGTGCGGCCGATCCGGCGCAATCGCTGGTTCAACTGGCTGGACCGACCGATAGTTTGGACAGGTTTCAACGCTGGTTCGATGCCACGCTTCTGACCGGGGACGAAGATCGCAGCTGCTCGGCCCTGATCGCGCAACCCGGGCTGTCGCGGGACTATGCCGCGCAGATCTTTTGCAAAGCCAGGCGTGGCGATTGGCCATCGGCAGCGCTGACACTTGAGGCCGCGCATGCGCTTGAGCTTCTGCCAGCAGAGGAACTGGACTTGCTGGATCGGTTTCTCAGCCCTGAATTGTTCGAAGAGGCCGGTTATCTGCCACAACCTGAAGATCCGGATCCGCTGACTTTCCGCCTGTTTGAGGCGATTGGAGAACGTCTGCCCTCGGCCCCGTTGCCGCGCGCCTTTGCAAACGCGGATTTGAGGGATGTCGCAGGATGGAAAGCACAGATCGAAGCCGCCGAGCGACTGACCCGGATCGGCGCGCTGACACCCAATCGCCTGCTGGGGCTTTATACCGACCGGTCCCCCGCGGCCTCGGGCGCGGTTTGGGATCGCGTTGCTGCCGTCCAACGGTTCGAGAAAGCGCTGCAATCGGGTGATACGCAAGCCATCGAGCAGGCCTTGCCCGAGGTTTGGGAACAACTCAGCCGGGTTGGTCTACAGGTACCCTTTGCCGAGCTATTCGCCCAGCGTCTGAGCGCATACCGATTGGACGACCGCGATGTGGAAAACTTGAGGTGGCGCGTTCTTTTGCTGTCAGAGCTTTACGAGGACGCCGCTAAGGTCGCACCCTCTGGCCCCACATCGAACCCGTTCCTGGCGGCATTGGCGCAGGGCGCGCCGGGCCGTGCGCCTTCCCCCTCGCCCATGGCGGACGCCATCGCCGAAGGCTTTGCCTGGTCTGCGCCAATACCGTCCGACATCGACGCCATGCTGAGCAATGACCAACTTGGCGAAGCCATTTTGGAAGCCATGATGCTGTTTGGCCATGGAGCGCGGGGCAATCTGGTTGACCTCACCGCTGCAATTGCCACCTTCCACCGCGTTGGGCTCGAAGACATCGCGCGCCGCGCCTCTCTTCAGGTTCTGATCCTGGGCGGGGCCTGACCATGGCAGCACCGGCCGCACAGCATCAATGGATTTCGACCTTTCTTGAGGCCCAGGCCGCCGAGCTTGGGGCCGCGACCAACACGCTTCTGGCTTATGGTCGAGACCTGAAAGACTTTGCCGACTGGTTGGATAAACATGGCTCCGGCTTTGCCAAAGCCGACCGCGACCAGATTGAAGGTTATCTGATCGATTGCGACACTCAGGGTTTGTCGCAATCAACGCGGGCGCGGCGTTTGTCGGCGATCAAACAGATCTATCGCTTTGCCTTTGAGGAAGGCTGGCGCGACACCAACCCCGCGATCCAGATCAAAGGGCCTGGTCGCCAGAAACGCTTGCCCAAAACGCTGGATGTGGCCGAGGTCGACAAATTGCTGGACGCCGCTCGCCAAACCGGACGCAGCCCCGCTGATCGAGTCCGCAACACCTGCTTGATGGAACTGCTCTATGCCACCGGAATGCGCGTGACCGAACTGGTTTCGCTGCCGGTCTCGTCTGCGCGGGGTGATCCGCACATGTTGCTTGTCTTGGGCAAAGGCGGCAAGGAGCGGATGGTGCCTCTGTCGCCACCCGCGCGGGATGCACTGGCTGAGTGGCTGCGCGCCCGGGATGAGGCTGAAGACGAAGCCGTTGCGAAAGGCAAGCAGCGGTCTCGGTTTCTATTTCCCTCCCGTGGCAAGTCAGGGCATCTGACCCGGCACAGGTTTTTTCTGCTGGTCAAGGAACTGGCCATCAGCGGTGGTGTACCAGCAGAAAAGGTCACCCCACATACCCTGCGCCACGCCTTTGCTACGCATCTTCTGGCCAATGGTGCGGATTTGCGTTCGATCCAGACCCTGTTGGGACATGCAGATGTCGCCACGACCGAGATTTACACGCATGTTCTGGACGAACGGCTGGCGGAACTGGTTTTGGAACATCACCCGCTGGCGAAAGACCCAGACGACAAGGGCTAACCCCTTGATCCAAGGGGGACGCATCCCCATAACGGATGCAGAAACACCAACAACCAAGGACCGATGGAACCCACATCCTCTCTGATCGACGGCGCATTCTGGTTTACCTCAGGCGCTATCTTGCTTTTGCTTTTTCTGTCCGGCTTTTTCTCGGGATCGGAAACCGCGCTGACAGCTTCATCTCGCGGGAAATTGCGCGCCCAGGCCGACAAAGGTTCGCGCGGGGCAAAGAAAGCGCTGGAAATCACCGACGATAATGAACGTCTGATCGGCTCGGTCCTTCTGGGCAATAACCTCGTGAACATTCTGGCGGCCTCGCTGGCCACGGCCTTATTCACCCGGTTGTTCGGTGAAAGCGGCGTGGCGCTTGCGACGCTGGTGATGACCCTGCTGGTGTTGATCTTTGCCGAGGTTCTGCCCAAGACCTATGCCATCACCAATTCGGAAAAAGCCGCCGCAGCGGTGGCCCCGATTATCAGCGTGGTGGTCACTGTCTTTTCACCCATCGTTGCCGCTGTGCGGCTGTTGGTTCGCGGCGTGCTTCGCCTGTTTGGCGTTCAGATCGACCCCGATAGCAACATTCTGGCCGTGCGCGAAGAAATTGCGGGTGCTCTGCAACTGGGCCATTCCGAAGGCGTTGTCGAAAAGGAAGACCGCGACCGTATCCTGGGTGCTTTGGATCTTGGCGATCGTGCGGTCGAAGAAATCATGCTGCACCGCTCGAATATCGAGATGATCGATGCCGACGCCGCGCCCGAGGCAATCCTGAAACAGTGTCTGGAAAGCCCACATACACGCCTGCCCGTGTTTCGGGACGAGCCGGAAAACATCGTGGGTGTCGTTCACGCCAAGGACTTGTTCCGCGCCATGTATGCGCAGGTTGGTGGCAGTGACGGCAATACCGATCGTCTCACCGGCTTTGACATCGCCAAGGTCGCCAACGATCCCTATTTCGTACCGGAAACGACCACGCTTGACGATCAGATGCGTGAATTCCTGCGAATGCACAGCCATTTCGCGCTGGTGGTCGACGAATATGGCTCGCTACGGGGCCTGATCACGCTTGAGGATATTCTGGAAGAGATCGTGGGTGAGATCGCCGACGAATTCGATATCGACGAAGACCTGCCCATCACCCGCACCGAAGACGGACAGTTCTTGGCCGAGGGCGCCATGACCATTCGGGATATCAACCGCGCGATGGACTGGTCTTTGCCCGACGACGAAGCAAATACTTTAGCGGGGCTGGTCATTCACGAAGCTCAGATGATCCCGATCATTGGTCAGGTTTTCTCGTTCCACGGCTTCCGGTTCGAGGTCACCGCGCGCGAGGGCAACCGGATCACCGGGCTGAAAATCCGTCCTTTGTAAAGCCAAGTTGAACTGCGGCAAGCCATGCGCGGCCCGGAGTTACCTGCCGTGCCGCTCGTGGCCCCCATTCGCCCACAGCGATCTACGACATGTTTTGTCGTTTTTCGTCTTGCGCTCTGACCGCCGCCGCGCAGACTGACGCCAACAATATCGGAGAGTTGCATGAAACTTCAAACCCGCGTGGCGGTCATCGGCGGTGGAGTCGTTGGTTGTTCGGTCCTCTATCACCTGACCAAGCTGGGTTGGTCGGATGTTATGTTGCTGGAACGGTCCGAGTTGACCAGCGGCTCGACCTGGCACGCGGCGGGCGGGTTTCATACGCTCAATGGCGACACCAACATGGCCGCGCTGCAAGGCTATACCATTCGTCTCTACAAAGAACTGGAAGAGATCACCGGCATGTCCTGCGGCCTGCACCATGTGGGGGGCGTGACGCTGGCCGACAATCAGGACCGGTTCGACATGCTGCTGGCCGAACGGGCCAAGCACCGGTTCATGGGGTTGGAAACCGAGATCGTTGGCCCCGATGAGATCAAGAAAATCGCCCCGATCACCAACACCGATGGCATCCTGGGCGCGCTCTATGATCCGCTGGACGGGCATCTGGATCCGTCGGGCACCACGCATGCCTATGCCAAGGCCGCGCGGATGGGTGGTGCCTCAATCGAGACCCACTGCATGGTCCACGAAACCAATCAGCGCCCCGATGGGACATGGGATGTGGTTACCAACAAGGGCACGATCCATGCCGAGCATGTAGTTAATGCCGGTGGTCTTTGGGCGCGTGAAGTGGGCGCTATGGCGGGTATCTATTTCCCTCTGCACCCGATGGAACATCAATATCTGGTCACCGACTCGATCCCCGAGATTGAGGCCATCATCGACGCGGGCGGCGAGCATCCGCATGTGATGGACCCGGCCGGTGAAAGCTATTTGCGGCAGGAAGGACGCGGGCTGTGTATCGGCTTTTACGAACAGCCCTGCAAACCCTGGGCGGTTGATGGAACTCCTTGGGAGTTTGGACACGAACTGCTGCCCGATGACTATGACAAAATCACCGACAGTATCGAGTTTGCCTATCGCCGCTTTCCTGTACTGGCCGAGGCCGGGGTGAAATCGGTGATCCACGGGCCGTTCACCTTTGCGCCGGACGGGAACCCACTGGTTGGTCCGGTTCCAGGCGTGCGCAACTATTGGTCCGCCTGCGGCGTGATGGCCGGGTTCAGCCAAGGTGGCGGCGTCGGTTTGACGCTGGCGCAGTGGATGATCGAAGGCGAACCGGAACGCGATGTCTTTGCCATGGATGTGGCGCGGTTTGGCGATTGGATCAGCCCCGGCTATACGCGCCCTAAAGTGATCGAAAACTATCAAAAGCGCTTCAGCGTCGCCTATCCGAACGAAGAACTTCCCGCCGCACGGCCCAACCGCACCACGCCGATGTATGACATTTTCGGCGACATGGGCGCGGTCTGGGGCCAGCAATACGGGCTGGAGGTGCCAAACTACTTCGCCCAAGGGGATGAGCCGGGATATGAAACACCCTCATTCCGCCGCTCGGATGCCTTTGACGCCACCGGGCGCGAGGTGCGCGCTGTGCGCGACGGCGTTGGCATCAACGAGGTCCATAATTTCGGAAAATACCGGGTCTCTGGCCCTGCGGCCCGTGCGTGGCTTGATCACATCATGGCCGGACGCATTCCCAAACCCGGTCGCCTGTCGCTGACACCAATGCTGTCGCATAAGGGCAAGCTTATCGGAGATTTCACCGTTTCTTGCCTGTCAGAGACCGAGTTTCGGCTGACCGCCTCCTACGGCAGTCAGGCGTTTCACATGCGCTGGTTCCTGCAAAACTTGCGGGACGGGGTCGAGGTTGAAAACATCAGTGACCGACTGAACGGGTTTCAGATTGCTGGGCCCAAGGCAACTGACGTTCTGGCAGCCTGCACGCGGGGTGACCTGAGTGACTTCAAGTTTCTGGACGTGCGCCGGATGACGGTGGGCATGACCGACTGTATCGTGCAGCGCGTCAGCTACACTGGCGATCTGGGGTATGAGATCTATTGCGACCCGATGGCGCAACGTCAGCTCTGGTGGACCTTGTGGCAAGCAGGCCAGCCCTTCGGCCTCACCCCGTTCGGTATGCGCGCAATGATGAGCTTGCGCCTGGACAAGTTCTTTGGGTCCTGGATGCGCGAGTTTTCGCCCGATTACACATCCGCTGAAACCGGGTTGGATCGCTTTATCGCCTTCGGCAAAGATGCCCCCTTCATTGGGCGCGCAGTGGCCGAAGCAGAGCGGGACAACGGAGTAGCCCGCAAACTGGTCGCCTTTGAGGTCGACGCCGTAGATGCAGATGTGAACGCATATGAACCCATCTGGCTGGACGGAGCAGTCGTTGGATTCTGCACTTCGGGTGGATACTCTCACTATACCGGCAAGTCGGTCGCAATGGGTTTTGTTCCGACCGAACGCGCCGTAGATGGCACCAAGGTCGAGATCGAGATATTGGGGCAGATGCGCCCGGCCAAGTTGATCTCAGATCCGTTGTTTGATGCGGATGGCGCGCGTATGCGGGGATGACATCCCGCGCTCTTGGCGGCATGGTCCGGGTATGACCTCAATTCCCATCATCCTTCTGGCGGCAGGGCGCTCCAGCCGCATGCGTGGTGAGGACAAGCTGATGCAACAGGTCGATGGCATACCTCTGTTGCGTCGAACCGCACAGCGAGCTTTGACCGTTGGGCCGGTGATCGCCGCCCTGCCCCCGCAACCGAACCCACGTTACGCCGCGCTGAACGGGCTGGATGTGCAGACCGCCGAAATCCCCAACGCGGCTGAGGGCATGAATGCCAGCCTGCGCGGCGCGTTAGAGCATGTAGGTCCTGACGCGTCCGCTGTGATGATCCTGCTGGCAGATCTGCCCGATCTGACCGCCACCGATATCCAAAGAATTTGCGACTGCGTAAAGACCCACCCCGACAAGCTGATCTGGCGCGGCGCAGACCAGCACGGTGCGCCGGGTCATCCGGTGGTTTTCCACCAAGACCTTTTGCCCGAGCTTTTGACCCTGACGGGTGACACAGGCGCGCGCAGTGTTCTGGAACACCACAAAGACCGCTTGCACCTTGAACCCCTGCCCGGACGGCATGCCACGTTGGATCTGGACACACCCGAAGACTGGGTCGCTTGGCGCGAGGATCGCTAGGCTTAGTTCAAAACTAAAACGACCCGGTCAAAACTGACCGGGCCGTCGCCCAAAGCAAGACTACCACTTTCACCTATTCCAAAAGCGCCGTCAGAAAGCAGCCACAGCTCTCCGAACGAACACTGCCGAACCTAAACAAGACCCCCTCGTTAACAAGCAGCTCAGCGCCCTGGGTAACTAACAATGCCGTCGACACCCCCTAGTGTCTAAGGCCCCCCTCGATTGGGCATCCCTATCGTCACTGATCCGACCATCGCAGACAATGCAAAAATGCTCTAAATCGATTTTTTTAAGGACTTCCGGATGGTTTTTGAGCAACAACGGATATTCGATTATTACCGTTAAAGTTGTGCGGACCCAAATCAAACGCCACCTGCCCTTGATCAGGCATCAAGATCAGCTCCTTATTTCTTTGGTTGAATTGTGTAATTTGAATTTGACACCGAGAAACACCAAAACGAACACAACCTTGAATTGATTTTTTTCGAGACGCGCTGAATCGTTGTCTCTTTGTTGCTAGTCCCGCACCAAAAGGAAGTTTTTGCCGCATAGACACTCAAATGATCAACAATTAGGCGATTCGAGCATCGCTTTTCATCGTGATTCTGGTCTGAAGCGTGCTCAAAGCATCTGCGCGACCTGACAAATTTGGCGAAATTAAGATTTCTTAACAATTTTTCCAGAAATCCCCAACAAAGCGATGCCATCTCCTGCTGCAAGTGCGGACCCAACCGCCAAACACGAAACAGGAGTCATTATGAGCATCCGCAAATCCTCTTTGCTTTTCCCGCGCACAACCGGATGGGTAGGCGCCAGTGCGCTCGGTGCCAGCTTGCTGGCCAGCACGGCGATCCCCGCCCTGGCTGACGAGGCGCTGGCAGATCTGGTCGAGACCGTACAGCCTTCGGTCGTGACCATTCTGGCCGAGCAAAAGACCGCGCCCACCCCGGCGCAAGGACAGGAATTCAATTTCGAAGGCCACCCGTTTGGAGAGTTCTTCAAGCGGTTTGGTGGACCCGAAGGGTTCAACATGCCCGACCGCGGTCCGGGTCAAGGCCTGGGATCTGGCTTCGTGCTGGATCAGGACGGCTATATCGTCACCAATCACCACGTTGTCGACAATGCCAGCACGGTCACCGTGCGCCTGAACGACGACCGCGAGTTCGAGGCTGAGATCGTGGGTACAGACCCGCTGACCGACATCGCCATCTTGAAAATTGATGCGGGTGAAACTCTGCCTGCAGTCAAGCTGGGCGACAGCGATGAGATCCGCGTCGGTGAAGACGTGGTGGCCATTGGCAACCCGTTTGGCCTGAGTTCGACCGTGACCACTGGCATCGTTTCGGCCAAGGGCCGCAACATTTCCGAAGGGCCCTATGCCGAATTCATTCAGACCGACGCGGCCATTAACAAAGGCAATTCGGGCGGTCCGCTGTTCAACATGGACGGTGAAGTGATTGGCGTGAACTCGGCCATCTATTCGCCCAGCGGAGGATCCGTGGGACTTGGCTTTGCGGTGACATCGAACATCGTCGACTATATCGCAGCCGATCTGCGCGATGATGGCGAGGTCAGCCGCGGATGGCTGGGCGTTTCGATCCAAAATGTCAGCCCGCAACTGGCGGCCGCAATGGGGATCGACACGGCCTCGGGCGCTTTGGTCTCGGATGTGGTTCCCGGCAGCCCCGCCGATGGTATTCTGCAGCAAGGTGACGTGATCGTCTCGTTCAACGATGAAGCCGTGGGCACCAGCAGTGATCTGCCAATCCTGGTGGGGACCACCAAGGTCGGTACCGACAGCACGATCACAGTGTTGCGCAATGGTCAGGAGGAAAGGTTGAACCTGACCATCGGCAAACACCAATCGGCCGAGGCAGCCCCAAATGCCGTGGCCGAGGACAAACTGGCTGATAGCGCTCTGGGTGTGACGGTGGCGCCGTTGACCGAAGCCGCGCGTGCCGAGATGGGTGTGGCTGAAACGGTAGATGGAGTGGTGGTAACCAATCTGAAGCCTGACAGCCCTGCTGCAAAAGCTGGCCTGCAACGCGGTGATGTCATCGTACGGATCGGCAATCAGGACACTTTGACGCCGGACGCACTGCAGACGGCTTTGGACAGCGAAAAGACCGACCCGGCCTTGATGCTGATCAATCGGGGCGGCAATCAGATTTTCGTCGCCGTCGAGATTGCCTGACCCACGCCCAGAGCGCGCCACGTGATGGGGAGATCTGGCGCGCCTACCCCGGGTGCACGGATTGTCCACGTGTCCCCCGGGGCAGCCGGGTGCCGCAGCGGCACCCGGCTGTTTTTTTCAAAGGATAACTATGTTTATATCACGAGTGAAAGGAACCCCACCCATGAGCAGACGCCTGTTGATTGTCGAAGATGATGCTGAATCGCGCGACTTCATTGCCAAGGGGTTCAGCGAAGAAGGCTATGCGGTCGAAACCGCCGTAGACGGCCGCGAGGGGCTGTATCACGCGACCGATGGTGGCTTTGACGCGATTGTATTGGATCGTATGCTGCCCGGTTTGGACGGGTTATCCTTGATCAAATCCTTACGCGCGGCGGGTCTGAAAACGCCCGTTCTGATGCTGACCGCGATGAGCGCGGTTGAAGAACGGGTCAAGGGTCTGCATTCGGGCGCGGATGATTATCTGGTAAAGCCATTCTCATTCCAGGAATTGCACGCCCGGATCGAGGCTCTTTTGCGCAGGCCACAGGAATCCGAGGAAACGGCGGTTCTCACCTGCCGCGATCTAGAAATGGATCTGCTGACCCGGAAAGTCACGCGCGGGCAGCGTGAGATCACTTTGACGCCGCGCGAATTCCAGATCCTGGAATATTTCCTGCGTCGCAAGAACCGTGTGGTGTCGCGCACGATGCTGCTGGAAGGCGTTTGGGATTATCACTTTGACCCCAATACCAATGTGGTAGACGTCCATATCTCGAAACTGCGCCGCCAATTGGATGAAGGTGGCGAAGACCCGATCATCGAAACCGTCCGCGGCGCGGGGTATATGGTTTCGGATGACTGATCTGCGCAGGTCGCTGAGGAATTCCCGCACAAGGCTGGTACTGGCCAGCATGGTGCTAAGCACCTTGCTGACAGCGACTGTTCTGGCGGTGGCCTATGTGACCGCGAACCGCACCATTACCGGCGAAACCCGCTCGGTCGTGACAGCAGAATTGACCGGTCTGGCCGATGAATATGAACGCCGTGGCCTTCTTGGGTTGATGGCTGCGATCGAACGCCGCCTGCCAAGCGCTTCTGAACGCGACGCGGTGTATCTTCTGGCCGACAGAAACGGCAACCGGCTGGCTGGAAACCTGTTTCGCTGGCCCGACACCATATCGGCCGGCAGCGGCTGGGTTGAGCTGCAACTGCGTAAACTGGATACCGATCAGCTGGTGCCGATATCCGCCGCCTCGGTCCGGTTGACCGGAGGCGAACGGCTGCTGGTGGGCCGTGACGCCTTGGCGCGGCAACAGTTTGACCGGGTGCTACTGCGCTCGGTGGTTCTTGCCTTGGGGGCGGCCTTGGCGCTGAGCCTGCTGACCGGGTGGTTGCTGACCCGCTTGGTCTTTTCGCGTCTCAAGGACATCGCCGACACAGCCGAGACCATTGTTTCGGGTGATCTCAGCCAAAGGATGCACCTGCGTGGAACCGGGGACGAGTTCGATCAGGTCGCCGGAACGCTGAACACCATGCTGGACCGGATCGAAGAATTGATCAGCAACCTACGTACAACCTCCAATTCAATCGCCCATGATTTACGTTCACCACTGTCGCGCTTGCGGCAACGGATTGCGTCGCTGGGTGAGCCGGGCAAAACGGATGAAGAGCGCGAGGTTGACACCGCCCGTGCCTCGGTCGAGATCGACCATCTTTTGCGAGTCCTTAGCCAGTTGACCGAAATCTCTCGGGCAGAGGCCGGGCTGGGCCGCGAGCAGTTTGAAGCGGTCAATCTGCTGCAACTGGTTGCGGATGCGGTCGAGCTCTATGAACCTGTGGCCGCCGATCAGGGCATCCGGCTGGCGGTCACCGGTACAGCCGCGCCCATTCAGGGGCACCGCCCGCTGCTGTCGCAGGCGCTGTCGAACCTTCTGGAAAACGCCATGCGTTATTCACCCGCCGGGTCGCAGATCACAATCGAGATCGCCGAGGATGGCGCCTTTGCCCGCCTCAGCGTACGCGATCAGGGGCCGGGCGTACCCGAACAGGACCTGCCCCGGCTGCATATGCCTTTTGTCACGCTGGACCCGGCCCGGACCGAGCGGAACGCGGGGCTTGGCCTGGCCCTTGTCTCGGCCATCGCCCGTATGCACGGCGGCAAATTCGTCGCCCGCAACTGTGACCCCGGCCTGGAAACCACGCTGCAGCTTGCCAAGTCGCCCTAACGCGGAAGGCCCTTGCTGGCCAAGGTCTTGTTGCGATAGCGCGGATCTTCCGTCACATCGGTGTCAAACCAATCAGGCGGGTTAAAGGCGCGCGCCGCAACTTCTGACGGAAATTCAACCTCGACGAGACGCAGCGGAGACAGGGCGCCCTGAAAAATGTCCAACTCAAAAATATGCCCGCTCGGCAACCTGCCGGTGAACCGGTGCTTTTCAACACGCCGACCTTCGGTTTCTGGCCAGAATACCTCGAACTGTTCCGCAGTGATTTCCGCCTCACGCTCCACGCGCACCAGACCGCCGTGCCCTTTCAGGGTCAGATAAAAGCGATCGTTCTTTTGCCGCAAACGCAGTTCAGCAGAGTCCTCGGGTGCCGTGAGATAACCCTGACGCACAACGGCTTTGCTTGCCTTGGTCAGGTCTGGCAGCGGACGCACAAGAAACTTTCGTTCGATCTCGGTACTCATTTACCAACACTTTCCCCAGCTTCCAGCACCTTGAGAATCTGCCACCAGAGCGCCAGACCGCGATGCGGCCACTTGGCCCCGTCCGCGTCGACCCAAAAGCTATACCCAGCAGCCATAATTCGCCCTCAACCCTTTTTGTGATGAAAGAGGGACCGGAAAAGATCGCGGATCTCAGCACTGTCAAAGTGTTGAAAGTTCGCCATGATGCGGTTGCGTTCGGCCTGCTGCTTTTGGTTCAAGACAGTGATCAACCCACCTGCGGCCAAGCTAAGCTGGACGTCATCCTGCTGCGCAGCAAAGGCCAGCAAGCTGACTTGCTGTACCGAGCAGTCATTGAAATTTCCCAGGTTATCTTGAAGTTTTTTCAAAGGCTTGATGATCGTCTTGAACGCACTTTTGTGGAAAAGCGGAGCGAAGAACTCCATCAGGTAACGCAGTTTCTTGCAACGAATGCGCAGCTCGTGGATCTGCGCATCCGGGGTTTCGGGCGTGATCGAGCGCGCCAGTTTGCACAGCTTTCGATAGCGTTTCCAGATCAGCGCGCAAGCATAGTCATAAGCCCCAAGACCCGCATTTGGACCAGGCTCAAGGTGTGTTGCATCTTCGAATAAATGTTCCAGATGCGCCATATGGTTCGCGTATGAGGCACCACGGAGCCTGCGTCTAAGCCGTGTAAGCTCTGCCTTGCGTTCGGCCTGAAACCGGGAAAACATCTCATCAAGTCCTGCATGAAGAGAAATCGGTAGAAGATTGTAAAACAAATCCTTTTCCAACAGGTAGACATCCAAATCCCGCAACCGACCGGTCGGGGCCATAAGATCAGAAAAACACGTCTTTAGCTCAGTGGTCTGAGCTTCGGAGTAAGCACCTTTGAACAGGCTGATCACAGAACGAATGCGCCTTAACGCGACGCGATAATCGTGCAGAAATTCAGTGTCGAGATCAGCGATCACACCAGTTTCGTTGGCGCGGGCGACCTTCAGAAAGGTGCGGATGATCTCTGTGGCGGCCTGCGCGGCTGGTTCATTGCAAGTCAATTCCACCACGGGTTTCGCCATATATGGCAGCTGTCCGGGCATAAGGGCATCAAATAATGCTTCGACACCTGTGGCCGCACCTGCATCCGCGAACAGGGCGTTTCGGGTTTCTGCAAACGCGCGGTGATTTCCTTTGAGCCTTTGCAGATAGAGCGCCGTAACCTGAAGCTCACCGGTCGACAGCGTCAGAACCTTGCCGCGCAGCCTGGTTTTTTGCAGGTCATCCCGCAACACGAAATCGCTCTGGCGCATTTGGCCTTCTGTAATCGGTATGAGCGCACGTAACTGTGGAAACCCAACCAAGGCTTGGGCCACTTCACCATCAGGCAAGTCTTGAACGAACCGCCCCTGGCCTTTTGCATTTTGCGCGCAGGACCGGCCGGTGTTGTCAAAGAAAAGCAGGCGACCTTCGGTTTCGATCAACAACCGACCTGAGCGACGCAAGGACTGATCGTGGCAATCCAGAAGAACAAATCTGCGCTCGAGCGTCTGGTCAATAAGCTCCAACCCAGTCAGGGTTCCAGAAAGCGCCTGTTCGACCGCTCCGCCGGGCAGAACAAAGAACGACGGCGCGCCCTTCTTCATGACCAGCCTTTTTTCGATGTTTCGTGCTCATCATGCGCGTAGAATTCGACGTTCCTCTGAACGCAGTTACCATCTCCGAAAGCTCGAATTATCATAATTTTCAGCGCGTTGCCCTTCGTACGTGAGGCAGTTTTTGCTGTCTTTCTTTCCACAACCATTTTGTCACCCACACACCCCAGTACTGACAGCTTGAGGTCATCGGAACACTCTTGAGGTCTCGACACAAGCGAAACCTGCTGCCGATCAAGCGCACGCTGAACCAACTTTGCCGGGTGACAGGGGGTGACTGCATCGCTAAGACAAAGGCATGAGCGAGCCAGTCTCTTCGATCCGCAATCTAGGCCCGGCCTTCGAACAGGCCTGTGCGCGTGCGGGCATTCACTCGGCCGAGCAATTGCGCGAGATCGGCCCGGACGCGGCTTATGCGCGTCTGCTGCAGGCCGGAACCAAGCCGCATTTCATCGGCTACTACGTGCTTGTCATGGGGCTCCAGGGACGTCCGTGGAACGACTGCAAAGGCGAAGAGAAAAAAGCACTGCGGCAAAGGTTTGATGCAATCAAGGCCAATACCAGCCGCGCACCGGAAAGCCAGATGATCGCGGATCTGGATGCTGTCGGCGTGCGCGTTACAGCAGGTGACCTGAAATCGGTTTGACCCACAAAAAAGCCGCGCCTGAGATGAGACGCGGCTTTGAATTTAGTTGAACGGTGGCTTAGCCGACCAGTTCGATGCCCGAGAAGAAATAGGCGATCTCAACCGCAGCGGTTTCAGGTGCGTCCGAACCGTGGACCGAGTTTTCGCCAACCGATTCCGCAAACTCGGCGCGGATGGTGCCGGGGGCCGCGTCTGCAGGGTTGGTTGCGCCCATGACTTCGCGGTTCTTGGTAATGGCGCCTTCGCCTTCCAGAACCTGAACCACAACCGGGGCCGAGCACATGAATTCGCACAGCTCGTCATAGAACGGACGCTCGGCATGTACTTCGTAGAACTTGCCCGCTTGCGCTTTGGTCATGTGGATGCGCTTTTGCGCGACAATGCGCAGGCCGGCCTCTTCGAACTTGGCGTTGATCTTGCCGGTCAGGTTGCGGCGGGTTGCATCGGGTTTGATGATCGAGAATGTGCGTTCCAGTGCCATGTCGGCCTCTCCTTACAATGTGGCGCGCCACCCGCGCCGAAATCCATCGCGCGCCGCCTAACATGGTCTGTGCGTCAAGAAAAGTAGAATGATGCCTTTGCACTCAGATCGCGTCAGGCAACGGGTCCACACGGTCGACATGACGCACATAAAGCACCGCCAGAAGGCCAGCAAAACTGCAGCCGCACATCATGCCAAGCACCAAGTATGGGCCGTTTTCAGGGCTGACAAAAGCCCCCGTCACCGAGGTCAGGATCGCCCCCAATGCCACAACCATGGCACCCGAAAGACCGGCGGCGCTCCCTGCGAGTTTTGGGCGTACCGACATCACCCCGGCCGAGGCATTGGCATTGGTCAGCCCGTTGCCGAAACCGACGCATATGGCGGATCCAAAGAACACCCAGACCGAGCCCATCCCAGCCAGGAACAGAAGCAAGCCGCAAAGCGGCCCGATCGAGGCGACAATCCGCCCGATCAGGATCATCGTGGTCAGGCGCGTGCGCGCGGCAATTTTGCCGGTGACAAAGTTGCCCACCATGAACCCACCGGTGATGATGCCGATGCCAAGACCCAGCATTGCGGGGCTCAGGTCGAACCAGGCCGCCGCAACCAAAGGCGCGCCGGTGATAAAGCTGAAGAACCCGCCAATCGAAAACGCAGCGCACAGGGCATAGCCCCAAAACCGTCTGGCGCGAAACAAGTGTGGGTATTCTCGCATCTGCGCGGAAAAGGTCGATGCACGGTTGATATTTGTCTCACCCATGTCGAGCCAAAGCAGGGTCAGCACCCCTGCCCCCAGCAGCGCATAGAGAACGAACCCCGCGCGCCATCCGAACAGCATGTCCAGTGCGCCGCCCAACATTGGCCCCAACATCGGGGCCAGCGCCATGGCCATCGCGATATAGCCCAGCTTGCTAGCGGCTTCGTTTGGCGGAAACCGGTCCCGGATCGACGCGCTGGACAGAACCGACCCGGCCACGACAACCGCCTGCACCAAACGGAACCCGAGAAACAGCCAGATCGACTCGGCCAGCACACAGCCAACGGATGCGCTCACAAAGATCATCATGCAAATCAGCAAGACAGGCCTGCGACCGAACCGGTCCGACAGAGGCCCCAATATCAATTGCAATACAGCCGAGACCGCCAGATACCCGGCAACGGCCAGATTCACCAAACCATAGTCCACCGCGAAATCTTGGCTCATATGCGCAAGTGACGGCAGGAACATGTTCAGCGTCAGAACGGAAAGCCCTGTGGCAAAGATAAGCGTGATCAAATGTGGGGGCGTCTTGGCCGCGCGCATGTCTTTACCGTCTTTGAAATGCAAACGACACCGCGCTAACACATTGCCCGGGCAAGGGCCATGCCAAGCCGCTGGCGGCGGCATCACGGCTCTGCTATGAGCGCCTCATGTTACGGATCGAAAACATCACCTATGCGGTTGAAGGCCGCCCGCTTTTTGAAGCTGCCAGTGCAACCATCCCAGATGGGCACAAGGTGGGTCTAGTGGGCCGCAACGGCACCGGGAAAACCACCCTGTTCCGGCTGATCCGGGGTGAGCTGGCGCTGGAATCGGGCTCGATCTCGATCCCCAGACGCGCGCGGATTGGTGGCGTCGCGCAAGAGGTGCCCTCGTCTGAGGTCTCGCTGATCAATACCGTTCTGGCCGCCGATACCGAGCGCAGCGCGTTGATGGCCGAGGCCGAGACAGCCCAGGACCCCGCCCGCATTGCCGAGATCCAGACCCGTCTGGCCGATATCGACGCTTGGTCGGCGGAGGCGCGCGCGGCCTCGATCCTCAAAGGGCTGGGCTTTGACGATGCCGATCAACTACGCCCCTGTTCCGATTTCTCGGGCGGGTGGCGGATGCGGGTTGCGCTGGCGGCGGTGCTGTTTTCTCAGCCCGATCTGCTACTGCTGGACGAACCGACCAACTATCTGGATCTCGAAGGCGCGCTGTGGCTGGAGAGTTATCTGGCCAAATATCCCCACACGGTCATCATCATCAGCCACGACCGCGGGCTGTTAAACCGGGCTGTTGGCTCGATCCTGCATCTGGAAGACCGAAAACTGAGCTATTACGCGGTGCCCTATGACAAATTCGCCGAACTCCGGGCCGAGCGTCTGGCACAAGCGGAATCGGAAAACGCCAAGGCCAAGGCCCGCATTGCGCATCTGCAAAGCTTTGTAGATCGGTTCCGATACAAGGCGTCAAAGGCCGTGCAAGCCCAGTCACGTCTGAAGATGATCCAACGCATCCAACTGGTTTCAACCCCACAAGAGGCCGCCTTGCGCGCGTTTTCCTTCCCCGAGCCCGAGGAACTGTCGCCGCCCATCATCCAGATCGAAGGTGGCGTAACAGGCTATGGCGAGACCGAGGTGCTGCGCCGCCTGAACCTGCGAATTGATCAGGATGACCGGATCGCGCTTTTGGGTAAAAACGGTCAGGGCAAATCGACCTTGTCCAAGCTGCTGTCGGACCGCCTGCCCTTGATGGCGGGCAAGATGAACCGGTCGAACAAGCTGCGCATCGGTTATTTCGCGCAGCATCAGGTGGATGAGCTTTACGTGGACGAAACGCCCCTGGACCACCTGCGCCGGTTACGACCGGACGAGGCTCCGGGAAAATGGCGGTCGCGTCTGGCCGGTTTCGGGCTGAACGCGGATCAGGCCGAGACCGAGGTCGGGCGGCTGTCTGGTGGGCAGAAAGCACGTCTGTCACTGCTGCTGGCCACCATTGAAGCGCCGCATATGCTGATCTTGGACGAACCGACGAACCACCTCGACATCGAAAGCCGCGAGGCGCTGGTCGAAGCGCTGACGGCCTATTCCGGTGCGGTGGTTCTGGTCAGCCACGACATGCATCTGCTGTCGCTTGTGGCAGACCGGCTGTGGCTGGTCTCGGATGGAACGGTGAAGCCGTTTGAACAGGATCTGGAAGCCTATCGCGCTCTGTTATTGGCGCGGGACAAACCCGTTAAAACTAAACCGCAGGCAACCAAACCCAAGCGCCCGTCGCGTGATGCGGTTCTGGCCCTGCGCGCTGATTTGCGCAAATGCGAGGACCGGATCGAAAAGCTGACCGATATGCATGACAAGCTGTCGGCCAAACTGGCAGACCCGGCCTTGTATGAAGACGACCGGATCAATGATCTGGAGACCTGGAACCGCAAATTCGCCGAGGTTGTCGAAGCCATGCAAAAAGCCGAAGCGCTGTGGGTCGCCGCAGCCGAGCGCCTGGAGGCGGCCGAAACCGCATGAGCCAGCCGGTCAAAGACACAAGCGCCATGATCGCTGGCATGCGCCCCGCCCTGCAGCCCGGCAGCTTTGCCTTTGTCCTATGGACCGACGGTGTGGCCTGGCCGGACGGCACCCGGGCCAGCTGTGTCGAAGAAGAAGGCCTGTCGCTGATTGTACCGCTAAGCGCCGCGCCCGAGGGCGCTGTTGCCATGCGGTGCATCACCTTGCAGGTGCATTCCTCACTGGAAGGTGTCGGGCTGACCGCAGCCGTTTCGAACGCTCTGGCACAGGCGAATATCCCTGCAAACATGGTCGCCGGGTTTCACCATGATCACGTATACGTCCCCGCGGATCAGGCAGAGGACGCTCTACGCGTCCTTGTCCAGTTGCAACGCAGTGCCGCGCCATGATTGATGCCGCCTTTTTCATAACCGCCTTTACCACAATGTTCGTGGTGATCGACCCGTTTGGAACCACGCCGATCTTTGTTGCGCTGACCCAGGATCTGGACGCGGCGACCCGGCGCAAAATCGCGATCCGCAGCTGTCTGACCGCCGCCTGCATCCTGATCGCCTTTGCGGCCTTTGGTGAGGCAGTGCTGGGTTTTGTCGGCATCTCGATGCCTGCTTTCCGCGTGGCGGGGGGTGCATTGCTGTTCCTGACCGCGCTCGACATGCTGTTTGAACGCCGCACCAAGCGACGCGAAAACCGGGCCGAGGAAGAGGACCACCCTGATCCGTCTGTTTTCCCGCTGGCCATCCCACTGATTGCAGGCCCCGGCTCGATTGCGACGATCATTCTGCTGGCTGGGCAAAACCCCGGGATACAGGGCATAGCCGCTGCCTGCGCCGTAATGCTGGCGGTGATGACAGTGGTCTTGCTGTTCTTTCTTATGGGAGGGCTGATCGGTCGACTGCTGGGCAAAACCGGTCTGAATGTGCTGACCCGGCTTCTGGGCATGTTGCTGGCCGCGCTTTCGGTGCAATTCATCCTGGATGGCCTCAAGGCCTTTGGATTTGCATCGTAAATCCCCATATTGGGTTTGGTAGACAAGGTTCAGGTGACGACATGGATGGCGACAATATTGCACGTTTGGCCTATTTGGGATTGCTGGGTGCTGCAATCGTGGCCTGGTTCATCTCGCAAAACCGTCAGTCGTTGAACAAGACCCTGCAACAGGCGATGGCCTGGGTGTTTATCTTTATTGGCGTTGTCGCCGTCTATGGGCTGTGGGAGGACATCCAGAACACCGTCGGCCCTGCGCCTCAGATGGCCGTCACAGACAATTCGATCGAGGTTCCGCGCGCGCGAGACGGGCATTACTATCTACCCATCGTGGTCAATGGTGAGCCGATTACCTTCATGGTAGACACCGGTGCCAGCCAGATCGTACTGAGCGCCGAAGACGCAGTCCGCGTTGGCATCGACCCCGATCAGCAGAACTATTTTGGCCGGGCGTCGACCGCAAACGGAGTGGTCCGCACTGCACCCGTGCGGCTGGACAGCGTGGTGCTGGGCCCAATCACCGATACCAATGTTTCGGCCTGGATCAACGAAGGGCAGATGGATCAATCCCTGCTGGGGATGGAGTACCTGCAACGGTTCTCGAACATCCAGTTCTCGGACGGGCGCCTGACCTTGTCGCGCTAGGGCGCATTTGTGCATCAGCACAATTGAGAACAAATAAAGAACATGCTAATGTCACTGCATGTCGACACAGCTTTTGGGCCGCAAACCCGCGCGTGCTGCGCCGGGGCTCAACCTTCATCCGCAAATCACCCTGCAACTGGGCCGCGTACACGAAGCCTGCGGCCCGGCCCGGCGCAGTTTTGCCCTATGGCTGGCTGGTCAGGCGCAGGGGCCGGTGCTGTGGATATCCCCAGCCTGGGAGGTCAGCCGCCTGAACCCTATCGGGATGATGCCTTTTGCCGATCCTGCACGGTTTCTACTGGTCCGCCCCACCCGCTCCGAGGATCTACTGTGGTGTATGGAAGAGGCCTTGCGCAGTGGGGCCGCCCCCGTGGTCATCGCCGATCTACCCGGTGCGCCGGGCCTCACCCCGATCCGGCGGCTGCATCTGGCCGCGGAACAGGCGGGCACGATGACACGCCCCCCTTTGGGGCTTGTGCTGACCCCCGAAGAGGGCGGCGCGCAAGGGGTTGAGACACGCTGGCATATGGCCCCGACCTATCAGGATAAAGCCCCAAGCTGGATCCTGAGCCGACGCCGCGCCCGCGCCCTGCCGCCGGTCAGTTGGCAGGCCACCCATACCGAGGCGCGCGCCGGGTTGACCTTGCAAAAAGTCAACACCAAAGACACAACCGAGTGATAAAATCCGCATCACATCACTTGTGATTGGTCTGAAATCACACAGCGCCTTACCCTTTCCTGATCGCACAATTGCCACCTGGTCGGAATGATCGGTGAATAGAAACATGCCATCGCGTGTTAACCGAACATTACGCCCTTAGCGCTTACAAAGGCCGTGCGGATCAGGGCAAAACACGGCCTTGACCACGCGCCCAAAGGGACAGCCTTGGCAGAAGGAATGGATATGACGGCATTCACCCGACGCAGTCTGATTGCAGCATTCGCCGCCTGGCCCGCGGTTGGCCTGGCGCAAACCGCGTTGATTCCCTATGTGCTGTCGCCCAAAGGAACATCGGTGGGCTTCACCTTTGATCTGTCTGGCGTGGCGCAATCCGGCACCATGCCTATACAATCGGTTCTTATCCATCTGGACACCAAGCGCCTTCAAAACAGCGTGGTGGATGTTGTTCTGAACGTCGCAGATGCCCGCACCAAACTGCCCTTTGCGCGCGCCCCGATGCTTGGTGAAAGCGTCTTGAACGCGGGCAATCATCCCACCATCCGCTTTAGATCAACCAAAATTCAGCTGGGGCCCAACGGACGGATCTCGGAAGGAGCAAAGATCACCGGCGACCTGACCGTGCGTGGTGTTACCATGCCTGTGACCCTGGATGCGGCGCTCTATCGTCGCCCCGGAAGCGCACCGGATGATCTGGACAATCTCTCTATTCGCCTGAGAGGAGCACTGGATCGTCATAGCTATGGCGCGTCGGGCTATCCAGATCTGGTGGACGACATTGTTGGCCTCGACATTCGCGCACAGATCATTCGCGACAAATGATACAGAAAGACAAAAAACGACGCTCAGGCGTCGAATAGTCGCGCGCATAACCTGACGATCGGACCAATCTGGGCCCGTTATGCGCCTAATCATTTCCCTTGCCGCCCTCTTTCTTTCCGTCATTCTCTTGCAGCTTTCGACCGGCGGCGTTGGTCCGCTGGATGCGATCTCGGGGCTGACGCTGGATTTCACCACCGAGCAGATCGGGCTGTTGGGGTCAGCGCATTTCATCGGCTTTTTCATCGGTTGCTGGTGGGCCCCCCGCCTGATGGGCAGCGTCGGCCATTCCCGTGCCTTTGCTGTTTGCACAGCACTTGGTGCCATGGGCCTGCTGGGCCATACGCTGACCGAGAACCCGACCATCTGGGCCTTCCTTCGGATCGCCTCCGGCACCTGCGTGGCGGGATGCTATACAGTGATCGAGGCATGGCTGAATGCAAAGGTCACAAACGCGTCGCGCGGACGTGTGATGGGCAGTTATCGCATCGCCGATCTTGGCGCGTCCCTTTGCGCGCAGTTGATCATCGCCGTGCTGCCACCCGCCTCTTATGTGTCCTATAACCTGCTGGCGATCCTGTGCTGCGCCTCTTTGTTGCCGCTGACCCTGACAAAAGCGAGCCAACCCCAAACCCCTGATGCCCCGCGCCTGCGTCCCAAACTGGCCTGGCGCAGTTCGCCGCTTGCCGTGGCAGGTGTGATTGTCGCCGCGCTTAGCTCGGCCTCGTTCCGCATGGTCGGCCCGGTTTACGGGCAAGAGGTCGGATTGGGCGTCGATCAAATCGCCTTTTTCCTGGCGGCATTTGTTCTGGGTGGCGCGCTGGCGCAATACCCGGTCGGGTGGCTGGCCGACAAATACGATCGACGCTGGGTTCTGATTTGGCTTTCGGCGGCTGCGGTACTCAGCTGTGCGATCACTATGGGGGCGAGCGGATCCGGAACTCTTGGGGTCATGCTGGCGGCTGGATTCTTTGGCCTGACAACATTTCCGATCTTTTCGGTCTCTTCCGCCCACGCCAACGACTTTGCCACCACCGAGGAACGGGTCGAACTGTCAGCTGCACTGATGTTCTGGTTCGCGCTGGGCGCTATCGCTTCGCCCTATATTTCATCGACGTTGATCCAGCAGTTCGGCCCGGGCGCGCTGTTTGCCTTTGTGGCTTTGGGCCATCTGGGGCTGATCGTGTTTGGCCTGGCCCGGATGCGGTCCCGCCCAACACCCGAGGCGCGTACGAATTACGTCTATGCCCCGCGCACATCCTTCACCATCGGGCGTCTGCTGAAGCGCGCGAGAGAGAAATAATAAGGCCGGGAAAATCCCGGCCCATTCTGTGTTACTGCTGTGTCGGAGCGGCGTCGTCCTCGATAACCTCCGCATCAGCCGGATCGGGCGTTGCCTCCAACGCGCCGTTCACAACACCGGCGACCCCGTTTTCCATCGACAGGCCCAGCTCATCACCCAGCTTCTTGAGCGCGGGCATCTGCACCGCCATGCCCATGATCGAGTCGAGCGCCTGATTGACCACCGGCTTGTCTCCACCGGCCGTGCCTCCGCCAGTCGCACCGCCGATACCGCCCACCTGGTGGATCTTGATCGAGTCGATCTTTTCAGCCGGTTTGACCATTTCCGAGATGATCGACGGCATCGTCTCGATCCGCGCCATATCGACCTTCATGCGGATCTGGGCCGCGGACAGCGCGTTGTCGGCCTCGACAATCGCACGCTTACCTTCCGCCTCGGCCAGCATGTCGTTCTTTTTGGCCTCGGCGCGAATGTTCAACGCATCCGCTTCGGCCTGCGCTTCTTCGCGACGGGCTTCGGCGCGGTCAGCTGCAGCCTCTTTCTCGGCCTGTGCAGACAGGCGGATCGCGGTGGCCTGACGTTCGGCCTCACGGGTGGCTTCGATCAGTACGATCTGCTTCTGACGCTCGGCCTCGGCCACCTCACGGGCGGTTGCCACGGCCTCGGATGCCTTGGTTGCCTCAGCGCGGGCCAGATCAGCTGACGCACGCGCGCGGCTTTCTTCTTCGGATTTCTGCGCAATAATGATCTGACGCTCTTGTTCGGCCACTTCGATCTCACGCTCTTTGGCGATCTCGGCGTCGCGGATCTTGCGCTCGCGTTCGATCTCGGCGGCGCGGATGGCTTCTTCGCGTGCGATCCGAGCGCGCTCGGTTTCCCGCACCGAATCCTCGGTCCGGGCGGCAATCTCGGCCTCTTGCGCCACGCGCAGGGTCTCGACCTTCTGGGTCTGCTCGATCCGCGCCTGCGCCTCGTCCTGCTCGATCAGCAGCTTCTGACGTTCCGCTTCCATCGCAGCACGGCGCACCTCAACCTCGGCCTCGGCATCAATCTGCGCGCGTTCCTTTTTCGACACCGCAATCACCTCGGCCAGCTTGCGCATACCAACGGCGTTAAAGGCGTTGTTCTCATCCAGCGCCTCAAACGGGGTCTGGTCAAGCGCGGTCAGTGAGACGGATTCCAGCGACAGACCGTTCTTCAACAGGTCCTCGGACACGGCGTTCTGCACCTCTTGCACAAAGTCAGCACGGTTTTCGTGCAGCCCATCCATGGTCATCTGCGCGGCCACCGCGCGCAAGCCATCGATCAGTTTACCTTCGATCATCTCACGCAGTTGTTCGACGTCAAAGGTACGGTCGCCCAAAGTCTGGGCCGCGCGGGCGATGCCTTCTTCTGTGGCCATGACCGAGACATAGAACTCGACGCCCACATCTACGCGCATCCGGTCTTTGGTGATCAGGGCGGCCTCACCGCTGCGCTGTACCTCGAGTCGCAGGGTTTTCATGTTGACCGGGCTGACCTCGTGCAGCAACGGCACGATGACAACGCCACCATCCATGATGACCTTTTTGCCCCCCGCGCCAGTTTTCACCAAGCTGATCTCGCGGGTTGCGCGTTTGTAGAGACGGCCCAGTACAAGGCCAATGAACAGTAGAACGGCCAGAATCGTGACGACCGAAATGATCAGGAAAGTACCTTCCATGCAAAATCCTCCAAGTTGGGGTTAAATTGGTTAGTCTGACAAACCGACCAGAACGAACCGGTCACGCCGTCGGTCGCGCAGCACCAGCACTTCGGTGCCGCGTTCGAGCACGTCTTTGTCCTGCAAAGGCTCGGCGCGCAGGTGGTGCGTATTGCCAAACCGATCCATCACGCGCACTTCAGCCGGGCGGCCACGGGACGCAGTGCCTTGCGTAATCACCCCGCGGCGGCGGGCCAGCATTCGTTCGGACATCGCCTCGGTCTCGGTTTTGGGCAAGAGCCGCGAGAAGACAGCACCAAAGCCACGTGCAAACCACAGGCCAAACGCACCAGCCGGGATCGCGGCCATCCAACTGGGCAGGTCAAAGCCCAGCAGATCGCGCAGCGCCAGTTGCAAGCCCATGCCCGAAAGGCCAAACCCGGCCAGCAAGACCACCAGCCAGATCATGAACGGCACCTTGCCCAGCCCCAGCCAGGCAATCGGGCCAGCGGTCGACATCTCCGGTGCCTCTGCCTCGATCTCGGCTAGTTCGAAATCGCCCAGATCGATATCTGCATCGATGTCCAGATCGAAATCCGCGACATCCAGATCAGGGGCATCTACCACGTCCAGATCAACTTCCCCCTCGCCCGCCAGCAAGCTTCCACCCAGCAACAAGGCGATCAGCTCAAGGCCCAACAGGCCAAACAGCAGCGCCAGCGCCATGGTGAAAGGCGCAAATGCGCCGTCGAGAAGAAAGTCAAACATCAGCAATATGCCCTCGTTTTTGTATACTTTGGTATACACTCTAAATGGGTAGTTATAACGAAATTACAAGAGGTTGTGATTCCAGGTTTCAACCTATGGGTACTGTGACGCCCTATTCGGACAGGAATTGCAATCTCTTGAAAGGTGGTTTTTCAGCCCGATGTTCGGTTTTCTGCACAGCCGCGCGAAACCCACCCTTTTGCTAACCGGTGACATAAGGTAGACGGGCGCGCAGACAGAAACGTGGACACGCAAAATGGCTCGGATTCTCATCACCTCGGCGATCCCCTACATCAACGGGATCAAACATCTCGGCAATCTGATCGGTTCGCAATTGCCCGCCGATCTTTACGCGCGCTATCAGCGTGGCCGAGGGAATGAGGTCATGTTCCTATGCGCCACCGATGAACACGGCACCCCGGCGGAACTGGCAGCGGCCAAAGCGGGTAAACCCGTGGCCGAATATTGTGCGGAAATGCATGGGGTTCAGGCCGACATCGCCAAGCGCTTTGGCCTGAGCTTTGATCACTTTGGCCGCTCGTCCAGCGATCAGAACAAAGCACTGACCCAGCATTTTGCGGGCAAATTGGATGCGGCTGGACTGATCCGTGAAGTCAGCGAGAAACAGGTTTATTCCAACGCGGATGGCCGATTTCTGCCAGACCGCTATATCGAGGGCACCTGCCCCAACTGTGGCTATGACCGTGCCCGTGGCGATCAGTGTGAAAACTGCACCAAACAATTGGACCCAACCGACCTGATTGATCCGCGCTCAGCCATTTCTGGCTCGACCGATCTCGAGGTGCGCGAGACCAAGCACTTGTACCTCCGCCAATCGGCGATGAAGGATCAGTTGGATGCCTGGATCGACAGCAAGACCGATTGGCCGATTCTAACCACGTCGATTGCCAAAAAGTGGCTGCATGACGGTGATGGTCTGCAAGACCGCGGCATTACCCGCGATCTGGATTGGGGCGTGCCGGTCAAGAAAGGTGATCAGGATTGGCCGGGCATGGAGGACAAGGTCTTTTACGTCTGGTTCGATGCGCCGATCGAATATATCGCCTGCGCCAAGGAATGGGCCGATGCCTGCGGCAAACCGGATGCCGAGTGGGAACGGTGGTGGCGTACCGACAAGGGTGCCGATGACGTGCGCTATGTGCAATTCATGGGCAAGGATAACGTGCCTTTCCACACGCTTTCTTTCCCGGCCACAATTCTCGGGTCAGGTGAGCCGTGGAAGATGGTCGACCACCTGAAATCCTTCAACTACCTCAACTACGACGGCGGCCAGTTCTCGACCAGCCAGGGACGCGGCGTGTTCATGGACCAAGCGCTTGAGATCCTGCCGTCAGACTATTGGCGCTGGTGGCTGTTGAGCCATGCGCCTGAAAGCAGCGACAGCGAGTTTACCTGGGAAAACTTCCAGCAATCGGTCAACAAGGATTTGGCCGATGTGCTGGGCAATTTTGTCAGCCGGATCACCAAGTTCTGCCGCTCGAAATTCGGTGAGGCCGTGCCCGAAGGTGGTGCATTTGGTGAGCGTGAACAGGCGCTGATTGCTGAGTTGACCAAACGCGTGCGTGCCTATGAAGGGTTCATGGAGGCCATGGAGGTTCGCAAATCGGCGCAGGAATTGCGGGCGATTTGGGTTGCCGGCAACGAATACCTGCAATCGGCGGCCCCCTGGTCGACCTTCAAGGAAGATCCAGAACAGGCAGCAGCTCAGGTCCGCTTGGGGCTGAACCTGATCCGTCTCTATGCCATTCTCAGCGCGCCGTTCATTCCCGACACCTCAGCCCGGATGCTGAGTGCGATGAACACGCTGGATACAAGCTGGCCCGATGACGTCGAAGCCGCGCTTGGGGCGTTGCCTGCGGGGCATGAGTTCACTGTGCCCGAGGTTCTATTTGCCAAAATTACCGATGAGCAGCGCGAGGACTGGCAGGAAAAATTCGCCGGAACCCGTAGCTGAACAAACAAAAATTGCACGTTCAAACAGGGCGCCACTGGTCCCCTGTTTTCGATTTGGCGCGAGCGTGACCGTCATCTAAACCGGCCTATCTGCTGAAACTTTTTGTGCTGACCGCCAAAAGTCGATGACTCATCGCGCTTGAGAATTAGTCCCAAAGCAGTCATCCTGAGACCAAGCTTTACCGACTCGGCCCGACAGAATGCGCGGGCCGGGCGACATTTGTTCCAAATCGATCGAGGCGTTTGCCATGTCCCCTTCCTCCCCCCTGTCCTTTTGCACTTACAGGTCTTTGGTCTCAGCCTTGATGCTGGTGCCTTTGGGGCTGGCGCATCCGGTCGCTGCGCAAGATCAAGCCGCCGCGCCGAAAGTGTCGATCGCAGCCGCCTATACCGAAGAAATCACGGATGAGGCCACGTTTATCGGACGGGCCGAAGCGATCAACAATGTCGATATCGTCGCCCGCGTGAACGGCTTTCTGAACAGTCGCGAGGTGGAAGACGGTGCCACGGTGAAGGACGGTGACTTGTTGTTCACCATTGAGCCCGACCTCTACGAAGCAACTTTGCAGGCACGCAAGGCGGATCTGGACCGGGCCGAAGCCAATTTGGAACTGGCCAAGGTCGACCTCGCCCGTAAGGAAGAGCTGTATAAGCGCGATGCGACCCCGGAGTCGGAACGTGACATTGCGCGCGCGAATGAGTTGGTTGCCGAGGCAGAGGTCAAAGCCGCCAACGCAGCCATCCAACAGGCCGAGCTGGACCTCAGCTACACCCAAATCCATGCCCCGTTTGACGGGCGGATCGGGTCAGTCACCACCAGTGTCGGAGATGTCGTAGGACCCAGCAATCCGCCTTTGGTCAACATAGTGTCGGAAACACCGATCTATGTGAACTTTTCGATCAACGAAAAAATGTTCACCTCGGTGTTGCAATCCTTTGGTGAAAACGCGGCCTCGCTCGCGGACAGTCCGCAAAGCCCCAATGTGCACGTGGTACTGCCAAACGGAGAGGAGTTGGATGAAATCGGCACGATTGTCTTTATCGACAACCGCATCGATCCTTTGACCGGTGCCATCACTCTGCGCGCACAGTTCGAAAACACCGACCGCCTGATCCTGGACGGCGCGTTTGTCAATGTTCAGATCGAAGCTCTGGAACCCACTCTGCAAGTCCTTGTTCCACAGGCAGCCCTGCAACGGGACCAACGCGGTGAGTTTGTTCTGGTGGTCAATGACAAGCAGATGGTCGAACAGCGCTATATCACCACCGGTGACACGGTCGGGACAGCGATCATCGTGCTGGACGGGTTGCGCGAAGGGGAAAGCGTGATTGTCGAGGGCCTGCAGCGCGTTCGCCCGGGTGTGGCCGTGGACGCGGTTGTCGCCTCTGAACAGCCGGGAGAATAATTGATGTTCTCTGCCCTGTTCATCAGCCGGCCCAAGCTGGCGCTTGTCATCTCGCTGGTGCTGACCATCATGGGCGGTATCGGTTATATGGTGCTGCCGGTGGCGCAGTTCCCTGATATTACGCCGCCCGTGGTCAGCGTGACCACCACCTATACCGGCGCCAATGCCGAGACGGTCGAAAACACCGTGGCCGCTCCGATTGAGGCGCAGGTCAATGGTGTGGACGATATGATCTATATGACGTCCACATCGTCAGACAACGGGTCCTATTCCCTGAACGTCACGTTCGAGGTCGGCACAGACCCGGATATCGCCTCGGTCAATGTGCAGAACCGCGTTGCGCAGGCGATGTCGTCGCTGCCCACCGAGGTCACCTCGTCCGGTGTGGTGACACAGAAATCTTCGACCAACATGCTGATGCTGGTCACTTTGACCTCGCCCAATGGCACCTATGACAGCGTGTTCCTGTCAAACTATGCCTCGATCAACCTGCGCGACGCGCTGGCGCGCGTACAAGGCGTGGGCAAGGCGGATGTTCTGACCAATCTGGAATATGCCATGCGGATCTGGATGGATCCGGACAAGATGGCTGCTTTGTCGATCACTCCGGGTGATGTGATCAATGCGATCCGGGAACAGAATATCGAGGTTTCTGCAGGCGCGATTGGTTCACCTCCAGTGCCCGAGGGCCAGACCTTTCAGTATACGATCAAGTCCAAGGGTCGACTTACATCCGCCGAAGAGTTTGGCGATATCGTCATCCGCACAGGCGATGCAGGCGCGATAGTCCGCGTGCGCGACATCGCGCGGGTCGAGCTGGGGGCCGCCTTCTATTCTGCCTCGGGCTATTTCCAGGCGGTTCCGGCAACCGTGATCGGCATTTATCAGGCACCAGGTGCGAACGCCTTGGCCGTATCTGATCGCGTGCAGGCAGAGCTTGAACGCCTGTCCCGCGCCTTTCCAAGCGATGTGGAATATGAAGTTCCCTTCAACACCACCGACTTTGTCGAAGCGTCCCTGAACGATGTGGTCTCGACCTTGATCCTGACTTTTGTCCTCGTGATCTCGGTGGTGTTTGTATTCCTGGGCAGTTGGCGGGCAACGATCATTCCGGCGGTGGCCATTCCGGTCTCGCTGATCGGCACGTTTGCCTTTCTGCTGGCCTTTGGAATGTCGCTGAACACGATCTCATTGTTTGCCCTTGTGCTGGCCATTGGGATCGTGGTGGACGACGCGATTGTTGTTGTTGAAAACGTCGAACGGATCATTGCGGATGAGGGCTTGCCACCGGCTGAGGCCACCCGCAAAGCCATGGGGCAAATCACAGGCCCGGTCATCGCAACCACGCTTGTTCTGCTGGCCGTGTTTGTGCCGGTAACCTTTATGCCGGGCATCTCAGGTAGGCTCTATTCGCAATTTGCCGTGACCATTTCGACCGCTGTTGTGATCTCGTCGATCAACGCGCTGACGCTTTCGCCCGCTTTGTGCGGCTTGGTCCTGCGCGCCCGGTCTGGCCCCCCAAAGGGGCTGCTGGCCATGTTCGAAAGCTTTATCGGCACTGTCCGCAATGGCTATGTCGCGATTGTCCGCAAGCTGTTGGTCTTCCCGGCCATAGCCCTGGCCATCGTGGCAGGCTTGGGTCTGGGCACCGGGACGATCATGTCCAACACCTCAGCCGGGTTCATACCGCTCGAAGATAACGGTTACCTGTTTGTCGACATCCAACTGCCCGACGCCGCGACGTTGGAGAGGACCGAAACTGTCACCGCGCGTGTCGATGAAAAGATCCGCCAAATTCCGGGCGTGTCCAGCACGGTTCTGGTCAACGGGTTTTCCCTGTTGAACGGCACCACCACCAATGGCGCTGCGATCTTTGTCAATCTGGAAAACTGGGCCGACAGGCAGGAGGACGACCTGAGCGCCAATGCGATCCTTGGCAAGGTTCTGGCCATTGCCAATGGCGAATCTGCGGCGTCCATCGTGGCCTTCAACCCGCCACCCATTCAGGGCCTGGGCATGTCTGCCGGAGTCGAGATGGAGGTGCAGCAGACCGGAGGCGGCACGCCGCAGGATCTGGCCTCGGCTGTGGGATCGTTTGTTTATGCGGCGAACCAGAGGCCCGAGATCGGTCAGGCCTATACGACTTTCCGCGCCAACGTCCCGCAGTTGTTTGTCGATCTGGATCGGGAAAAGGCTAAGACACTGGATGTTTCGGTGGCAGAGATTTTCCAGACCATGCAGGCGCAGCTGGGCTCCTATTACGTCAATGACTTCAACCTTTTTGGCCGCGTCTATCGCGTGATGATCCAGGCCGATGGCAGTTATCGCGACACTGTTGACGATATCGCAAACCTTTATGTCCGGTCGCAACAGGGTGAGATGGTCCCGCTGGGAACGCTAATCGATGTCGAAAACGTGTTGGGACCGGTTCTGCTGAAACGACACAACCTGTTCCGGTCGGCCACTGTCACGGCAGTCCCGGCACCGGGCCTGTCCTCGGGCGATGCGATCACTGTGATGACCGAGGAATCCGCCACCGCACTGCCCCCCGGCTATGCCTTTGAATGGACAGGCACCGCGCAGCAACAGCTGGCCTCGGGTGGGCTCGTGATCGTGATCCTGGGGCTCGCGATCCTGTTCGGCTATTTGTTCCTGGTGGGGCAATACGAAAGCTGGTCAATGCCCGTGTCGATCCTTTTGTCCGTCGTCGTGGCCCTGTTCGGTGCGGTCGCGGCTGTGGCAATCGTGGGCAGTGACATCAACCTCTATACGCAGATTGGGATGATCATGCTGGTGGGGCTGGCCTCAAAGAACGGCATTCTGATCGTCGAGTTTGCGATGGAACAACGCGCCAAAGGCCTGTCGATCAAAGAGGCAGCAGCCGAGGCCGCATATCAACGTTTCCGCGCGGTGATGATGACCGCCCTGTCCTTCCTGCTGGGCGTGGTTCCGCTGCTGGCCGCCAGCGGTGCGGGTGCGGCCAGCCAAAAGGCCATCGGTGTTGCTGTCTTCGGCGGGATGCTCGCTGCAACACTGGTGGGCGTGATCGTGGTGCCGGTGCTCTATGCCTTGATGCAAAGCCTGCGCGAGTGGCTGAAAGGCAGCAAAAGCAAACCTGACGCAACCGCTGAAACCTCGTAACACAACAGACAGACGCCCCACCCAACATGCGGGGCGTCTTACTTTGCAAAGATTCACCATAAAGTAATTGACTGACAGGTTGTGCCCGTTTGAGGATAGAGCAACCTTACAAATCTGAGAGGCGGGCATGGGACTTTTGGGGCAGCCCCTGGGCTATTATGACTACCTGACATTTGTGGCATTGATCCTGTTGCTTGCGGCGGTGATGGGGGTGTTCCTGTTCATTATGGGTTTGCCCGGTCGCATCGCCATCAAGCGTAATCACCCCCATGCCGAAGCCGTCAAAATCATGGGATGGATGGGATTTCTGGCCATTATCCCCTGGGTCCACGCCTTTATTTGGGCCTTCCATGATGGCGTCACCGTCGATATGCGCCGTGGTCCGGACGAAGAGAAAAAAGCCATCCGGGATGAGATCACGCGACTGGGTGGCGACATCAAGCCGGAATACCAAGAGCAAACCGACTCGGATATGCCGACCGCAGACGGCACACAGAAAAGCTAAGGCCGAAGGAATTCTGAAACCATGTTTGTCGCCCTCGGCATCACATTATTTTACATCATTTTCGTCTGGTTTGTTTTCTTCAAGGCGCAATGGCTGAAGTTCAACGTGGCCTGGGGCATCGTTTCGTTCTGGGTCGGTGCGCATCTTCTGTTGATCTTTCTGGTCGCGTTGCGCTTCTTTCAGCCCTTCTCGGCCGACAGCCATGTGGTGCGTTCGACCATCCAGATCCTGCCCAAGCTGACCCAGCCGACGCTTTTGACCGAGGTTTTGGTGGAACCCAACACCATCGTCACCAAAGGCGAGCCGCTCTATCGCTTTGACGACACCGTCTATGAGCTGGCTGTCAAGAAGGCCCAGGCGCAGCTGGTGGGGGCTCAGCAAAACGCCAAGATCCTGGAACAAGACGTGATCGCAGCCGCCGAGGCGGTGGAACGGGCGCAGGCGCAACTGGCTTATGCCCAGACCCAGAAAGCGCGGTATGAAAACCTTGTGCCCGCAGGCGGTGCGCGGCAGGACGAGCTGGATCGCTGGAACGAGCAGGTCACCGAAGATAAGGCGCTGATCAAAGAGGCGGTGGCCAATCTGGAAAAAGCCAATCTGGCGCTGGATTCCCAGATCGACGGGGTGAATACCGGCATCATTCAGGCACAGGCCGAGCTGGATCAGGCCCAGTATTTTCTCGACAACACCACCATCTATGCGCCTGAAAACGGCATGATCGTCTCGCAACAGGCGCGGCCCGGGCTGGTTGTCGGTGACATCCGCCTTGGTGCAATCGCCAGTTTTGTGACCGAGGATAATCCCTATATCCTGGCCACTTTCCGACAACAGAACCTGAAATTCGTCGAGGTTGGTCAGCCGGTTGAAGTGGCGCTGGACCTCTATCCCGGTGAGATCCTGACCGGCAAGGTCGAGGCGATCTGGTGGGCCACCCGTCAGGGGCAGTACCTGCCCTCGGGCCGCCTGCCCGGCTTTGAGCTGCCCGAACTTCCGGGTCGGATTGCGGTGCAGATCACCGTGGATGTGCCCGAAGACCGTATCTTCCCGGCCGGTGGTCATGCGGCGGTTGCGATCTATACCGGACAGGGCAAGAGTTTCGAGTTCCTGAGGCGCATCAACATCCGTCTCTATTCCTTCGCCAACTTCATCCGACCGCTGGATATCTGATGGGACGCGCCATGACACTCCGCCAGCTGCTGGGCACCGCACTTTGCGCCGCGACCCTTGTCGCCTGCACCCCGGTCGGGCCTGATTTCGTGCGCCCGAATTCTCCGGTGGTGAAACAGTGGATCGAAGTGAACAGCCCGGACGCCAGCGCCAATGGCCTCACATCGCGCAGCGCGCCGGTGGTGCGGTGGTGGCAAACGTTCAATGATCCGACGCTCAACAAGCTGATCAACGAGGCTTATGCCCAGAACCTGAGCCTGCAAGTGGCCGGAGCGCGCGTTTTGCAAGCCCGGGCGCAGCTGGGTATCGCCTTTGGCGAGCTGTACCCGCAGTCACAAGTGTTGGGGGCTTCGGCAGAACGGCGTCAGATCAGTGACAATCTGGGGCCAATTTCTGATATCCGACAGATCGTCCCTCTGGATACGGAATTCTCGACTTCGCAAGTGGGGTTTGACGCGCAATGGGAGCTGGACGTCTGGGGGGCTCAGCGGCGCGGCGTGCAGGCGGCGCGGTCGAACCTGGCGCTGCAGGTTGCCAATTACGATGACGCCTTGGTGACGCTGACGGGCGACGTAGCAGCGCTTTATATCAACATAAGGTCCCTGCAAGAAGGTCTGGGCGTCGCCCGAGAGAATATCGTGCTGCAGCAGCAATCGGCGGATTTGACCCAACTGCGATTCAACAACGGGGTGACGACCGAGTTGGACGTGCAGGAATCCACAGCCCTTTTGAACAATACCAAAGCCATCGTGCCGCAGCTGGAAACCGAATTGCAGCAGGCCAAAAATGCGCTAGCGGTGCTGCTGGGGACAACCCCGTCGAGGATGACCAGCCTGTTGGGCAATTCGGGCCGCATCCCCAGCGCCAGAGCCAATGTAGCAGTCGGCGTTCCAGCTGAGCTGTTGCGCCGCAGACCGGATGTACGCGCGGCGGAACTGGCCGCAGCAACCCAATCGGCGCAAGTGGGCATCGCGTTGGCGGATCTTTACCCGCAGTTCATTCTGTCGGGCGCGGTCGGGCTGCAAGCCTCGGGTGGTCAGAACCTGTTCAGCTCGAACAGCTCCACCGGGCTGGCCGGTGCCGGCGTGGTCTGGAACGTGCTGAACTATGGGCGCATCAAGAACAATGTCCGCGTGCAGGACGCGGCCTATCAGGCACTGATCGCCAATTATCAGAACACGGTCCTGTCGGCTTATTCCGAGGTGGAAAGCGCGATGGTCGCCTATTCTGAGGCGCGCAAGCAGGTCACGTTCTATCAGCGCAGCGTCGAAGCCTCGCGCCGCGCCTCGCAGATCGCAGTCGACCAGTATCGCGACGGGATTGCCAGCTATTCTCGTGTTCTGAATACCCAAACCGCCCTGCTGCAATCTGAGTCCAACTTGATCGAGGCGCGACAGCAGGTGTCGTCCAACCTGGTGGCTATTTACAAAGGTCTGGGCGGTGGGTGGCAAATTCGTCAAAGCCAGGAATTCCTGCCCGAGACTGTTCTGGCCGAAATGGCCTATCGCACCGATTGGGGGGATCTGTTGGAGCAGGATCCGACCCGCGCCAGTCTGAACTGATCGCTATTTCGTCAGGCCCCGCAACCCTCCTGAAATGAGGATGTTCACCTCATAAAGGATGCGCGGCGCCGCCAGACCACCGGGGCTGGCCAGATAGTTCGGGCTCCATTCCGGGTCGAACTTCTGCTTGAAACTGCGCAGGCCTTCGAAGTGATAGAACTGCTCGCCATGCTCATACACAAACCCGCCGATCCGGTTCCACAGTGAGGCCAGTTGCCGGTTCTCGATCCCCGAAAACGGCGCAGCCCCCAATGAGAACCAGTGGAACCCTTGCTCGGCCCCCCATGTCATCATTTCGGCAAACAGAGCGTCCATGACAAAGCTGGGGCTGTCGGGCTCGTACCGCATCAGATCCAGTGACAATTCCGATTTGTTGCCACCTTGAAACAGGTTGGCAAAGGCCATGATCTTACCTGTCTCGTCCCGCAACACCGCGTGGTCGAAGTAAGACAGATAAGCGTCATCAAACCCGCCGAGGGCAAAGCCTTTCTCTTCCCCGGCTTTCTTCGCCAGCCAATGATCGGAAATGGCGCGTAGTTCCGGCAAGACCGGTGCCAGCTCCTCTTTCGGGATGATCTCGAACGTGTACCCTTCTCGCTCGGCCCGGTTCTTGGCTTGGCGGAAGCGTTTACGCGACTTGCCATCCAATGAGAAATCGGTCAGCGGCACCCGGGCAACCTCTCCAATCTTGAGGATCGACAGTCCAAGATCCAGGAAAGTTGGCAGGTATTTGGTCGACACGCTGTAGAAAGCACAAAGCTTGCCTTCCCGATCCGCCATTTCGCGCAGTTGCCAGATCAGTTGCTGGCCTGCTTTCTCATCGCCAACCGGTTCTCCCTTGGTGATCAGCGCATTGCCGGTATCCGCATAGGCCAGAAACGCGCTGTCATCATCCGAGATCAGGAACTGCTTGTCGCCGGTCAACGAGATCTGGGCTTCGGTATCTTCGCTCTCCATCACCAGCCGTTCAACAACGGGTGGGATCTCAGTGCGCTTGGGCGCTGGGATTTCACGACCGAACAGAGAGTTCACCGCCACGACGCCAAGGATCACCGCCACCACAAGGCTCGATCGCAAGAACCGCGAGGCATCCGCGTTCCAGGCGAAATCCCACCACAAGGCATTCTGATACTGGACATGAGAATAGGCAAAGAGCCCAATCCAGAAGATCACCGCCAGCAAAGCCACGACACTGACCAACCAGGGGATGTTGAGCCGAAAGATCGACGCTCCGC
This sequence comes from Ruegeria sp. HKCCD7255, assembly GCF_013031565.1. Taxonomy (NCBI): domain Bacteria; kingdom Pseudomonadati; phylum Pseudomonadota; class Alphaproteobacteria; order Rhodobacterales; family Roseobacteraceae; genus Ruegeria; species Ruegeria sp. HKCCD7255. The sequence continues at coordinate 228,134 of NZ_WQAG01000002.1, read as the reverse complement.
TGACACGGTAAAAGGCGTCACGAAACATCGCCAGCAAGCCGATTGTAACCAGCATTGATATGGCTTCGTGCGTGTCCAACCCCTTGGTAAGCGAAGCGCAGAACCCTGCAACCATCAACAGCATCGCCACCACCCAGGCGCGATAGAGCTTTCGGAACAAGCCGCGAGAGACCAGCAGCAGCAACACGCCAATCGCGCTTCCGGCCAGATGCGACGCCTCGACGAATGACAAGGGCAGGACGTCGCGCAACACGCCAAGTTTTTGGGAATCTGCGGGCAACGCACCTGAAACCAACAGGATCACCCCAGCCACCGCTGCCACGCCTGCGGCCACCATCGGTACGATGGGCCGGATCGCGCGATAGACCCATGTTGCTGCGCCACCGATCCTTTGCCTATGGGTCAAAGCTGATGCCAGTGCGATGCCCAGAGTTGCCACGGCAAACGGTAAGAACGTATAGACCAGCCGGTAGAGCAACAGCGCTGCAACCACGTCTGATCGTCCAGACGCACCAAGACCTGCAATAAGTGTCGCTTCGAAAACGCCAATGCCACCGGGCGCATGGCTGACGATACCCACGGCAATTGCGGCCACGTAGATGGCGAAGAAATACGGGAAACCAACGCCAAGATCGTCCGGCATCAACACATAAAGCACCATCGAGGCGCCAAAGACGTCGCCCACTGCCGCGATTGTCAACATCCCGGCCAGCTTGCCGCCGGGAAGGTTGAAGCCGAATCCAGCAACACCCAACCTTCGCCCGCCTTTGGATAGCCAGACGAAAAGGCACAGAAGCGCAGCAAGCAGAGCCAGCCCGATCACAGTCTCAGCCGTTTCACTGATCGGTAAAACCTTGGAAATCCCGTCTGGATGCAAGGTCAGCAATATGCCCATGATCAGGGTCAGCCCCATCCAGAACGCCACCCACGAGGTGGCGATCACACCCGCGACCCGCCCCAGATCAAGACCCAGCGACGCATAGATCCGATACCGGATGGCTGTTCCAGTGATGTAGGAAAACCCTAGGCAGTTGGACACGGCATAACCACTTGCCCCCGCCAAACCGGCGACAGGTGCAGGCACCGTTCCCTTGGCCACACTTCTGACAGCGAAGACATCGTAAAACGAGAGCGAGAAAAAGCTGAACGCCGTCCAGAACACGGCAAAGGCCATGACCGTCCAAGGCTTGGCCCGAATATCTGCCGTCACATCCGACCATTTCACATGCGCCGAAAGGTCGTGCAACACCGCCAGGGCTATGCCAGTGACAAGAACCGGTATGACGATACGGACCCAGGGTTTTTCCAAAAGCCCTGTCACCCGTTCGATCCAGAGCGCGACTGTCGCGTTCTGCTTGCCGCTTTCCTCAGCCATTGCCCCTGCCCTTTATTGTCAAACGATCTTGCCAATCCAACACTGACAAACCGCTGTTTTGCCGGTTCCTCTGGGGCAGATTGGCACAGTTCCTATGCAGATCAAAGGCCTGTGCCCAGTCGATCATGACCGTCCGGTCCGCGTTGACAGCAACAGGTTGGTTTCCGATCGCGTCACGCCTTCCATGCGACGAATTTGAAACAGAATCTTGTCCAACTCGGCCAAAGTCTCGGTGCCGATCTCGGCGATCAGATCCCAACTGCCGTTGGTTGAATGCACGGCCCGTACTTCTTGCATCGCAGCGATGCGAGACATGATCCTTTCCGTGCCGCGCCCTTCGATCCCCAGCATCATCAGTCCGCGCACGGGGCTCTCTGTAACGCCTTGACGGGTCAGGACCGTAAAGCCCACAATCTCACCCGACTGTTTCAAGCGCTGCAACCGGCTGCGTATGGTGGTGCGCGTCACCCCCAATGACTGGGCCAGTTCTGACAGCGACGCCCGAGCATCCCGTTGCAAAGCCGCCAGCAGCCTGTTGTCCAATTCGTCCACTCTGTATTCCCAAAATGATAAGCTGAGTTTCTTATTGTTCACTTTGCCCCCTTTTGGCAATCCGGCCTGTGCGGCTAAAAGGACGTATGGACAAGCAGAACATCATTCTGGTCGGCGCACCGATGGATGCCGGGAAACGCCGTCAGGGGTGCCGCATGGGGCCCGACGCGTATCGCGTGGCAGGCCTGGCTGAGGCCCTCGCTGATCTTGGGCACAACGTCACGGATCTGGGGGACACGCAGCCAGACCAAGTGGATATCGAAGAAAGCGATCATCTGTTCGCTTTGCCGGAATGCGTTGGCTGGACCCAGGCGCTCTGCCGCACGGCCTGTGACGCGGCGCAACAGAGCGTACCCATATTTCTGGGGGGCGATCATGCCCTTTCTATGGGAACGGTGTCCGGCATGGCGCAGCACGCCGACAGGATTGGGCGCCCCCTGTTTGTATTGTGGCTCGACGCGCATAGCGATTTCCACACGCCCTCCAGTTCTGGCAGCGGCAATTTGCACGGGACACCTGTGGCCTACGTGACCGGCCAAGACGGGTTTGATGCTTTCCCGTCCCTAGCAAGCCCGGTTCCAACAAGCCGCGTCGGAATGATCGGCTTGCGCTCTGTCGACCCCGAAGAACGCGCAGCACTTGAGAAAGATCACGCGATGCTGGCCGATATGCGCAGCATTGACGAACATGGCATCAAGGCACCTTTGCTGGCATTCCTCGAAAAGGTTCGCGCTGCAAATGGGGTTTTGCACGTGTCCTTGGATGTGGATTTTCTGGATCCTTCCATCGCGCCCGCGGTCGGTACAACGGTGCCCGGAGGCGCCACCGAGCGCGAGGCACATCTGGTGATGGAATTGCTGCACGAAAGCAGACTCGTCTGCTCTTTGGATCTGGTCGAGTTGAACCCGTTCCTGGATGAACGCGGGCGCACCGCGAAACTGATGGTCGACTTGGCAGCGTCTCTTATGGGGCGGCGGATCTTTGACCGGCCGACGCGAAGCTTCTAAACCAACTTGCACCGAATACTGTGCTGGTATGTGCTCCCTGCTAGGGACCAGCGAAGAAAAACCGTTAATTTAGAGAAGCCCCAGCCGCAGCCGAAGCAAGCCGCGACTCCCCCAAGGTTATTTTGTACCGAAGAAGAGCGGAATCCGCTTTCCCGCCAATCCTCTCATGTGGTCGGGCACGCAGATCGCGTCAGGGAATGAAACCCGGCCAAACACGTTAGCGATCACAGTTTTTTGGCGCGCTGGCTTTCGATCCCGGACGAATTACAGTTTATTAATTGTTTGATAACGATATTTTTATGTCGCGCTGAGCTTTGTTTACAAAATCCAGTGAAATCTAAAAACTTCTTTACAAACAAATCCAAGCTTTACAGCAATTTATTCCATAATTTTCCATCCCGGCTATGATGCAAAGTGGGAGGAACGGGATCGACATTGCCAGATCGGCAGGCATTATCGGTCCGACATAGTCCAATCCGAGAGGGAGGAGCCTCAACAATGACTACCGCTGCCCCGGCAGATGCCAAGACCTATCCGCCATCTGCAGAAACCGTCGCGCGTGCGCATGTGGATGCGGACAAATATGCCGATATGTATGCGGCGTCGATCAGTGATCCTGATACATTCTGGGCCGAGCAGGCCAAGCGGATCGACTGGATCAAGCCGTTCAGCCAGGTCAAGGACGTCAACTATGATTTCGGCTCGGTCAAGATCAACTGGTATGCGGACGGCACGCTGAACGTCTCGGCCAATTGCCTGGACCGCCATCTTGAGACGCGCGGCGATCAGACAGCGATCATCTGGGAGCCGGATGATCCAGCGGATGCCGCACAGCACATTACCTATGCCGAGCTTCACCGCCGCACCTGCCGCATGGCCAACATTCTGGAATCCATGGGTGTGCGCAAAAGCGATCGTGTTGTCATTTACCTGCCAATGATCCCCGAGGCCGCCTATGCAATGCTGGCCTGTGCACGGATCGGTGCAATCCATTCCATTGTCTTCGCCGGTTTCTCGCCAGACGCTCTGGCAGCGCGGGTCAATGGCTGTGATGCCAAGGTTGTCATTACGGCGGATGAGGCACCGCGCGGGGGTCGCAAGACCCCGTTGAAGTCAAACGCCGACGCCGCCCTGCTGCATTGCCCCGACACTGTAAAATGTCTTGTGGTCAAGCGTACCGGGGGTCAGACCACTTGGATCGACGGGCGCGACTTTGACTATAACGAAATGGCGCTGGAAGCTGATGATTATTGCGCCCCGGCCGAGATGAACGCTGAGGACCCGCTGTTCATCCTTTATACCTCGGGATCGACCGGGCAGCCGAAGGGCGTGGTGCATACCACCGGTGGCTATATCGTCTATGCCGCCATGACCCATGAGATCACCTTTGATTACCATGATGGCGACATTTACTGGTGCACGGCAGATGTGGGTTGGGTCACCGGGCACAGCTATATCGTCTATGGCCCGCTGGCCAATGGCGCGACCACGCTGATGTTCGAAGGTGTCCCAACCTATCCCGATGCGGGCCGGTTCTGGGAGGTTTGCGCCAAGCACAAGGTCAACCAATTCTACACCGCCCCAACCGCAATCCGGGCCCTTATGGGCCAGGGCAGCGAGTGGGTTGAAAAGCACGACCTGAGCGATCTGCGGACACTGGGCACCGTGGGTGAACCGATCAATCCCGAAGCCTGGAACTGGTACAACGAAGTTGTCGGCAAAGGTAAATGCCCGATCGTTGACACCTGGTGGCAGACCGAAACCGGTGGCCACCTGATGACCCCCCTGCCCGGTGCCCATGCAATGAAGCCGGGGTCTGCGATGAAACCGTTCTTTGGGATCGAACCGGTGGTTCTGGACCCTCAGTCCGGTGTCGAAATTGAGGGCAACGGGGTTGAAGGCGTTTTGTGCATCAGGGACAGCTGGCCCGGGCAGATGCGTACCGTCTGGGGCGATCACGAACGGTTCGAGAAAACCTATTTCTCGGATTACAAAGGCTATTACTTTACCGGCGACGGTTGCCGCCGCGATGAAGATGGCGATTACTGGATCACCGGGCGCGTGGATGATGTGATCAACGTCTCGGGCCACCGTATGGGCACCGCCGAGGTCGAAAGTGCGCTGGTCGCGCATGCCGCCGTTGCCGAAGCCGCAGTTGTTGGATATCCGCATGAAATCAAAGGCCAAGGCATCTATTGTTATGTCACTTTGATGAATGACCGCGATCCTTCGGATGAGTTGCTGAAAGAACTGCGCACCTGGGTGCGGACCGAGATTGGACCGATTGCCAGCCCGGATGTGATCCAGTGGGCGCCTGGTCTGCCCAAAACACGCTCGGGCAAGATCATGCGTCGTATCCTGCGCAAGATTGCGGAAAACGATTTCGGCTCTTTGGGCGATACATCCACCCTGGCGGATCCGTCCGTTGTCGAAGACCTGATCGCAAACCGGGCAAATTCGTGAGGGTATGATGGACGCAGAAACACTCACCCGCCCCGCTGTTTTGATCCTTCTCGGCCCTCCGGGCGCCGGGAAGGGAACGCAGGCCCGTATGCTGGAAGACAAGTTTGGTCTGGTACAATTGAGCACCGGAGATCTTTTGCGCGCCGCAGTTGCTGCGGGGACCGAAGCCGGTCTGGCGGCCAAGGCCGTGATGGAGGCAGGCGAACTGGTCAGCGACGAGATCGTGATCGCGATCTTACGTGACCGGATGGCAGAACCGGATTGCACAAAGGGAGTGATCCTGGACGGGTTTCCGCGCACGACGGTTCAGGCCAAGGCCCTGGATGACCTGTTGGCCACATCGGGACAGAAGGTCAGCACGGCAATCAGCCTTGAGGTTGAAGACGCGGAAATGGTGACCCGTATTTCGGGTCGCTATACATGCGCGATGTGCGGCGAAGGATATCACGACACGTTCAAGATCCCCGCAGTTGAGGGCAAATGCGACAATTGTGGTGGAACCGAGTTCAAACGCCGGGCCGATGACAACGCGGAAACCGTTGCCGCGCGCCTGGTGGCCTATCATGCGCAAACCGCACCACTGATCACATATTACGACGCCCAAAGCGTGCTGAAACGCACAGACGCTATGGGCCAGATCGACGACATCGCCCGCGATCTTGAAGAGATCGTGGGCGCTGCGATGAGTTAAGGGGGGAGGAGACAAGCCGCAAGGCTTTGATCCTGAACAGAATACTTCAACGGAACCGCCTTGGCGGACCAGAGAAGTTTTGCCTGACGTCACGGGGCGTTTGGTACATTCGAGAAGCGGTCCAGCGCGCTGGAGGAGTTGCGCAAAGGGCCGCCAACGAGGAAGTGAAGGAGGAAACCGCAATGGCGGATCAGTCTACAAACTCCGCGCAGACTGCCGAGGCCGATAAGGGCTATTGGCAGGCCAACCTGCGCCTCATCTACATCAGCCTCGCGATCTGGGCGCTGGTGTCTTTCGGATTCGGCATTCTGCTGCGTCCGCTTTTGTCCGGCATCTCTGTTGGCGGCACAGATCTGGGCTTTTGGTTTGCTCAGCAAGGATCGATCCTGGTCTTTCTGGTGCTGATCTTCAACTACGCCTGGCGCATGAACAAGCTGGACGCTGAATACGGCGTGGACGAGGAGTAAGCGAGCCATGGATCAGTTTACCATCAACCTGCTGTTTGTTGGCGCATCCTTCGCGCTTTACATCGGCATCGCGATTTGGGCCCGCGCGGGTTCCACATCGGAATTCTACGCCGCTGGTCGCGGCGTTCACCCGGTCACCAACGGTATGGCGACAGCGGCAGACTGGATGTCTGCGGCCTCGTTCATCTCGATGGCGGGCCTGATTGCCTTTACCGGCTATGACAACTCGACCTTCCTGATGGGTTGGACCGGCGGTTATGTTCTGCTGGCTCTGCTGCTTGCACCCTACCTGCGTAAGTTCGGCAAGTTCACCGTCTCGGAATTCATCGGCGACCGCTTTTACAGCCAGACCGCACGTATCGTTGCGGTGATCTGTCTGATCGTGGCCTCCGTTACTTATGTGATCGGTCAGATGACCGGCGTGGGCGTGGCCTTTGGCCGCTTCCTTGAGGTCAGCAACACCACAGGTCTGCTGATTGGCGCCGGCGTCGTGTTTGCCTACGCGGTGTTTGGTGGGATGAAGGGTGTGACCTACACTCAGGTCGCTCAGTACTGCGTGCTGATCACCGCCTATACCATCCCGGCAATCTTCATCTCGCTGCAGCTGACCGGCACGCCAGTTCCGGCGCTGGGTCTGTTCGGGGATACCGCCAGTGGTGAGCCTCTGCTGACCAAGCTGGATGCCATCGTGACCGAGTTGGGGTTCAATGAATATACGACCCACCACTCGAACACGTTGAACATGGTGCTGTTCACGCTGTCGCTGATGATCGGTACAGCCGGTCTGCCGCACGTGATCATGCGCTTCTTCACCGTGCCGAAAGTGTCCGACGCACGTTGGTCTGCTGGCTGGGCGCTGGTTTTCATCGCGCTGCTGTACCTGACCGCCCCTGCGGTTGGCGCAATGGCTCGTCTGAACATCAGTGAAATGATGTGGCCCAATGGCGGCATCGATGGTGGCGCCGTGTCTGTCGAGGAAATCGACAACGATCCGCGCTATGACTGGATGGCCACATGGCAGAAAACCGGTTTGCTGGATTGGGAAGACAAGAACGGCGACGGCAAGATTCAGTACTACAATGACAAGTCTGAATCGATGCAGGCGCTTGCGGAAGAAAAAGGCTGGGTTGGCAACGAGCTGACCAAGTTCAACCGCGACATCCTGGTTCTGGCCAATCCCGAGATTGCCAACCTGCCCGGTTGGGTGATCGGTCTGGTCGCTGCCGGTGGTCTGGCTGCCGCACTGTCCACAGCTGCGGGCTTGCTTCTGGCGATCTCATCGGCTGTGTCCCACGACCTTATCAAGGGCGCTATCAACCCGCAGATCTCGGAAAAAGGTGAACTTCTGTCAGCACGGATCGCGATGGCAGTAGCCATTGTGGTGGCAACCTGGCTGGGCCTGAACCCACCCGGATTTGCGGCGCAAACCGTGGCCTTGGCCTTCGGTCTGGCGGCGGCCTCGATTTTCCCGGCGCTGATGATGGGGATCTTCTCGACCCGCATCAACAACACCGGCGCGGTCGCTGGTATGCTGGCTGGTCTGGTCGTCACACTGGTCTATATCTTCCTGCACAAGGGCTGGCTGTTCATCCCGGGCACCAACTCTTTCACAGATGCAGACCCGCTGCTGGGTCCGATCAAGTCGACCTCGTTCGGCGCGATCGGTGCCATGGTCAACTTCGGTGTCGCCTACGTGGTGGCCGGCATGACCAAGGAAACTCCGCAGGAGATCAAAGATCTGGTCGAAAGCGTGCGCATTCCCCGTGGTGCGGGCGTGGCTCAGGATCACTGAGTGTGTTGCGGTCGGCGGCTCTTGTCTTCGACCGCATCTTTCGACTTACTGTTCCCGCCTGGCACACCACCGGGCGGGACTTTTTTCACCAAGCATCAGAGAACGTAAATGCCTCTGTCTCATGACGAAATCGCGCGGTTTCTGAAATCCGTCCACCCCTATGACTCGCTGCCCTCCGAGGCGCTGGAAAAGCTGGCGGGCCAAATTGAGGTCTGGGAGGTCGAGGAAGACGGCAAGGTTTACGAATTGGGTCATTCCTTGCCCGGTGTCTTTGTCATCTATGACGGACAGGTGGACATAACCGATCAGAATGGCTCGGTCGTGTCGCAGTTGGGACTGCGCAATTCGTTTGGTGAACGCGGTCTGCTGAAAGATGGCAAGGCTGCAACCCATGCGACGGCCACAACCCCGTCTGTTCTGATCGTTCTGCCCCCTGACCTGGTGCGTGAGTTGATTGAGGGCCATGATGTCGTGGCCAATTTCTTCAACCGCACACGCACCGAGCGCAGCACCCCGCAAAGCCTGGCCACAAGCCTGATAGATGTTTTGATGGCGCGCGACCCCGCAACCTGTTCGCCTGACACATCTGTTCAACAGGCCGCTCAGATGATGCGCGACAAGCATATCTCTTCGCTTTGCGTCACCCAAGATGAGGCGCTTTTGGGGATCGTCACGCTGCGCGATGTGTCGGGCAAATTCGTGGCTGAAGCCTTGCCCGAGACGACAACAGTCTCGGATATCATGACCGCCGATCCGATCACCCTGTCCCCGACCGATATCGGGTCGGATGTTCTGCACGTGATGATGGAGCGTGGCATCGGTCATATCCCCATTGCTCAGGGCAACAAGCTGGTCGGGATCGTCACGCAAACTGATCTGACCCATTACCAGGCTGTCAATTCCGCCGAACTGGTACGCCGCATCGCTCAGGCGCACACGGCAGAGCAGATGGCAGCGGTCACGGCCGAGATCCCGCAATTGCTGGTCCAACTGGTCGCAGGTGGCAATCGGCACGAGATTGTTACCCGGTTGATCACGGATATCGCCGATACGGCCACGCGCCGCTTGTTGGTTTTGGCTGAACAAAAGCTGGGGCCGCCACCTGTTCCCTACCTGTGGCTGGCCTGTGGCTCTCAGGGACGGCAGGAGCAGACGGGCGTATCAGATCAGGACAATTGCCTGATGCTGGATGACAACGTCACCGAAGGCGACATGGCCTATTTCGCGGATCTGGCCAAATTCGTGTCCGACGGGCTGGATACTTGCGGATATTTCTACTGTCCGGGCGACATGATGGCGACCAATCCGCGCTGGTGTCAGCCCCTGAATGTGTGGCGGTCCTATTTCGAGAACTGGATCTCCAAACCCAACCCCGAAGCCCAAATGCTCGCCTCAGTGATGTTCGACCTACGCCCCATTGGCGGCGCGTTCGAGCTGTTTACTGACCTTCAGGCCGAGACGCTGGCGGCGGCCAATGCCAATTCCATCTTTGTCGCCCATATGGTGGCAAACTCGTTGAAGCATACGCCCCCCTTGGGGTTGTTACGCGGCTTTGCCACCATCCGGTCCGGTGAGCACCGCAACACGCTGGATATGAAGCACAACGGCGTCGTCCCAATTGTCGATCTGGGGCGCATCTACGCGCTGCAAGGACAATTGACGGGGGTCAACACGCGGGCTCGGTTGAAGGCGGCAGAGGCTGCGGGTGTGCTGAGCCCGTCGGGTGCGCGGGACCTTTTGGATGCCTATGACCTAATTGCCGAAACCCGGCTAGAACATCAGGTACGACAGGCCAAGGCCGGACAGAAACCAGACAACTACTTGCCGCCATCTGTTTTGTCTGACTTTGAGCGAAGTCATCTGCGTAACGCCTTTGTCGTGGTAAAAACCATGCAATCGGCGATTGGGCACGGCAAAGGCATGTTGGGATAGCGATGCGTTGGCCCAAAGGGCAGGATCGCCTTCGGCGACCGTATTTGGAACGAGAAGAAGGGGCGGGTCGCGCCCGATAGGAGGGGAAAAGACATGTTTCTGGAGCTGATCGGGACGGTATTTGCAGGCCTGGCTTTTGCCGGTGTTGTCATGCTGCTGAACAAGCTGACAGGTGGTCGCCTCCCACGATGGGCGGCTCCGGTTGCGGCGGGCGTGGGCATGATCGCAATGACGATCACCAGCGAGTACTCCTGGTACAACCGCACCAAGGATCAACTGCCAAACGCGCTGACTGTAGTGCAAGAGGTCGAAAGCCGGGCCTTCTATCGCCCCTGGACCTATGCGGTTCCTTTTGTGGATCGGTTTGCAGCCATCGACACCGTCTCGGTCCGCACCAATGAAAGCGTTCCGGATCAACGTCTTGTTGACCTGTACTTCTTTGGCCGCTGGGCGCCTGTTTCGATGGTGCCCGTGGCGGTGAATTGTGCCGAAAACAGCCGGGCCAATCTGGCGGACGGGGCCGAGTTCTCGGCCGATGGAGAGCTGCTGAACGCCCAATGGTTCAAAGCCACAGGCAGCGATCCTGTCATCAAGGCCACGTGCGAGGTCTGAACCCGTGCTGAACCGACTAAGCCTGCGCCTGCGGATATTTCTGTTCTTCTGCCTTTTGGCACTGGGCGGGCTTGTCGTCAGCGCGCTGGCCTTGTGGATCAGCTATGAACGGGTCGATGATCCCGGATTGTTGAATGCCTTCGTCTTTGCTCAAATCCTGATCGCTTTTGGCCTGTTGGCGTTGGTCGTCGGGGTCTGGCTGCTGTTTGACGACAATATCGCAAAGCCGATTGAACGCCTGTCAGCCCAATTACGCGCCCGCGCGCATGCCGGTGTCAGCTCGGACCTTGATCTCAAGGCCGCGCGTTATCTTGGGGATCTGGCCCCCGCGGCAGCCGGTCTGGCAGATCAATTGTCGGACACCGCAATGAGCACGGCCGAGGCTGTCGCTGCAGAAACCGCGCATTTGGCAAGTGAAAAGCAGCGCCTGACCGCTTTGCTGACCGAGATCCCGGTGGCCATGTTGTTGGCCGGGCCCAAACACCAGATCGTACTTTACGACGCGCAGGCCGCCGAAGTTCTGGCCCAAATCGCGCATCCCAGACTGAACGCCTCGCTGTTTGACTATCTCGAAAGCACCGGATTAACGGATTCGTATAAAGAGATGGTGCGCACTGGGCTTGAGGTCGAATGCTCTTTGACCAGTGTCGATGGGCGGCAGAGCTATTCTGCTCGGATGAAACCGCTGGGCGGCGCACCGGGTTACATACTGATCTTTGACGACAGCGCCGCTCAGATCGCCCCCGACGATGCGCGCCCGCTGGTCTATGACTTCGACCTTCTGGAAACAGATGCGGATGAAGGCTTTGAGAACCGGCACCTGGTCGATTTGACTTTTGTTGTTTTTGACACCGAAACCACAGGGCTTTTACCCCACAAGGATGAGATCGTTCAGATCGGTGCCGTGCGTGTGGTCAAGGGCCGAATTGTCGAAGGCGAAAAGATCGACACGCTGGTCAACCCGGGCATTCCAATCCCTGCCGCATCGACACGCGTGCACCGCGTCAGCGATCGCATGGTTCAGGGCGCGCCGGATATCGTCGAGGCCGGGCGCAGTTTTCATCACTTTGCGCGCGATGCCATCATTGTCGCGCATAATGCCCCGTTCGACATGGCGTTTTTGCACCGGCATTCCGGCAAAATGGGGGTCGAGTGGTCCCATCCGATTCTGGATACAGTGCTGCTGTCGGCGGTGCTTTTTGGTGCCAGCGAGACGCACACACTGGACGCGGTTTGTGCGCGGCTGGACATCACCATCCCCGAAGCGCTGCGTCACACCGCGCTGGGCGACGCTGTGGCGACGGCAGAGGTTCTGGTCAAGATGCTGCCCATGTTGCAGGCACGCGGCTTGACAACGTTTGGAAAAGTCGTCGTCGAAACGCGTAAACATGGGCGTTTGCTGGAAGATCTGAACTGATCTGGCCGCCCCGCCTAGTTTTGATGGACAAACCCGCCTGCGCATGGCACGTCATCCGAGCCCGAGGTAAGAGCACGAGATGACCGAAAAAACCTTTATCCCAACACCGGATCAAAGCAGCGCCTTTCGCGAGGCGCTGGGGTGTTTTGGGACCGGGGTCACAGTGGTCACCGCGGCGGCCTCCGATGGGCCGCGGGCGATCACAGTCAACTCTTTTGCATCCGTGTCACTGGACCCGCCTTTGGTGCTGTGGTGCCTGGCCAAGGACTCCAACCGTTTTGAAACCTTCAGCACCTGCTCGCACTATGCGATCCATGTGATGGCGCAGGATCAACAGGAACAGGCCTTGAACTTTGCGCGCGACGGGCTTGATTTCTCACATGCTGAATGGTCAGCGGATGAGGCCGGGCGACCTGTATTGGCTGATTGTCTGGCACGGTTCGATTGCCGCCTGTTTGACCGCCACGACGCCGGAGATCACCTGATCCTGGTCGGTCATGTTGAAAAGGTCCTGCACCGTAAAGGTCAGGGTTTGATCTTTAAACGCGGGCAATTCGGCGGGTTTACCGACCTGTTCTAAACTTCAGTCGTCCAGCGATCCGTGAACGGCCAAAGCCTCTAGCTGTGCGTCTTGCGGGGTGATGATGCGATAGGTCTCGTGCACCCCGGCACTGCCCAATTCGCGCGCGACGGTCAGCAGCGTGTTGGGCGCGTGTTCGTCGCAAAGTTCGGCCATCTGGGCAATCTCATCCCGCGCCACGCCAAGGGCCTGATCGACCGACGGGGCGCCATAGAAGCGCACAAAGTGATCCGCCAGGTTCTGCGCGATCTGCTCAACCTCAGCCGGTTCCACCTGCGTGACAGCCACAAAGGTCACCCGCCCAAAGGTTTCCAGCCCGAGCCAGCCATTGGCAAAAGCCTGACGGGCCTTGCCTTCCAGATCGCCCTCGCCCCAGTTCGAAAATTCAAACCCGCCCGAAATGCACCATTCACCAGTTCTGGCGGGTGAGTGGAACACGTTCATGTCGCTTTCATCGAAATGGATCGCGCGGGCCAGTTTCATTGCGTGTTCTCCAACAGTTCGGTCAGGGCGCGCAGTTGCGTGTCGGCCCCGTCTCGGATCAGCATGCCAAAGCGTTCGTCGGTGCCCAGAAAGACGCCACCGTCAGCCAAGGGTTCACCGACGCCACGCAGGAGGCCCATCCATTCGGCATGGAGCGGCGCCTTGCCATCCTCTTGCCAGCGATTGAGCCAGGTCAGCATGTGACGCGACCAGCTTTCGACCAGTTGGGTTGCAGAGACATCGGCACAGCCTTCGTCGTAAAGCGCAGTCACGTAAGGCGTTTCCCCCGGCGCGTCACTGGTTTGCAGCAGCGTCAGCTCCCATCCAACGATCAGCCAGTCGGGCTCTGCTTCTGGTTCGCCCGTCGCGGCGGCAACCCTGAACCGACCACAGCGCGCGCCGTTTACGTGGATCTCGCCTGACCAGCCCAGATGCACGGCAACCTCGGGCGGAGCCAGCGCCCCCAGCGCGTTCTGAAAACCAACCGCGCAAAGCGGCAGCATCGCTATGGCGTCCTGCAAGCCAACTTCGGGGGCAAACACAATCGCCACCCGAAGGTAATTGGCCTGTATGTTGTAAACGACGGTGCCCGCATCACAGCCAAGTGCGGCCATGGCCTGCGCCCGCTCGAACGGGTCTTCCCCACCCTGAACCGGGTGACCCGAGAGCAAGGGGGGAAAGACCGGTTCGCTCATGCGTTGCCTTGGGCGATCAGGTCGCGAGCGATCTTGCGGAACTCCTCGGCCTGCGCGCTTTCGGGTTTCGTCACCACAATCGGCGCACCGCCATCGGCGGCCAGCCGGATGTCCAGATGCAGCGGGATTTCCCCAAGAAGCGGCACACCCAGGGCCTGCGCCTCGGACGCAACGCCTCCATGGCCAAAGATATGTTCTTCATGCCCGCAATTGCTGCAAATATGGGTCGACATATTCTCGATCATGCCAAGGATCGGTGTCTTGAGCTGGTTGAACATGTCGATCCCCTTGCGGGCATCGATCAGGGCCACATCCTGTGGTGTCGAGACAACTATCGCGCCATCCACCTGGAACTTCTGGCTCAGCGTCAGTTGCACGTCTCCGGTTCCGGGCGGCAGGTCGACGATCAGAACGTCCAGAGCGCCCCATTGCACCTGCCCCATCATCTGTTGAAGTGCGCCCATCAGCATCGGGCCGCGCCAGACCACCGCCTGACCCTCATTGGTCATCAGCCCCATCGACATCATGGTGACGCCGTGGTTGCGCAGCGGCAGGATCGTCTTGCCATCCGGGCTGGCCGGTCGGCCCGAGACGCCCAGCATCCGGGGTTGCGACGGCCCATAGACATCCGCATCCAGAAGGCCCACGCGGCGGCCTTCGGCTGCCAGCGCACAGGCCAGGTTTGCCGACACTGTGGATTTGCCCACCCCGCCCTTGCCCGAGGCGACAGCGATAATCCGGTCCACACCCGGCACCGCCTGGGGTCCGGTCTGCGACGGTTTGGGTTTGGGCTTGAGATCCGGCGGCGCTTTGTCGGAATGCGCGGTCAACATGGCCGAGACCTTGGAAACGCCGTCAACCATCTGCGCGGCCTGTTCAGCCGTAGCCCGCACCGGTTCCATCTTTTCGGCGTGTTTGGGATCAATCTCGAGCACAAATCGCACCGTGTCACCATCCACGTTCAGCGCACGCACGACACCGGCGCTGACAATGTCCTGACCCGAGACCGGATCGGTGATCTTTTTGAGGTTCGCCAGAACCGCGTCACGGATGCTCATGCGCCCTTCCCCTTGATCTGCCCCGTCTGGGGGGCTTTGCGTATCGACATAAACCCGTCGCCGCTCATTGCATGTCTCTCCGTCTTCTTCATTTTTTAGTTCATTTGACGCCCTGGCCCGCTGCCCGCTAGGCTAGACCATGCGCTTTGTTCTCTTGTGCCTGAGCCTGACGCTCACCGCCAGCCCTTCCTTGGGCCAGCAGGCGCTTGGGCTTGCCGCCCCAGAGGCGTTGGCAAACTCGGGCCTTTTGCAACATATCCTTCCACGCTTCTCTCTCAAGACCGGGATCCGTGTTATTGCGGATGAGGCCGGAGAAATGTCGTTGAGCGCCGGGCCTGAGGGTGAACCCGTCTTTGCCCGCGACGGTGTGGTCTTCTACCTCAGCATCACCGAGGATCCCAGGCAGGAACGGTTTCGCGACTGGCTGAGATCGGATATCGGAAAACGCACGGTCGAAAGCTTTGCCCCCGATCAGGGAGCCCCCTTCAGCGCCAGTTTCGAAGTGGCGCAGGATCAGATCGAACTGGTGATCGATGGCAATGTGATTCTGGGCGAAGAGTTGTCGATGACGCATTGCGGACGCTGCCATGTGATCGGCCCCAAGAACCGGATGAACGGGTTGGGCTCGACCCCGTCTTTTGCGGTGCTGCGCGCGATGCCCAACTGGTCGGAACGGTTCGAGGCGTTCTTTGCCCTGAACCCGCACCCGTCTTTCACCCAGATCGAGGATGTCACGCCGCCTTTCGCCGCCGACCGCCCCTCGCCCATTCACCCGGTAGAGATGACGCTCGATGATCTCGAGGCGATCATCGCTTTTGTCTCGGTCATGGATGCGGCCGACCTTGGGGCCCCGCTGCAACTTCAGTGATCCTTGCGCTTTGAGAAATAGTCGTCCGTTGTCACCACTTTGGGGCGTGGTTTTGAGGCAAACGGATTGTCCTGACTGTGGAACTGCGCGTTCACGCGGCAGTTGTCGCACATCTGGATCATGCGTGCCTGATCCGAGCTGGCGAACATCGGATGCGAGCCCGCCAGCTTGTCCATGATGCGTTCAACTGTGGATTTGACCCCAAACAAGGCCCCGCATTCAACGCAAGCATAGGGCTCTTCTTCATTGAGCACCCGTTGAGACAATGCGCCGTCGCTCAGGTCCAATTCGGGCACCAGGGTGATAGCCGTTTCCGGGCAAATGGTGCTGCACAGCCCGCATTGCAGGCAGGCATCCTGCTGGAAATTCAGCTGAGGTTTGTCGGGATTATCGATCAATGCTCCCGATGGGCAAAGCGATACGCAGCTGAGGCACAGGGTACAACTGTCAGTATCGACTGCAATCGCCCCATAAGGCGCGCTTTGCGGCAAGGGCAAAGGCGCCTCTGCCCCTGAGTTCAGCGCCTGTGCCGCCAGACGAGCGATTTGGCGTCGGTTGCCCAGAGGCAGCACCGGCTCTGCCAGCGGTTCGGGCACGTCTTGAGCATAAAGTGCATCCGACATCGCATCCGGGTCCTGAATGTCGATCAGGCCCAGCTTGTCCGGCCCGGCGATGGCCTGCGCCAGCTCAAGCTCGCGATCCAGTGCAGCGCGCTCGGTTTTCGGCGAGACCAGAATATCGACACATGCAAAGCCATGCGCCAGACCGGCCAACATCTCTGCGTGGCCAAAGCCCGAGACCACGCTTAGTTCGAAGGGAATGACATCGGCAGGCAGGCCCCGACCGAACCGGGCGGCAAGCCTGATCATCTCGGCCCCATGACCGTCATGGACCAAAAGGCGCGGCGCATGTCCCCCGGCCTTGCGGTAGGCCCGCGCCAAGACCCCCATACGTGACAGTACAGCCGCGACGGGCGGATCCTCATAAGTGATAGCGGTCGAGGGGCAGAGCGCAGCGCAGGACCCACACCCGGCGCAGATCATCGGGTCGATCTGAACATGCTCACCCGCCGGGGTGATTGCCCCAGTTGGGCAGATATCCAAACAGTTGGAACAACCAGTCTGCTCGGCCCGTGAATGGGCACAAAGCGCTTCGTCCAGCCGGACATAAAGCGGCTTTTCGAACGTGCCGACCAGTTGCATGGCCTCGAGCGCAAGCTGGGTCACGGCAATCGGGTCTTTGGGATCTGCCCGCAAATACCCTTCGCGCTTTTCGGGGGCCGCAACCAAAGGGGTGCCGCCGGTAAGATCGACCACGATGTCACATCGCGACACGGCCCCGTCCCGCGCTGGACTCCAGCCAAAGGCGCCGCGACCGCCCGGTTCTAGCTGCCGCAGCTGGTCTAGCCGCAAGCTAAATCCACCCAACGCCCCACTGACGCCGCGCAGCTGACCGCGCACCACGTCATAGGCTCGGCTGAGCGGGTCCTCATCATCGGTGACCAACACAGTCACCGCCAGGGTATCTGAAAGCAAAGCCGCCAGATCATAGGCAGCGGCTCCGGGGCCAATGATGCAGCAAGTGCCCTCGCTGATTACATCCACACTCGGGGTCACGGGGTGGGACACCAACGCCTCGGCCGCAAGCGCCGCCATCTTGGGCCCCGCATCGACTCCCTGCTCGGACCAGCCGGCCCGGTCGCGCAGATCGACGAAACCAGGCTGATCAACCCCAAGATCCTCGGCCAAATCGCGGAACACCTCTGTTTCCTGACCGCACGCGACAACCACCTGGCCTTCAGATTGCATTATTTGAGCCGCCGCATCCAATTGGCGGGTACAGAGCGCGGTGTAGACTTTGGAACAAGCTGCATCGCAGGCCCCGGAAATACTGTCAGCCTTAACGGCCTGCGTCCCTTCGCAATCACACAGAAGTATCTTGGCGGTCATCCATTCCTCCCCGACTGAACCCCGGCTTTGCTACCTTAGACGTAATCCAGAGGCTGGCAATGCAAAGCAGTTCGCAGCGCATAAAATGCGGATCGATACGCGCGGATCTGGTTCGATGAATTTGAGATGAGACTTTTTCGACAACGCCGCGGTCAGATGCGCAAAGTTTTCTTGGCAGAACGCTACTTTATGTATCATAGTGGGAGACAGAGGTGGCAGGGGAGAGCCGTCTCGGGGAGGAATTGTTGGCTAGGGCCGCAAACCAGATTGAAATGCCAGTTGGCGTCGTCGTGCGCAAAACACCCGGAGTTACACGCTGGGCGAAGTGGAACTGGCGGGCTGTTGCTGCCTTGCCCGGCGCGGGACCCGCAGATTGGGTCGAGATGCGCCGTGAAGGGGACGCGGTTGAATACCACGCGGCCACGTTGACGCTGACCCTTTGGGCGGACGAGACCGAGGCCTACCGTGTTAATCTGTCCGATAGCCAACCCTCGCTCTATCTGGTGTTGCGAGACGAGTTGAAGGGCGACACACCGCTAAATGCCGTTCTGATCACAGCCTCGCCCTACGAAGGTCAGGACTATGCCGATACCGGCGAAGAGATCGTCGAGAAGATCCCGATGACCGAAGGATTGATTGCCTGGCTGCGGGATTTCACGCTCGAACATCACCGAGACGAGGTATTTGTCAAACGCCGCCGCGACAAGAAACGTGTTGATCTTGTCGAAGACGGCAAAGGCGACGCGCGGATCCGCCAGGCCTCGGATGTGTATCGCGCACCGCGCAGGGTGACGCAATGAGCAGGCCTGGCGATTTCTGGTCGCGCCGCAAGGCCGCCGTTGAGGCCGAAGCCAAAGCCGAAGCGCTGGTCGCGGAAGAGCAGATCGTCGCCGAACAGCAAGCCGAGCTCGAGGACAAAACCGACACCGAGATATTGGCCGAGTTCGACCTGCCTGACCCGGATGCGCTTCAACCGGGCGATGATGTGTCGGGCTTCATGGCCAAAGCAGTGCCTGACCGCCTGCGTCGCCGCGCGCTGCGCCGGTTGTGGCGGCTCAATCCCGTACTGGCCAATGTGGATGGGCTGATTGATTATGGCGAGGACTATACCGATGCGGCCTGTGTGATCGAAAACCTGCAGACCGCCTATCAGGTTGGCAAAGGCATGATGGCCCATGTCGAGGCCTTGGCGGCGCAAGCCGAAGCGGAAGCAGAAACAACGGAAGAACCGGAAGAGGCCGCGTCAGAGCCCGAAGCCGAGCCCCTTCCCGAACCTGTTGTGATGGCTGAAACCGAAGAGCCTGAGATCGAAGAGCCCGAGGCTGACCTGCCCCCTGCCCCGCGCCGCATGACATTTGAATTTGAAGGACAACCGCATGACCGCACCTGACGCGCATATTCTGGACGTCTCACCCGAGGATCGCCTGCGCGCGGATTTCTATAACTTTCTGGGCTTGCTGCTGGCGGGACCACCGGACCAGCTGTTGCTGGATCAGATGGTAGGGCTCAGCGGTGACGACTCGGATCTGGGTCAGGCCATTCAGGCCATGGCGCGGGTGGCCAAGGTAACAAGACCCGCTGCTGCCGAACGTGAGTTCAACGCATTGTTCATCGGTCTGGGACGGGGCGAGTTGCTGCCATATGCCAGTTTCTATCTCACTGGTTTTCTGAATGAAAAACCACTGGCGCAGCTGCGCAATGACATGGCCGCGCGCGGGATTACCCGTGCGCCCAATGTGTATGAACCCGAAGACAATATCGCCTCGATGATGGAGATGATGGCCGGCATGATCGTCGGGCGGTTCGGCAAACCGGCATCGCTTGAGGATCAAAAGACGTTCTGGAGCAAACATATCGGCCCTTGGGCCACGCATTTCTATTCGGATTTGGAAGGTGCCGAGAACTCGGTCCTCTTTGCCTCGGTCGGGACTGCTGGCCGTGTGTTCATGGAGATCGAACGGGAAGCGTTCCGAATGACGGCGGCCTAGCCCGCCATTCGCCGGTGCCCGGGTGGGCACCAAATCGCAATTGGGACAGGAGGAGCCCATGAGCAAGAAAAAGGAAGAAGGCGCCACGCGCCGCGACTTCCTGAAACTGGCCGGAACCGCAGCACCTGCTGCTGTTGCTGCCGCCAGCCTGACCGGTGAAGCCGAGGCAGCCGAGCTGCCGGTGGATGACACACGGATGCAGGATACAGCGCATACCCGCGCCTACATCGAAAGCACCCGGTTTTAGGATCGGACGTTTTCACCCCGACGGACGGTTGCGATTGGCCCTGATGTCGGCACCAGAAGTACCAAGCCAGCCGTGGCTGACACGGCGCGCAAGGGAGGAAACCAATGCTTAGGAAAAAGACCAACGGGGTTGCGAGACGCCCCCAGCGGACAAGTATCCTGTCCCAGATCGGCGAGAAAACCGTCGATCGCCGCGCATTTCTGCGTGGCTCGGGCCTGACGATCGGCGGCCTGGCCGCGATCAGCGCCACGGGTGGAACCGTGACGCAAGCCAGCGCCCAGACAGCGGCCAACGCCGCGGTCGAAAACATCAAATCCGTATGCACCCACTGTTCCGTCGGCTGTACCGTTGTGGCCGAAGTGCAAAACGGCGTCTGGGTCGGGCAGGAACCCGGCTGGGACAGCCCGTTCAACCTGGGTGCACATTGCGCCAAGGGGGCCTCGGTCCGCGAGCACGCCCATGGCGAACGCCGCCTGAAATACCCAATGAAAAAGGAAGGCGGAGAGTGGAAACGCATCAGCTGGGAACAGGCGATCGACGAGATCGGCGACGGCATGATGAATATCCGCGCCGAATCCGGGCCGGACAGCGTTTATTGGCTGGGCTCGGCCAAGCACAATAACGAACAGGCCTATCTGTTCCGCAAATTCGCCGCCTATTGGGGCACGAACAATGTGGACCATCAGGCCCGTATCTGCCACTCGACCACGGTTGCGGGTGTTGCGAATACATGGGGCTACGGCGCCATGACCAATTCGTATAACGACATCCATAACTCTCGGGCCATCTTCATCATCGGCGGCAACCCGGCCGAGGCGCATCCCGTCTCGCTGCTGCACGTTCTGCGCGCGAAAGAGCAGAACAATGCCCCCCTGATCGTCTGCGATCCGCGCTTTACGCGCACCGCGGCCCATGCGGACGAATACGTGCGGTTCCGTCCCGGTACCGATGTCGCGCTGATCTGGGGTATCCTGTGGCACATTTTCGACAACGGCTGGGAGGACAAAGAGTTCATCCGCACCCGTGTCTGGGGTATGGATCAGATCCGCACCGAAGTGGCCAACTGGAACCCCGAAGAGACCGAGCGCGTAACCGGTGTTCCCGGCTCACAGCTCAAGCGCGTTGCCCGGACTATGGTAAACAACCGTCCCGGCACCGTGATCTGGTGTATGGGAGGAACCCAGCACACCAACGGCAACAACAACACCCGCGCCTACTGCGTGCTTCAGCTTGCACTTGGCAACATGGGCACCTCGGGTGGTGGCACCAACATCTTCCGCGGCCATGACAACGTGCAGGGCGCGACGGACCTGGGTGTTCTGTCCCATACCCTGCCCGGCTATTACGGCCTGTCCGCAGGTGCCTGGGGCCATTGGAGCCGTGTCTGGGGCGAAGATCTGGATTGGCTGAAAGGTCAGTTCGCGACGATCAAGGACAAGGAAGGGAAAGACAAACCTCTGATGAACGAGCGCGGCATTCCGGTGTCCCGCTGGATCGACGGGGTCCTGGAAGACCCGGCCAACATGGATCAGGACAACAACGTTCGGGCCATGGTTCTTTGGGGCCACGCACCCAATTCGCAGACCCGGATGACGGAAATGAAGACAGCGATGGAGAAGCTGGACATGCTGGTCGTGATCGACCCGTATCCCACCGTCTCGGCTGTACTGCATGACCGCACTGACGGCGTCTACCTATTGCCCGCTTGTACGCAGTTCGAAACCCGTGGCTCGGTCACGGCATCGAACCGGTCGCTGCAGTGGCGCGACAAGGTGGTGGATCCGCTGTTCGAAAGCCTGCCGGATGAGGTCATCATGGCCAAGTTCGCAAACAAGTTTGGCTGGGCAGATCGGCTTTTCCGCAATATCGAGATGGAGGACGCCGAGACCCCGAATGTCGAAAGCATCACGCGTGAGTTCAACTCGGGGCTCTGGACGATCGGCTATACCGGCCAGTCGCCGGAACGGCTGAAAAGCCATATGGCCAACCAGCACACGTTCGACAGGACAACGCTGCAAGCCATCGGAGGCCCGAACGACGGTGAATACTACGGACTGCCCTGGCCTTGCTGGGGGACACCGGAGATGGGTCATACGGGGACTCCAAACCTATATGACATGTCCAAACCGGTGGCCGAAGGCGGCCTGACCTTCCGCGCCCGTTTCGGGGTGGAACGCGATGGCGACAACCTGTTGGCCGACGGGGTCTATAGTGTCGGTTCGGAAATTCAGGATGGATATCCTGAGTTTACGATGCAGATGCTGATGGATCTTGGCTGGGACGGTGATCTGACGGCCGAGGAACGCGCTGCAATCGACGCGGTTGCAGGGCCGGAAACCAACTGGAAGACCGACCTTTCGGGCGGCATCCAGAGGGTTGCGATCGCGCATGGTTGCGCACCGTTCGGAAATGCCAAAGCCCGCGCGGTTGTCTGGACTTTCCCGGATCCAATCCCGCTGCATCGCGAGCCGCTGTACACCAACCGGCGTGATTTGGTTGAGGACTATCCAACCTATGAAGACCGACACGCCTATCGTCTTCCCACGCTCTATGCGTCGATCCAAAAGAACGACTTTTCAAAGGATTATCCGATAATCCTCACGTCAGGTCGTTTGGTCGAGTATGAGGGTGGCGGCGACGAGACACGGTCGAACCCGTGGCTGGCCGAGTTGCAGCAGGACATGTTCGTCGAGATCAATCCCCGTGATGCCAACAACCTTGGCATTCGCGACGGATCACAGGTCTGGGTCGAAGGTCCCGAAGGTGGCAAGGTCAAGGTAATGGCGATGCTGACCAACAGGGTTGGTGCGGGCGTGGCCTTTATGCCCTTCCACTTTGGCGGCCATTTCCAGGGCGAGGACCAGCGGCACAAATATCCCGCCGGTGCTGACCCTTACGTTCTGGGTGAAAGTACCAACACCGCCCAGACCTATGGCTATGATTCAGTGACCCAGATGCAAGAGACCAAAGCGACTCTTTGCAAGATCTGGGCAGCGTAAGGAGGAGAAGAGATAATGGCAGCAAGAGCAAAATTTCTCTGCGACGCCGAACGCTGCATCGAGTGCAATGCCTGCGTCACCGCGTGCAAGAACGAGCACGAGGTACCGTGGGGCGTGAACCGCCGCAGGGTGGTGACGATCAATGACGGTGACCCGGGCGAACGCTCGATCTCGGTCGCTTGTATGCACTGTTCGGACGCGCCCTGCATGGCGGTGTGCCCGGTCGACTGCTTCTATCAGAACGAAGAAGGGGTTGTCCTGCACTCCAAGGACCTGTGCATTGGCTGTGGCTATTGCTTTTACGCGTGCCCGTTCGGCGCACCGCAATACCCGCAGGCGGGCAACTTCGGATCACGCGGCAAGATGGACAAATGTACCTTCTGCGCCGGTGGCCCCGAAGAAACGCACTCGACCGCAGAGTTCGCCAAATATGGTCGCAACCGGATCGCCGAGGGCAAACTGCCCATCTGCGCCGAGATGTGTTCGACCAAGGCTCTGCTTGCCGGTGACGGCGATGTGGTGTCAGCCGTCTATCGCGAGCGCGTCGTGGCGCGCGGCTTCGGTTCGGGCGCCTGGGGCTGGGGTACAGCCTACGACCAGAAAGACGGCTGAGCCCGTCCTATAAAGCAAAACGGATGACCCGCAGCCCTTGCGGGTCATCTGATCTTGGATTTTGACCGAGGTTCAGATGCTGCGCTTTCTCACTGCAATCCTGTTCACCCTTGGACTGACTCTTTCGGCTGCGGCCCAAACCACAGGGGATACAGCCGAACCCGATCGCGCACAGACTGGCGGCGCCACCACGCTTGAGGATATTCTGGCCCGACAGCGCGGCGAGAAGGTCGATAACAGCTATCGGTCCGAAAATACCGGACAGGGCAATGTCGAAGGTTTGCTGGGGCAGTTTGGCCCAAGCGGAGTAGCCTCGGACAGCGATGTCTATCGGCAACTGCGTTATGGATCGGCGGATGTGACCGTATCCTCTAATGGGCCGGCTGACAGTGTGCTGATTCAGGACGGTGGCATGTGGTGGTGGGCGTTCCGAACCGGGCCCCTGCGCGAATATGGCACCTACATCCTGGGCGGGATGCTGGCGATCATCATCCTGTTCTTTCTGCTGCGCGGGCGTATTCGCATTGATGGCGACAAAACCGGTCGCACGGTTACGCGGTTCAACAGTTTCGAACGATTTGGCCATTGGCTGTTTGCCGGATCGTTCCTGATCCTTGGCATCACCGGGCTGCTGACGCTCTATGGCCGCGACTTCCTGATCCCGCTTTTCGGTAAGGAAGGCTTCGCAACCATCGCGCAGGCCTGCAAATGGCTTCACAACAACCTGGCTTGGGCCTTCATGCTGGGCCTAATCATCGTCACCCTCAACTGGATCGCCCACAACATCCCCAACCGGACCGACCTGAAATGGCTGGCCGCTGGCGGCGGGCTATTCACCAAGGGCAGCCACCCGCCCGCCAGAAAGTTCAATGCCGGACAAAAGATTATCTTCTGGTCCTGCATCCTGTTGGGTATCTCAATCAGCTTGTCGGGCCTTTCGCTGCTGTTTCCGTTCGAACTGCCGATGTTTGCCAAGACCTTCGCAATCGCCAATTCCACCGGGATCCCGCAGATGTTCGGCCTGAACCTGCCGGTGCAGATGTCACCGCAAGAAGAGATGCAATACGCGCAGGTCTGGCACGTGATGGTGGCCTATGTGTTCATCGCCATCATCATCGCCCATATCTATCTCGGCTCGGTCGGAATGGAAGGCGCGTTTGACGCCATGGGCACCGGCGAGGTCGAGGAGCAATGGGCGCGCGAACACCATTCGTTGTGGCTGGAAGAGGTTCACGAAAAAGAGGCTGGCAAAGCCGCCACCTCGCCCGCTGAATAAATGCGCGGGCTGGTTCTGGCCTTTGCGCTGATCCCCCTGCCCGCCCTTGCAGAGTTCTTTACGCTCAAAGGCCATGGCGGGCCGATCATGGGCATCGCCACCGCACCTGATGGGCGCATCGCCACCGCCAGTTTCGACAATTCCGTTGCCATCTGGACCGATCAGGCACCCGAGTGGCTAGAGGGGCATGAAGCGGCGGTCAACGTCGTCGCGTTCAACGGCACAGCGCTTTATTCCGCAGGCGATGACTTCACCCTGCGCCAATGGCCCGGCGGCAAAGTTCTGGGGCAGCACAAAGGCAAGATCGTGGGGCTTGCTGCTTCGAAAACCCATGTGGCAACGGCCAGTTGGGACGGCTCGATTGGGCTTTGGCCCATCGACGGTTCAAGCCCGACAGTCTTGGGGCCCACAGGAGGCGGCGTGAACGCGGTGGTGTTCTCACCCGACGGAGACCTGCTTTATTCGGCCGGCATGGACGGGTCATTGCGCATCTGGGATATGGCATCCGGGTCCGAGCGCCAGCGCCTTGTCGAACACGGCTTTGGGATCAATGAATTGGTCCTGAATGCACAAGACAACTGGATTGCCTATGGCGCGGTCGATGGCGTCACCCGTATCCTTGACCTTTCCACCGGCGCAGAGCGCGACTTTACCCTGGACCGCCGCCCGATCCTGGCCCTGGCCCTCGGCCCGGACCGTCAAACATTGGCGGTGGGCGACGGCGAGGGATATATCATGCTGATCGACACGGTCGACTGGCGCATCACTCAGGATTTCCGCGCTACCCTGCGCGGCCCGGTCTGGGCTTTGGCCTTTTCGCCGGACGGGCAGAACATCCACGCGGGCGGCATCGACGAGGCGATGTATAGCTGGCCCATCGCCACTTTGGGCGAACAGGACCAGATGGCCGCCGCCGAGCCTAGTTTCCTCAAAGACCCGAACGCCATGAGCAATGGCGAGCGGCAGTTTGCACGCAAATGCTCGATCTGTCACAGCCTGACCCCCGACAACCAGCGCCGCGCGGGCCCGACTTTGCACGGGATCTTCGGGCGAAGGGCCGGGACGCTGCCGGGATATTTCTACTCGGATATCCTGCAAGACTCTGATATCATTTGGGATGAGATAACAATCGACGCGCTATTTGACGAAGGGCCGGACCACTATATCCCCGGCTCGAAGATGCCCATGCAACGCATCACCGAAGCACAAGACCGCGTTGATCTGATCGAGTTCCTGCGCCAGGCCACAGGCGCGCCATAGAAGACCAGAGGAGATCCATGAAAGCCTTTCTTGCCGCCGCTGCTGCAATGGTCGTGATCGCCTTCGCCGCGCCCGCCGTGCTGAACCAGATCGGCTTTAGCGCCGCCGACACAACATCCGGTCCTGCGGTGCGCCTGGACTGAATGTCACAATACCTGACCACCCGCGAACTGGCCGAATTGCTGCGAATTGGCGAGCGCAAAGCCTATGATCTGGCCTCGTCCGGCGAAGTGCCATGCGTCCGGGCAATGGGCAAGCTGTTGTTCCCAAGGGCCGAGATTATCGCCTGGCTCAACGCCTCACGGTCTGGCCCGCAGGTGGCCGAACCGCCGCTGCCGCCAATTGTGGCGGGCAGCCATGATCCGCTGTTGGATTGGGCGCTGCGGGAAAGCGGGTCGGGTCTTGCGACCTATTACGATGGCTCCTTTGACGGGCTGACCCGGCTGAAAGAGCGCAGCGCGCAGGCCGCGGCCCTGCATATCCACGAAGAGCATGGGTTCAACACACAATCGCTGCGCGACACGCTAGGTGAAGCGCCTGTGGTGCTGGTCGAACTAGCGCAGCGCCAACGGGGGTTTCTGCTGGCCGCAGGCCAAGACGCACCGTCCGGGTTTCACGACCTCAAATCCCGCCACATCATCCTTCGTCAGAACAGCGCCGCGAGCCAGCGCCTGTTCGAAAAACAGCTCACGGCCCATGGGCTGTCGCTCGATGATCTCAACACCCTGCCCGGTTGCGCCCGCACCGAAGAAGACCTGGCCGCGACCCTGCGCGATGGGAAGGCTGATATCGGTTTTGGTCTGGGGGCGTTGGCGCAATCTTACGGGCTGGAATTTGCCCCCACCCATACCGAGCGACTGGACCTTGCCATCTGGCGCCGCGCCTATTTCGACCCTCCGATGCAGCTGCTTCTTAGCTTTTTGCGCAGCGACAGGTTTCACGCACGCGCTGCTGAAATGGGCGGCTATGACCTGAGCGGTTTGGGCCAGGTTCACTTCAATGGAGCCAACGGATAAGGCTTCATCTTTTCAAGAATACGCGCGCCACAGGCCAATTCACTTTGCGTTCGGAAAGAAGAGCTGTTGGCCATCTAGCTGATAGGCTTCGATCGCGCTCTGCCCGTCCGGGCCGGTCAACCAGTCGATAAACCGCTGCCCGGCTGCGGCGCGCACACCTGAGTGCTTTTCGGGATTCACAAGGATCACGCCATATTGGTTGAACAAGGCCGGGTCGCCTTCGACAAGTATGTCCAAGTCCCCCCGATTGCCAAAGCTCAGCCACGTGGCCCGGTCAGTCAGCGCATAGGCTCCCATACCGCTTGCAATGTTCAATGTGGCCCCCATGCCCGACCCGGTTTCGCGATACCACGTCCCGGACGCATCCGTCGGGTCGATGCCCGTGCGCGCCCAGTGGCCAAGTTCGGCCTTATGCGTGCCACTGTCATCCCCGCGCGAGGCAAAGGGCGCTTGAGCCTCTGCCACTGCTGTTAGGGCAGCGACGATGTCATCCCCACCTTTTACCTGCGCCGGATCCGATTTCGGACCGACCAGGACAAAGTCGTTATACATGACATCAAACCGTTCGACCCCCCAACCGTCGGCGACAAAAGCTTCTTCTGCGGATTTCGAGTGCACAAGCAGCACATCCCCGTCGCCATTTCTTGCATTGCGGATTGCCTGCCCGGTGCCCACGGCTACCACCCGCACATCGATGCCGGTTTCAGCCTCGAACCCCGGCAGAATGAAATCGAGCAGCCCCGAATTCTGCGTTGAGGTGGTGGATTGCACGATGATGAACGGCGACTCGGCCCGGCTCTCGCCCGCTGTCACGGCAATAGCCACAAGGGCCGCTTTGATCATTGCGCGGATCATGTCATCTCCAAATGATTGAATCAGGTTACCAGCCCACCCGCCAAATAGCGGCGCGCAGCTTGCGTTATCGGTGCGTCCAACACCTGTTTGGCCGCTCCATGTTCGACCACGCGACCGCCCTGCATCATCACGATATCCGCCGCCAGACGCCGGGCCTGCCCGATATCATGTGTGACCATGACGATGCGCACCCCACGCGCCGAGGCGCGCCGGATCATCTGTTCGATCACCTGCGTGGCGCTTGGGTCCAATGCACTGGTGGGTTCGTCCAGAAACAGCGTTTCGGGATCCGTGGCCAGCGCCCGCAGAATGGCCAGCCGCTGCGCCTCACCCCCTGAAAGAGAACGCGCGGATTGACGGGCCTTGTCTTGCAAACCGCCTTCGGCCAAAAGTGCCGAGATCCGAGCCTTGCGGATCTCACGGCACAATCCCTGACGTTTTAGCACAAAGTCCAGATTCGCCGCGACCGAGCGGCGCAAGAGCACCGGTTGCTGAAACACCATCGCTTGGCGCGCCATGTGCTCTGCAGTCAGGACACCACCCCGATACAGCACCCGCCCCTGATCGGCTGAGATCAACCCGTGCAAGCACCGCAGCAGCAGGCTTTTACCGGCGCCATTGGGACCAAGGATCAGGGTCGGCCCGGGCCCGTCCAACTGAAGCGCTGCCACGTCCAGCAGAACCGAGCCTTTGCGTGCAAGCCGCAGCCCGCGTACCGCCAGCCCAGCCCCGGTTTCAGGTGCCAAGTCACGCATGACGCAACCCCTCCTGCTCGGCCCGCAAGGTTAAGGCGCTGACCATCGCGTTTACGGCCACCGCGATGCCGATCAGAATGGCACCAAGCGCCAGAGCCAGCGCCAGATTGCCCTTTGAGGTCTCAAGCGCGATGGTGGTGGTCATCACCCGCGTCACATGGTTGATGTTGCCGCCGACGATGATCACCGCCCCAACCTCGGCAATTGCGCGGCCAAACCCTGCCAGCAGAGCGGTCACCAGCGCCAGGCGCGCGTCCCACAACAGCACCGGCACCGAAGCCAGGCGCGACACGCCCAGCGATCGCAGTTGTTCCGCGTATTCCTCGGCCAGCATCTCGACCACTTGCCGGGACAAGGCGGCAATGATCGGTGTGACCAGAACCACCTGCGCGATGATCATCGCCGTGGGAGTATAGAGCAATTCCAGCACGCCAAGCGGGCCCGACCGCGACAGCATCAGATAGACCAACAGGCCCACGACCACGGGCGGCAAGCCCATCAGCGCGTTCATCAGGATGATCAAAGCCCGACGTCCGGGAAAGCGTGCAACTGCAAGCGCCGCGCCAATCGGCATCCCGATCAGCGCGGAAATCAACACCGCCAGGATCGACACCCGAAGAGACAGCATCACAATGGCCCACAGCTCTGCATCCCCTTGAAGGATCAGAGACACCGCCATTCTGAATTCTTCTGCAAACCCCTGCATGTTCTACCGAAACTTAACTATCTCGCAGTAAATGCGTCATTTGACAGTAGAATACGCCATCTCAATACGGTCAAGAGCCGTCTGGACACAAAAACGCGGCCCCAAACGGGGCCGCGTTTCATTCTTGGAAAAACAGCGTTTAGTTCAGCGCTGCATCCGTCACTTTATGGGTCCAGGCGCCTTCGGGCTTGGCAGTGATCACTGGATCAGAACCGCCCGCCAAAAGCGTATCAACGGTCCGTTCGAAATCCGCCGGATCCAGCGTTCCGTTCGAACCAGCAGTCAGCTTGGCGATCTCACCCATCATGCGTTTCTGGTGGGTTTCGGTCTGTGCGCCGGTTTCGTCATTGTCCAGAACGATCAGAGCAGCCTCGTCCGGGTTCTCTTCGGCGTATTTCCAGCCTTTCATCGAGGCCCGCACAAAACGCTCCATCTTGTCGACAAAGGCAGGATCGTCCAGGTTTTCTTCCAGCACATAAAGACCGTCTTCGAGCGTGGCCACGCCTTGATCTTCGTATTTGAAGGTCACCAGCTCGTCAGGGTTCACACCCGCATCAATCACCTGCCAGTATTCGTTATACGTCATGGTGCTGATGCAATCGGCCTGGCGCTGAAGCAACGGATCGACGTTAAAGCCCTGTTTCAAAACTTCGACACCGCTTTCGCTTTTGCCACCAGTGTCGATACCCAACTGGCTCATCCAGCTCATGAACGGGAATTCATTGCCAAAGAACCAGACGCCCAGGGTGCGGTTCTTGAGGTCTTCGGGCGAAGAAATGCCAGCGTCCTTCCAGCAGGTCAGCATCATGCCCGAGCTTTTGAAAGGCTGCGCAATGTTGACCAAAGGCAGGCCCTTTTCGCGCGCGGCCAGTGCCGCAGGCATCCATTCCACGGTCACGTCGGCCCCACCACCAGCGATCACCTGAGTGGGCGCAATGTCGGGTCCACCCGGCAGGATGGTGACGTCCAGTCCTTCTTCTTCGTAGAAACCTTTGTCCGCAGCGACATAATAGCCCGCAAACTGGGCCTGCGTGACCCATTTCAACTGCAGTGTCACTTCGTCTGCGGCCCAGGCAGAACTGGCGGCCAGACCAAAGGCGGCAACCGCCCCGCTGATTAGCTTATTCATCTTCATCTTCTCCTAGTTGAGTTTAGTGCCCCGCTTCCGGGATCTTTTGAATTTTGTTGTTAGCCTCGCTGCGACGGGTGCCAGAAGGTCACCGTTTTTTCGATCAATGCGACCAAACCGTAGAATACTGTGCCGGCCAACGCTGCCACGGCGATCTCGGCCCAGACCAGATCGATTTCCAGACTTCCCACGCCCGTCGAGATTCTGAACCCCATGCCCCGTGTCGGGGACCCAAAGTATTCAGCCACAATTGCGCCGATCAAAGCAAGGGTCGTTGCAATCTTCAACCCATTGAAGATAAACGGCATCGCGGCAGGAAGACGCAGTTTGACAAGCGTTTGCCAATAGCTGGCTGCATAAGTTCGCATCAGGTCGCGCTGCATCGCATCAGACTCGCGCAGGCCCTGCACCGTGTTGACCAGAATGGGGAAGAACACCATCACGACCACAACGGCGGCTTTGGATTGCCAGTCGAACCCGAACCAGCTGACCAGAATGGGTGCGATGCCAACGATGGGCAAAGCCGCCGCGAAATTCCCGATCGGCAACAAACCACGGGTCAAAAACGCTGAACGGTCAATGGCAATCGCACAGGCAAAGGCCGCAACGCATCCCATGAAAAAGCCGGTGAGCGCACCCTTGAAGACCGTTTGTTTGAAATCCTCCCACAGAATATGGGACGACCGGATAAACTCATCGGCGACGTCGGACGGTGGTGGCAGAATGACTGGTGAGACGTTCAGCCCGCGCACAATACCTTCCCATAGAACCAGCAAAGTCACACCGAACAACACCGGAACCAGCACGCGGGCACCACGGGTCTTGCGATATTTTGAAATCGCCAGCCGGTAGTTGGCCCACCAGGCCAAGCCCCAGAATAGCAACGAAACAGACAGCCAGGTCATGTGTTCATCCCCATGCGGCGTAACGCGATACGTTGCAGCAGATCCAGCAGCGTCACCAGAAGGCCCGCCAAAATCGCCGCGGCAAACAAAGCCGCCCAGATCGCCAGAGGCGTCCCAAATTGGTCACCGATCAAAATCCGCGCACCCAAACCCGAAACTGCCCCTGTTGGCAATTCTCCGACAATTGTTCCAACCAATGCTGCAGCGATCCCCACTTTGAGCGAGGTAAACAGATACGGTAAAGAAGACGGCAACCGCAGCTTGAAGAAACCCTGTGTTCCCGAAGCGTTATAGGTTTTCAGCAGGTCCAGTTGCGGCAGCGAGGGCGAGCGCAACCCTTTTACCATCCCGACCAGCACCGGGAAATAGCACAGATAGGCCGAGATAATCGCCTTGGGCACACCGCGCCCTTCGATCCCGACCTGAGAGCTAACGACAATGATCATTGGTGCAAGTGCAACAATGGGGATGGTCTGGCTGATGATGGCCCAGGGCATAAGGCTCATATCCGCCACGCGAGAATAGACAATCGCAACTGCCGCCAAAATCCCCAACGTGGTGCCCAGCAGGAACCCCCACAAGGTAGACTGCAGCGTGATCCCGGCATGATAAATAAGCGACCGTTTCGAAAACGCGCGCCCTTTTACCACCATTTCTCCAGTGGTCTTCCAAAGCTCCTGCGCAACTTGATCCGGCGCGGGTAAACGCGGACGGTCCAGCGCATACCCAGTCGAGATATGGCTTGGGTTTTTCGCCATCAGTACCCAGGTCGACGTCTCACGCCGGTCACGGGCGGTTTCGGGCGTCACAAGCTCTCCGGCACGTTCCGCCTGATCCAAGGCCACGCGAATGTTCATCGGCGCAACCGCTGCGTACCAAATCGCGACAATCGCGAACAACACGGTAAGAACTGCAAGGGCCTGCTTCATGCGTGCCACTCCATCCGATAGACCGGCACGGTATCCGGGGGTACTGGCGGTTCTTCTGCCGTCACTTCGAACCCTTCACGCAGGTAAAACCGTTGCGCAGATGTGTTTGGGATATGCGTCGTCAGCCACAGGAAATCACGATTTTCCTTGGCCTTATCCAAGAACACCTTGCCGATGCCCTGCCCGGTCCGGCGGCAATAGAGCGCGCCAATCTTCTTCTGGGCAGGATCGACGGACATGTAACAATCCACCGGATCACCGGCGACCCAGATCTCACGGCTGTCAAACGCGTCGCGGATCAGCCCGGCCAATTGCTCCACCGGCAGTTCGTCCGGCATCCAATCGGTCTCAGACGCCCAGGCATGAACAACCTTGGCGCAGGCCAACGTGTCTTCGTGCGTGGCGCGCCTGATCTGCGTGTCAGTCCTCATAGGAATGCCCTGCCCGCAGCCCGTCGCGTACCCGGTGCGCAACTTCGATAAACTCGGGCGTGTCGCGAATGTCCAAGGGCCGTTCTTTCGGCAAAGGGCTGTCGATCACATCTGTGATCCGCCCGGGCCGAGGGCTCATCACCACGATCTTGGTGCTTAGATACACCGCCTCGGGGATCGAATGGGTCACAAACCCGATGGTTTTTTCCGTCCGCGCCCAAAGCGCCAGAAGCTGTTCGTTCAAGTGATCACGCACGATCTCATCCAGCGCGCCAAACGGCTCATCCATAAGAAGGATATCCGCGTCAAACGCCAACGCCCGCGCGATACTGGCCCGCTGCTGCATCCCACCCGAGAGCTGCCAGGGGAATTTGGCACCAAACCCTTCAAGATCAACAAGTTCCAGGACCTTGCTCACCCGCTCATCCTGTTCCGCCGCAGAATAGCCCATGATCTCAAGCGGCAGTTTGATATTCTTGGAAATGGTCCGCCACGGATAAAGCCCCGCCGCCTGAAACACATAGCCATAGGCCCGCTTGCGCCGTGCCTCATCGGGTGTCATGCCATTGACCGTCAGCGAACCCCCGGTGGGCGTCTCCAGCGCTGCGACGCAACGCAGAAACGTCGTCTTTCCGCAGCCCGAGGGTCCGATAAAGCTGACAAAATCGCCCTTGTCGATGGTCAGGTTCACATCCTTGAGCGCGTGCACCGGCCCGTCATTGGTCTGAAACGTCAGATCCAGTTGTCGCGCCTCGACAACAGGCTGAGGTTGAGTTGCAGTATTCATTCCATCCCCTTGAAAACACGAAACGGTAGGCCGCCACACGGCGGCCCGCGTCGATCAAACGCCTGTCGCCGGAATACCCGACCGCTCTACCGGGCGCGGGGCTGTCAGTTCTTTCCATGTGCTCAGCGCTTTGTTCACATGCCCGTTCGGCTCTCGGGCCACAAACTCCCCGTGGCCTTCCTGTGTGCGGATTTCGCCATCATGCACAGCCACCTGGCCCCGGGTCAGCGTAAAGCGCGGCAAGCCTTTGACCTCTTTGCCTTCAAACACATTGTAGTCGATCGCTGATTGCTGCGTATCGGCGCTGATCACCTTGGTCTTTTCGGGATCCCAAACCACCAGATCGGCATCTGCGCCCACTAAAACCGCGCCTTTTTTCGGATAGCAATTCAGTATCTTGGCGATGTTTGTTGAAGTGACTGCCACAAACTCGTTCATGGTCAGACGGCCGGTGTTCACCCCATGAGTCCACAGCATCGGCATCCGGTCTTCCAACCCACCCGTACCATTGGGGATCTTGGTAAAATCCCCCACGCCATAGCGTTTCTGTTCGGTCGTAAAGGCGCAATGATCCGTGGCCACAACACTCAGCGTCCCCGAATGCAACCCATTCCACAGGCTGTCCTGATGCTGCTTGTTGCGGAACGGAGGGCTCATGACACGGCGCGCAGCATGATCCCAGTCCTGGTGGAAGTACTCGCTCTCATCCAGGGTCAGATGCTGGATCAACGGCTCACCCCACACCCGCTTGCCGTTCATCTTGGCCCGGCGAATAGCCTCATGCGCCTCTTCACAGGACGTATGCACCACATAAAGCGGCACACCGGCCATATCGGCGATCATGATCGCGCGGTTCGTGGCCTCACCCTCAACCTGCGGTGGACGGGAATAGGCATGCGCCTCGGGGCCTACATTGCCCTCGGCCAGCAGCTTGGCGCTCAGCTCGGCCACCACATCTCCATTCTCGGCATGGACCATCGCGATACCGCCCAGCTCGGCCAGCCGCTTGAACGAGGCAAAAAGCTCGTCATCATTCACCATCAACGCGCCTTTATAGGCCATGAAATGCTTGAATGTGTTGATGCCACGCGTCTCGATGACGGTCTTGATGTCGTCAAAGACCTGCTCGCCCCACCAGGTCACCGCCATATGAAAGGAATAGTCGCAATTGGCCCGCGTCGATTTGTTGTCCCAGCGTTTCAGCGCATCCAGCAGGCTCTCACCGGGGTTGGGCAGTGCAAAATCAACCACCATCGTGGTGCCACCGGCCAAGGCTGCCCGCGTGCCGCTTTCGAAATCATCGCTGGAATAGGTGCCCATAAAGGGCATCTCCAGATGGGTATGCGGATCGATCCCACCCGGCATGACATAACAGCCGTTGGCATCCAGCTCTTTGTCGCCCTTCAGATCCATCCCGATCTGGGTGATCACGCCACCTTCGACCAGAACATCGGCCTTATAGGACAAATCCGCTGTCACCACGGTTCCGTTCTTGATCACAGTGCTCATTTTACTCTCCCTTTCGCGGTCTGCGCCGCGTGCTTCTTCTGTTCAAAAACACCTCGGGGGAGTCGCCCAACGGGCGACGGGGGCAGCGCCCCCTAACCCACGATTTCAGCGGTCTCGACGACCGCATGAAACAGAACATCCGCCCCGGCAGCGGCCCAGTCCTTGCTGATCTCTTCCGCCTCATTATGGCTCAAGCCGTCGACGCAGGGGCACATCACCATCGCGGTGGGCGCGACCCGATTGATCCAGCAGGCATCATGCCCCGCGCCCGAGATGATATCGGTATGCGAATAGCCCAGCCGTTCAGCGGCGTTTCGCACAGCGCTCACGCAGGTTTCGTCAAACTTCACCGGATCAAAGCCGCCAACCTTTTCAAAAGCGATCTCGAGTCCCATCTCATTGACGATATCTTCTGCCGCCACCCGCAGGCGGTTCTCCATATCGGTGATCACCTCCAACTCGGGTGAGCGGAAATCGACGGTAAACACTGCCTTTCCTGGAATCACGTTGCGCGAGTTTGGAAACACATCGATATGCCCTGCCGCGCCGACCGCATGCGGCGCATGAGACCAGGCGATCTCATCCACTTTCTCCAGAATACGCGCCATGGCCAAACCGGCATTCTTGCGCATGGGCATCGGGGTTGATCCGGTATGCGCGTCCTTGCCGGTCACGGTGATCTGAGTCCAGCTGAGCCCCTGGCCATGGGTGACCACCCCAATATCCTTGCCTTCGGCTTCCAGGATGGGCCCTTGTTCGATATGCAGTTCAAAGAACGCATGCATCTTGCGCGTACCCACTTCCTCATCACCGCGCCAGCCGATCCGCTTCAGCTCATCGCCGAATTTCTTGCCCTCGGCATCTTCGCGGTCATAGGCCCAATCCTGCGTGTGCATCCCGGCAAACACGCCCGACGACAACATCGCCGGCGCATAGCGCGTCCCCTCTTCATTGGTCCAGTTGGTCGCAACGATCGGATGTTTGGTCTTGATGCCCAGATCGTTCAGCGTGCGGATCACTTCTAGCCCGCCCAGAACCCCCAGAACGCCGTCATATTTGCCGCCCGTCGGCTGGGTATCCAGGTGCGAGCCCACATAGACCGGCAGCGCCTCGGGATCGGTGCCTTCGCGGCGGGCAAACATGTTACCCATCTGATCCAACCCCATGGAACAGCCCGCCTCTTCACACCAGGTCTGAAACAGCGCGCGGCCTTCCGCATCTTCATCCGTCAGCGTCTGGCGATTGTTGCCACCAGCAACACCGGGGCCGATCTTTGCCATCGCCATCAGACTGTCCCACAGCCTGTCGCCATTAATCCTGAGGTTCTGCGCCGGAGCCGCCATAGTCATTTTCCCTGTCGCTTGCGATTAAGCTCGCTTTTTTCTGTCTTGATTTGACCATCTGGTCAAACTCAGGCTATCACGGGTTCAACACCAGTCAAGAAATTGCGTGGCGCAGCCCGAATTTTTAGCAGTGCAATCGCCAGATTGGCGCAAAATGAGACGACCAGAAAACATGCCGAAAGACCGCGCCCCAACCCGAATACAGAAAAAGAACCGCGCCATGATTCTGGACGCCGCTCTGAACGTGTTTTCCGCACATGGGTTCCGGGGTGCAACCGTAGATCAAATCGCCTCCGAGGCCGGGTTGAGCAAACCCAATCTGCTCTACTATTTCCCGTCGAAAGAGGCGATTCACACTGCGCTTTTGTCTGGCTTGCTCGAGGTCTGGCTGGCGCCCCTGCATGCGCTTGACGAAAACGGCGACCCGATGGAAGAGATTCTGGCCTATATCCAGCGCAAACTGCAAATGAGCCGCGAGTTGCCGCGCGAAAGCCGTCTGTTTGCCAATGAGTTGGTGCAGGGCGCACCGCGCATCCATTCAGCTTTGTCCGAAGACCTGAAAGCTCTGGTCGATTCCAAAGTCATCATCCTGACCCGCTGGATGGATCAGGGCAAAATCGCGCAGGTACACCCCTATCATCTGATCTTCTCGATCTGGGCCTTGACCCAGCACTATGCCGATTTCGACGTGCAGGTTCGCGCCATCCTGGGTGACGAAGACCCGTTTGAAGGCGCAGAGCCCTTTGTGGATCTGCTCTATCGCAAGCTTCTGACGCCATAAAAAAGGGCGGCGACCGCGACCAGCCCTCGCCCAAACAAATGACCCGTCATAGCCCCTGCCTTGGATTGCTGAGGTTTTGCATCCACGATCCTCTCAGATAATTCCTCGACAGGGCGTTCACTTGCAAATGCAGACCCTGAAGTCACTTCGATAAAGGTCGGCTCTGCGGACAAAGCCGCCGTTCGATGAAGAGCTCTTAAAGTCTGCTTTTTACCTATCCGCGAAGGACGAAAGGCATTTATCCAGCATGGTGTTCAGCTCAGACTGATCCAATTCGGACAGCCCTTCAACCAATTGCTTCTGAACAACAACGTGGTCTGATACGGCGGCGTCAATCTTTTCTATCCCGCTCGCTGTGAGCTTCACATGGACACTGCGCTTGTCCTCCGGGTTCGGGACACGCGCCACTAAGCCCTCCTTTTCAAGCTGGTCAATGCGGTTCGTCATTGTGCCTGACGTCACCATCATCGTCGCAAGCAGTTGGTTAGGCGACAGCGCATGGGGCGGCCCCGACCTCAGAAGCGTGGCCAACACATCAAAACTCGACGCGCTCAGCCCGTGTTTTACAAAGGTCTTGCCCATCTCTTCGCTGTAGAGAGCCGACAATCTGACCACCCTGCCAATCACGCCCATTGGTCCGGTGTCAATGTCTGGCCGCTGCTTTGCCCACTGCGCTCTGATCTCTTCAATATCGAACATGCTACAACACAGAATGGATTTTTATCTTGACGTCAAGCTATTTGCTTTTATCTCTACGTCGAGATAAATTGGAGATCCCGATGTCCCGCCCCTTTGATCTTGCCTTCACGGCGCTGGCCCCCCTTGTTTGGGGCAGCAGTTACATTGTCACCACACAGTTCCTGCCCAACCTTGATCCACTGACCGTATCTGTCCTGCGCGCTCTGCCCGCTGGCCTCCTTCTGTTGTGCCTAGTGCGCCAAGTCCCCCACGGTCACTGGGTCTGGAAGATGTTCGTTTTGGGCGCATTGAATTTCGCGATATTCTGGTCACTACTCTTCTTTACCGC
Organism: Ruegeria sp. HKCCD7255; assembly: GCF_013031565.1. Taxonomy (NCBI): domain Bacteria; kingdom Pseudomonadati; phylum Pseudomonadota; class Alphaproteobacteria; order Rhodobacterales; family Roseobacteraceae; genus Ruegeria; species Ruegeria sp. HKCCD7255. The sequence goes on along the minus strand of NZ_WQAG01000002.1, from coordinate 189,638 downwards.
ATATCGTTTACCCGGCGGCGTCGCAGCTGTGATGGGGGCATTGCAGCCGTTTGTGGTCATCTTCGCATCGTGCTTCTTGCTCGGATCGCCAATAAAGGTGCTTTCACTGTTCGCAGTCGCGGCGGGCGCTGTTGGGGTTGCACTTCTCGTCCTGACACCCGAAGCGAAGCTGGATATGTGGGGGGTTGTTGCAGGTATTGCCGGGTCTGCATCCATGGCCTTCGGCACCGTGCTGAGCCGAAAATGGCAGCCACCGGTTAGCGCTCTGACCTTTACGAGTTGGCAATTGACGGCTGGCGGCTTGCTTTTGGTGCCCTTTGCTCCTTTTGCGCCAACGGATTGGTCGACGATAAGCGGAACGAACGTCTTAGGGCTAGCCTATTTGGGCCTTATCGGCGCGGCCCTGACATACATTATTTGGTTGCGCGGCATCCGTATCATCCAACCAACAGCGGCTTCGATACTGGGCCTTCTAAGTCCAATGAGTGCGGCTTTGCTCGGTTGGTTCTTTCTCAATGAAACGCTGAGTATTCCGCAAAGCATTGGAATGATTGTCGTCCTCCTGAGCGTGTTCGTTGGTCAATACGCTCTGAGATCGAAGCCAGTATCGACTAAGCCAACAGTGGCCGCGGTGCAGAAATCATGAAGTATGGGCTTGCAGCGAACATCCGACAAGGGTCGTCGGATGTTCGCGTCGGGAAACACAAGGTCTAGTCGTCTGCATCCTTTCGCGGCATTCTTTAACGCTTACCGCATGGGCTGGGCGTCAGCGACGCCCATCCCGATCCTTCCGGTCCCAATCATTCAGCCGCTTTGGCCATCGGATTGTTGGGATGCGTTGTCCAGTTGGCGTATTCGGGCTGAACCTCGCGCCCGGTACGTGGATCGATCTCTCCCGCAGCCATCGGCTCCATCGAGATGCAGCCCTCGACCGGGCAAACGTCAACACAGAGGTTACAGGCCACGCATTCCTCGTCGATCACTTCGAACACCCGATCTTCGGACATTGCAATCGCCTGGTGGCTGGTGTCCTCACAGGCCGCATAGCAGCGACCGCATTTGATGCACTGGTCCTGATCGATCTTGGCCTTGGCGATGTAGTTCAGGTTTAGATACTGCCAGTCGGTGACATTGGGCACCGCACGGCCAATGACCTCATCAACGCTGGAATAGCCCTTTTCGTCCATCCATTCCGACAGGCCTGCGGTCAGCTCATCAATGATCTTGAAGCCATAGGTCATCGCGGCGGTGCAAACCTGCACATTGCCACAACCCAGCGAGATGAACTCGGCCGCATCGCGCCACGTGGTCACGCCACCGATGCCCGAAATGGGCATACCGTGGGTGGCCGGATCCCGCGCGATCTCGGACACCATCGACAGCGCAATCGGTTTGACCGCCGGGCCGCAATAGCCTCCGTGGCTGCCTTTGCCGTCAATAGAGGGTTCGGGGCTGAACGTATCGAGATTGACGCTGGTGATCGAGTTGATCGTGTTGATCAGCGACACCGCATCCGCGCCACCATTTTTGGCCGCTGCTGCGGGTTTGCGAATATCGGTGATATTGGGTGTCAGCTTCACGATGACCGGGCGGTCATAGTACTTTTTGCACCACCGGGTCACCATCTCGATATATTCAGGCACCTGCCCAACGGCAGATCCCATGCCGCGTTCGCTCATCCCGTGGGGGCAGCCAAAGTTCAGCTCGATCCCATCCGCGCCGGTCTCCATCACCCGCGGCAGAATGGCTTTCCACGCCTCTTCCTCGCAGGGCACCATGATAGAAGCGATCAGCGCGCGATCAGGATAGTCGGACTTGACCCGGGCCATCTCTTCCAGGTTCACCTCAAGCGGGCGATCGGTGATCAACTCGATATTGTTGAGACCAAGCAACCGCCGATCTGCGCCGTAAATCGCGCCATAACGCGGGCCGTTTACGTTCACCACCGGAGGACCTTCGGCCCCCAGCGTTTTCCACACGACACCGCCCCAACCGGCCTCAAAGGCGCGGCGGACATTGTATTCCTTGTCCGTGGGCGGCGCCGAGGCCAGCCAGTACGGGTTCGGACTTGAAATTCCCAGAAAGTTCGTCGTCAAATCAGCCATTTATCCGGCCTCCCTGATGCGGTTCTGCATCTTCATCTTTTCACAAGCATTCATGGCGCAACCCATGTGTCACGCGGACAGGCTGGCATGGATGTCCACTGCGGCATCCCGGCCTTCGGCCACGGCGGTCACGGTCAGATCTTCGCCACCAGCGGCGCAATCGCCCCCGGCCCAAACCCCGGCCAGCGATGTCCGGCCAGCGCCCGTGACGGCAATCTTGTTGCCGTCCAGCTGCAACCCTTCTGGCGCGCCATCCAGGTTCTGGCCAATCGCCTTGAGGATCTGATCTGCGGGAACACGTATTGTTTCGCCTGTCCCCTTCAGGCTGCCGCCTTCGCTTGAGGTGTATTCCAGCTCAATCTCAACCGCTGCCCCGTTGCCATGCACGGCCACCGGCTGAACATTGGTCATGATCCGTACCCCGTGCGAAGCGGCCAGATCCTGTTCATAGCGGCTGGCACCCATGGCGTCGCGCCCACGCCGATAGGCGATGGTCACATGCTCGGCCCCCAGCAGCTTGGATTTCACCGCCGCGTCTACAGCGGTCATACCACCGCCGATCACCACGACATTGCGCCCTACCGGCAGGTTTGCCAGATCATCCGCCTGCCGCACATCCGAGATAAAGTCGACCGCGTGACGCACGCCGTCTTTTTCGGCCCCTTGCGCCCGCAGCGCGTTCACACCGGCCAGACCGATGGACAGGAACACGGCGTCATATGCATCCAGCAGCCCCTCCATCGACACGCCATTGCCCAGAGCGGACCCGGTCTCGATGGTGATGCCACCGATTTTCAGCAGCCAATCGACCTCGGCCTGCGCAAAATCATTGGTCGATTTATAGGCAGCAATACCGTATTCGTTCAGCCCGCCCGCCTTGGGCTTGCTTTCATGGATCACCACGTCATGGCCCAGCATGGCCAACCGGTGCGCACAAGCCAGACCCGCAGGTCCGGCGCCCACGACGGCAATGGTTTTCCCTGTGGGCGCGGCCCGTTCAAAGGGATGCTCATCCGCTGCCATCAATGTATCGGTGGCATAGCGCTGCAAGCGACCGATCTCGACCGGCTTGCCCTCGGCCGTCTCGCGCACGCAGGCTTCTTCGCACAAGGTTTCGGTCGGGCAGACCCGTGCGCACATGCCGCCCAGAATATTCTGGTCAAAGATCGTGCGCGCAGCGGATTGCGGTTGCGCGGCCTGAATCTGACGGATGAACAGCGGAATATCGATATCCGTTGGACAGGCCGTCACACATGGCGCGTCGTAACAGAAATAGCACCGATCTGCGGCCACAGCCGCCTCATGAGGCTGCAGCGGAGGATGCAGATCGCTGAAGTTCGATGTCAACTCATCGCTGGAAAGCCGCCCGGCAACGATGCCGGGTGCCATCTGGCCCTGTGCCATCACTCTACTCCCTGTAGATATGTTTGTTATGCGTTTCAGCTTGGCACAAAAAATTTTTTTATCAACTGGTAAAATTTATCATTTGGTCAAAAACCGCCAATCGACGCTCAGATTTGACCATCTCGCACCACATCCGAGTAAATTTGAGGCAAAACGTGTTTGGGCCCGGTTTTGCGATGTCCTGCCCCTAACGTCGACGCACGAAAACAAATTCCAGCAGCGCACTCAAACAGATCGGGTTTTGACGCATCTGACGCGTTGCTGTAATCCCGAACCCATTCGGGGCTTACGAGGCCCTCAGGCAAGAAAGTGCAGGCATGATGGCCAAGACCTCGAAGTTCAATGTTGTCATCATCGGGCAAAACAACCGCCTGCAATACGAGGCCCTTCTGTTCGCCGCCTCGCTGCGCCACAGTTCCCCCGGCTTTTCCGGTCGCCTATTGGTGGCGGTGCCGCAAACGGGCCCGCTTTGGCCGCAAGACCCAAGCATTCAGAACCCCAACGTGCTGAAAGCGCTGGATCAGTTGGGGGCTGAGATCGTGCCGTTTGACTCGCATGTCTTTGGCGCGAGCTATCCGCAAGGCAACAAGATCGAAGCGCTGCTGGCCCTGCCCGAAGATGAGCCGTTTATCCTGTTTGACAGCGATACGCTGATCACCGGTGAACTGGCAGATGTGCCCTTTGACTTCGACCGCCCCGGTGCGTCGCAAAAGGTCGAAGGCACCTGGCCACGCCCGACGCTTTATGGCCCGGGCTATGACGGGATCTGGCGCGCGCTTTATGACCGGTTCGGGCTGGACTTTGAGAGCTCCATTGACACCACCCAGCCGCAGGACTACTGGCGCCGGTTTCTCTATTTCAACGCAGGTTTTTTCTTTTACAAATGCCCCCGCCAATTCGGTGCGCGGTTTCTGGACTATGCCCGCACCATTCGTGACGAAGAGATCCCCGAACTCACCGGTCAGACCCTTGATCCTTGGCTGGATCAAGTTGCCCTGCCTTTGGTGATCCATTCCTTTGGCGGTGGCCGCGATGTTCTGCCCGATGGACTGCTGGATGGGTCGGTCAGCTGTCACTATCGCCTGTTCCCTTTGCTTTATGCGCGCGAAGCTGATCATGTGATCGACGTTCTGGAAACCGTCGCGGCCCCCAACAAGGTCAAGAAAGTGCTCAAGACCTATGACCCGATCAAGAAGCTGGTCATTCAGGGCAAAGGTGCCAAGATCCGCGAGTTGTTTGATCAGGACAACCTGCCCCAGCGCGAACAGGCCATTCGCAAGGCGATCAAGGCCAAGGGGTTGTGGCAGCGATAACCGGAGCGTTGTGCGGACGCGGTCAATGGCCTAGAGATTGATTAACGCTATAATCCAAAGGGAGATTTCAACATGTCAGACGGCCCGACTTACGGCTTTGATACGCTACAGATCCACGCAGGCGCCCGCCCGGACCCCGCGACCGGAGCCCGCCAGACACCGATCTATCAGACCACGGCTTATGTGTTCCGAGATGCCGATCACGCCGCAGCTTTGTTTAACCTGCAAGAGGTCGGCTTTATCTATTCCCGTCTGACCAACCCAACCGTAGCCGTCTTGCAAGAGCGTGTCGCGACGTTGGAAGGTGGCGTTGGTGCGGTGTGCTGTTCGTCCGGCCATGCGGCTCAGATCATGGCGCTGTTCCCGCTGATGGGGCCTGGCTGCAATGTCGTGGCCTCGACCCGGCTGTATGGTGGCACCGTCACGCAGTTCAGCCAGACCATCAAACGCTTTGGCTGGTCGGCGAAATTCGTGGATACCGACGATCTGGACGCTGTGAAAGCCGCGATTGACGACAACACCCGCGCGGTCTTCTGCGAATCCGTGGCCAATCCCGGTGGCTATGTCACCGATATCCGCGCGCTGGCCGATGTGGCTGATGCGGCGGGGATTCCGTTGATCGTCGACAATACCTCGGCCACGCCTTACCTGTGCCGCCCCATCGAGCAGGGTGCCACGCTGGTGGTTCATTCGACCACCAAATACCTGACCGGCAACGGCACTGTCACTGGCGGTTGCATCGTGGATTCTGGCAAGTTCGACTGGTCGGCCAATGACAAGTTCCCCTCGCTCAGCCAGCCCGAGCCCGCCTATCACGGCCTGAAATTCCATGAGACCTTTGGCCCGCTCGCCTTTACCTTCCACGGCATTGCCATCGGGTTGCGCGATCTTGGCATGACAATGAACCCGCAAGCGGCGCATTACACGCTGATGGGGATCGAGACGCTGAGCCTGCGGATGGAGCGTCATGTGGAGAACGCGCAGAAAATCGCGGCCTGGTTGGAGGCGGATGACCGGATCGACTATGTGACCTATGCGGGACTGCCCTCATCCCCCTATTACGACCGGGTGCAAAAGAACTATCCGCGCGGTGCCGGGGCGCTGTTCACCTTTGCGGTGAAGGGCGGTTATGACGCCTGTATCAAGCTGGTCAATGCGTTGGAAATCTTCAGCCATGTGGCCAATCTGGGCGACGCGCGGTCGTTGATCATCCACTCGGCCTCGACCACCCACCGACAGTTGACGCCAGAACAGCAAGAGGCCGCTGGGGCCGGTCCGGGCGTGGTGCGCGTGTCGATCGGGATCGAAGACGCTGACGATCTGATCGCCGATCTGGATCAGGCGCTGTCAAAAGCCAGCGCCTGACGGGACCATCGCGGGCGCGCAGCTTTGTGCGCCCGCGTTCAAGGTCATTGAGTTATTGCGAACTCCATCGACACGTTGACGGTCACCGAGATTTCGCCGCCTGCAATCGGCACACCGCTGTCTGCGGCCACGTTGAAGGCGCGCATTTCGGCCACTGGTCGGATACCCCCACCCTGTTCACGGATCATCTGCACCGGACCCAGCGACACATTCGCGGCCTGCGCCAATTGCTCGGCCTTGGCGGTGGCTTCGGCAACTGCTTTGGCGCGAGCTTCCGCCTCCAGCGGTTTAGGGTCCTGCACCCCAAAGCTGAGCCCGCCGAAATCATTTGCGCCGTCCTGGATCACCGCATCCATGATCTGCCCCAGCTGATCCAGATCACGCACCCGCACAAACAGACGGTTTGAGGCAACAAAGCCGGTGATTTCCGGTGTCTCGCCGCTTTGGTTCCGACCGCTCCAGACCGGAGAAAGCGACAAGTCGCGTGTCTGAACGTCGCGCGCTTCCAGCCCAAACGCCTCAAGTCGGCCCAGGATCTGCGCAATTGCATCCGATGTAGCCTGCATCGCAACCGAGGCTTGCGCGTCCTCATTCGTGACACCCAGCGTGATCGTCGCCATATCGGGCTCGGCCTGAATGGTTCCCGACGCGTCAACGGTGATGCGACGTTCTTCCGCAGCAGCGGGCATCGCAGAGACTGCGGCCGTCAACGCCGCCAAAAAAGCAAGTGTCTTCAAGGTGATCTCTCCTATGACTTCATCCTATAGATGGGGCGGCAAGACCTTGCCATACAAGAGCACGGTCGTGCTTTTCCTTTCCCTCGGCGGGTTCCTGCTCTAATCTCTGGCACCAGACGCCAAAGCGTTTGCATTGAAACTGATGTTTGTGGTTCCACCGGATTATGAAACCTGCCTTCGCGCTGACTTTTTCTGAAACCGGAATTTCCCTGCATCACCAATCCGATGGAGATTGGTATTGTATTGGCTCGGTCCCACTGGAATCAGCAGATCTGAATGCAGAAGTACGGGCGCTGCGTGACCGGGGATTCGCCATCGAAAACCACCTGGCCTGCACGCTCTTGTTACCGCAGCAACAAATCCGGTTTTTGACAGTCGACACGGGTGAACTGACCGACGAAGAAGCCCGGCAAAAAGTAAGGGAAACGCTTGAGACGGCGACGCCTTATGCGCTGGAGGAACTTGCCTATTCGACAATCGCAGATGGCGACGAGGTTCAGGTTGCCGCAGTAACCCGCAAGACCTTGGACGAGGCAAAGACATTTGCAACCGGCCATGGGTTCATTCCGCAATCTTTTGGTGTGAATGCGACAAACGAAGATTCCCCCACCGGACAGATCTTCGAATTTGACCTTGAGCAAGCTGCTCCCGAAACCTTGGACGAGGCAACAGAAGAACCCGAAGAACCGGCGCATCATCCAGATCTCGTCGCGACTGCGCAGCGTGTTCTGGGGCAGGTTTCCGGGACAGCAACAGCCTGGGCTGCGCAGTTCGATCTAAAACGGCATGGCCTCCCGGTTGCCGTGGCCTCGGTTGCGTTGGGTGTAGCGCTCGGAGCGTGGTCACTGGTTCGCACCGACAGTGCGGATGTGGACCCGCCTTCGATCCCCCCACAAATCGCGACGCCTGGAACGGCCGATTTTGAAGCGGGTCCATCCGCCGAAAACGTTGCATTGGCACCGCAAGCGTCAGAGGCTCCGGCGACACCCGTCTCGCCAATCGAGCCCAGCAGATTGGAACCCCCAGAACTGGCACTGTCCGAGCCAGAAGTTGCAGACGAACCCGTTCCAACCCAAAGCCCGCCGGACCTGGAAACCGCTGACGCAGTAACTGAAGAGGCGCAATCGGGGACGACGACTGGGACCCCAGCACTCAGCGCCACAGATGCCGCCATTCTCGAAGCGCTACAGACCCCGCCGGAAACGGTGCAACAGGTCGCACCCGCTGATGCACCGCAGGCACCAATTCTGGAATTCACAGGGGCTCTACCGGTTGCCCCCTCGCCTTTGATCGAGCCGGTCATTGAGCCCGAAACCGAGTTCTACTACAGCTCGGTGGCTCAACCTGTGATGTCATTTGATGCAGTCGCCCTGCCCGCTTTGGACAGTCTTGAAACGGATAAACCCTTCGATCAGGCAGAGCTGCCCAGCCAGCAAGGGCAACGGTTTGTGCTGGACGAACGCGGTTTGGTGACCCCCAGCGCTGAAGGAACGTTGAACCCGGGCGGTGTCATGGTCTTTGCCGGGCCGCCACAAAAGGTACCGCCGCGCCCACCGGTTCGGTTCGAAGCAGAGCCCGAAGCACCCGAGGCCGATCAAAGGCTGGCCAGCTATCGCCCGCGTGTGCGACCAGTTGATTTGCCCGAACGTTTTGAACGGCAGCAATATGGCGGACGTTTGCGTGATGAGCTTGCCGCGCTACGCCCCAAGGTTCGGCCTGCAGGTCTGCAGCCACCACCGCCGCCTCCAACGGTGGACGAAACACCCGAACTTGTGGCCACCATCAGTGTGCCGCGTCCCAAATCACGCCCCAGTAATATCGCCATTCAGGTGGCACAGCGCCCTGCCGCCTCCGGCGCGTCGCTTGGGTCGACAGCCAATGTCAACAACGACACAGACGAAGCAGGCTCGGTCGCGCCGCGATCGGTCACGCCTAAAATACCGACGACTGCCTCGGTTGCACGGCAAGCCACAATCGACAACGCGATCAATCTGCGTCAGCTCAACCTGATTGGGGTCTATGGCACGCCCTCGAACCGCCGTGCCCTGGTGCGCCTGCCCAGCGGTCGTTACAAGAAGTTGAAAGTGGGCGACAGGCTGGATGGTGGCAATGTTGTCGCGATTGGAGAAAGCGAGTTGCGATACCAGAAGCGCGGCCGCAATCTGACATTGAAGATCCCAAGCGGTTGACCCAGCGGTCAAGGATACGGATCTGCCTTTTCCAGCATCGCCGCAATCGCGCCAAGCCAAACACGCGCAAGCAAGACGCGGAGGCCGACAGACCCTGTATCTATCCTTGCTGTTCCGCTAGCCTTGTCCCATGCGCGTTTGCCGCATGAAACCGGACCGAGATGGAATTTTAGTGCACATGCTCGATGATACCGACACACGACTGTTATCTGCCCTGCAAAAGGACGCGCATCTCACCGCTCAGCAATTGGGAGAGATCCTAAATCTCTCTGCCAGTCAGGCGGGGCGCAGACGGCAGCGGCTTGAGGCCGACGGCTTTATCACCGGCTATACCGCAAGGCTGGATCCGGTGAAACTGGGCCTTCAGGTTCAGGGCTTTATCCAAGTCCATCTCAGCACCCACGGCCCCGAACAATCCGCAAGCTTTGCTCGCATGGTCAACGCCCGCCCCGAGATCAGCAGCGCCTGGACGATGACCGGTGAGGCCGATTATCTGCTTCACGTCTATTGTGACGACTTGTCAGCGCTCAATCGCTTGCTTCACGAGGTGATCCTGCCGCATCCTGCTGTTGCACGGGTTCAGAGCCAGATCGTCATGGATCAGCTCAAACGCGACGCCCCATTGCCCACCTGAGGGCCCAGGAAGGACAACAATGAACGAATTCCTCTATCAGGCCTCGATCTATCTGGCGGCAGCCGTGATCGCTGTTCCACTTTCGGCACGGCTTGGGCTTGGGTCCGTGTTGGGCTATCTGGCGGCGGGTATCGCCATTGGCCCGGTTCTGGGGCTGGTGGGGGCCGAGACAGAAAGCCTGCAACATGTGGCGGAATTCGGCGTCGTTATGATGCTGTTTCTGATCGGGCTCGAATTGGAGCCCCGCGCGCTGTGGGATATGCGGGACAAGTTGCTGGGGTTGGGTGGCCTTCAGGTCGGGTTGTCCACAGCGGTGATCGCTGCCGTGACTTTCTACACCGGGCAACCCTGGTCAGTCGCTCTTGCTGTGGGGCTGACGCTGTCCTTGTCATCGACCGCCATCGTGTTGCAGACCCTGTCCGAGAAAGGCCTGATGCAGACCAATGGCGGGCGCGCAACATTTTCGGTGCTGCTGACGCAGGACATCGCGGTTATCCCCATATTGGCCTTCCTGCCACTGCTTGCACTGCCTGCAGTGGCCCATTTCAATACTGACGGCTCCATTGATCGGGGGGAGCATGGGGGGCACGGGGTCGACCCCCATCACACCCTGTCACTGGTCGAAGGGCTTCCGGGCTGGGCGGTCACGCTCGTCACGATCGGGGCTGTTGCCTTTGTCGTCCTGGCCGGGATCTATCTGACCCGTCCGCTGTTCCGGTTCATCCATGCCACTCGTTTGCGCGAAATGTATACCGCGCTGGCCTTGATGATTGTTGTGGGCATTTCCTTCCTGATGACGCTTGTTGGCCTTTCACCTGCTTTGGGTGCGTTTCTGGCGGGTGTCGTTCTTGCAAGCTCGGAGTTTCGGCACGAGCTGGAGAGCGACCTTGAACCTTTCAAGGGTCTGCTATTGGGATTGTTCTTCATCACGGTTGGCGCCGGTATCGATGTGGGTTTTTTCTTTGATGACCCGTTTGATCTGATCGGGCTGGCCTTGCTTGTGATCCTTGTCAAAGGCATCATCCTGTTCATCGTGGGCCGCGCCTTCAAACTGAAAGGCCGCGATCACTGGTTGTTTACTCTGGGCCTGGCACAAGCGGGTGAGTTCGGTTTTGTCCTGCTGGCGTTTTCGACGCAGCAAAACGTCATCCCCCCCGCCTTGTCGCAAAAGCTGCTGATGATCATTGCATTGACCATGCTGATCACCCCGCTTCTGTTTATCCTCTATGATCTGCTCAGCCGAGCCGCAAAAGATCACAAACACCAGGTCGAACCCGACGACATTGATGAAAAAGGCCCGGTGATCATCGCCGGGATAGGCAGGTTCGGTCAGATCGTGAACCGGCTTGTTCAGGCCAGTGGCTTCAAGACAGTCGTTCTGGACCATGACATCGAAACCATTCAGCTGATGCGCCGCTTTGGGGTGAAAGGCTTTTTGGGCGACCCGACGCGCCCCGAATTGCTGCGCGCCGCTGGGATTGAAAAAGCGGCTGTCTTGGTGGTGGCGATGGATGACCGCAAACAGGCAACACGATTGGTGAGCTATGCCCGCCGCCAACGTCCTGACCTGCATATCATCGCACGTGCTCGCGACCGGACCCATGTGTACGAACTGTATCAAGCTGGCGCCAATGACATCGTGCGCGAGCTGTTCGACGGATCCTTACGCGCTGGTCGCTATGTTTTGGAAAATATCGGCCTCAGCGAATACGAGGCCGCGCAGGCCGAGCAGACCTTTTACCAACATGATCGCGCCTCTGTCCGAGAACTGGCCGAGCTTTGGGTGCCCGGTGTTCCGACCGCAGACAACAAGAAATATATCGAGCGGTCGCGACAGCTGGAAAAAGACCTTGAAACTGCGCTGCTGGAATTGGCGGAAGAGACAGACAAGAAATCCGCCTGACCCTGTCATTGGACACGGCCAGACGGTTCGCTTCAGCCGTCCGAAACACCCGCTTCGGCGAATGTCGCCATGCCCGAATGGCACGCCACGGCGCTTTTTAGGATGTTGATCGCCAGCGCCCCACCCGACCCTTCACCAAGCCGCAAACCCAGGCTGAGCAGTGGTTCTTTGCCCAGTTTGTCCAACAGGGCGGCATGGGCGCTTTCGGCACTCTGGTGCCCCGCGATTGTATGATCCAAAGCTGTTTCGGACAGCTGCGCCAGACAGGCCGCGGCGGCTGAACAAATGAACCCGTCCAAAACGACCGGAATACGCAAAACGCGTGCTGCAGCAATCGCGCCCGCCATCGCGGCGATCTCGCGGCCACCCAGGCAACGCAGGATCTGAAGCCCGTCGCCCGTGCCTGCATGCAGGGCGACGCCTTCGGCCACGACACGGGTTTTGATGGCCAGGCCCGCATCGTCAACACCCGTCCCCCGTCCGGTCCAATCGCCTGCGTCACCGCCAAACAAAGCACATGCGAGGGCGGCAGCGGGTGTGGTGTTGCCAATCCCCATCTCTCCGACAACCAGCAGGTCCGATTGCGGATCAACCGCGTTCCAGCCGATACGCAGTGCCGTCAACAATTCGTCCTCGCTCATCGCGGGTCCAACGGTGAAATCCTGCGTCGGGCGGTCCAGATCCAACGCATACACATCCATCTGCGCCCCGGCGGCCTTGGCCAGCTGGTTGATGGCCGCGCCACCATGTTCGAAATTCATCACCATCTGCACGGTCACTTCGGGTGGAAAGGCCGAAACCCCTTGCGCCGTCACCCCGTGATTTCCGGCAAACACGATCACTTGCGGTGTCAAAATCTTTGGCCGTGCATCGCCGCGCCAACCCGCATACCAGATCGCAAGGTCTTCAAGCCGTCCCAAAGCGCCAGGAGGCTTGGTCAGCTGCGCATTCCGATCACTGGCATCTTGCCTTGCCTGTGCATCCGCAGACGGAGCCTCAGCCAGAGCAGCACGGAAATCGTTCAAGTCATTCAAGTCAGGCAGCATTCAAAGCCTCGTTGCATCACAGTGGTCCTGTGTGTTTAACCATTGTGGCCAATGCGACAAGACCGAGAGAGGCCTGCACGTGCACAAAAACGACACACAGCCGATTTCCCGCTGGGATATTCCGCTGGCTTTCGTATTGCTGACACGCTTGCCCATGCCGCGCTTGCCCGAACCTGCCTTTACGCGGCAAGCCAAGGCGGTCTGGGCCTTTCCGATCGTGGGGCTTGTCGTCGGCGCGTTGGCGACGCTGACAGGTTGGTTGGCCATCTGGGTTGGCCTGCCCGCCTTTGTGAGTGCCGCGCTGGTTGTAAGCGTTTTAATCGTCGTGACCGGCGCGATGCATGAAGACGGCCTGGCTGACATGTTCGACGGGCTTTGGGGCGGCTATACGACCGAGCGTCGTCTGGAGATCATGAAGGACAGCCAGATCGGCACCTATGGCGTGTTGGCGATTGGGCTTGTTCAAACATTGCGTATCACCGGTATCGCTGCATTGATCCATGCCGACATGTTCACCGGTATCCTTGCTGCCTGTATGGTCTCTCGAAGCTTGATACCCGTGCTGATGCATTTCTTGCCCAATGCCCGTAAGTCCGGACTTAGCCAATCGGTAGGACGACCACCGGTGTCGAGCGTTGGGTTGGGTCTGTTTCTGGCTATGTCACTGGCCGGATTGGTATTGGGTGCCGGAGCTATCCTGCCCGTTCTGCTGTCATGCGGAACAGCTTTCGCCGTCGCAAAGATAGCCAAGGCAAAGATTGGAGGTCAGACGGGTGACATACTCGGCGCAACCCAACAGCTGACCGAAGTGACGGTTCTGTTGACCCTGGTTGCATTGATCTAAGACGCACCTCCCGTTTCAATCCTGAGGGTCGCGCCGCAATGCTTGCAGTGCACAGCGTCTGGATCATGGCGAAACAACCCGCAGCCCGGGCATTTGTATCGCACTTTCTGCGGCATGAAGATCGCCTGCGCCAAACGCACGAACAGCGCCACACCCACCACCATGATAAACACTGAAAACAGCTTGCCACCCGGCGTTTGCAACGTGATATCCCCAAACCCGGTGGTCGTGAGCGTGGCCATGGTGAAATACAGCGCATCGATATACGGGGTCTGGGTGTCGTCCGGGATGAAGAACACCAAGACAGCCGTAGAGGTTGCAAAGACAAACACCAGCAAGTTTATGGCTGCGATGACGGCATCCTCATGCGTGCGGAAGAATGTGCTGTCGCGTCGCAGATCCCTGAGCAGATGGTAGGAATGGATCAGTCGCAATGCGCGCAGGATTCGCAAGAAGGCCAGATTGCCCGTCAGAAACGGATCGAGAAAGAGAGACAGGATCACCACAATATCGGCCAGCGTGTAGATCTGGCGCAGCAACTTCCAGCGGTCTTTTGAAATCCAAAGCCGGGCGGAAAAATCCAACAGGATCAGAAACCCAACGACAAAACTTGCGGTCGTGATGCCCGGACCATACGAGACATGTGCGGTCGCCACGAAAAACACGATGGTCGCGATATCGAACACGATCAGGGCATAGCGGAACCAGACCGAAACCGGATCGTGACTGATATACAGATACTTGACAGTCTGCTTCATTCTGAGCGTGCATCCCTTTGCAGACATTCAAAAACTACAGTCTTTGAACTTAAAGGCCAAGCACCCAGAACGAAAAAAGCCGCCCCGAACGGAGCGGCATTGTTCAGTACCCGATTGGACAATCAGGCAGCGCGCGATGTCAGCACTTCGTCAACCTGCTTGGCTGCAGCCAACTCATCCGCGCCGGATACCGCTGCAACTTCGCGGGTCAGGCGTTCAAGCGCGGCCTCGTAAAGCTGACGCTCAGAATAGCTTTGCTCACGCTGATCATCGGTGCGGTGCAGGTCACGGACCACTTCGGCAATCGAGATCAGATCGCCCGAATTGATCTTTTGTTCATATTCCTGCGCGCGGCGCGACCACATCGCGCGCTTGACCTTGGCCTTGCCTTTCAGCGTTTTCATCGCCTGGCTGATCACATCCGGTGAACTGAGCGAGCGCAGACCGGATTCGGTCACTTTGTTCGTCGGCACGCGCAGGGTCATCTTGTCCTTTTCGAAAGAAATCACAAACAGCTCTAGTGCATAGCCCGCGACTTCCTGCTCTTCGATCGAGACAATCTGACCCACGCCATGGGCGGGATAGACGACGTAATCATTCGGGCGGAACTCGAGCTTTTTCGACTTTGACATACAGGTTCATCCTTGGTTGCGGATCGGGACGTGAGACGACAAAACAACCTGTGCGGTGCCTTACTTGGCCCCGTCAGGCAGCAGGTTTGTCGCAAAATCAGAACTCCAAAGCAGTCATACTTAAGGAGTACATCCCCATCTCAGTAATCGTTCAGCTACCGATTATATCACAAAAATGCGACATCCGGAAGTGATGCGAGTGTGCATACATTGATTTACGTTTCATGGCAGAGACTTAGCGGAAAAATCTAAACCACACGCCACGGGCTTTGCCGCGAATCGCTCAGCCGCCTTCACCGGGCGCTTCCGAGAAATACTTTTCGAGCTTACCCTCTTCGCCGTCGCGCTCTTCAGCCTCGGGCAACGGATCTTTCTTGGTCACGATCACCGGCCAAAGCTCGGAATACTTCCGGTTGAATTCGACCCAGCCTTCCATACCCGGCTCGGTATCGGGGCGGATAGCGTCTGCCGGGCATTCCGGTTCGCACACGCCGCAATCGATGCATTCGTCAGGATGGATGACCAGAGCATTCTCGCCTTCGTAGAAACAGTCTACAGGGCAAACTTCAACACAATCTGTGTATTTGCAGGCGATGCAGTTGTCTGTAACGACATAGGTCATGGGTCAATTCCTGTTTAGGGCTTGGCGACTAGCTAGTTCAGTCTGACGGTCTTCGCAAGATCAGATCAGTCATCAGACATGCGAGAAAGATCGATAGCACGTCGTTCTTTCTTGGTCGGACGACCTTTTCCTTCATATCCCGGATTTCTGGGAGCGCTTTCCTGTTTTTCCGTCATATCAAAGTATAACGTCTGCGCCTCAGAGGCTGGGCCCCGCCGTTCTCCGAGGTTCTCGACACGGACAACGCGAATGATGCGCCCTTGCGGAAAGGTCAAAACATCGCCCGGAGCCACGGTTTGCGCCGTTTTCAGCACCCGGTTTCCGTTGAGCCTGACATGGCCGCCGCTGACCTGTTTGGCGGCCAGGCTGCGGGTCTTGAAGAACCGCGCCTGCCACAGCCATTTATCGATCCGCAGCTTGGCCTGAGCCATCGGCGATCAGTTGCCGTCCTTCAGACCCATAAGCGCTGCGGCAAACGGGTTATCCGGATCAATGGCTTTTTCCTTCTTCGGAGGCCGCGATGAGAAGGACTTGGCACCCTGAGGTTTGCCACCCTTTTTGCCCTGCGGCTTGTTGCCCTGCGGTTTACCGCGCGGCTTACCCTTGCCCTGCCCCTGTTCGCGGCGCGGGCCGCGGTTTTGCTGCCGCTGACGTCCCCAGGTGAAGGTGTAGTATACCTCAACCTCGGGCTCCTCCGATGCAGGCTCGGCGGCCGTCTCAGAGGCTGGGGTAGCCTCGGCTGCCGCCTCGGTGCTGTCGGTGGCCTCGGCTGGCGCCTCGGCGGGTGCGGCGACCTCTGCCGGAGCGGCCTCGGGCGTTGGGGTTTCTTCGGCCACGGACTGCTCAGCGGCCTCAGTCGCAGGCTGTTCAACCGGTGTTGGCTTGACTTTTTCACGCTCACCGCGCTCGGCCTTATAGCCCAGCCCCTGCATCAGGTCGGCAAATTGTTCCAGTGTCATGCCCGTGATCGACAACATGTCAGGTTTGGCTTCAAAACCGCCCCGGCTGTCTTCGGCGCGCAGCATATCGGCCAGACGTTCCAGCATGTCGATGCGGATCGAACGGTCGCCGGCATCGCGATAGCCACACATGGTGTCGTAGCCCTGAGGCGCATCCTTGGCGACGGGTACGGTGACCAAACCCGGCGGCGGTGCTTCGGGGAATTCCTGCAGACCGCTAGACAGAGCCCACAGAACCAGACGCAACCGCGTGGGCGCGGGTTTCAGCAGCAACGGCATGAAGATGGTGAACTGACCAAACCGAATGCCATGCTTGCGCAGCGCGCCACGGGCATCCTGATCAAGATCCTTGACCTCTTGCGCAACACCGGCGCGGGGCAGCACACCGAGCGCCTCGACCATGCGGAAGGCAAAGCCCTTGGCCAGACCGCTCAGTTCCTCATCGCGCGACAGGTTCAGCAGCGGCTCAAACAGTGCGGCCACCTTGCGGTCGATGAAATGCTGCAACCGGCGCTGCACTTTCTGTTCGACGTCAGGCCCTGCGGCCTCGTCCACAAACACTTCGACCATGGGCTTGAGCGGTTCCGCCCCGGCAACCAGTTTGCCGACGGCATATTCGCCCCACATCAGGCCGCCCTGATCGGTGAAATCAATTTCGGTATCGGGTGCATTGTAGAAGCGGTCAGCGCGCAGATGGAATTGCGGCGCGAGGGCTTGCAAAGATGCCGATTTGAGCGCTTTCGCCTCGGTTCCCTGCGCAGCCTTGTCCGGAATAAACCGGAACCCTTCCAGACGACCGACGAATTCGCCTTCGACGGTCACTTCACCCTTGTCATTTACTTCGGCCAAAAGGGCCTCCTTCTGTTTGAGCCGGCGCAGCAACACGGATGTGCGCCGGTCCACAAATCGCTGAGTCAAACGTTCGTGAAGAGCGTCCGACAGCCTGTCTTCTACAATGCGCGTTTCCTCACGCCAATGGGATTCGTCACGAACCCAGCCGTTTCGTTGTGCAACATATGTCCAGGTGCGAATATAAGCCAACCTTTTGGACAGTGCATCTATATCGCCATCGGTGCGATCGATCCGATGAATCTGCCGCGCCATGAAGTCATCAGGGATGCATCCGCCTTCGTGCAGGTGACCATAGATCACTTCGAGCAGATTGGCATGTTCGGCGTGGCTGATACCGCGAAAATCAGGGATGCGGCACACATCCCACAGCAGACGGACCGATGGACCGTCGCTGGCACGGGCCATAACCTCGGTCACTTGCGACAGGGATTTCAGCGCATTCAGGTCATCAGCGGGGCGCGCCTTGATCAGGTGTTCGTCGTTGGGGCCAAGTTCGAGCGAGTCAATCAGCGCCTCAATCGATCCGAACCGTAAGGCGGCATTCCGCCAATTCAGCTTTTTCATCGGCGTGAAGCGGCTGTCCATGATTGCCTGCGCCAGCCCATCCTCCAACGGCGGCGCTTCACCAGTGACGCCGAAGGTGCCATCGGACATGCCCCGCCCCGCGCGTCCGGCAATCTGGGCAAGCTCATTTGCAGCCAGAGGACGCATGCGACGACCGTCGAATTTGGTCAGAGACGAAAAGGCAACGTGATTAACGTCCAGGTTTAGCCCCATGCCAATGGCATCCGTGGCCACCAGGTAGTCAACCTCGCCATTCTGGTAGAGATCGACCTGCGCATTCCGCGTGCGCGGGCTGAGCGCCCCCATGACCACTGCCGCCCCACCTTTTTGGCGGCGCAATAGCTCGGCGATGGCATAGACGTTTTCCACCGAAAACCCGACAATCGCGCTGCGCGGCGGCATCCGGCTGATTTTCTTCGAGCCCGTATAAACCAGTTGCGACATCCGCTCGCGCCGCACGAATTGTGCCTCGGGCACAAGGGCGGCGATCGCCCCGCGCATCGTGTCCGAACCCAGAAAAAGGGTCTCATTGGTGCCACGGGACCGCAGCAAGCGGTCGGTAAAAACATGGCCGCGTTCGGGATCCGCACAAAGCTGGATTTCGTCGATAGCCACAAAATCTGCGCCCATGCCTTCGGGCATCGCCTCGACCGTACAGACCCAATACTGGGTCCGTGCCGGCACGATGCGTTCTTCACCCGTGACCAGCGCCACCACCGAGGGGCCGCGAATGGCGACGATCTTGTCATACACCTCGCGCGCGAGCAGCCGCAGCGGCAGACCGATCACACCGGTGCGATGCCCCAGCATGCGTTCAATCGCGTAATGTGTTTTGCCTGTATTGGTCGGGCCAAGTACGGCCACTACCCGGGAAGACCCGCTCACCTTTGCCCCCTGCGCTTTGTTCTTTACAGCGACTGGCCTTCAACCTGAGGCTTCAGACGATTCACGGCATTGGTTACTTCTTCGTGATGGGGATGTATAGCCAAGGCGCGGTTATAGGCATCCAGAGCCTGTTGCGGCTTTTCGACAATCTCGAAGATCAGCCCAAGACCGTAGAGCGCCTCGTAGTTGTTGGGGTTCAATGTCAACGCATACTCAAGATCTGCAACGGCCATACCGAATCTGTCGATTCCAAAAAACGCCGAAGCGCGTGCGTGCCATCCTTCGGCGAACTTGGGCGCGTGATCTGTCAGAGCAGTGAGATGATCGATCGCAGCTTCTGCATCTCCCTCGTCCAGCGCCTCGCGGCCGCGTTCCAGCAGCAGATCGGCGGAGGCAGATCCCGATTGTGACCAAAGCGCCTGCAATTGCCGATCAATGTTGACCGCCTGTTCGGGCGTTGATTGCGACAATTGTTCCAACAATGCTGCCTCATCACGCAAATCCGCTTCTTGCGCAATGCAAGTAGAGGAATACATGACTAGGACAACGAATGCCGCAACGGTACCTTTGAGTTTGTGTGTTGCAATACCCATAACAATGGTCAGTGTAGCGTTGCGACCGCGGATGTCCATTCACGGCGCACAAACAAAATGAGGAAGACCATGAGCGACATTCTTGAAAAAGCCGCAGCCGCGTTGAACGAAAAACTGTCGGGCGGCGATTTCGACGCCTCTGCCAAGTTCGCCATCGAAGGCGAAGGCGCAATCGTTCTGGATGCCAGCGGCGCCCGCGTGAGCGATGACGAGGCCGATGTGACCCTCAGCGCGGACGCGGAAACCTTCCAAGAAATCCTGTCTGGCGAGTTGAACCCGACCGGCGCATTCATGTCCGGTAAGCTGAGCGTGGATGGCGATATGGGTATCGCGATGAAACTGGCTTCGGTGCTGGCCTGATGATTTCGTCGCCGGCCCCTCTTTATGAAGACGTGGCCGGCGGTCCGGCCGGTGGAAAGGCCCATTGGCTGACAACCGCCGACGACACCCGCATTCGTGTCGGGCATTGGCTGCCTGAACAAGACGCGATCGGGACGGTTCTGCTGTTCCCCGGACGCACTGAATATATCGAGAAATATGGCGACGCCGCCGGGGAATTCATTGATCGGGGCTTTGCCGTGCTGGCCATCGACTGGCGCGGTCAAGGAATGGCGGACCGCCTGCTCGATGACCCTCGCAAGGGCCATGTTGCGGATTTCACCGATTACCAGCACGACGTGCGTGCGGCTTTGGAATTGGCAGAGCAGCTGGATCTGCCAAAACCTTGGCACGTCCTGGGGCATTCCATGGGGGGGGCTATCGGACTGCGGGCCGTGCTTGAGAATGACAGTTTTGCCTCTTGCGCCTTTACCGGGCCAATGTGGGGCATCTACTTTTCGCCCATCATGAAGCCACTCAGCTGGATGACAGCCTATTGGGGCCCACGTTTTGGCCTGGGCGAGAAAACACCGCCGACCACGTCTTTGGAAAGCTATGTCATGACCGCGCCGTTTGATGGCAATGTTCTGACCCGCGATCCGGACATGTTTCAGATGATGAAAGACCAATTGACCGCTTATCCGGATCTGGCCCTGGGTGCGCCGTCGACCATTTGGCTGCGCGAGGCACTTGATGAATGCAGCTGGTTGATGGAGCAAAATGCGCCCGACACTCCCTGCCTGACCTATCTGGGGTCGCACGAGCAGATCGTGGACCGCTACGCGATCAGAACCCGCATGGCCAACTGGCCCAAGGGCAAGCTGGTGGAAATCCCCGAAGGTGAACACGAAGTCCTGATGGAGGCTCCTGACGTTCGGGGCCCTGTCTTTGACGCATTGGCCACGCATTTCCAAACTGCGCTGTCGGTGAAAGCGGGAAGCCCCTGCAACCGAAAAAAGTCCTGAACCACACAGCTTTGTCACACCGCTTGTGATCTGCAGCTCACGCGCCTAGATGTTGGCTAAAGATGCTAATCCGAGGTGATCCATGCGCGACCTTCCCTTCCCCGTCCGTGACGCAAATGCCGGTGGCGGCTCTGACAATCTGGGCAATCTGCCGGAATGGGATCTGACCGATCTCTATACGTCGGAAGACGCGCCCGAACTGTCGCGCGATCTGGATTGGCTGGAACAGGAATGCGCCGCTTTTGCCGCGGATTACGAAGGCAAGCTGGCGGAACTGGACGCCGTAGGTTTGCTGACCTGCGTGACTCGCAATGAAAAGATCAACGGCATCGCCGGGCGCATCATGTCCTTTGCGGGGCTGCGATACTATCAGCTGACCACCGATGCTGACCGCGCCAAATTCCTGTCGGACATGCAGGAAAAGATCACCGTTTTCACCACGCCACTGGTTTTCTTCACGCTGGAGATCAACCGCATCGACGATGACGCACTCAATGCGCATTTCGACGCCAATGCCGATTTGGCCCGGTATGAGCCCGTATTCCGCCGCATCCGTGCGATGAAACCCTATCAGCTGTCGGATGAGCTTGAGAAATTTCTGCACGATCTGGGTGTTGTCGGTGACGCGTGGGAGCGTTTGTTCGACGAAACCATCGCGGGTCTGAGTTTCACGGTGGACGGCCAAGAGCTGAATATCGAAGGCACGCTGAACCTGCTGACCGAACAGGACCGCGCCAAACGCGAAGCCGCCGCGCGCGAGTTGGCCAGCGTCTTTCAGGATAACATCAAAACCTTCGCCCGGGTGCACAACACACAGGCCAAAGAAAAGGAAATCGTTGATCGCTGGCGCAACATGCCGACCGCGCAGACCGGTCGCCATTTGTCAAACGATGTCGAACCCGAAGTGGTCGAAGCGCTGCGCGAGGCCGTTGTCGCAGCCTATCCCAAGCTAAGCCATCGATATTACGAGTTGAAGCGCAAATGGCTGGGGCTGGACGTGATGCAGGTCTGGGACCGCAACGCGCCCCTACCGATGGAAGACACCCGTATTGTCGGCTGGGACGAGGCCGAGAAAACGGTCATGGACGCCTATTCCGCGTTTGACCCGCGCATGGGCGAGCTTGCAGCGCCGTTCTTTTCCAAAGGTTGGATCGACGCCGCCGTCAAGCCCGGCAAAGCGCCCGGCGCCTTTGCCCATCCCACCGTCACCGATGTGCACCCCTATGTGATGCTCAACTATCTGGGCAAACCGCGTGACGTGATGACCCTGGCGCATGAGCTGGGCCACGGCGTGCATCAGGTGCTGGCCGCAGGCCAAGGTGAGATGCTGTCCTCAACGCCACTGACCCTGGCCGAAACCGCCTCGGTCTTTGGTGAGATGCTGACCTTCCGCAAAATGCTGGATCAGGCTGAGACACCGGAGCAGCGCAAGGTGCTGCTGGCAGGCAAGGTCGAGGATATGATCAACACGGTCGTGCGCCAGATCGCCTTCTACGACTTTGAATGCAAGCTGCACGCCGCCCGGCGTGAGGGCGAGTTGACCCCCGATGACATCAACGCCCTGTGGATGAGCGTTCAGGCCGAAAGCCTTGGCCCGGCGTTTGAATTCATGGAAGGGTACGAGACCTTCTGGGCCTATATCCCCCATTTCGTCCACTCGCCCTTCTATGTCTATGCCTATGCCTTCGGCGACGGGTTGGTGAACGCGCTTTATTCGGTTTACGAGGCCGGAGCGGAAGGGTTCGAAGACAAATATTTCAACATGCTGCGCGCGGGCGGGTCCATGCACCACTCCGAACTGCTGGCCCCCTTCGGCCTGGACGCGAGCGACCCCAAGTTCTGGGACAAAGGCCTGTCGATGATCTCGGGCTTCATCGACGAGTTGGAAGCGTTGGAGGGGTGATCACCCTCTACCCGCTGGACCGTAACAACGCGGATCAGGTCGCGGACATCCGATTGCGGCCTGATCAGTTGAAATTCGCTGGCACAGTGGCCGAAGCTCTGGCCGAACCAGCGGATCGGTTCGATCTGCACCAGATTAACGCCAAAGGGCGTGCGGTTGGTCTCTTCAAAATCGACCGCGCCTATAGCACCGACTACCCGTTCGCAACAGAAAAGGATTTGGGCCTGCGGGCTGTTATCCTGGACCAACGCGTCCAGGGCAGAGGCTATGGGACCACCGCGATGCAGGCGCTCAGGGCCTATTTGCCGAGGCTCTACCCGCAGGCCGAAACCCTATTTCTGACGGTCGACCTTGCAAACCCCGCGGCCATTGCGGTCTATCGCAAAGCAGGGTTTGTCGACACTGGCGAAATTTGGCCGCACGGCGATGCGGGCCCGCAGCATATTCTGTCGCTTCCATTGAGGGCGCAGGCAAGATGCTGAACTCAACCGTTGCTTTTCTTCAGGGAAGTCAAAAAGATCGCGCCGACAATTAAAGCGGCGCCAATGATTTCAAGCAATGTGATTGTTGCCCCAAGAAAGATTGCGGAATTGACAAACGTAAAAACAACAGAGGCCGCAAAAAGAAGTGTGGCGGTCAGGGTTGAGACCCGCGCTGCGGCCTCGTACCAGAAATAATAGGCCATCGCAGTGGGCAGAATGCCCAGCAGAAACAGGAAGACCCAATCCTCAGAGGAGGGCATCTGCAGCGAGAACACCGCGAGGGGCATCAGCAAGATGCCCGAGCACAGGAATATCCCAAACAGAAAGTTGAGCCGCTCGGTCGTGGTCTGAGAGGATTGCATCGCCCGACTGCTGGTGATCAGAAAGACCGCCCAGCTCAGACCTGCTCCGATTTCCAGAAGGTCCCCGAACAAAGGATCTCCTCCGCCTTCGATATCCCGAAAGACCGTGAGGAAGACACCGAAAATGGCCAAAGCCGTCGCCAGAACCTCGGTTCTACCGACAGAGGCATTGGCGAAGAAATACAGAAAGACCAGCACAAAGAAAGGCGCGGTGTTTTCCAGCACCATCGCGTTTGCCGCACCCGTATATTCCAGCCCGACGTGAAACAGGATGTAATTCACAACGGTTGCCAGAACAGCCAATCGAAAGTTCCAATCCCGAAGCTTAACCGACGGACGCGCGCGCATCAGACGCAGCATTCCATAGATCGCAAGTGCTGCAATGAATAAACGCATAACAGCAATCTGCAAGCCGCCGAGATCACTTGTCAGAAACCGTACGATGACGCTGTGTGTGCCCCACAGAAAGGCCGCCATGAAACCAAACACCAATCCGCTCTGCATCCATTGCACGGGCTTGTGCTGGGTCTCGCGCATCTACACCTGGCCTATTTCAACTGACTGTCTTTCGACCCGCGCCGATTGATGCCGCCGCGCGTTTTGAAACTGCTGTCTCGATCCTGCTGACAATCGAGGCACAGCTTTACACCAGGCAGCGCTTGCCTGCGTTTTTCTGAGATCGGTTCTTCGCATTCGGCGCAATGGGTCAGGCTTTCGCCCACAGGTCGCTTTTGAGCCTGCATGCGCGCAAGCTCATCGCTGATTGAGGCCTCGATCTGTTCGCTTACCGCACCATCACGTGCCCAGCCACCAGCCATGATCCCTCTCCTGATTGGGTGGGCAACAGGTTAGCCCTGCGCCCGCCCTATTGGCAAGATCGGGTCAGAGCGTTTCGGAGTTGGCAAACACCTGATCGATCATGGCCTGGGTCCCGCGCGAAAACTCCAACGGGCACGGATAGTCGACCCTGTCGCGCACCGACCGGCAAAAGGCCTCGACCTGCAGCTTGTAGTGATCATCGCCGGGGAACCGGGTGATTTGCACTTCCAGGCCTGGACAATGCAGTTCAACCCGAGCCTCACCAAAGACGCGGGCATTGAACGGGGCGGTCAGGCGGATCACCCCGCCCTCTCCATGGAACTCCATCCATTGATTAGGATGCAGCCGGGTGGAGACATAGCTGGAATACGTAAACCCGGGGAAGCGTGCGTTGATCTCGGTAAAGACGTCGACGCCGTTTTCCCACCGGATCTGAGAGCGCACGGTCTCGGGCTCTTGCCCGGTGACAAAGCGCGTGGACCCGATCACATAGACCCCGATATCACGCAGCCCGCCGCCGCCGGTTTCGGCGCGGTTGCGGATATTTGTCGTGTCTTCACGATTGTCGAACGAAAACGCGCCATTGACGTGCACCAGCTTACCGATCGCACCATCCTGCACCAGTTTGCGGGCCAGTTGCCATTGCGGGTGATGTACGATCATATAGGCTTCGGCCGCCAACAGGCCGGTCTCATCACGCATCGCGATCAACTGGTCGAACTCTTCGGCCCGCATCGTCATCGGCTTTTCGCACAGCACATGCTTGCCTGCTTGCAGCGCCTTCAAACTCCATTCCACGTGCAAATGGTTGGGCAACGGGACATAAACCGCATCAATCTGCGGGTCGGCAAGCAGCGCGTCATAGCTGTCATGAACGTTCAGATCCGGGCAGAACTCTTGAAACGGAGCCGCCTTGGCCTGATCGGATGTGGCAAGTGCCGCAAGGCGGGCACCGTTTGCTGCGTGGATGGCAGGTCCCATGTACTGACGCGCAAATTTTGCGGCCCCCAGAATGCCCCACTGAACCGGTTTCTGCATCTTTCTCCTCCCACGACCTGTTAGCGCCACCAACTTGGTCACCCCTATCACCGCGCAACCGGCCTGTCATGTCACTGATCGCAAATACCAAACAAAAAGACCGGCCGCATGGACCGGTCTTTTACAAGCTTTGGGTTGGTCAGTGCTGACCCAGCATTCCCTTTTCGCGAGCCAATTCGCGCATCTTTTTCTGCAGTTTTTCAAACGCGCGCACTTCGATCTGTCGAATGCGTTCGCGGCTGACATTGTATTGCGTGCTCAGCTCTTCCAGAGTGACGGCCTGATCCATCAGACGGCGCTGGGTCAGAATGTCTTTTTCCCGGTCATTCAGGACGTCAAGCGCTGCGGTCAACAGCTCGCGCCGCGCTTCCAGCTCGTCGCGGGCCTCATAATCCCCGGCCTGGTCGGCATCTTCGTCTTCCAGCCAATCCTGCCATTGCATCGTGCCTTCGCCTTCAGAGCCAACCGTGGCGTTCAACGAGGCATCGCCACCAGACATTCGACGGTTCATGCTGATCACCTCTTCTTCGGTGACCCCCAAATCGGTGGCGATCTTGGCTACGTTGTCGGGGTGCAAATCGCCTTCTTCCAACGCGCCAATCCGGGCTTTGGCCTTGCGCAGGTTGAAAAACAGTTTTTTCTGCGCCGAGGTGGTGCCAAGTTTCACCAAAGACCATGACCGCAGGATATACTCCTGGATCGAGGCGCGAATCCACCACATGGCGTAGGTCGCCAGACGGAAGCCTTTTTCGGGGTCAAAGCGTTTGACCGCCTGCATCAGGCCCACATTCGCCTCCGAGATCACTTCGGCCTGTGGCAAGCCATAACCGCGATAGCCCATGGCAATCTTGGCCGCCAAGCGCAGATGCGACGTGACCATCTTATGGGCGGCCGCCGTGTCTTGTTCCTCAACCCAACGCTTGGCCAGCATGTATTCCTCTTCCGGCTCAAGCAGCGGGAATTTGCGGATTTCCTGCATATAGCGGTTCAGACCGCCTTCAGGCGTTGGTGCGGGAAGATTTTTGTAATTTGACATGTGTTACTGCCCCCTGGACATATGTTTAAGCCCTTAACATGGGATATGGGAACCGATACCGGATCATTCAAGAGGATCTGCTAGCAGTTTGAAATTAACGGTTGATAAAGGAAAGCTAAGATTTTCGAAATCACCGTGTTTTGCGGTTTGTGTCATTGCCCGCGCAACTGCGTCAGCATACCGGCCATATCCATGGGCAATTCAGCCTCGAACCGCAGCAATTCACCGGAAATCGGGTGTTCGAACCCCAAAACCGCTGCGTGCAGCGCCTGTCGCGGAAAATCGCGCACAGCCTGGGCTGTTGCCGCGTCAAAGGCCCGGGTCGGCAGTTTTCGCTTGCCGCCATAGACCGGATCGCCCACCAGACCGTGGCCTGCATGGGCCATGTGAACCCGGATCTGATGGGTCCTGCCGGTTTCCAACCAGCACTCGATCAGAGCGATTGAGGCCGGATCGCCAAAGCTTTCAACGACCCGAGCGCGGGTGACTGCGTGACGGCCGCCGTGAAACAGAACCGCCTGTTTTTGCCGGTCGGTCTTGTGCCGCGCCAGCTGCGTGGTCAGGCGCAGGATGTTGCCGGGCTCGAAACTGACCCCTTTGACCCCGCGCAGGCGCGGGTCGCCTGCGTCCGGCACACCATAGCATAGCGCGCGGTAATAACGCTCAACGCTGTGCGCCTCGAACTGTGCAGCAAGCCCGTGATGCGCGGTATCTGATTTGGCGACTACCAGCAGACCGCTGGTTTCCTTGTCGATCCGATGCACGATCCCGGGACGCTTTACCCCGCCCACACCCGACAGGTCCGATCCGCAATGGTGCAGCAGCGCGTTCACCAATGTCCCGCTGGGTGAGCCTGGCGCAGGATGCACCACCATGCCAGCAGGTTTGTTGATCACAATCACATCGGTGTCTTCGTAGATGACATCAAGCGGGATATCTTCGGGGCCGATATGGCTGTCTTCGGCCTCGGCCAATGTGATTGCCACATGCGCGCCCTCGATGGGTTTGGCCTTTGGGTCTTTGACCACGGACCCGTCCACCTGTACCGCCCCCTCTTCGATCAGGCGCGCTAGCCGCGTGCGCGACAAGGCGGCGCTGTCTGGAACATCCCGCGAAAGCGCCTTATCAAGGCGAGGCGGCGGCGCAGCCGCGATGTGAAACTTTATCAGGCGGGTGCCCATGACTGTCCCTTCCGACCCTCAGGAACCGCAGGAAACGCCTCAGCTGCGATTGCTGCGGCGAATGGTCATGCTGTTGACCGCGGTGATGATTGGCGGGGTTCTAGTGACCTTTGCGTTGATTGTCATCCGCTTATCGGGTCGCACCCCCACCCTGCCCGAACAGATCGAATTGCCCGATGGCGCCAAGGCCCAGGCCGTCACCATCGGCAACAATTGGTATGCGGTCGTGACCGATGACAGCCGCATTCTGATCTTTGACAAGACAACCGGGCGGCTGCGGCAAGAGATCCCGGTAGAATAAGCCTGCGATCAGCCTGTCAGCGCCAGCCGGAACACGATCTCAGAGGCGCGACGCAGCGCCTCTGTCTCTTCCGGGGTATCACGCCGGAACTGAGTGGCGGCTTCATCCAGTTCGGTCGGGGCGAACAACGTCGCACGCTCAGGAAAAAACTCGGTTTGAAACTCTGCATCATGTTCGGCCAGATACCCGTCCAGCCATTCGCGTTCCGAGGACTCAAGCACATCATGGCGACGATAAAGCGTCGGATCTTCCAACACGCTGCGCCGCAACTGACGGCTTTTCTGCCGTCCCATAGCCCGGCTGACGATCCCGAACGCTTCGCTGGCGGGGCGTGACAAAGACGGATTTGAAGGGCTGTCGGTGGACAGCGTGTCGGGGATCGGAACCGATATTCGGGTCAGAAAGTCGTCAATGACATTGCCGTTCACCATCTCGGCCCGATCATAGAGCATGGGCACAACCTCAACATCAGGAAACGCAGTCCGAACGCGGTGCGCTGCACCGGTGAACGTATAGGTCTGAGGCGCGTCCGCGATGGCTTTCAAACGCTGCCGGATATAGGCTGTCCCACCTGGCGCCAAACGCCCGTTTTTAGCGCGCTGCTTGTAATCGGCCTCGAAGAAATCCGAGTATCTGCGACAGTAAAACGTCACCCGCATTTCATCTTTGGGAATGTCCGCAAAGATGCGCGCCAACTCGGTCATATCGACCGAATAGAACATCTCGGACGAAACCAGACAGGTGCCTTCGCGATACTGGGTGTATTCCCCCGCCATCGCTTCTTTTATTTCCGCCACCGCTTCGCCGCTGCCGTTGAGGTCAAAGGCAATCATGTTGTGACTAATTTTCGGACGGCGATCGCTCTCGCGCTTGCGACCTGCATGCATGTATCGCAGCCCGCCCTGGCTTAGCGCCTTTTCGTTGCCTCGGATGAACCCCTGCAACGCCGTGGTGCCGGTTTTGGGCATGCCTATATGAAGCCATAACATCGCTTTTCCTCAGTCACATCAGCGGCGTGGCCCCTTAAGGGGCCGCCGCCGGATCCCCCAGCATCTGCCGCATCAGATCCTGCATGTCGGGCACCTGCCGCAGCTCGGCGATTTTCTCGCGATGCAGCGCGCAACAGGCCTTGTGCAGTCGCGCCGTTTCGGGATCGGACATCAACGCGTCGAACCGGGCCTGCTTGCGCGGCGCAATGGCGTCGATCGAGCGGTCCTCGACAAAGTTGCGGTTCATGATGTTCCAGTATTCCAGACCCAGGCTTTCCCCCAGATGATGCGCCCGCCCGCGCATCTTTTTCACCAGATAACTTTCACAGGATTTCAGCGCATAATGGTTCAGCTGCACAAGCTCATACCCAACCGAGTCGCGCGCCGATCGCCAACTGGCCTCGTAATAGCGGTCGGGCATCAGCTGACCCGATCCGTTATACCAATGGCAGTCTTCCATCGTTTCAACGGTTGGGCGCTTGGGGCGGTGCACACCGATGGCATCCCAAAGCTCGCGCTTAAACAGCGTCTTGAACCCCCAGGCTTGAGACGGCCTTGGGCTGAACTCTTTCGCCGCCATGCGGAACTGATCCGACAGAAACCCGTCCTGATATTCCACGACGCCCGCATTGCCGAACAAGCGCCAGGTCATCGAGATTGTCTTGGCCTTTGGAATGGCTTGTGTCAGCGCCCGCAGCGTGTTGTCGCCGGTCTTGACGTTGATCAGTTCATCCGCGTCGATCACGACCACCCAATCCTGCGGGCGGGCGTATTCGCGTTTGAGAAAGGTTCTATAAGCGCGCTTCTGCGGGCTGGTTGGGCGGCTAGAGTTGTTGTCCACATGGATCAAGACCCCCCTCTCGTCCAAACGGTTTAACAGCGCATCGGTGCCATCGGTGCAGTCATTGGTCATAACAACCATCTGATCAATGCCTACAGCCTGATTATGGGCCACCCATTCCAGCACAAACGGGCCCTCGTTCTTCATCGGTGTCACACTGACAAAACGCGTATCCTGTTCCGACGTCACTGCTTGCCCCTTTTGCCGCTTGACTGCATGACGCAGCCGCGCGGCGCACATTTATTGGTTTTCCAAAGCCTAGGCGCTTTGGCGGTTCCAACCAAGACCAAAGCCCCACCCTGAACAAGGTATTTTGGTGGCCTCCGAGACATCAGGCTGCAACACGTTTCAATTGGTTCGCAAAACGTTTGTAGGGTGGACACAGGGAATGTGCTTTTTCGAGGAAGATGCGCGCTTTGTCCTTGTTGCCCCGACGCAGATATATCTGCCCGGCCATGCCTTGCAGCGCGGCGGTGCTCTTGTCCAGCCGAGCGGCCTGAAGGATTTGCCGCTGGCCCATATCCTCTGCCCCGATTTGCTCAAGCATTTGCCCCATCGCAAAGATAAGAAACGGGTTTTCGGGATCGCAGGCCAAACCATCAGCCATCGCCTGACGGGCTAACCTTTGATCTCCGTCCTTTAGATAAAGCTCTGCCAAACGTTTGTGAGTAAGCGCATGTTCGGGCATATTCCGCGCAAGCTGGCGCAACCGGTCGATTGCCTGCATTGGTGACAGCAGGTCCATATGGCAGTGCAAAAAGGTTTGCGCGGTTTGATAGCGCGGATCATCCTTGGGAAAATCCGTTGCTTCAACCAATCCGCGCTCGAGCGCTTGCAAACGCCCCTGATTGGCAAGCAAACGCCGCGCCTTTTGATCCAATGCCAGGCTACCCCAATCGAGCAAGATGAGATCGAAGTTACAGGGCTGACGTGCAAGCACTTTCTGCTGAACCAAATAGAGGTTGTTGAAAGGCGCAAAGCGGCGCTGACGCAACTGCCGTTGCAGCGCCCAATCGACCGGAGGCAACGCTCGGAAGGCAATCTGATCCCGGTACAGCATTCTTGATCCAAAGACGACCACATCAGGGCGCATGGGCTTTGCCCAAAAGGCTTGTGCAAAGCACAAGGTCGCCCCCCACCGCTTTTTCTGTGCGCCCAGCACAGCCGCCAACAGGGCCGTAAGAACCGCATGGTCTTCGGGCCAGATATCGGGGTTCTGCAATCCTTGCCGCGCTAACGCCTCGCCTTCGGCCCATTTCCCCAGATACAGGCAGTTCAGCGCCTGCAACAGCGGCAAAAACGCATTATCGGAACCCGCCTCCAATATCGGTTTGGCATGGTCAAATGCCTCTTGGCAGCGATCTTCGGCAATAAGGTACTGCACCGCCTTGGCATAGACATGCGCCGCCTCGGACGTGTTCAGAAACGCCTCGGGCCCCCGGGCGCAGCGCGCGATCACTTTGGCTCGGGCCTGCTCAAGTTCTGAGGGGCTTAGAACATCTCGAAACACTTTGCGCTGATGGCCCGAGATGCGCGCAGCCGCCATGGAAAAGGCCGAGATATAGGGTGCGATCACCTCATCCGCGCGGGACATGGTGTAAAGCTCGATAAAGTCGCGTTTGGCCCGCGACAGTTGGGACAGATCGGCAATGTCGGACATCTGCATCAGATCCGGGTACCGCTCTTTGAACCGTTTAATCAGTTCGGGTTGATCGGAAAACATGATGGCTGGACGGCCCGGATGCGTGTCCAGATGCGCTTCATATAGCTCCTCGGGCTCGATCTTGGCGGGCCATGTCGTGTGCTTCCAGGGCAAGCCGTTCAGGATATCCCCGCGCCGGATGTGATAGGCCGAGACCCCTTCTCCAGACAAAGCAGCATCCGCCTTGTCCATAATGGCGCGCAACTCGGGGGTGAAACCGATTTGATGGATAAAAGCACGGTAGCGCGGGCGAATGGCCTCGATATCTTCCCAGGGAAACGACAGAACCTCGAAGCCTTCCTCAACCAAAACAGAACGTCCCTCGGCAAGATGGGCCAGCAAACGATCGGGGGTTTCGTCGTTGAGGAAGGACCAGATCGGCAGCGCCGTCTGAGTTCGCGCATCAAAAGTGGCACTGTCCAGAAACTGCGCTTTCATCCAGTCTTCGCTGAACAATTCCGATGGGTTTTCAAGCTCGGGAGCGTCGCTGCCTTTTGGAAACCAGTTGACGCGATAATCTGTGTCGAAATCTTCGGCCAGGCGGATGCATGTCAGCATCATCAGCAGTCGCGCGCCCAACCGGTCTTTGCGTTGTCCGATAAAGACGCCCCGGTTGCGGCTCATGCGTCATCCCCATCCGGGCCTGCCGCCGTAGCTGCACGACGCAATTGCCGAAACCGTTGGCGCGCGCTGCGGACAAGCTGCGGGTGCCGCTCTTGCCCTGCCGCCTCGATCCCCCGCATGTACCAGGGCAAGGTCCTGCGCGCGCGGATCAGGCGGTAATACTCTGCCTCTTCCAATGTCGCGTCCATCGCGCCCAGCATGACCGGCTTCAACATATCCAGCTTTCGCAGCATTGGTGCCGCAAAATGGTTGGAAAACCAGGTCTTCAATAGCACCGTATTGGCGCCCTGCAGCCGCGCCGCATGCATCCGGTCCAGCTCGAAAAACGGATCATAAAAGACATAAGCCCGGCCCGCCTGCTCCAATGTCTTGGCCCCATCACCAAGCGGTAAATCCCAATCCTGCACCCGCCCGAAACGATACCGCGTTTCCCAAGGCACCAAACGCTCGTCCAGAGTGGTTTGCGGATTGAACGCAATCACAGTCGATCCGGGCACGAGTGCGGAAAAGGTCAGCGCTCCAAACCCGCCCATCGATGCGCCTGCAAAAACCACCTGATCAAACCGCGCGAAAAACCCCGAATCTGCCTTGGCCTGCATGAATGACAGGATCTCGGGATCCCGGAACCAGGCTTTGGTGCGGGCAAAGACCCCCAGATGGGACCAGCCGATATCGCGAAAGAACTTCCACCCCCAGGGCTCACGCGCAAAGGACAGGTCGTTGACATTGGCAATATTGTCAAAGCTGACCACCAACCGCCGTTTGTCGCGGTGATGAAACAAGATCGAATGCCGGTCGAGTTTCTCGAAAGCGCCGCGCCCTGAACCGCCGGGATAAAGCTCGACAAACCAGGGCGGCGGCGGGTCGGTCAGGATCCGCTCATATCCTGTCTTACGTTCGGGATGGTCAGGTTGGCTCTGGTCCTTGGGCAGGTCTTCATCCATGGCGGTCACACCAGATTGTCGGCCAGCCAGGACCGGAACTCGACCCAATCCGGGCGTGTCTTGATCTCGGAGATCTTGGCGCGATGCCAGTCACAGGCCTGCGCGTGCAACCGGCTCAGCTCCGCATCCGCCTTGAACTCGGCCAGCATGGGCGCGGCCCGTTCCGCCAAGGGCATAATCGAGCTGTCGCTGATCTTGTTGGCATTCATATCCTGCCAATAGGATTGCCCCTGGTCGACCTTGATATGATTGGTGCGCCCGCGATCGCGCTTGATCAGAAACCCTTCCAGCGACCGCACCGAGTAGTGATGGATGCGCCCAAAGCTATGTTCAAAATTCCGCCAGGCCCGCCAGCCCACATCGCTTGCTGGATAAAGATTTCCACCGGCATCCGACCAGGCAATCTGCTGCGCGCCCTCTTCATCAAACCCTTTTGGACGATGTGGCCCAAAACGGGTAAATTTGCCGTTGTTGCGGAACAAGGTCTTGAGCCCGTAAGCCCGGCCCGAGTGATAGGGAAACTCTTTATCCCCCAGCGAAAACGCCTGCGTGACCGGCCTGTCTTCGAAGCTCACATTGCCTGAGCTGCCAAACAGCCGCCAGGCAAACGAGATCGCATCGACCTGCTGCCCTGCTTTCTGTTCTACAGCTTCGATCAACCCGCCAAAGCTGTTGTCGGCGCAGCGGATATTCCAGAACTCATCCACATCCAGACACAGCAGCCAATCGGCCCGTTTCACCCATTTCTGCCGCCGCGCCCGCCGCAGCATCTGGTGCTGCGGGTTGCCCCCCTCACCCACGGCGTTGTCCACATGGGTGGCCACACCCAACGCCTGCAGGCGCCGCGCGATCTCATCGGTGCCGTCCTCGCAGTCATTGGTGAAAATCACGAAGTGGTCGACGCCCAAAGACCGATGATACGCGACCCATTCCAGCATATAGGGGCCTTCATTCTTCATCGTGGTGAATACAGTAATGGTCTGGGACATGTGCTTTGGTCTGGTTTGCTCTTGAGCCCTTTCTTACACAAGCCCAAGCCAACCCGCGACACCGATCTGCGCATTGTCTGGAAGATGTTGCACTGAGGTGTGTGAAAACGGCGAAACTGAATAGACGTGGCACATGCGCCCTGATATGTCACATTGCCTCTTTAAAGCGCACGGGTGCAGACCTTGAACTCAAGCGCCCGCCGACTGAGGCGAACAACTCCTTCAGATCGTAGGATTTCTTCAAGCCCACCGCGCTGTTCTGCGATGACGTCTTGCCTGGGCACGTCGTAGTCCAAAAGGCGACCGTAATTGTTATCATGAAGCAAGCGATGGTGTCTGGCACTACGTCGGCCCAGATGAATAGAGCATCCTATCCCAGTGCATGATTCAATCTGTCAGTTTGGGTTTTGCAGGCAAAGCTGTTAACAAACTTGCCTTTAGAGCCCCGCCTTAACGCCCCACCTAGCAAACTCTCTAAGCCGCGCCTCACGCCCACCATAAGTATTCTCAGCAACCGATTGAGCGGAATGCCCTGGATACGCTTCCCATCTGATTGCCGGTCCTTTCCCAATACCAATGCTGCCCGATCCGAATAGGACCGTGAAACCATCACTGCCAACATGAAGCGGACCTTAGCCGCACGGTTCCTCAAGATTTTCTGGGCGGACAAAGCAGACATTGGAAGATTGCTCTCGCGACCCACTAGTCAACTATTGCCGGAGTTCATCTTGCGATAGTCAGAGGGAGTCAGTCCCGTCACCTTCCTAAATGCGCGGCTGAAATTATTTGCGGTTTCATATCCTAGCATGGAGGAGATACTGGAGACTGTCTCGCGCGTATCTGTGAGTAGTTCCTCGGCCCTTGCTACCCTGACATCGTTGACGATTTCGCGAAAACGAACCCCTTCGCTTGCTAACTTCCGTTGTAGTGTGCGAACGCCAAGATCAAGCGAACGCGCGGTGGCATCAATCGACATTTCCTCCCGATGAAGTTGTTGCCAAACCACTTCCTCGACTTGTCCTCTAAGTGTTTGAGGTGGGCCGCCCAATCGTTCGCGAGAAATATCTCCGACGGTTGTCGAGCCGCCGGTAAGTTTTTTGGGCGTGGTTTCGGCTCGCAAAGCCGATGCATCAAACTCAACCCCAAGCCGGGAGGCGTTCCAGATTACAGGACAAGCGTAGGTGTCTTCTGCCTCGACAAATCCAGGAACCTTCGGGAAGTCCAAGAGCACGGCAGATGGCTTCCAGTCGCTTCCTAAATACGCGCGGAATATGCTCAGAAAAACCCCAACGGCCGAGAAACCGATGTCCGGATACGCGAAATGCGAGCGAAGTCCAAAACGATAACAGTAGCGCGCGCTTGTGCCCGAAGTTTCAAGCCACGCGCGATCCGTGGACGAATGAAATGGCATAACGGCAGAAGCTCGTATTAGCGCTGCCCCAAGCGTTGGAGCAGAAAGAACGTAACTCCCCCAGGCGCCGTAGTCAGCGACAGTGAGATACGGTGACCACAACAATCCGATGTTTTGTTGTCCCGTGGATCGTGCGGCTTCGTGCACAAAGGTCGCCAAGGCATGCTCCGAGATGTAACCGCCTCTTTCCTCAATGAAGTGAACAGGAAGATCGGCAGAGTCAAAAGCACGCAACAAGCGTCTTTCCCCAGCGGCCTCAAGCACAAACTGGGGCATCGCGCCCAAGGCCTTGGCCGAAATCATCGGTGGTAGGTTCAATCCGTCAACCCGCTTGTTCGCCCGCGTGTCGTGAAATGATACGCATCGGCTGAACGGATGTGCAAGCTTTCCCTAAACAGCAGGGAGCATTGCAATATGAAAATACTTCGGCCATTGCACGGCGGTTTTTCGATGCATTTTTTGGGAATGGTGCTCGGCGCAGGTATTTCTGCTTCACCAGTTTTATCCCAGTCCTTCAACGACACGGGCGACATCCTTGCACGATCAGCCGAGGTCGAGGACATCGAGTACAAGATCATGGTGCAGCGTGCCACCCAGACGGCCATCTGGGGAATGCCTGCCGCCGGTATGATCGATTTCCTAAAAGGCATTCGTCGCGACCTCGGTGGCGACTACAATGACATCATTTATCTCAACAAGCCGTTCGACTCCAAACATGGGTTTCTTACGGCCAACGATGTTACGGCCTATGCTTGGGCTTCAATGACCTCCGAACCCGGCCCCCTTGTCATTGAAGTGCCCGCTGCCACCGACAAGGTGAACTACTTCGGTACAATCGTAAATGCCTGGGATGTTCCGATTGTGGACGTTGGTCCCGACGGTTTCGATGAAGGTGCCGGCGGCAAGTACCTTATGCTACCCCCAGGCTACGAAGGGGATATGTCGCTGGAGGAATTAACTGAAGCGGGATACCTTCCCTTTGAAACAGATACCTACGAATATGGGTTTTCGTTCCGGCCAAAACTGACGAATGGCGGAACGGACGCCGATGCGGCCGACTACGCTCAAACGATCAAAGTGTACTACCTGTCTGAGGCTGACAATCCACCACCCAACAACTATCTCGAAGCGTCAGAAGTGCCGTACGACTCGCTTCCATACTACAACGAGACCTTCTTTCAGGACTTGAACGATTACGTTCAAAACAACCCGGTAAGACCACAAGACAAGGTCATGGTAAATTTCCTGAAGGATCTCGGGATCGAAAAGGGAAAACCTTTCGAGCCATCGGAAATTCAGATGCAAGCAATGAATGAGGGTTTGTTGTTGGCGTATGCCTCAATGCAGAACTACTTTGTAACGCCCGGCAAAGCGATGATTCCGCTCTGGGTCAACGATAGCGGCGAGATGAAAAGCCAGTGGCTGATATGGGACTTTGCCGAAGGTCAACCCGAGGCAGGTTTCCCGTATGAAACTGAGACCGAAGTCCTTGTGGATGCGCGTGCGGGCGGAAGCTACTTCTGGATCACGTACCTGCCGAAACAACTCGGTGGCGGAACCTTTTACCTGACGGGCCTTCGCGACAGCGACGGCGAAATGTACGACCACAATCAGACTTACAGACTTAACGTGCCAGCAGACACACCTGCCGACGATTTCTGGTCCGTGATTGTCTATTCGATGGAGACCAAGAGCTTCATCCGGAACGTTGATCCAGTGGGCCTGTCCGAGCGCGACACTGATGCGATGCAAGCCAATGAAGACGGTTCTTACGACATCTTTTTTGGACCAGAGGCACCGGAAGGGATGGAAAGCAACTGGATACCAACGACTGAGCCGTACTTCCTTTTGTTCCGTCTATATGGTCCGCAAGACGGATGGCTGGAGAGTGGCTGGATGCTGGGCGATCTAGAAAAAGTAAACTGATCAAAACAAACAGAAATTCCCAATGGAGCGAACAATGAAAACAACGTCGTTAGCTGTGCTGACTGCCCTGGTACTCGCATCGCAATCTCCAGCCCAAGAGTACAAGGCTGAAGTTCCGGATAGCATAATCGTACCGGATCAGGTGGAGACACGATTTGGAACGTTGGAGTATTTTGACGGCTTGCCGACGCCGGATACAGCTAAGCTGTCGTATAACGCATTAAATTTCATGCGTGGCATGCAGGTATTCATGGATGGAATGCCTGCAGCCTCAACATATGCAATGTGTCACGGGCTCGAAGAGGGCGCTGGCGTTGATCCGATGAAGATCGGGATCTTTGAAGACCTGTATAACGCCCGTTCGCTTCTTCTCACGCCGAACACCACGACAATCTACATTCTTAACTGTACGGACCTGTCCGAAGGGCCAGTGGTTTACGACGTGCCGCCGGGCATGCTGGGGTTCGTGAACGATGCCTATATGCGTTATGTCACTGACATCGGGAACGCTGGGCCTGACGCTGGCGAGGGTGGGAAGTTCTTGATCGTTCCGCCCGACTATGAAGGTGAGTTGCCGGACGACGGTTACTATATTGTGAAGCCGCCAAGCTATCGGAACTGGTTTCTGTTGCGTGCGTTTTATGGGGAAGACGGCGTTGGAGCCGCAGTGGATCGTGTGAAGGAAACTCTTCGTGTTTATCGGTGGGAAGACCGCGACGCGCCGCCCGATCAGGAATTTGTGAACCTGACTGATCTTCAGTTCAACACGATACACGCCAATGACTTTTCCTTCTTTGAAGAGATGAAGGCCGTTGTAGACAGCGAAGCGGAAGGAGCACTTCCCGATGAATTGATGGGAGCAATGTTCTCGCTGGGTATTCGGAAAGGTGAACCATTTGAACCCGATGACGAACTGAGGCTGCTGCTCACAGAGGCAGTCGCATTGGGCACGGCGGCGGCTAAGTCGTTGAACTTTGCTCCTCGCTCGCGTGCGCCATTCTACTATGACGAAGGGTATTGGAAGACGGCGTTCGTGGGTGGCAATCATGAGTTCCAGGCGGGGGACGTGAAAATCCTCGATGCGCGGACCCTGTTCCACTACTACGCGACTGGCATTACGCCTGCCATGGTTGCACAAAAGGTTGGTGTCGGGTCGCAATATGCGCTGGCAAACCGGGACAGTGACGGGAACTACTTCGATGGGAGCAACACCTATTCCGTCACCATCCCGCCAAATCCGCCCGCGCAGGATTACTGGTCTTTCGTCGTTTACGACACCCAAACCCGTTCACTGCTCGAAACTGATCAGAAACTCGCAGGGGTCGACAGCAACCAAGCTACATTGGAAGCGAATGAAGACGGAAGTTACACTGTCTGGTTCGCGCCTGAAGCGCCTGAAGGCAAAGAGGGCAACTGGATACAGACGATGCCGGGCAAATCTTGGTCGACCGTATTGCGATTGTATGGCCCTCTCGAGCCTTGGTTCGACGGATCGTGGCGCCCGGGCGAGATCGAACTTATGGAGTGATAGACTGTCAATTTGGCGCCGATGCAGTTCGCTATCGAGAAAGAGAATTCGTGCCATGTGAGTGCGCAACCCGAACAACGCGACAACAGCCAGGGGAGGGCGGCAACTACCTCGTAGTTCAACTCATGTGCCCATAACATTGGGTTTGGAGGGTACTGCTCAGGCAGCTACGGAGATCGTCGAAGGTTGCCGCTCGGGTCTCAGGCTTAGGGGTCTACTTCTCTCTATGAGTGATCAATTCTCGGATGCTATCAGCAGCGGCAAAAAGTGAACCATGGTTCACCTTGATGGCTGCCACCTTCATGTACTTGGTCGCCGTCTTATGACTGAAATCCAGAGCATCGATCTCACACGAAGCACTGAAGTCCCTTCACTTGCCGCCTTTCGCGATACGGCAAGCGAACTTCATATTGTTAATTACCTGAATGATTTCAGCTTCGTCTTCCGCGGCAATTTTGAGGAAGTTATTATCTCCTTTTGCTTCCGCAAATTTACGGCGTGCGACAACAATTTGGCAGAGGTCCCACGCATCGTGAATGCTGAATTGAAATTCCCCACGTTCGTCGAGAGCGTTTATTAGCGACCCTGAAAAATCAATCGTTCGATAGGTCTCATAGAACTTCTTTTCGATGCTATGCAGCGCCTTTGCGATGCACTCTTCCGCGCGGTCGAATTGCCCTGAAGTTAGCAGTCTGAGCGCCTTCTGGCATAAGTTTGCGTTTGATTGCCAACTGCTAACCATCGGCTCTGCATCGCGCTCAACAAGCCAATGCTCGATGTCATAAACGTCACCTTCCTGAGGCGAGTGGGTTACTTCCGGCCAAGGAGCCCCTGCTTTGAAGTCGACGGTAAAGGCGCACGGCACCATCGGGTACATGACACTGAATCGATCCTCTTGTCCGCTAACGACGATCTGGAAACCACCCTGGACCCTGTCTTGGAAAGCTATGGTGCGCGAACTTCCATCGGTGCCTATTTCATGATCTTCCAGCATGCCACGATGGGCCTCGAAGTAGCCCATAAACCGCCCGTTTTCGCGTCCCATCATATAGCCGATGCAAAAGCCTCCTATATCCGGCACACTCTGTCGAAGGGTTTCGCCAAACGCAGTTAAAACTCTTCCGTAGCGTTCTTGGCTCGCCTTGGAGATAAAGTCAAAAATGGCAATGAAACTAATTTGACTGCCTTGAGGCAGAATATCATCATGGATCATCCGCTGTAACACCTCAGACCCCTTCGCACTCCCAAGAAATGCAGAAGGCACATCAGAAATCTCTCCAGATGAAACTCTTTTCAGTGACAGATCGTCTTGACGTGCCACAACGAAATCAACGTCATCGCGCGCGCTTTGGTTTCTCAGGTTCCGCAGCATTTGATCAAAGCCGTTTGGCTCGATTTTCTCGAGAGCCGCTTCGGCTCGAGCGGAATTTCCGGCATACGCAACCACGACACCTTCCATCGGCATCGCAATCTTGATCAGAGGGTCGACAAAAGGGTTGGCCCGTTCCTGTGTCATAGGAACTTCCGAATACGTGTCTGAGAAAATCAGAATGCCGTCTTCCAGTTTTTGGGCGTAGACGAGTGTCATTTTTGGTTCCTTTGTCGGTCGATTGGTCACAAACGCCGCACTGTGCGAGGCACACCGGTCGGTTTCTTTCACTTATAAAGGTGTCTGACGTCTGTTTTCGGAAAACCACAATGTGGCGCGAATGAACATGATGAGCTTCAACTCTAAGTCGCGAGTAAAACTTTGTAACATCCCCTACCAGCGCATTTCCGTCGTTCTACTGCCGGGGTGCTGCTCAGTTTCGAAATCATACTTTCTCACGTTATCTGCCGTTGGTGGCTAACAGAATACCTTCTGACTGGACCAAAGGATTAATGCTTGAAGTCCAGCCTTAAGGTACCCCTCAACCCACCAGAAGGGCACCTTTTGTTTCACCTTCCGTTACCCGTGTGTACCCGAGGCAGCAGAACGCCCTGCCCCAAACTTCTTGTGGTTCGTGAAGGTCAGAGCGTAGCGCCCAACATCAAGGAACACCTCACCGGGTCCCTCACGGGTCACCCTGAAGGAGACTGATTGGGTCTCACGTTCGATGAGCAGATCAAAGGGGCCGAAGCAAAAATCAAAGACGATCATTCCATAAATCCTATTCTGAGTAGTTCTGCATCAACACGATGCAACACATACATGAATCCTCAAGGAATCGCCGTCAACCCATTGTTTTTATGACGCTTTCGGGAATTTCCCGCTGGTGGAGAGACCCCTTTCTGGCAGCGTTGAGGTACCGATTCCAATAGCAACCGCTTTTGGCACGATGCCTGAAGAACTGGATCACCTATGAGCGAGCGAGCTGTATCGTGTTGATAGAAGACATCTCAGAAAATCTAACCTACATTTCAAATTCTAAAGTGTGCGAGGCAGTGAAATGTTGGGTTTGGAGTTCGATACTACAATTGGTCTAGAGGGCGCAGCAACAGCAATTGGTGTGTTGGGAGCTGCAGCGGGATATATCTTCAGCCTCATTGACGGCGGGCTTCGTCGGTTACGAGAAGGAAAATATCGGGGCACAAAGTTTGTCATTCTAACGATACTGGAGAAACACCCAATCAATGGAATGGAAGAGCAAGAAATTTTCTCTCAGTACGATAGTTCACAAAACGAGAAACTTCGCAAAGGCTACGGCGCGTGGAAGCCGGGAAAGTTGGATGCCGTCGAGTTTGAAAGATTGCTGAAACAGCTTCAGACCGAGTTTATGATCGATCTGATCGGACCGGATAGATACAGATTGAGGCAAAACCCGGTGCGCAGTTACGAGTTCGAAGAGAGTGCCAGATCGGAACGTGCAGCTATGGTTGAGAGCACGGTATCTGAAGATGAAATTGCTAAGGTTCTACTTAAGATACTACGGGAAGCCTCAAGCGACTTTGATCGCGAGGATGCGGCACGCACACTACTGGACCTAAAGAACCAAGAATCCCTTGAATACCTAACAGAACAGATGAAGTCAGCGGACAACGAACAAGCCCTTGCAGCCGCACGTATTCTCGTAAGAACGATGAAGGGACGCTTTTAGTAGAACTGGCATGCTGGCCGGGCTTTCGGTGTAAGTCAGCCCTAGACTGAGAGGTAGGTATTGGACACTAACGACTGTTTTTGCCTGCGTTGCTAAAGGCCGTCATTGGGGTAGTGCAGCGAATGTCATTCGTCCCGCTTAGCCGTCGTCATAGCCTGAGGGTACGCCTACACTGTCCCGTTCGCAGTATCTGACGGCGTGACTTAACGGAGCGTGATGACGCGATACTGAATAATCGCCATATGTGATACCAAAAGTTGTTGTATAACACGTACCTGATGGGCACCTGAGGTGGTGGCTTAGGTGTCTGCTTAAGGTGGACTGGTCTACACGCCCAATTGCACAGATGCCCAGCCGTTCAAGAATAAGTTGGCGGCAGTTCGATGCGCTGTCTGCGCCTCTATTGATGCCTGACAACATCAAACGGATTGTATATCCCCCGCATGTCCCTTGTTTTCAACGCTCTGGCAGCCTGACGGTGTCCTAAACGGTGACACGAAGTCACCTTAGGTGTGCTGTCTGTGTGCTGTTCAGTGGTTCGATCAGGGGGCACCGGGGGGTACGCGCGGCAGCTATGTCTATCTCTGCCACTCACAATTTTTCGCCAAAAATGTGGAACGCTGATGGTGATACAGACCATGGAAGAGATGAACATTTTGCCAACCCCGCCAGCACCTTAGCATAACCCTTTGGGGTCACCTCTACGGTTTACCATTAGGCTCAACTGTAGGTTCTAACCGCCGAATGGCGTCTGCCTATCCAATCCGATCATGCCAAAAAAAAGTAGCTGGCAGCGGCAAACCAATGGCCATAGACCTGGTCGAGAGA
Source organism: Ruegeria sp. HKCCD7255 (assembly GCF_013031565.1). Taxonomy (NCBI): domain Bacteria; kingdom Pseudomonadati; phylum Pseudomonadota; class Alphaproteobacteria; order Rhodobacterales; family Roseobacteraceae; genus Ruegeria; species Ruegeria sp. HKCCD7255. Next base: position 146,909 of record NZ_WQAG01000002.1, on the reverse strand, counting down.
AAACGAAACGCGCTTTACAACGTTCACTCTAGGATTTGAACTATGCTCGCTAACCTCCTGAGATTTTATGACCACTATCCTACGGTTCTGTTTTCACTGAAAAATATATCACGCTCTGCTTTCGCCCCTGACCTTCTCAAAGAGCTAGACTTCCACGGGGAACGGCAACGGGAAATTTTCGAGTTCGCGCAAGTATTTCAATTTGATGAACAGGCTGAACTGATGCTTCGTAATCTGTCTTTTCAGATGCAGGAGGACGGCCTCGACAGCATGTTCAGCAGTGTGCGATTACCCTTTCCCGCAATGCTCTTGACAATACCACAACCTGCAACGGGATTGTGGCCTGCTGCGCTTATCACCCAAGACCAAGACAGCCTCTACACGCAAGTATATCATGCCAACAATGAGGGCTTGTTGCCAAACCTTCTGGTCTTCAAGTCTCAAGGAGCTTCGGTAGAAGTCTTGCAATCACCGACACTGAAACTTGCTAACGCGATTGGCGACGAGATCACAGAAGAAGCAGCCATCGAACATGAGAAATCCCTGTGCTTCGACTTCTTAAGCATCGCTGTCGGTATGTCGATATTGTTCGAACACAAGGCAATGCTAGAAAAAGAGGAAGTACCAGCGTACCCACGCGCGGAAAGGCGTCGGGCGCAAAAGTCAGGCCGAACTCTGCCAAACAGAACTATAGTCAAGGTTAAGTTGGGCGAATTAGGGAAGCGTCAGGTTCAAGCAAGCCAAGAGACCGCTTTGGGAGACGATAAGAGCAAGTCAAAGCGTCGCGCCCATTGGGTACAGGGCCACTTCATGCGTAACCGGGCGGGAGGAATAAGTTGGAGGAACCCCCACGTTCGGGGTGCTGGTTCCGTCGTTGAACAAGAACGGCATGTATCATTCGATGGCGATTAAGGCAGCGAGATTTGATTGTTAAGTGTCCCCTGATGGTATGCCTGAATTATTCAGGTGCCCGATCAGATACTAACCTTAAGGTGCAGACCTACCTGTTCTTGCGAACATGGTGATAGAGTTTGAGCCGGAAGTGATGGAAAACCATCATCCATCCTCAATTGGTCTTTCGGAGCGAAAGCGACCCTTGAGTGTCCCCTGATGGTGCCCCTTAAGAGGGGATTGAACTAAAACTTTTATCTAACGGGAACGGCCCCCAATACCCCTTATTTGTATGGCCAAAACCGGTCCGTAGGAGAGTTCATTTCTCCCGACCCGTTTCTAGTGCCGTCTATGTCCTACTAAAGTTCGCCATACACGGGGCGAGAGAGGTGAGCTCAAACCAGCGTCTGGAGGTCTGCGAAATCACTCGCTGCTATGTTTGCAAACGCTACTTCAAATTGCCTCTTTGCAACGGCAGGAATTGCACTGATACAACGCACGAATACCAAACTTGTTTATCGCCACTAATCATTCATGTTTCAAGCTTGGTGGCTTTTCCATCCAATTGGCTGTAAGTGATTGGAGCTTCTGCGCATCCTCAAAACGTTCAGACGGCACGCTAATATGGTTTGGTAGCTGTTGAGTTGGAGGTCCGAAAAAGCTCAGTCTTTGAAAGTACTGCTCATAGTACATGTTTGCACGTATTATTCTGACGATTTCATTTGGCGGCAGTAATTCGAACTTTGGCAGCAAAGCCCGGAAGACATGGTTTAGGGGGCGGTTGGGAAAGACAGACGCCTCACCTTCCGATGGTTTACCTTCGCTATTTTGCGAGTTGATCCGCAACTGCTGCGCTAGTGTCATAATTTTTGCATCCAAGGCTTGTGTCATACTTTTTGCCGCGGTTTCGGCTTCGTATTGGCGTTGTGCGCGTGCCTGCCTGCCTTGGACAACCATGGTGAAGATTACGCCTGAGAAACCGACTACTGCAGCGATTAGAGTTTGGAAGTCCTTAATTACTTCATAGACTGAATTGGCTGTTGCGGCAGTTTGTGGAGAAGCCATAGCGAGGGTGGGGAAAAGAAGAATGAATAGGGTGATCGCTTTCATTGACTATTGCTTTCGTGAATTGAAGGTATGATTGGACCCGACTTGCGGAGATTGCCTAGAATTGCATGTATATCAACATGACACTTAGAGAATTATGGGCTTTTTTTGGTGATGGGTTCCACACGGCGGCTCATGAGAGTTTTTGGGACTGGCCTTTGTGGTTAAGCGTTCCGGTGGGTATCGGATGTCCACTGATCGTTCTTATACTTTGTGCGATCCACGTGAGCGAGACGCGTCGTATTCCGCAGAGTTTTTGGGAATCAGCCGGGTTTTTGGTTGCCGCGATTTTATGCGCTATTGCGACTTACGAAATTTACTTTGTTCAGAGGCTGATTGGCTACAGTGGCTACAGTGGGTACGGTGTTCTGGTTCAGATAGTGTTTCCGATGATGACTAGTATGTTTGGGTTTGCAGCGATTCACGGCTTTGTTGTACTAGCACGGCGACGCAGACGTCAGGACTAGATTGGTGTTATTATTTTTCCCAAACAGTGGTGACTGTGAACCATTTCTGTTTTGCACAACAGTCCAACTCGTTTTTCAAATTCCCTAGACGAAAGGACGTCCGCTCGCCAGCCTCGCGTGTTTCAGTCGGATGATCGTGTTTGGTTTGTACAGCGGCTTCACCCGTGCAGTCCGTTCGCGACCAATTTTCGTGACCCGACACCCCTCACTTAGCTTTCTCTTCAGTTCACGGTCTATTTAAAGATAAAGACCAACTAAGGAATTGAAGTGAGATACTCTGGTTTAGTGTGTGTGGTCTAAAGACCAGCCTTAACGCCCCACCTAGCAAACTCTCTAAGCCGCGCCTCACGTCCACCATAAGTATTCTCAGCGACAGACTGAGCGGAGTGCCCTAGATACCCGTGACGTACCTCTACAGGTGCCCCTGCATCCCTCAGCTTATCGCTTGCCCTGTGGCGCAACCCGTGGACCTTCATGCGCTTGTCGTCGGTGTTCTTTCTAACCGCCTTCATCAGCGCCGCAGAGGCAGCCGTAGGGCCTCCGTCACGGCCATATGAGGGGAACAGTGGCTCGTTGCCCGCACGCCCCTCTACACGCGCCTTGAGGGATTCCCTGAGGCTGTCTGAGGCTATTGGAACGTATCTGTCGCTGTTGCTGTTCTTGATGCCGTTGATTTCGTTTGGGGTGACTAGGATGGACGGGGTTTCCCCGGTTAGGTCAACGTCGCTAATGCGCAGACCACAGGCTTCACCTAGGCGCATCCCGGTACCTTTCAGCACCCGCCACATATCAGGAAGGTCTTTGCTTCGACCGCCTTCTAAGGTCTTCTGTACGGCGTCAACAACACTGTCAGGCAACGGGACGTTCTTATCCAGCGAGCTAACCTGTTCCTTGGGCCACGATAGACGCTCGAAGGGGTCGCGCCCTGCTGGTATCTCTAGTTCCCTGACGGCATGACGATAAGCGGCGGCCACGATAATCATCTCGCGCTGACACGATTTGAGTGCCAGAGGTTTCCCATTAGCTTTCTTTAGCCCAAGTAGATGGTCCTTGAAGGTCCGCGCAGTCAGTCGGTCGACACTCTCAATTGTCACTTCGTCCAAAGATTTCCCTAAGGCGTCACTTAGACGACCGAAGGTGCGGTCAATTCTGACCATCTCTTTCCGATCATCAGCAAGACCATTGTCCTTCGCATAGGTGTCCCGCATGTCGACCAGTGTTGGCTTAGGGGCTTCACGATTAGGGTTCAGGATAGCAGCAACAACCTCGGGGTCCTCGCCCCGAGCCGCCAAACTGTGCCCCACTACCCCGCGTGTCCAGCTATCTTCGGGGTCCACCCCTTGAACACCTTCCATGTATTGCTCTGCTAGGCGCTGGGCGTCGATGAACTTCTGAGTGGCCGACCGAGTGTCAACCTCAGGGTGCCGCCTATAGGTATCTTCAACAATCGCGTCAAAATTCCTCAGGTGGAATTGGTACTCACGCTGAAATGCTGCCCCTTCACGCGCCTTGATGTGTTTCTGATAGGCATCCTCACCGCGAATTTGGCGCACCCGCTTGGGCCACCTTTTGCGGAAACGCCATTGGGTAGGGCTGATTGGGTCGATGTATTTGATCTTCATTCTAAGGGCCATTGTGTGCTGTCCGTGTGTGCTGTTTGCGTTATGCGACACACTCGGAAAATGCTGATTGCCCTTATTTATATGACCCAAAACCAACTGATCAAGTAAGTTCTGGTGCGGTCGAGAAGACTCGAACTTCCACGGGTGTTACCCCACAGCGACCTCAACGCTGCGCGTCTACCAATTCCGCCACGACCGCACTGTCATTGACTTGGTAGAGGGGCGTATAGACCGTGTTTTGGGCATTGTGAAGAGGCAAATGCCGAGGTGGTTTGAATTCCTGTCCGGGTTTCATATCTTTGTGGCTCGCACCCAAAACAAAGCCACGTTCAGGACCGTCTCATGTCATCACCAGATCCCCGCCCAACCTTGCAAGTCGATATCGTCTCGGACGTTGTTTGCCCTTGGTGCATCGTGGGATTTCGTCAGCTTGATATGGCGTTGCAGAAGGAAGGCGTTTTGGCGCAGTTGCGCTGGCATCCGTTCGAGCTGAACCCGAATATGGGGCCTGAAGGTCAGAACCTGCGCGAACATATCACCGAGAAATATGGCTCGACCCCGGAACAGAGCCAACAGGCGCGCGATCGGTTGACCGCTTTGGGGCAAGAGCTGGGCTTTACCTTCAATTTCGACGAGGGCAGCCGGATCTATAACACTTTTGCAGCGCATCAATTGTTGGACTGGGCAGAAACCCAAGGACGGCAACACCCGCTCAAGCTTGCTTTGTTTGACGCCTATTTCACCCGGCAACGCGATGTCTCGGACACGGACGTGTTGCTGGAGGCGGTCGAGGCTGCCGGTCTCGACCCCGAAGTAGCGCGCGAAGCCCTGACCTCGGGCGCGCATGTCGCACCGGTGCGCGAAAAACAACAGTTCTGGACCAGCCGTGGTATTTCCGGTGTTCCGTCGATGGTGTTTGGCGGCAAATACCTGCTGTCCGGAGCACAGGGTACGGACACCTATGTAGAGGTTCTGCAACGTTGCTTGGCCGAGGCGGCCTGAGCCCTTTCCCCGACCTTAAAGACGGTCTATGGACGCCCCATGGAATGGAAAACCTCGGATGGTCTGACCGATTATGACGACGCTGTCGCTTTTATGGAGGCACGCGTTGCAGCAATTGCGGCTGGCGAGGCGGATGAGTGTATCTGGTTGCTGGAACATCCCCCGCTTTATACCGCAGGGACCTCGGCCCGGCGCGAAGACCTGACCGACCCGGATCGTTTTCCTGTCTATGAAAGCAAACGCGGTGGCCAGTACACCTATCACGGACCCGGACAACGGGTCGTCTACGTGATGCTGGATGTGGGCAAACGCGGCCACGATGTCCGGCGCTTTGTCAAACAGCTGGAGAATTGGGTGATCTCTGCGTTGGCAGAATTCAACGTGACCGGCGAGATTCGCGAGGGACGCGTGGGCGTCTGGGTTCAACGCAAAGACAAGCCTCTGACTGCCAACGGCCAACCCGCCGAAGACAAGATCGCAGCCATTGGAATTCGATTGCGTAAATGGGTCAGCTTCCATGGAATCTCGATCAACGTGGAACCTGATCTGGAACATTTCAGCGGGATCGTTCCCTGCGGCATCCAGGACCATGGTGTAACCTCGCTGGTCGATCTGGGCTTACCGGTGACGATGGCAGATGTTGATGTCGCGCTGCAGAGGACATTCGAGACGGTTTTTGGCGACGACTGAGCCTCTGATATGCGTCTGTCGAATCGTCATCTGACGACGGTTTGGTGACAATAGATTACACCTGAAACTTCTGTTTCCCGTTTGAGCGTGAAATACCCCAGATTTCCGTAAAATTTAGGGATTTTTCACTTTGCTCCTCACAAATGGCCTCACTCCACGTAATGTGTACTTACCGTTCATGAGTGAGTGGTGTGTTACCGGTGATCGAGGGCAAAACCCAACGAGATCCGAGATGTGTTGTGAGTACGAGTGTGCCGTTCCGACCCCATATCGGAACGGCACTTTTCTTTTACAGGACAGTTTTTCTGCCACGTTCCCGTTGCATTGAGAAACCTGACCTGCGCGCCAACTTTGCAACGAATTTTGGGACGGAGCGAAGCGTTAGTTCAGCGCCGCACGGATTTTCTCGGCATGACTCGCTATGGCGTCCATGTCTCCCATATTTCCAGGTGGGCGCATCGGCATGCCCTCGTGACGCGGCAAGACATGGAAATGCAGGTGAAAGACCTCCTGCCCGCCTGCGGCTTCGTTGAACTGTTGGATGGTGACCCCATCAGCGCCAAAGGCCGCTTTTACCGCCAAAGCCATTTTCTTCGTTGTTGCCATGACCGCTGCCAACTGTTCGGGGCTTGCGTCCAGAAGGTTTCGACACGGTGTCTTGGGAATGACCAGCAGATGCCCGTCGGTGCGCGGCATGATGTCCATGAAGGCAAGCGTGTCATCATCTTCGTAAACGCGGGTCGAGGGGATTTCGCCTCGTAGAATCTTGGCAAAGATGTTTTCGGGGTCATATGCGGTCATCGACGATCTCCGGTCGTTCTGTTGCTTCTTTTTCTGAGGTCCATGAAACCCACGGTCAAGGAACAAATACAGAGATGTCGTGCCGTGCTTGAAATCCGACTTCTCTTCCCCAGATTGGAAGGGATCGCAAGCCTGCGGCCCTGCCCCGCGACAATTATTCTTGATTCAGATCAAACTCGACCATTGAAGGTCGCCCCTTCGCAATCTAAAACCACCGGGAAACCCGCGCGCCGGAGAGGTCTGGCTGCGCGGTGTCGTTGCAACAGGAGGCACCCATAATGGCAGACGCAGCCATTCACGGTCATGATCATGAAGACGAGCGCTCGTTCTTTCAGCGCTGGTTCATGTCGACCAACCACAAGGACATCGGGATTCTCTACCTGATCTTCTCGGCGATTGCCGGGTTCATCTCGGTGGCGATGACCGTTTACATGCGGCTTGAGCTGATGCACCCCGGTGTACAGTATATGTGCCTCGAAGGCTTCATGGCCGATCCTTGTACCCCCAACGGACATCTGTGGAACGTGATGATCACTTATCACGGTGTTCTTATGATGTTCTTTGTTGTCATCCCGGCCCTGTTTGGCGGATTTGGCAACTATTTCATGCCGTTGCAGATCGGCGCGCCGGATATGGCGTTCCCGCGGATGAACAACCTGTCCTTCTGGCTTTATGTCGCAGGCACCTCTTTGGGCGTGGCCTCGCTGCTCAGCCCCGGTGGCAATGACCAGCTTGGGTCGGGCGTGGGTTGGGTTCTGTACCCGCCGCTTTCGACAACCGAAGGCGGCATGTCCATGGACCTTGCGATCTTCGCCGTGCACGTATCGGGCGCCTCCTCGATCCTCGGCGCGATCAACATGATCACCACGTTCCTGAACATGCGTGCCCCGGGCATGACCTTGTTCAAAGTGCCGCTGTTCAGCTGGTCGATCTTCGTCACATCGTGGCTGATTCTGTTGTCTCTGCCGGTTCTGGCGGGCGCGATCACCATGCTGCTGATGGACCGCAACTTTGGCTTCACCTTCTTTGATCCGGCCGGTGGTGGTGACCCGATCCTGTATCAGCACATACTGTGGTTCTTCGGCCACCCGGAAGTGTATATCGTGATCCTGCCCGGCTTTGGCATCATCAGCCACGTGATCGCCACCTTCTCGCGCAAGCCGATCTTTGGCTATCTGCCGATGGTCTGGGCGATCATCGCAATCGGTGTGCTGGGCTTTGTCGTGTGGGCGCACCACATGTACACAGTTGGCATGTCGCTGCGTCAGCAGGCCTACTTCATGCTGGCCACGATGGTCATCGCGGTACCAACCGGCGTTAAGGTCTTCTCGTGGATTGCCACCATGTGGGGCGGGTCCATCGAGTTCAAAACTCCGATGCTGTTTGCCTTTGGCTTCCTGTTCCTGTTCACCGTTGGTGGTGTGACCGGTGTGGTTCTGTCGCAGGCCGGTATCGACCGCGCCTATCACGACACCTACTATGTGGTCGCGCACTTCCACTATGTGATGAGCTTGGGGGCCGTGTTTGCGATCTTTGCCGGGGTCTACTTCTACTTCGGCAAGATGACAGGGCGTCAATATTCCGAGTTCTGGGGCAAGATCCACTTCTGGATGTTCTTCATCGGCGCCAACCTGACATTCTTCCCTCAGCACTTCCTGGGCCGTCAGGGCATGCCGCGTCGGTATATCGACTACCCCGAGGCCTTTGCGCAGTGGAACTTTGTATCCTCAATCGGCGCATTTGTGTCCTTCGCCTCGTTCCTGCTGTTCTTCGGCATAGTGTTCTACGCTCTGTTCCGTGGCGCACGTGTGACCCAGAACAACTATTGGAATGAATACGCGGATACGCTGGAATGGACCCTGCCCTCGCCGCCGCCCGAACACACGTTCGAGCAGCTGCCCAAGCAGGAAGACTGGGACAAAGGCCACGCGCACTGATCCCGATCTGACCCAATTGAAACCCCGCCCAAGTGGCGGGGTTTTTTCTTTGCCCGCAATCACGCATTCGCCAATTGCGCGTTTCTGGGCTATGATGGAGCCCCCAACAGAACGGAGGCTCTGGAATGGCTGAGTTCGACTTCTGGTACTCGATCGGCAGCACCTACAGCTTTCTGACGATTTCTCGGCTGGATGAGTGGTGCGCAGAGAACAACGCATCCGTGAATTGGCGACCGTTCAACGTGCGCACCGTAATGACCGCGCAGCAGAACGTTCCCTTTGCGGGTAAACCCGTGAAGTCTGCCTATATGTGGCGCGATATCGAACGGCGGGCGGCAAAGTACCACATCCATGCCAGCCTGCCCGCACCTTACCCGATCTCTGATCTACAACTCGCCAATCAAGTCGCCTTGCTGGGGATGAGCGAAGGCTGGGGTAAGAGCTTTACCCAGACGCTATATCGGCTGTGGTTCGAAGATGGGGTCGAGGCTGGATCCGAGGCCGCTCTGACCGAGGCTCTGCACCGCACGCAACAGGACCCTCGGCTTGTCCTGGCCAGGGCCCGCGCTGCAGACATGGAGCAGGCCCTGGTCGAGCAGACCGAAACAGCCGTGAAGCTTGGCGTTTTCGGGGCGCCCAGCTTTGTTGTGCAAGGCGAAGTGTTCTGGGGTGATGATCGGCTGGATGACGCCCTGTCCTGGGCCCGTGTCGGCCATGTGATGTGACGATAAGCCCTTAGACTTTGGCCTGATCTGGTTTATCTCTGCACCCATGCCGTACCATTGGAACACCATGTCTGAAACCGAGCAAGAGCTGCGTCTCTGGCCGCATAACTCTCTGCCCCCACGCGGGGCGATGGGCGTTGTCATGGGTGTGTTTCTGTTTGGCCTGATCCCGGTGCTGGCGATGCTGGGCTCTGCCATATTGTGGGGGTTATTACCGTTCCTGCTGATCACCGTGCTGGGTCTGTGGTTGGCGATCGAAACGAACTATCGCGCGCGCAGCATTTCCGAAGTCCTGACGCTCAGCGGGACGCAGGCGCGTCTGGTCCATCATAATCCGCGCAAAGGTGATCAGATCTGGACTTGCAACCGCTATTGGGCACGGCCCGAGATGCATGCCAAAGGCGGACCGGTCCCGCATTACGTCACCCTCATCGGAGAGGGACGCGAGGTCGAGATCGGAGCGTTTTTATCCGAAGAAGAACGGATCGCTCTTTATGACGAATTGACGGTGAAACTGCGCGACGGGGCCGCGCAGTAGGTCAGCACCCGTTGCTGGAAGCGGCGCACAAGTGATCTTTGACCATCGGGCCGACTTTGCCAAAGTCCATCTGACCGGTATAGCGCGTTTTCAACTCGCCCATGACCTTGCCCATATCGCGGATTGAGCCCGCGCCCGTGGCCGTGATCGCAGTTTGAATCGCGCTTGAAACCTCGTCTTCATCCAGTTGCTTGGGCAGGAACTCTTCAATCACTTCGACCTCGCGCAATTCACGCTCGGCCAGATCCAGACGTCCGCCCTCTTCATAGGCACGCGCACTTTCCTTGCGTTGCTTGGTCATTTTACCAAGGATTTCAAGAACCTCCGCATCGCCACACCCTTTGACCTCTTCATTGTCGGATGCCCGCGCAGCAATATCGCGATCCTTGATCGCGGCATTGATCAGGCGAAGCGTCGACAGACGCTCGGCTTCTTTGTCTTTCATAGCTTGCTTTAGGGCTGCAGTTACCCTTGATCGCATGTCCATTTGGTTTGTCCATCCCCATGGCAAAATGAACCCCGACCATATCGAAACAAAAAGGCGGGCACAATGGTAGACGGATATAGCTAAGTCATTGTTTTTCAACAATAGCCCAAAATTTGAACAGGCTTGACCCAAAGGCTTATCCCCCTTAGGTATGCGCCGGTTTACCATATAGGAGAGTCGCGCCATGGCACAGAACGCCCCGTCCAAGCCCACAGCATGTCTGGCATTGGCAGATGGAACGCTCTTTTACGGAATTGGATTTGGTGCCACAGGTCAGACCGAGGCCGAGCTCTGCTTCAACACCGCGATGACCGGGTACCAAGAGATTATGACCGATCCGTCTTATGCGGGCCAGATCGTGACCTTTACCTTCCCACATATCGGCAATGTCGGCGTAAACCCTGAAGATGATGAGACCGGTGATCCGGTCGCGGACGGTATGGTTGTCAAATGGGATCCGACCGAGCCGTCAAACTGGCGCGCTGCCGAAGAATTGAAGACCTGGCTGGCACGGCGCGGGCGGATTGCCATTGGCGGCGTCGACACCCGTCGTCTGACGCGGGCAATCCGGCAGCAAGGCGCACCGCATGTGGCTTTGGCCCACGATCCCGAGGGCAACTTCGATATCGAGGCGCTGGTGGCTGCGGCACGGGGCTTTGCCGGGCTCGAAGGCATGGATCTGGCCAAGGATGTGACCTGCGCCCAAAGCTATCGCTGGGACGAAATGCGGTGGGCCTGGCCCGAGGGCTATCAGCGGCAGGAAGCGCCTGTGCACAAGGTCGTCGCTTTGGATTTCGGCGCCAAGCGCAACATTTTGCGCTGCCTGGCCTCTGCCGGGTGCGACGTAACCGTTCTTCCGGCGACAGCTACGGCGGCCGATGTACTGGCTTATGAGCCCGACGGTGTGTTCCTGTCCAACGGCCCGGGCGATCCGGCGGCAACCGGTGAATACGCGGTACCCATGATCAAAGAGATCTTGGACACAACCGATCTGCCTGTCTTTGGCATCTGTCTGGGGCATCAGATGCTGGCCCTGGCTCTGGGTGGACAGACCGTCAAGATGAACCACGGCCACCATGGTGCCAATCACCCCGTCAAGGATCTGGAAACCGGCAAGGTCGAGATCACCTCGATGAACCATGGCTTTGCAGTGGACGCACAATCTCTGCCCGATGGGGTAGTGGAAACCCACAGGTCGCTGTTTGACGGTTCCAACTGTGGCATCCGCATGTCGGACCGCCCGGTCTATTCCGTGCAATACCACCCCGAGGCTTCGCCCGGACCGCAGGACAGTTTCTATCTGTTCGAACGGTTTGCCGCTGCAATGGCAGCCCGGAAAGAGACAGTCTAACAGCTGATTCGTTTCTGTTAACCCGCTGTTAACCCTAAGTAAGCACCCTGCCGAAGGTTAAACCGGCAGGGTCTTTTTTTATGGTTGAGTTAAATCTCCAGCATCTCGCACGCGCGACCCCGGTCCCGGCCCTGGACAAACGCAAGCCGATCGGTGCCTTTCTGGTCGAACTGGGTGTCATCACACCCGGCCAACTTGCAAAGGCGCTACATTTGCAAACGCGCCTGAAAGCACCCTTGGGTGAAATCCTTGTTGGCGAAGGCTGGGCCGCGCGCGAAGAAGTTATGGCCGCCTTATCCCATCAAAGCGGGTTGCAGATTGCTGATCTGGAACAGACCCCGGCCGATGCTAACCTGTGCGATGTCATGCCAGTCGGGTTCTGGCTGGAACATAACCTCATACCCTGGATGCGTATGGGCCCCGTACTGCTGATCGCAACCGCTCGCCCAGACCTGTTCAAAAAGGCGTCCAAAGCGTTGCGCAAAAAGGGACATAGCGTTGTCCCGGTCTTGGCGGACCCAAACCAGATCGAGACGAATATTCGCAGGCTTTATGAAAAAGATCTCGCCCGCAAGGCAGCGGCGCGGGTCAGGCCCGCCCATAGTTGTCGCAACTGGACTGCGCGGTCCCGCATCCGGCCCGTGATTGCACTGGCCGCCCTGGGCGCAGGTTGTTTTTCCCTGCCTCAACTGGGGCTAGCTCTGCTGTTGGGTGCGGCCATTCTGACGCTATGTCTGTTCATGATGTTCAGACTGGTGGGGCTTATGACCTACCTGCTGCGATATGAGCCTGAACCTGAGCCGGAAAAACGACCTTTCATTCGCCTGCCCACCGTATCGATCATGGTCCCGCTTTATAAAGAGCGTGAGATTGCGACGGCCCTGGTCCAACGCTTGTCGCGGCTAACCTATCCCAAAGCACTGCTGGATGTGGTTCTGGTGCTGGAAGAGCGCGACGAGGTGACCCGCGCCACTCTCGGCAACGTTCTGCTCCCAAATTGGATCCGAACGGTCGAGGTGCCCGAGCTGGGTAAGCTTACGACCAAACCGCGCGCGATGAACTATGCGCTGGATTTCTGCCGGGGTGAGATCCTCGGGGTTTGGGATGCCGAGGACGCGCCTGTCCCCAACCAGATCGAAACCGTTGTGCGCCGCTTTGCCCAGGCGTCCGAGGATGTGGTCTGCCTGCAAGGCATGCTCGATTACTACAACCCCCGCACCAATTGGCGGTCGCGCTGTTTTACCATTGAATACAGCAGTTGGTTTCGGGTGATCCTGCCGGGGATCGCCAAGCTTGGGCTGGTGGTACCGTTGGGGGGCACCACATTCTTTTTCAAGCGCGACAAGCTGCTGAAGCTGCGCGGGTGGGATGCTCACAACGTGACCGAGGATGCTGATCTGGGCGTCAGGCTCTGCCGCGCCGGATACCGGACCGAGATTGTGGAAACCACCACCTATGAAGAGGCCAATTTCCGCGCCTGGCCCTGGGTCAAACAGCGTTCACGCTGGCTCAAGGGCTTCATGGTCACCTATCTGGTGCATATGCGGTCACCCAAAAAACTACTGCAAGAGCTTGGTTGGCGCAAATTTCTGGGGGTTCAGGCCTTCTTTTTGGGAACGGTTGGACAGTTTCTTTTGGCCCCAGTGCTTTGGGTGTTTTGGCTTTCGGCTTTGGGGATGGCGCACCCGTTTGAAACGGTTGCAAGCCCCGCTGTGTTGCCGGTGTTTTTCGGGCTGTTTCTATTGGCCGAATTGACAAACATCGCAGCCGGAGCGTTGGGCGTTGTCGCAGGTCAACGGCGTTTCTTGATCCCTTGGGTCCCCACCATGATCCTTTATTACACGTTGGGTGTACTGGCCGCCTATAAAGGCCTTTGGGAATTGATGGTAAAACCGTTCTTTTGGGACAAGACGCAACATGGACATGCGTCAGAGGAATCTCCGGTCAGCTGATGCTATTTTTCGCGATCAACCGCATCTTGTTTTAGCCGCGTCATGAAGGCATCCGAAATGTGGTCTTTCAGCGCGCGCGCCGCACCCTCTTCGTCGCGGGCAGCGATGGCGTCTACGATGGCCTTGTGCTCTCGCAATGCGATCTCGCCGCGCCCCTGCACCGCCAGCGATGTGGTGGCCATCAGCGCCATACTGCGATGCACCAGATCCAGTTGCTGCACCAGATACCGGTTGTGCGAGGCCAGATGGATCTGTTCATGAAACCGGCGGTTCGCCCGTGACAACGCAGGTGGATCCCCCACCAGTGCGGCGTCCTCAGTAACCATATCCTGCAACACTTTGATCTCTTCGGCGGTCGCATGACGCGCGGCCAGCCCGGCGGCCAGCCCTTCCAACTCGCTTCGCACCACGTAAAGCTCGGCCATCTGGTTGTGATCCAGCGAGGCAACGATCAGCGACCGGCCATCACGTTCCAGCAGCGATTGCGTCTCAAGCCGCTGCAACGCCTCTCGGATCGGGGTGCGCGACACGCCAAACCGTTCTGCCAGCTCGCTTTCGACCAGACGGTCGCCCGGTTTATAGACACCGACATCAATGGCTTCGAGGATCAAAGCATAGGCGTCCTTGTTGGACTGTCTCGACTGGGGCATCACAACTTCCATTCATTCGTTCGAACCTGTCTATCCGTCCCAAGGGGCGGCAATCAAGGGTGGCATTGAAAACACCGGGCGGTCGGCCTAAACCCGAACTATGGTGAAACCGGCTTTTTCTCATGTCACCCAATGGGTGTTCGACCTCGACAATACGCTCTACCCACCGCATATGCGCCTGTTCGATCAGATCGAGGTGCTGATGACCGATTACGTGGTGCAGGCCATCGGCGTCGACCGCCCCGAGGCCGATAGGCTGCGGTCGCATTACTGGCGCGAATACGGCACCACGCTGGCTGGGCTGATGGCAGAACATGATCTGGATCCTGATCCCTATCTGCATGCGGTGCATCAGGTAGACATGAGCCATATGGAGCCCGACGCCACCTTGGCCGGCCATATCCGCGCTCTGCCCGGGCGTCGCATTGTGTATACTAACGGCTCAGCGCCCTATGCCGAGCGTGTTTTGGCGGCGCGCGGGCTGGATGGGCTGTTTGACGCGATCTATGGTGTCGAACATGCGGGCTATCGCCCCAAGCCAGAAAAAGCCGCGTTTGAGGCGATCTTTGCGCAGGACGGAATCGAGGCGCAAAAGGCCGCGATGTTCGAGGATGACCCCCGCAATCTTGCCGCCCCGCATCAGATGGGAATGCGCACCGTGCACGTCGCGCCTGACCCGCATGAGGCCGACCATATTCATCACCACACCGATGACCTGACCGCGTTTTTGGGCCGCCTGCGATAGGCTGTCACACTGCGACGATCTGTGCGTTTCGCGGGCGCAGCATTCGCCCCATATCCAGCCTAGCGACGAACAGAATCGGAGATCCCAATGACCGCGCTAGAGATGCCGCAGCGCTTGCCCTTGTGGCAGCGCGTTTTGTTTGCAGTGCCCCTGTTTGGCTGGATGGCCCGGGATGCCGCCAATGCACAGCCCGAGGATCTGTATTACACCGCCGCAGCGATCTTTAGCATGTGGGGTTGTGCGATCCTGTTGTTCGGTCTGCCCGGGCTCTATATTCCCGCGCTTCTGATGGTGCCGTTGATGTTTCTGATCCTGGTCCTCATCTCACGCGGATGACGCACGAGACAGGATGTCGCTTGGCACGCCCTACCCGGCGGCACTAAGGTCTGCGGGAACGGAGACATGCCCATGAGTGACAGCTGTGACATCCTTATTTCTGGCGGCGGAATCGCAGGCCTGACAGCCGCGGCAGCCTTTGGCACGGCTGGCTTTGACGTTATATGCGTCGATCCGACCCCTCCGATCACCGAACGCGATGTGGACGGGTCAGACCTGCGCAGCACCGCCTTTCTGCAACCTGCCCAAACCCTGCTTGAACACTGCGGGCTTTGGGACCGTCTGGCCGCCGATGCCGCGCCCTTGCAGATCATGCGGATCGTGGATGCGGGCGGTGATGTGCCGGAACCCCGCGTGGTACGCGATTTCAATGCTTCGGATGTCTCGGACAAGCCCTTTGGATGGAACCTGCCCAACTGGCTCTTGCGGCGCGAGATGGTGGCCCGGCTGGCCGATCTGCCCAATGTGGATTTTCGCCCCGGCACAGGCACAGTCAACCTGTTCACCCGCATCAATGAGGCGCGCGTCGGCCTAAGCGAGGGAAGCCGCATCCACTGCAAACTGGTCATTGCTGCTGACGGGCGAAACTCGCCCATGCGCGAAGCCGCCGGGATCGCCACCCGCACCACGCGCTATGGCCAGAAAGCGCTGGCCTTTGCGGTCACACACCCGATCCCGCATGACAATGTCTCGACCGAGATCCACCGCTCAGGCGGGCCGTTTACCCTTGTGCCCCTGCCAGACTGGCAAGGACAGCCGTCCTCCGCGATTGTCTGGATGGAACGTGGCCCCCGTGCAGTGGAACTGTTGAACCTGGAACCAGAGGCCTTCGAGGCGGCGATGACCGAACGATCCTGCGGATTGTTCGGACCACTGAAACTGGCCTCGCGGCGCACAATCTGGCCGATCATCAGCCAATCGGCTGAACGGTTGTCCGGCGAACGGGTGGCCCTGATGGCCGAAGCGGCGCATGTGGTCCCGCCTATCGGTGCACAGGGGCTGAATATGTCCCTGGGCGATCTGCGCTGTCTGCTGGAATTGGCGCAGGCCCGCCCCGAGGGGCTGGGCGATGCAGCCATGCTGGACGCGTATCACAAAGCCCGCCATTCCGAGATCGAGCTGCGCGTCAAAGGTATCGATCTGTTGAACCGCGCCTCGATGATCGAGGCGCGTCCGTTGCGTGATGCGCGGGCGATAGGTCTGAATGCACTTTATTCCCTGCCACCGGTGCGCAAAACGCTGATGCAAATGGGTCTTGGAATGCGCTGAGGCGCTGCCCTTACAGAACCTGATCCAGCACCCGCTTTAGCCGGGCAATGGTGCCATCGACATCATACAGCTTGTCCAGACCAAACAGGCCAAGGCGGAACGTGCTGAACCCTGCGGGCTCATCACATTGCAACGGCACGCCTGCTGCGATCTGCATGCCCAAAGCTGCGAATTTCTTACCGTTCTGCACCTCGGGATCCGCTGTATAGCTGACCACGACGCCCGGCGCGCCAAATCCATCTGCCGCGACCGAAACGATCCCTTTTTCGCGCAGCATCGCCCGCACGCCATCGCCCAAGGCCCACTGGGCTTGACGCAGCTTTTCGAACCCGTAAGTGCGGGTTTCCTGCATCGTGTCGCGAAAGGCGCGCAGCGCATCGGTTGGCATCGTGGCGTGGTAGGCATGGCCGCCATCTTCATAGGCCTGCATGATCTGACGCCACTTTTTCAGATCCACCGCAAAACTGTCCGAGGTTGTCTCGGCCAACCGCGCCTCGGCTCGCTTGGACAGCATAACCAAACCGGCACAAGGAGACGCGCTCCACCCCTTTTGCGGGGCCGAGATCAGGACGTCTACGCCGGTTGCCTTCATGTCCACCCAGGCACAGCCTGAGGCGATGCAATCCAGCACCATCAACGCGCCGACCTCATGTGCTGCTGCAGCCATTTGTGTCACGTAGTCGTCCGGCAGGATCAATCCGGCCGAAGTTTCGACATGCGGCGCGAATACGATATCCGGGCGCTGCTCGCGAATTGTTGCAACCACCTCTTCGATTGGTGCGGGCGCAAACGGAGACGGGCTTGAATTGCCGGTTTCACGTGCCTTCATCACCGTCGCCGACGCCGTTAACCCGCCGGATTCGATAATTTGGCTCCACCGGTAGGAAAACCAACCATTGCGAACCACCAAGACGTTGGCTCCTTTGGCAAATTGGCGGGCGACAGCTTCCATCCCGTAGGTGCCGCCTCCGGGTACGATGGCGACTGCATCCGCATTATAAACCTCGCGCAGCATGGACGAGATATCGCGCATAACCTGTTGAAAATTTTGCGACATGTGGTTGAGAGAGCGATCCGTGAAGACAACCGAAAACTCTTCCAGACCGGTGGGATCGACATTATCCAATAGCGCGGGCATGCTTTGTCCTTTCCTTGGCTTGCCCCTTTCTGCACGCTGTTGAACGCAAGGTAAAGCGTTCCAAATCTGCTGCGTTTCTCCGTAAAGTCACCGCTAAATTTACGGTTTCTTGTGCTAGCAAATCAGAACAGTCGAGAAGAAGTGACGCTAAACAGAGTCACCCTCCCTTTACACCATTGCGTGTTTCTGAGCATATGCACTCACTTTTTAATAGAAGAGGTCTTGAATTCGTGACTGAACAAAGACGGATCAGTTTTCAAGTTGTGCGGGACGAGGTCAAACGACGGATCGAAACCCGAGTTTGGCCACAAGGTTCTTTACTCCCGACCGAAACTCAGCTGGCCGAAGAGTTCAGCTGCGCTCGCGCCACAGTCAACCGGGCTTTGCGCGAACTGTCCGATCAGGGATTTGTCGAACGCAAACGCAAAAGCGGCACACGGGTCAAAAAAGAACCCAGAAAACAAGCCAAGCTTGAGATTTCCCTGGCGCGCCAGGCCGTCGAACAGCAGAACTCGGACTATCGCTATGCGCTGGTCGAGCGGAATGTGGTTTCAAGCCCACGCTGGCTGACGTCGCAGTTGAATGTCGATCCGGACGCACGCGTTCTACATATCGTTTGCATGCATTACGCGGACAACCGCCCCTTCCAGCTGGAAGAACGCTGGGTTGTAATTGAAACGGTTCCTGAAATCGAAACGGCGGATCTGAACCATTCCGGCCCCCATGAATGGCTGTTGAACGCAGCCCCCTTTACCGAAGCCGAAATCGCCTTTTCCGCCATTTCCGCCGATGGCCGCCTAGCCGAGTTCATGGGCACCACGACCGGAACGTCGATGATCCAATTGGAACGCACGACGTGGAAAGACGGCCAGCCTATGACGTTCGCCCGCCTGACCCATCATCCTGGGTATTGTATCCGGTCGAAGTACTGATCACCCGATCGGGCCCGGCAAGCGCTCTTCGCTGAGCAGAACGTTTGCCTCAACGTCGCCGGCACCAGGCAGTGTCATGATCCGGCGGCGCAGGACGCGCTCGAAATCGGCCAGATCCCGCGCCACAACCCGCAATCGGTAATCATAGAGCCCCAACACGTGCTCAACGGTCTGAACCTCGGGGATGGCGCTCACGGCGCGTTCGAAATCTTCCAGGCTGATCTGCCCTTTGCGGCCAAGCTTGACGCCCAGAAACACGGTTACCCCAAACCCCAGCGCTTCGGCATTCAGACGCAGCCTGCGCCCTTTGATCACCCCGGCCTGTTCCAACCTGCGAATACGCCGCCAGGTTGCGGGCTGCGACAGCCCAAAGCGGCGCCCCAACGCACCAGCGCTTTGTGTCGCATCCTGTGCAAGCGCGCGCAGGATTTTGCGGTCGACCTCATCCAATTCGATCATACCGGCAACACCTCGTCGCGTTTGACACGCGCGATATGCATCAGCGCCTCGATATCCGCGATATGCGGCAAGGTCAGAATGCGATCACGATACACTTGCTGATAATGTGTCATGTCACGCGCCAGCACAGACAGGCGCACGTCAACACGCCCCAGGAAGGTCTGGATCTCGATCACTTCCGACACGTCCCGCGCGGCTTCGGTAAACTCGTCAAAGGCGCGCGGTTGCGTCTTGTCCAGCGTGATCCGCAAGGAAACCTCAACCGCATAGCCCAATGCGGCCCAGTCGATCACCGCCTCTTGCCCCTCGATGATGCCCGCCGCCTGCATCTTCTCGATCCGTCGCCAGCACACGCCCGCGCTGATCCGGCATCGTTCGGCCAGTTCGGCTGTGGTCAGGCTGGGTTCGGCCTGAAAGATGCGCAGGATGCGCCTGTCGATATCGTCAAGCATGATTTCTTCAGGTTCTTCTTATTTCGCGAATTATTCTTCACCTTTTTCTTCAATACTCAATCCAGACCCTATCGCCAATACTCATCCCGCAGGATAGAAGCACAGCAATCGAAACAGAAAGGACCGGCGAAATGCGCGTCTATTACGATCGCGATTGCGACATCAACCTGATCAAAGACAAAAAAGTGGCCATCCTGGGCTATGGCAGCCAAGGCCATGCCCACGCGCTGAACCTGCGCGACTCGGGTGCGAAGAACCTGGTTATCGCCCTGCGCGAAGGCTCACCTTCGGCCAAGAAAGCCGCAGCTGAAGGTCTGGAGGTGATGGGCATCGCCGAAGCTGCTGCGTGGTGTGACGTGATCATGTTCACCATGCCCGACGAATTGCAGGCAGAGACCTACAAGAAATATGTCCATGACAACATCAAGCCGGGCGCCGCGATTGCATTCGCCCACGGCCTGAACGTACATTTCGGCCTGATCGAGCCGAAAGAAGGCGTTGACGTCATCATGATGGCACCCAAAGGCCCCGGCCACACTGTGCGCGGCGAATACACCAAAGGCGGCGGCGTGCCCTGCCTGGTGGCCGTTGACAATGACGCAACTGGCAAAGCGCTGGAAATCGGCCTGTCCTATTGCTCGGCCATCGGTGGCGGTCGCTCGGGCATCATCGAAACCAACTTCCGCGAAGAATGCGAAACCGACCTGTTCGGTGAGCAAGCTGTTCTGTGCGGTGGTCTGGTAGAGCTGATCCGCTGCGGCTTTGAAACTCTGATCGAGGCAGGCTATGCGCCCGAAATGGCCTATTTTGAGTGTCTGCACGAAGTGAAGCTGATCGTTGACCTGATCTACGAAGGCGGCATCGCGAACATGGATTACTCGATCTCGAACACAGCCGAATACGGCCAATACGTCACCGGCCCGCGTATCCTGAAATACGACGAGACCAAAGCGCGTATGAAAGAGGTTCTGAACGACATCCAGCAAGGCAAGTTCGTCCGCGACTTCATGCTGGAAAACGCCGTTGGTCAGCCGACCATCAAAGCGTCGCGCCGTGCCAATGACGAGCACATGATCGAGGAAACAGGCGCTAAGCTGCGCGCCATGATGCCCTGGATCTCGGCTGGCAAAATGGTCGACAAAGAAAAGAACTAAGCCTGACTTCAGTCGGTGAAAGGGCGGCCAACAGGGCCGCCCTTTTCAATTGGCAACTGCGTTCGCATAGCGCTCGCCCAGCACAAAATCCCAGCCGCTGTCATAATTTTTGCGTTTGTCCGCAGCCTCGGCTGCCCAGACCTCCCACCCTGAATGGGTCAGCGTCACCTTGGTCTCAGCGTCGTTTTGAGCTTCAAAACTCACTTCAACACGGGTGGGGTAATCCGTATTTGTCCCCGGATGCCATGTGAATGCGATGCGCTGGCCCTCTTCATAGACCAAAACCTCACCCCATTCTGCGCGGTCGCCATCATACATGGTCTCATAGACCGCCCCACCGACCCAAGGTTCGATTGTCACTCCAAGCGCGGGCTGGTTATGGGCCGCCGATACCGCGTGCCCCTCCAGAGGCCACCATTTCGCGATACGGTTTACAAAGATATCAAAGGCGCGCGCGGGCTCGGCTTTGACAACAACAGTCTTCACAATAGGATCGGTCACGCGTCTTCCTTCCCTGAATTTACCTCATCCGCAAATCGGCTCATCACCTCCGACCAGTAGCGATCAAGCCATGACCGCAGCGCATCCAGCCCGTCGGGACAGGCCGTGTAGATGCGCCGCGTGCCCTGAGCCTGACACATCACCAGCCCCGCATCGGACAACACGCGAAGGTGCTGCGACACGGCAGGACGGCTGACAGGCATGTCCGCTGCGATCTGCCCCACTGATTGCGGCTTGCGCGCCACCGCCTCGAACACGTGTCTGCGTGTGGTATCCCCAAGGGCTGACAGAGCTTTTTCGTAAGTCATAACTTACGGTAAATATAAACTTACTCTTTGTCAAATTCCCTTCGTGACACCGGTCGGCCTGCGAGATAAGGGGATGGAATGGTTGAACAACCTTCAAAGCGTGACTGGAGCGGCGTCTTCACTTTGGGCCTCATATGGGGCGCAACTTTCATGGTCGTGGCCATGGCACTTGAGGGGTATGGCCCGATCACCGTTGCCACGGCGCGTACCACCCTGGGAGCGGTGACATTGCTGCTTTTGATGCGACTGTCCGGCCGCCGCATTCCAACGCTCACACCTGCTCTGGCGACATCCATTGTGTTGATCGGCTTGTTGTCGACCGCAGTGCCGTTCATGCTGCTCAGCTGGGGCCAACAATTTGTGCCTTCGGCCTTTGCCGGGTTATCCATGGCCGCGATCCCGCTGATGGTCCTGCCGCTTGCGCATTTCTTTTCGGATGAGCCGATGAACCTGCGCCGCCTGATTGGTGTCTGTCTTGGCTTTACCGGCGCGCTGGTGCTGATGGGGCCGGGTCTGGCGCAATTGGGACAAGGTGCAGAGCCGCTTGCGCAACTGGCCTGCATCTGCGCCGCCCTGTGCTATGCCAGCTCGTCGATCATGACACGTCGGTGTCCACCGATTGACCCGCTGGTTCTGGCTGCGCTGATGCTGCTTGTCGGTGCCGTGGTGTTGATACCGATCCTGCTGATGACCGAGGGGCTACCAACCTGGCAAGGGCCCCGCCCAACGCTTGCTTTGCTCGTTTTGGGCCTTGTACCAACCGCCTTTGCCACGTCGCTGCGGGTATCCATCACGCGCAGCGCTGGCTCGGTTTTCCTGACGCTTGTGAACTATCAGGTTCCGGTCTGGTCGATGGTGTTCGGGGCCTGGATCCTGTCCGAGGCCCTGCCCCTGCGCTTCTTCGGCGCGCTTGCGCTGATCCTCACCGGTATGGCCATCAGCCAGTGGTTCAGCCTGAAACGAATGCTGAGCCGCGCTTAGCCCGCAGCGGCCTCAACCTCGGCCACGATTCCGTTCACCACCTGCGTCAACAGACCGTCATCTTCGCATTCCGCCATCACCCGGATCAAAGGTTCGGTCCCGGACTTGCGGATCAGCAGACGCCCTTTGCCGTTCAGCTGCGCCTCAGCCTCCGCAATCGCAGACTTGACGCTGTCAGCCTCCAGCGGCACCTGCCCTTCACCATAGCGCACGTTCTTGAGCAGTTGAGGCACGGTTTCGAACTGGCGCGACAGCTCGGAGGCCTTTTTCTCGGACAGAACCATTTCCGCCAGGAAATGCAGCCCGGCCATCAGCCCGTCGCCTGTGGTGGCATAATCGCTCATCACGATGTGGCCGGATTGCTCACCGCCCAGGTTGAACCCGCCCTCGCGCATCCGCTCAACCACATAGCGGTCACCAACGGCAGTGCGCTCCAAACGCAAACCTTGCGCGCTTAGATGCCGCTCCAGCCCCAGATTGGACATCACGGTGGCCACCAAAGCCCCGCCCTTCAGCTGATCTGCCTTACTCCAGGCCGAGGCCAGCAGGGCCATAAGCTGGTCGCCATCTGCCACGGTACCGGTTTCGTCGACAATGACCACCCGGTCTGCGTCGCCATCCAGGCAGATCCCAACATCCGCACCATGGGCCACAACCGTTTCAGCCGCAAATTCGGGATGGGTCGAGCCACAATCGAGGTTGATATTCTTTCCGTTCGGCGCAATGCCAACCGGGATAACCTCGGCACCCAGTTCCCACAGGACTTCAGGCGCGGTACGGTGTGCAGCACCGTTGGCACAATCGATCACCACTTTCAGCCCGTCCAGGCGCACATCCCGCGGCAGGGATGATTTCACCCGCTCGCCATAGCGAAACCGCGCATCATCCACCCGACGCGCGCGCCCGATATTCTGCGCCTGAGCAGGTTTGACACCCTCTTCGATCAGCCGCTCGATCTCTAGTTCGGCCTGATCGGACAGCTTATACCCGTCGGGGCCAAAAAACTTGATGCCGTTGTCCTCTGCCGGGTTGTGGCTGGCCGAAATCATCACCCCAAGGTCGGCCCGCATGGACCGGGTCATCAGCCCGACCGCTGGTGTCGGCACCGGCCCCAACAGCAACACATTCATCCCGGTCGAGGTTAGCCCGGCGGTCAGAGCGTTCTCCAGCATATAGCCCGAAAGCCGCGTGTCCTTACCGATGACCACCCGATGCACACCCGAGGCATCGCGGCGGAAATATCGCCCCACAGCCGCGCCGATGCGCAGGGCCATCTCGGCCGTCATGGGATGCGTGTTCGCGGTGCCACGCACCCCGTCGGTTCCGAACAATTTACGCATCAATACTCTCCTGAAACACCTGCCTGCGTCCGAATTACCGGACGGCAGCCCACAGACGCAAGGCCTGAGCGGTCTCAGCGACATCATGCGCACGAATGATCTGCACACCCTGAGACAATCCGGCCAAAGCCACAGCGATTGATCCCGGCGCGCGCGCATCCTTGCGTGGCTCTTTCCCAATCTGACCGATCAGCCCCTTACGCGACACTCCCAGCAGGATTGGGCACCCTAACCCATGGAAAAGGCTGATATTTCTCAAAAGTTCCAGATTATGCTCTTGGGTCTTCCCAAATCCGATACCGGGATCAACAATAATCCGCTCATGTTTCAGACCCAATGCGATTAGCCGCTCAATCTGCTGCGCCAGAAAATCATACACGTCCAGCAAGACATCCTCATAACGCGGGTCATCCTGCATCGTTGCCGGATCGCCCTGCAGATGCATCACACAAACCGGGGCATCGTGTTCTGCACAAAAAGGTGCAAGCTGGGGGTCAAAGGTAAAGCCCGAGACATCGTTGATCAGCCCTGCCCCTGCCTCGAACGCGGCCTGCGCGACTGAAGCTTTACGTGTGTCGATCGAGATCACAGCCTCTGTCTCGGCGCGGATCGCTTCGATCACCGGGCGGGTCCGCCGAATCTCTTCGTCCTCGGGAACAAAATCTGCGCCGGGCCGCGTGGATTCTCCGCCAACATCCAGAATGCTGGCGCCGTTTTGCACCATATTTCGGGCCGCATCTCGTGCCGCCTCAACCGAGTTGTGCAACCCGCCATCCGAGAAACTGTCGGGGGTCGCGTTCAAGATCCCCATAATCTGAGGCTGCGACATATCCAGTGCCGCAACTGAGGCGCGCGGACGCGTCAGGCGATCTTGCCAGCCGCTGGGCAAGTCCGGCACAGGCACGACCTGCGCAGGTTTACCTCGTTGCAATTGCTCGGCATGGGTAAACCACAGATCCTGCCGCCCCGCCAAAGGCACAGCCCCGTTTGGACGTGCAGGACCATGTTGAACCAGCGGGCGGAAATACATTGTCACAGGGTTTTCTGATCGACAGATACCGCGCGCAAAGGCGTTTTTGGCGCATCCGGCAATTCGCCTCCGATCACCATCATTTCGCTGGCTTCAAACGTCGATGCAAACCACGCGGCCAAGGCCACAGCATCTGACGGGGCCGCAGACGGCCCGTCCACCGCATCCAACACGATCTTGGACGGTGCCCAGACACAGATTTGACCGTTGCGCATCGCCCAATCCAACTCGGTCCGGGTCGAGACCACAACACAGCGATGATCACGCGCGGCCAGAACCCAGGCGTTCTGTTCGATTGCCAGCAGGTCGATGCGGCGCTGGGTCATCGCGTGACCGGTTTGTGATACAGGCAGATCAGCGGCACCAACACAAAGGATCAGCGGACGCTGACGGCTTTCCAACTGATCGATCCAGCCTGTCAGCTTGTCCGACGCTATCGCTTCATTGGACAAAAATACCAAACGGGGATGCGGGCGTTCTTCCTCGACCAAATCGGGGTCAACTGCGTCTTTGCCACGTACGATTTCAACCCCAAGCGCGCCCGGACCGCGATCAAGTTTTTCTATTCGAACAAAGGCTCTTACAGCCTGTGGCTCAAGTAAAATTCGCTCGGCCACACGATCTGCCAGTGTTTCGAGCAGGTTCAGCCGCTCTGCCGCCAGCTCAAAAGAAATGGCCTCGGTCACCTTGTCATAAGACAGGATACGATCGACATCGTCATCAATAGGGCCGGTCAAAGGTCGCACTTCGACAACGATGTTGAAGCAGATACGCTGAGTGGTGCCACGCTCGGCCTGAAACGCCCCGATCTCGACGTCGACAATATGATCGCGCAGAGAAATCCGGTCCAGCGGCCCACGCGGCGCGGTAGCTTCGGATCGCTCGGACGGGTGCGCAAACGCAAGGCGGATTTCGGAACTCATGGGTCTCGCCTCTTTGGCCTCGGCTGATCAGTTCGCCCCTTCTAGGCGGTCTGCAGGCCTATAACACCCTTGTAAACGCCATTCCAGCCACTGAATGCGTCGTCCATCGACAACGCACGCCCCATCATCTGTCAACGACATCGCGCTACGCCACCGCAGAATCCGCGATGGCGCTTTGGTCAGTTGCTGGCTGTCCGGTAGTTGTGGCGATAGAAGATATGCACACCGATCCGCGCGGTTTCCTTGTATACGCGCGACCAAGACGGACGCACTGCCTTGGTGTGGTAATGCGTAGCCCCCTCGGTCAGATCCTCGGTCAGCCCATCAATCGCGGCACGTGCAACCTTGGCGACGCGCTCATAGGCGCGTTTCTCATGAATGACCTCTTTCTGGCCATCACAAGTATAAGTGAACTGACACTGGTATTTCTTGCCAGTACCCTGCTGGATCACACCGCACAGCGAGTCGGGGAACCGCGTGCTGTCGACACGGTTCAGAATAACCTCTGCCACCGCGAACTGGCCTTTCACGCTTTCACCGCGTGCCTCAAAATACAGCGCTTCGGCCAAGCAACGGAAATGCTCATCTCCGGTGGCATCGGGCTGCTGGTCCAACCAGTCTTTGGTATAGCTCATTTCAATCTGTTCCGGCGCTTTGCGCGGCTTGAACAGAGTCAGATAGTCTTTGAAGCTTTGTGCTGGCAGCTCATTGCGGGCGACCAGTTCTTCCTTTGTCGATTCAACGGTCTGCCGGTCTGCATATGACAAACCGGGCAGCACGGTTGCTGCCGAAACGGCAACAGCCAATATGTAGCTCTTCATCAGATAACCTCGCACAGGCACATACGCGCCAAACCCTCCCCCGGCGGGCGCGTCGAGGCTGATAGCCGACAATTCGCCGAACGTCCAGTTTTTCGGCAAATGCAAGTAAAAAATTGCTCACGCGGTTAAAAACTTTCAACAATGGCGCGTGTGCGATGCTACTATTTCTATGGGGCCTGAGCCGCGTCAACCCCCAAGTTTAGAAGAAATCGCCAGTTGAGCGGCAGTCAGCCGAGCCACCGGAACCCGGAAGGGCGAACATGAGACATAGTCGAATCCAAGCGCGCGACAGATCGCAATTGATTCGGGGTTGCCGCCATGTTCACCGCAAACCGACAAGGTTACACCCGGCTGCGCCTCCCGCCCTCGCTCGGCTCCCAACCGAAGCAACTCGCCCACGCCATCTGCATCCAGCACGTGAAACGGATCTTCATTGAACACGCCCAACCGCACATAGGCCGACATGAACCGGCCCGCGTCATCGCGCGACAGGCCATATGTCATCTGCGTCAGGTCGTTGGTCCCGAAACTCATAAAGGCAGTGTGCGGCGCGATTTCGTTCGCCCGCAAACATGCGCGCGGTGTTTCGACCATCACGCCCAGACGATAGTCGAACTCTTGGCCCTGTTCCGACGCAACTTCGGTGGCGACCTTGTCGATACGTGCCTTGACCAGCTCAACCTCACGCTTGGCCGAGACCAGAGGAATCATCACCTCGGGCACAACCGGCGCGCCGTCTTTTGACGCCTCCAGCGTCGCCTCAAAGATCGCGCGGGCCTGCATGTCGTAGATCTCGGGGACAGTCACACCCAGACGAACCCCGCGCAGCCCCAGCATCGGGTTGTATTCGCTCATTGAATCCACCCGTCGTTCGACATCCGACACAGGCAGATCCAATGCTTCAGCCACTTCCCGCTGTCCGCTGCGGGTGGTGGGCAGGAACTCGTGCAGCGGCGGGTCAAACAGGCGGATACAGACCGGTTGACCCTCCATGATGCGGAACAGCTGGACAAAATCCTGCCGTTGCATCGGCAGCAAGCGCTCCAACACGGCCGCCCGGCCCGAGGGCGTCTGCGCAAAGATCATCTCGCGCATTACCGTCAAACGGCCGGGATCAAAGAACATGTGTTCCGTCCGGCACAGACCAATCCCTTCGGCCTGAAAGTTTCGAGCGGTCTGCGCGTCGGCGGGCGTATCGGCATTGGCGCGGATGGCAATGTCACGCTCGGCATCTGCCCAGCCCATAAGCGTTTGAAAACTATCATCCAATGCGGCTTCCAGCATGGCTGGCTCACCCACCAGAACCTGCCCAGACGAACCATCGATCGTCAGGACATCTCCGGTCTTGAACACCCGGCCATCGGGGGCGGTTAGTTGTTTCAACTTGGTCTGGAACCGCATCTCCGAGGCCCCGACGATACAGGGCAGACCCAGCCCGCGCCCGATCACTGCCGCGTGGCTGGTCATGCCGCCCTTTTCGGTCAGAACCGCCACCGCCGCATGCATCCCGCGCACATCCTCGGGCGATGTTTCGCGGCGCACCAGAATACAGGGCTCCCCCCGCGCCGCGCTGGCCTGTGCTTCGGCAGCAGTAAAGACCAACCGGCCAGTCGCAGCGCCCGGGCTGGCACCAATGCCGGTGGTCAATACGTCTCGCTTGGCGCCGGGATGAACCTGCCGGTGCAGCAACTCGTTCAGCGAATGCGGATCGATCCGCATCACCGCCTCTTGTGGGGGGATGATTCCGTCTTCGGCCAGCCGCACGGCAATCCGCACCGCTGCGCGCGATCCGCGCTGAACCCGGACGCCGTCGAGAATATGCACATTGCCGTTCTGGACAACGAACTCGACCTGCATCTCTTCGCGCAGTTTCTCACGCATCAGCGCCGCATGGGCCTTGAGGTCGGAAAACGCCTCGGGCGCGACATCTTCCAGCGAGGGGCCGCGCTCATCCTTTTGCAAAAACAGGGCCGAGACGCCTTCCCCCAACGCATCGCGCCCCTGGCTTTGGCTCAGGTATCGCCCGGTGATCTGCGGCTTTCCCGTGGCCGGATCAACCAGTTGCAACACGCCCGAGCCACACTCGCCCTGCCCGACACCGGGAATCATTTCCTGAATGACCAGGCCCAGCCCCGCATCCGCAGGCGCGCCCTTGGCTTGACGCAGCAGCCGGGCTGATGTGCCCTCCCACGCGCGGGCCATGGAGCGCAGAACTCCGACCAGCTGTTCCCCACGCTCCTGAGGGAAGGCTTCTTCGGTCTCATCCTCGTAAGCGCGCAGCGTCAGGCTCAGACCTTCGCGGCCATCAGCGTCGATATCGTCGAAGACATCCGGGTCAAGACGCGCCACATGGGTCGCGTAACTTTGCGCAAATCGCAGATAGAGCGCCGCAGCCGCGTCGCGGCCCATATCCGCCGACAAGTCCAGATACCGCGCGTCATTCATGCCGATGTTCAAAACAGCGCCAGGTCCGCCCCAATCGGGATCTTCGGAACTGGGCCGCACGCACAATAGCGCGGTGGGTTCGAACTGCTCTAACACCGCCGAGATATCAGGCACATTCCCATTCGCAATCTGGTGCACCGACTCAAACGACAGCGCCACAGTCCGGGGCACCGGCATGTCCAGCCGCACCAAGCGTTGCAAGCATTTCGCCCGCCCGCCATGGGTATTGGCTGCGACCGGCGCGTCAGAGGTGATCAGAGTGGTATGTGGATTATTCTGCACTGCGGCACCTTTTGGTTTCACCGCAGCATAGGCAGATGGGCCGGTCACGCAAGGGTGATCTGGGCGCGTCCGCTCGCGCGCCCAAGGGTTTAGCCGTCGATCTTCGACAAATCCGCAACCGACGAACAGATCTGCCGGATCTGGCTGAGCAGGTTCAGACGGTTGCGCCGCAGGATGTCATTGTCGGTATTGACCTGCACATCCTCAAAAAACGCATCCACCGGCCCGCGCAACGCCGCCATAGCTGCCATCGCCGTCGGAAAATCTTCACCCTCCAGCGCCGCGTTGATCTGATCTTCAGCCTGTTCCAAAGCGCTGAACAGCGCCTTTTCGCTGTCGGTCTCGGCAAATTTCACATCCGCGCCATAGGAGTATTCGACCCCGTCCTTCTCTTCGGCCTGCGTCAGGATGTTGTTGGCGCGTTTGAAGCCCTGCACAAGGTTTTCCCCATCCTCGGTCGCAATCACCGCATTCAGCGCACGCGCGCGTTTGACAAGCAGGTTGAGGTCGTCATTGCCGTCCATCACGATACAGGCGTCAATGATATCGTGGCGGATGCCTTCATCGCGCAGAAAGACCTTGAGACGGTCATGGATAAAAGAGAGGAGGTCGTCGGATGCGTCGGGAACCTTTTTCTCTAACTCAAGAAATGCCGCCGCAGGTAATCCGCCAATTTTTTCTTTGACGGTCTGAAAAGCTCCACCAAAAACGCCATGACGCGCGATTTCTTCAAGAAGATCGCGGACATTTGCATCCGGTAGTGCGTCGTTGATGGCGCTTTCCGCCCGAACCAACTGACTGTCAAAAAAGCGATCCAACCGAAGATGTAGATCGTTGCCAAAAATCAACCGAATAACCCCCAGCGCCGCACGGCGCAGCGCAAACGGGTCTTTCGATCCGGTGGGCTTTTCATCAATCGCCCAAAACCCGGTCAGCGTGTCCAGCTTATCGGCCAGTGCAACGGTCACTGACAAAGGTGCGGTGGGCACGTCATCCGATGGGCCCAGCGGCGAGTAGTGTTCCTGCGCCACCGCGGCTACGGCGGCGTCTTCACCTGCGGCCTCGATGTAATACCGCCCCATAAGCCCTTGAAGTTCCGGGAATTCATAAACCATCTCAGAGCTCAGGTCGGCCTTGGCCAAACGCGCGGCTTTCTCGGCCTGATCCGCATCCGCGCCTGTCACCGGGGCCAGCTCGCGGGCCAGAGCGGCGATGCGGTTGATGCGTTCGGCCTGTGTGCCCAGCTTGTTGTGGAAGGTCACATTCTCCAACGCGCGGGTCCATTGGGTGATGTCCGATTTGGCGACGCGCAGGTCATTCTCCCAGAAGAATTTCGCATCCGCCAGACGCGCCGACAGCACCTTTTGGTTCCCTGCCAGCATGGTCGCGCCATTATCGGCGGTTTCGCGGTTGGCCACTGTAATGAACCGTTCGATCCGCCCGGTCTTGGGGTTCTTCACTGAAAAGAACTTCTGATGCTCTTTCATCGAGGTTTGCAGCACCTCGGGCGGCAGGTCGAGGAATTCGTCATCGATCTGCCCCATCAGCACCACAGGCCATTCAACCAGCCCGGCAACCTCGGCCAGCAGGCCCTTGTCTTCGACCACCTCAAGACCGGCGGCAAAAGCCATGTTCTGGGCGTCGTTCCAGATATACTCGGCTCGTTCTTCGGGCGACAAAACCACAAAGGCGCGTTTGAGCTTGGCGGCGTAATCCTCGAAGGAGGTTACAGAAAACCGGTTTGGCGCCATAAACCGGTGACCCTGCGTGCTGTCTCCGGCCGTGATCCCCTCGACTGTAAGCGGCACGATCTGCGCGCCTGTCTCATCACTCAGAATGCACAGGATCGAGTGCAGCGGACGTACCCAGCGCATAGGGCCACTGCCCCAGCGCATGGATTTCGGCCAAGGAAAGTTGCGAATGGTGGCCTCAACCACTTCGGCCACGATCTCAGCCGCCGGCCGGCCCGGTTTTTCGATCATGGCGAAATAGACCGCGCCTTTGGGGGTCTCACGCTCTTCCAACTGATCACGGGTCAGCCCTGCGCCGCGCAGGAAGCCTTCGATGGCCTTGTCCGGCGCGCCCACTTTGGGGCCCTTGCGTTCTTCGCGTACCGTGGGGCTTTCAGACAGCAGCCCTTCGACCGCTAGGGTCAAACGACGCGGCGTTGTCAGGGCGGCGGCCCCGGAATAAGTCAAACCGGCCTCGACCAAACCATCGGTGATCCGCTTTTTCAGGTCTTCACCGGCGCGGGTCTGCATGCGCGCGGGGATTTCCTCGGAAAACAGTTCGATCAGCAGGTCGGGCATTTTCGGTCCTTAGAAATTTACAATCGTCTGGATGACGATGGCATTGGCAATATCCACAAAGAATGCGGATACAAGGGGGAGCACGATAAAGGCAATAGGCGACGGGCCATATCGCTTGGTTACGGCTGTCATATTTGCAATCGCTGTGGGTGTGGCGCCCAAAGCAAAGCCGCCAAAGCCTGCAGCCAGAACGGCGGCGCGGTAGTTCGACCCCATAATCGGAAACAGCGCCCAGATCACAAAGACCACAGTGAACAGGGTTTGCGCGGTCATGATCACGGCAATGGCCAAACCAAGTTCGGCAATGGTCCAAAGTTGCAGGCTCATAAGTGACATGGCCAGAAAGGCCCCCAGCGCAAATTCGGATATCAGCGCCAGCGAGGGCGTCTGCGAGACCGGCGGTGCCGAAGGAAACAGCGCTGTGCGCAGATTGGCGATCACGATCCCCATGATCAGACAGGGCACGAAAAGTGGCAGTTTGAGGCCAGCCGCCAGGATAACCTCGTTCAGCATATAGCCGAAGATAATCGCGATATTGAGATAGAGAAGCACCCGCATGATCGTGAGGTGATCAATCTGCGATTTGCTCTTCCCGGCCTGGTCCGGCAGCCCGACGATGAGTTCTTCATCCGGTCGCTCCGGCGACAAATTGCGGCCCTCGATCAACAGCCGTGCGATTGGGCCACCCACAAGGGCCGCCAGAACCAGGCCCAGCGTTGCGACGGCCACGCCCAGCTCGGTCGCGCCGTCGAGCCCGGTAGCGTCCCCTACCGCCGGGGCCCAGGCGATGGCTGTCCCGTGCCCCCCGATCAGCGCCGCCGAGCCAAACAGGACACCCGCCTGCGCCGGATAGCCAAAGATCGTCGCGCCCACCGCACCGATTACGTTCTGGGCGGCGATCGTCGTCAGAGTGAGGATCAGAAGTAAAAACAAGGGCTTGCCACCCGAAATCAAATCAGCGATCCGCGCATTCAGCCCGATGCCCGCAAAGAACAGGACGAGCAGGAAATCCCGGGTCTGAAGCTCAAACGACAGCTCAAGCCCAAAAACCAGGTACAGCGCCAACACCACCAACGAGGCCAGCAACCCACCGGTTACCGGCTCGGGGATGTTGAACTGTCGCAGAACAGCCACCCGCGCATTAAGCTCGGCGCCGAGCAGATAGACCGCAAAACCAAGGGTTGCGGTTAGAAACTGCGGGATTTCAACCGCATAACTCATGGCTGTACTTCAGCTTTCCGGACGCGGCGGGCATTCTTCGCCAACCACTGTCCCGTCATAGGCCTTTTCCCCACAATTGTTGAGCGCATGCCAGACATATCCTGCCCCATCTTCGGTGATGGCTACGATCCGGTCGACACCATAGCGGATGTTTTTGGCCCCCAGGAACGCCTGCGCCCGCCCGGATTTCAGATCATCCGCCAGTTCGACCGCATCATAGCAGTCAAACCATCCCGGCGCAGTAAGCGGTTCAGGGTTTTCGACACGTTGATAGGCTTGCAACTGATCAAACCCCAATTCGGTTTGAAAACAGGCCCGATACCGGATCGGAGAACTGTCCGCGTCAATAGCCTGAAACTGCTCGTAAGAAATGGTGACTGGCGTATCTGTATCATGCGGCAGCAAGGTCACATCTTGCCCGGGTTGCGCCTCGACCTCGTAATAGAACCCATAGACCTGCAGGTAATACATCGCACCACCGGCCAAAGCGGCTGAGGCCAAAAGGATAATCGCAAGCAGTTTGCCGGTCATGACCTACGCAACCTCTTTCATCTTCGAGATAAATCGGACAGTTTCCCAGTTAACCCGTTCAGATATAGGGCTTTGAAGATGGACACCACATTTATCGTCGGGTTTTTCGGGGCCCTTTTTGCGATCATGAACCCGATCACCAACCTGCCGGTGTTCCTGAGCGTTACTGATGGCCTGACCCCTGCTGATCAGCGCAAGGTTGCGGTCAAAACGGCCGTCTATTGCCTGATCTTGGGAAGCGCCTTTGCAGCCGTGGGTAACCAGGCCCTGGGTCTGTTCGGCATTAGCGTCAACCATCTGCGGGTGGCAGGTGGGCTGGTTGTTCTGATGATCGGGTTGAACATGCTGAACGGACATGAAAGCAGCTCGCATCATGGAACAACGGGGGAAAAGGATGCCTATCCCGAGCCCGCAACGGTCGCCTTTTACCCGCTGGCCTTTCCAATTCTGGTCGGGCCCGGCACGATCACGACACTGATCCTTTATGCGCACCAGATTGACAAACCCGTCAAAGCGCTTGGTTATGCCGGCGTTTTCGGAGCAGTTGTCCTGTTGCTGTTCGTGACCTTCTGGAACGCGGCGGCCATTGCGCGCCATCTGTCGGACACGGCCCGCGTGATCATGAGCCGCTTTATGGGCATGATCTTGTCGGCCATTGCCATCAGCATGATCGCAGACGGTTTGAAAGTGTTGCTGCCCGGCTTGGCCTAAGGCGGCCATCAGGCCTCGAACCCGGCCGCTTTGGTCTGAACAAATGCATCTGCGCATTGTTTGGCCAAAGCCCGCACGCGCCCGATATAGGCCTGACGCTCGGTTACCGAGATCACGCCCCGCGCGTCCAGTAGGTTGAACATATGGCTGGCCTTGATGCACTGGTCATAGGCTGGGTGAGCCATGATGATCCGTTTCCCGGTCTTGGGGTCGATATCCTCTTGCGCCAGAATGGCCGCGCATTCGGCCTCGGCCTCTTCGAAATGGCGCAGCAGAACCTCGGTATTAGCGACGTCAAAATTCCAGCGGGCGTATTCTTCCTCGGTCTGTTTGAAGACATCGCCATAGGTCAGCGGGCTGGGCGACTGCGGATCATTGAAGGGCATATCCATGACATGATCGATGCCCAGCACATACATCGCCAGACGTTCCAGCCCATAGGTCAACTCACCCGAGACAGGCGCGCAGTCATGGCCACCGACCTGCTGAAAATAGGTGAACTGGCTGACCTCCATACCGTCGCACCAGACCTCCCACCCCAGGCCCCAGGCGCCGAGCGTGGGGCTTTCCCAGTCATCTTCGACAAAGCGGATGTCATGCAGCTCCATATCGATGCCGATGGCCTCGAGGCTGCCCAGATACAGCTCCTGCAGATCCGGCGGGCTGGGTTTGATCAGCACCTGGTACTGGTAATAGTGCTGCAACCGGTTGGGGTTCTCACCATAGCGTCCGTCGGTCGGACGGCGTGACGGCTGTACATAGGCCGCAGCCCAGGCCTTGGAGCCCAAAGCACGCAGTGTTGTGGCCGGGTGGAACGTCCCTGCCCCGACCTCCATGTCATAGGGCTGCAGGATCGCACAGCCCTTCGAGGCCCAATAGGTCTGAAGCCGCAGGATGATTTCCTGAAAAGAGCGTGGCGCACTGGACGGTTCGGTCATGACATTCCCTTTGGGCGCATCGGGCACCCGGTTCCGGTCGGTTTTGCCCTTCCTATGCAAGGGGTCCATGGGCGTCAACGGGCCTTTGCACACAGGTTGTCACTGCGCGGCCACAGTGCAAATTCCCCGTAACACAGGCATGGCGTTCGGGGGCTGAAATCGCGTAACCTGCGCCTCAGACAAAAACACTGCATAAAACGGGCAGACAATGACACGCGTATTTGCTGCAATTTTCTTTATCTTCACCATTGGTCTGGGCGCTGCGCAAGCCCAGGAGGATCAGGGCGTATGGGTGCAAGTCGAAGCGCGCCCAACGCTTTTCGAAGCCCAAGAGCGGGCGCAGGCCTATGGTGACCTGCTACCGGATGTGAACGGGTTTCGCCTGAATTCCGGGTGGTACGCTATTGTCATCGGCCCCTACCTGCGCGCGGATGCGGAACAGGTCTTGCGCGTCTACCGAGCCGAAGGGCAAATACCCGGCGACAGTTTCATCGCCCTGTCGAACCAGTTGGGTCAGCAATTCTGGCCGGTTGGCGCAAATGTATTGGACCGTGGTGTCATCTCGACCCCGGTGGAACCGGCAGTTGAACCAAACCAGCAGCTTGGTTTGAGCGTTCAATCCTCGGACGAAACACGCGCAGAAGCTTTGCAAGGTGAGCGGTTGCTCAGCGCGCAAGAGCGTCGCGATCTGCAGACGGCATTGAAAGCTGGCGGTTACTACGCATCGACAATCGACGGCGCTTTTGGTGCTGGCACACGGCGTTCGATGGCGGAATGGCAGCGGTTCAACGGGTTTGAGGCCACGGGTGTCCTTACGACGCTGCAACGCAAGACATTGATGGGCGAGTTCAATGCCCCGCTGATTAGCGTTGGCATGGCGCGCCACAGCGATGCGCAGGCCGGAATGTCTTTGGACCTGCCGCTGGGCGTTTTGGCCTTTGACCGGTATGAAGCCCCCTTTGCGCATTTCAAAGCCAGCTCAGATCTGGACGCGCAGGCGCTTTTGATCAGCCAGGAAGGCAACCGAGCCACGCTGCAGGCGCTTTACGAGGTGATGCAATCGCTTGAGATCATCCCGCTGAACGGCCCCAGAGAGCTGCGCAACAACCGTTTTACCATCGAAGGGCGCGGCAACGGTATTGTGTCCTATACGCAGGCACAGCTGGAAGACGGCAAGATCAAAGGCTTTACCCTGGTCTGGCCCGAAGGCGATGACGCAAGACGCACGCGTGTTCTGGCCGCCATGACAAACAGCTATGCCACAACAGATGCAGTACTGGACGCTGCAGCAGGTGCTGACGCTGATCAGCGGATCGACCTGGTCTCGGGCCTGCAAATCCGCAAACCGCGCGTTTCGCGCTCGGGCTTTTTTGCCGATACTTCGGGTATCGTCCTGACCGTGGCCGAGGCCGCAGACAGTTGCGCGCGCATCACGCTCGACGGGGATCAGCAATTGCAGGTGGCCTGGAGCGACGCGGAACTGGGTATTGCTGTCTTGCGACCCAGTCAGACCCTGGCACCGATCAACGTGGCCGAGTTCAGCCCCGTGACGCCCCGCATCCAGTCCGAAATTGCGGCATCCGGGTTCTCGTATGAAGGCGCTTTGGGTGCACCCACGCTGACCTTCGGACAAGTCGCCGATATTCGCGGATTGAATGGCGAAAGCGGTGTGAAACGCTTGACCATGAGTACACAGCCCGGCGACGCGGGTGGCCCTGTCTTTGACGATAACGGCCACGTGGTCGGCATGTTGCTGCCCACCCCCACCGAAGGCCGCGCCTTGCCCGCCAGCGTCAGCCTCGCTGCATCGGTGGACAGCCTGAATGCGGTGCTGGAAAAAGCCGGTGTTGCAGGACAGGCCGGACAGAGCGAAACGCGCATAACCCCCAATGAACTGAGCCGCCGCGCCAATGGCATGACGGTTCTGGTGCATTGCTGGGACTAATCTGACTACTCTGAGTAATTTGGGGCGCTGCAAAAGATTGCGGCGCCCTTTTTTATCCCAGAATGTCCGGCGTCACATGGATCAATGTGGGCACGGGCGCGTCGAACGCAGAACGAACCTTTATTTGAAGTGCGGCGAGGTCCGTCGGTCGTGCCGACAGCGCACCATAGGCTTCGGCAAGCTTTCCGAAATCCGGGTTGCGCGCGATGACCGCGTTGGGAGCAATCTGGCCGCGCACCATGCTGTCTTCGATCTCTTTCAGCTTGCCGTTGTCCCACAGGATGATTGGCAGCGATAGGCCAAGTTCCACCGCCGTGCCAAGCTCTTGCAGCGTGTATTGAAAGCCATAGTCCCCGGCGATAACCGCCGTTGGCTTTTCTCGCCGCGCAACTGCGCCACCGATGCCAGCGGGCAGCGCATAGCCCAGTGTTCCGAAACCGGTCGGATGGTGCCAGTGATACGGGACAGCCATGTCCCAGACCTCTTTGGCGACATAAGCGAACTGCGTCATATCCGAATAGATCATTGTGTCCGCGGGCATTGCTTCGCGCAGGGCATCGATGACTGGCACGATCCCAGGACGCTCTGCATCGACCTCCGCGCGCCAGCGCGCGCGTGCGTGGGCGACCTCATCCGTACTCCAGCCAGTGGAGGGTTTTGCCTGATCCGCCACAGCCCACAGCGCATGGGCAAAGCTTTCCGCATCCGCTTGCAGCTTGATCGTTGCCCGATGGCGGTCAGACAGCACTTCGGAATCCAGATCAACGCGCACCAATTGCGCGGTATGGCCCAACGCGTCGCGCCACAAGTCAACTTCGGCCAGTTCTGTGCCGACGGCGACCACCAGATCCGCAGATGCAATCACCTCGGCACTGCCCGGTCGCGGCAGCATCGCACCAAAATCCAGCGGGTAATTTGACCCAACCAGCCCTCGACCCGCGTATGTGGTAAAACAGGCCGCGCCCAGCTGGGTCAGGATCTGACGCCACAGGTTCGACTTTGCACCGCCCCCCAAAATGAACAAGGGCCTCTGCGCAATGTTCAGCATCGACAGAACCGGAGCGACATCCGGCGGTAAGGCCTGCACCCGCAGCGCATCCTGGTTGGGAAACGGAGCGGCTTCTGCGTCGGCCTCAAGCTGAGCGATCGGCACCTGGATATGCTTGGGACGTGGGCGCGACAGGGCAAATTCTTCGAATGCCCGTTCAACCAACCCATAGGCCGCTGCCGCACTTTCCGCCTGAGAAGACCAATCGGCCACCGTTCCGGCAGCGGCGCGTTGATCCTTCATCTGATGCAACTGCCCGCGCGTGGCCTGTGTTTCATCCAGACAAGAGGACAAAACCAACATCGGTACCGAATCCGAATAGGCCTGCCCCATCGGCGTCATGATATTGCAAAGGCCAGGCCCGGTGATCACATAGGCGACACCCGGCTTACCTGTGGCCCGCGCATATCCATCGGCCATGAAGCCCGCGCCCTGCTCGTGCCGCGCAAGTACATGAGTGATCCCGGCCTCTTCGATACCGCGATACATCTCCTGATTATGTACACCGGGAATACCAAATATCACCTCGACCCCACGATCCCGCAGCATATGCGAGATTTGCGCCCCCAAGGGTTTCTTCATCAAGCTCTCCAGAATTGAACAGTAAAGATTGCATAGACGGCCAGCAGTTCCAGCCGCCCGACCAGCATACCGATGGTCAGCAGCCACTTGGCCGTATCGTTGAGCCCCGCGAAATTGCCTGCTGGGCCGATCTGGCTGCCCAGCCCCGGCCCCACATTGGCCAAAGCGGTCGCGGCACCCGAGACCGAGGTGATAAAGTCGAGCCCCGTCAGAGCAAGAGCCCAAGACAGCGCACCCATGGACAGCACGAAGAACATGAAAAAGCTCATGACCGAGGTTAGAACATCCCGGCTGATCTTGCGCCCGTCATAGGTGGGGACAAACACGCCATGAGGCGACCGGATGCGATTGATCTGGGTTTTGATCGAGGCAAACAGCAGCTGATAGCGGAAGACTTTGATCGAACAGGCGGTTGATCCCGCGCAGCCTCCGATCAACCCGATCAGAAAAAACAGCATCACTGGGAAACTGCCCCAGAGCATATAGTCGACGCTGGCATAGCCCGTGCCCGAGATGATCGAGGTGATGTTGAACAGCGATTCGCGCACCGCTTGTTCCCAATGATGCGGAAAGACCGAGGTCAGGAACACCGACATCACAATGACCAGCACAAGAATCGTGGCAAGAAAGGCTCGTATCTGGCTGTCTTTCCACAAGGAACTGGTGCTGCCATTGGCCAGTTGCACGTACCGGACAAAGGGCAGCGCCGCCAGGATCATGAAGACCGACGCCGCGTATTCCATGGGTCCCGAGAAAGTTGCAAAGGAACTGTCATAGTTCGAAAACCCACCCGTGGCGATTGTGGTCATCGCATGCACTACCGCATCGAAAAAGCCCATGCCAAAACCGGCATAGACAAACGCGCATACAACCGTGAGGAACACGTAGATCAACGAGATTTGCCCGGCGATTTCCTGCGCACGCGGCAGGATTTTCCCCATGGTCTCGAACCCTTCCGAGCGGAAGATCTGCATGCCACCGACGCGCAGTTCAGGCAGAAAAACCATGGCAACAACAATGATACCGATGCCGCCCAGCCACTGCAGAAGTCCACGCCACAAGAGCAATCCCTGCGGGAGATCGTCCAAACCGGAAATCACCGTCGAGCCTGTCGTGGTCAGGCCGGACATCGCTTCGAAATAGGCGTCGACAAACCGCAGTTCAGTGGCACCGTATAAAAACGGGATAGCACCAAACACCGGCAGCGCCACCCAGACGCCGGTCGTCAGCAAAAAGGTCTGGCGGATGGTCAGCCCTTCGCCCACTCCGTTTGCGCAACTCATAGCCATCACAACCCCGGTCAGGGTCGTGATGATTGCGCTTTCCAGAAACACATGCCATTCGCTCCGACCTTCGATCAGGTCTGCCACCATGGGCAGCAGCATGGTCACCCCAAGAATGGCGACCAGCAAGCCAATCACATATCCGACCGGGCGAAGATCCATCATGTCGGGCAGCGTTGGCGTGCCTGCCCGACCGTGTCAAGCGCTTGATCCCAAGTCAGTCTTGGGTTTTTGCAGATGTTGCTGGCATCGCCGGGGGCTTGGACGGCGCGCGTGCGCGGCGAACCGGAGGATTTTCCTTCTGCTCTAACGGCTTAACAGCCGCAGTTGACGCCGTCTTTGCCTTCGCGGGTGCCTTGGGCGCGGCTGCGGGCTTGGCCGTTGTGGTTTTGGCTTGCGTCCGCTTTGCAGGTGCTTTGGCCGGCGCTGTAGGCGCCGATGCCGCTTTTGCCGGGGTCGCTGCTTTTGCTGGAGCTTGGCTGGTCTTTGCCGGGGCCGTTTTTGCCGCAGTTGCTTTTGCTGTCGGCTTTGGCGCCTCTACCTTCGGCTGAGCTTTCGCTGGTGCAGCTTTGGCTGTCGGCTCTGGTGCCTCTGCCTTCGGCTGGGCTTTCACTGGTGCAGCTTTGGTTGTTGGCTTTGACGGTTCTGTGGTGCTGGACGCCTTGGCAGCAGGTGTCGGCTTTTGTTCGGTCGGTTTCGCAACAACGGGCTTGGCCCTGCTTGTCAGCGGGGTTCTAACTTTGGGTGCAGCTTGTTTAGGCTTAGCCACGGCTGCGGGCTTTGCCACCACTTTGGGTTTGGCCGGCGCGGCCTTTTTCGCCACCGGCTTTGGCTTGGTCGGCGCAGCTTTCTTGGCCACAGGTTTTGGTGCGGCTTTTTTTGCGACGGGTTTCGGGGCTGTCTTTGCGGGGGCCGAGGCTGCCGCATGCAAGGCATGAACCGGAGCCATAGGCAGCTCGATCGCCGAGCGCGCCATGACTTGCATGATCTTCATCTGGCTGACGACAGCATACCCGGCCACACGAATGGCTGCGGCCTGGAACTCAAGGGGTTGGGAAATCGGGTTCATCACATGTCTCTCCTGTGAAACTGAGGCAGCCGAGTAGTGAAGAATGGGATACGGACACCCCATTTATCGGGGCGGTTTCGCTCAGTCGCGGTCCTTGGCCTTGCACGTCCCGACGTCCTTTCAGGCTGCGGTGCGGCAAGATCTGATGGGTTGCGGCACCTGCTCTCTGTCGCAGCATACCGAAATTTCAGCCGCAACGCAGCATTTCCCGCTGCACTGCGGCAAAAAGGCGCCCATCGCCCTTTTTTTCACCGGTTTCCAATCGGTTCGCGGATCAACTCATCCAACGTGGAACAGAGTCGAGAATAAACGTGGGTCCAGACTTGCACTGTCGAAGGTGGGGCCCTCGGTCAGAATCGATACAGCATCATGGCTGTGCAGGCTTTCCTGATGGCTGGCTACAATGCGGAAATCGCCGACATGATGATCGGCAAGAAGTTCGGCACAGAACAGACGGGCTGCATCCTCGACAAAAATCGGATTGGCCGCGTTCAACTCGGCAAAGGCCTGTTCGTCCTCCCGCTTGACCATAACTTGCGTCTCTGTCGGAACAGCGCGGCGGCACAAGGCAATCAGGTCCTCGAACCACAAACAATCCGCATTGCAGTCGACCACAACGGAAACACGCGCCACAGAGCGCTGCGAATGTGGTGTGGCCAATTGTCCGCGTGTCGCGCGTGCATGTTCGCTCAGTTCCAGCGAACATGGGCAGGTCGAGGAGTAGACATAGTCGAGATGCATAATTTTCAGCCGCTCGCCACCGCGTTCAACCAGTTCCAGCGCGATGTCGTAATACTGATAGCCGGACAGACCCGACCGCAGGCTTTCGATCCGCTCGGGGTAAGAAAACCGCATCTGAATCCGTGCATCCAGACTGTCGAGATCGGTCATATAATCGTCCAGCGCCGCTTCCATGACTTCAAAACTGAACGTCCGCTCGGAATGCTTGTAGAAAGAGCGCATGATCCGGGACATGTTGATGCCCTTTTTCTCAGCCTCAAGGCTGACAGAACCCGTCACCGACGTCTCAAGCGTCAGATCACCACCTTCCTTGCGCTGAAACCGGATTGGCAGGCGGAAGTTCGATATACCCACATGCTGGATTTGCTGTTTGGCGCCTCGGATCAGGCTGGACGGCCCGTTTTGCAGATCCGGCAGTGATGATTTGTATGCCGCATCCACAACAAAACCCTCGGGGTAATCACGCGAGAGAGTTGGATAGTTGTCTGGTACCGTTCCCGGGACCAAGCGCGCTACCGCAGGGTCCAATTGCGTGATCTCAGCCTCGGTTGCCGAGGCCGCCCATTTGCGCAACACATCAAGCGCAGCAGCAGCTTCATCGTTATCGGGCGCGTTGCCCAGGTCACGCGGGTGCAGGTTCATACGCAAGAGTTCCTTTGCTCACCGTCCGAATATAGACGGTATTGGAAGACATACCAGTATACTCTCATACGTGTGAAATAGCAGCCTGGATCGAAATCAACTGCAGAAATCCGCCACTTAGCGAGCGAAAACGTCATTTATACAGGGCTTGAACGGCTCGGGCAGTGTCCCCGCCCGAGCAAGTGCCTAGCGCTGAGATGCCGCTAGGGCCTGACGCAAGTCTGCCAGAAGATCATCTGCGTCTTCCAGACCAATAGACAGTCGGATCAGGCCCGGGGTGATGCCCAACTCATCGCGCTGTTCTTCGCTGAGGCGCTGATGGGTGGTTGTCGCCGGGTGGGTAGCGATGGATTTCGCATCACCCAGATTGTTCGAGATCACCGGAATGGTCAAAGCGTTCAGGAACGCAAACGCCGCGTCCTTGCCACCCTTGATGTCCAGAGACAGAACCGTGCCGCCCTTGCCCCCCAGTTGATCCTGCACCAGTGCATTCTGAGGATGCGTCTTCAGGCCCGGGTAAAGCGTCCGCTCCAATGCATCGTGGCCGTCCAATGCTTCGGCGATCTTCTGGGCGCTGTCCGCTTGTGCATTCACACGCAACGCCATGGTTTCGATCCCCTTGACCATGATCCAGGCACTGAACGGGCTGAGCGCACCGCCGGTGTGTTTCATATAGGGCTCAACCGTGCCGCGAATAAACTCTTTGGTGCCAATGATGACACCACCCAGCGCACGCCCCTGCCCGTCGATATGTTTTGTGGCCGAATAGACGACCACATCAGCGCCCTGTTCGATGGCGCGCGAGAAGACCGGGGTCGAAAACACATTGTCCACGATCACCGTGGCGCCCACCGCATGGGCCAGTTTGGACACGGATGCGATGTCGATCACCTCAAGCGTGGGGTTCGACATGGATTCGAAGAACACGGCCTTGGTGTCAGGCCGGATGGCGGCCTCCCAGTCGGCCAGATCGGTCCCGTCGACAAAGCTGACCTCAACCCCAAAGCGGGTGAGGATGCTTTCCAGAATATAGAGGCACGACCCAAACAGCGCCTTGGCCGACACCACATGGTCACCCGCCTTCAACATCGAGGTCAGCGCCCCGTTCACCGCCGCCATGCCCGAGGCGGCGGCAAAGGCATCCTCGCCACCCTCAAGCGCGGCGATGCGCTGTTCAAACATCGACACTGTCGGGTTGCCATAGCGGGCATAGATGAATTCATCCGGGCCGGATTCGATGAACCGCGCCTCGGCCTGCTCGGCAGTGTCATAGACAAACCCCTGGGTCAGAAAAATCGCCTCGCTGACCTCGTTATATTGACTGCGACGAATGCCACCATGGACGGCTTGCGTGCGTTTGTTCCAGCTCTCGCTCATGTCTTTCCTTTCAGCCTCGCTGTGGGAGGCAAACAAAAAACCCCAGACGCGGCCAAGCGAAAGGGGTCTTTCATCCTGACCTTTTAGCGGTGTTGTTTAGCGTGGCCCGCAATCCGGTAACAAATCGCCACGTGGTGGCTTGCCATTACGCCTCGGTCCGGGCTTCGTCAACCCCGACAGACCCATCGTCACGGTTCTGTAATCCATCGTTCACCGAAACGTCATAGCGTTATGAGAAATCGGCACCACAATATCTTGTGTGAGGCAGCGCCATGCCAATG
Source organism: Ruegeria sp. HKCCD7255 (assembly GCF_013031565.1). Lineage (NCBI taxonomy): Bacteria > Pseudomonadati > Pseudomonadota > Alphaproteobacteria > Rhodobacterales > Roseobacteraceae > Ruegeria > Ruegeria sp. HKCCD7255. The sequence continues at coordinate 102,895 of NZ_WQAG01000002.1, read as the reverse complement.
ATCAGGATCAATGCTGAGGGACCTCGTGCGGTTTTGCATCGCAGCTCGCGCCTTGTCGAAAGCGTCTTGCAGCAAACGCAGGATATCAGGGGCCCGGTCATCATCATGACCCATGGGTACAAATACATGCCCGACAATTCCGCAACCTGCCCGCACCGTCATATCCTGGCGCTACGTCCCCGCGCCTTGCCGGATTACAGCCCAAGCTGGCCTCAACATCTGGGTTTCGGCTCGGGCTTTACCGATGAAGGTCTGGCCGTTGCCTTCGGCTGGAATGCGCGCGGCCCGCTTTGGACCGCGCAGCGCAGGGCGCAATCGGCCGGGCGGGTGCTTGCTGATGTGATCAATAAGCTACACCGGCTCAACCCGGACCGCCCTATTCACTTCATCGGCCATTCGATGGGTGTAGAACTGGCTATCGAAGCACTGCACCACATTTGTCCGGGCGCATTGAAGCGCATCATCTCAATGACCGGTGCCACTTATCGCGCTCGGGTTTTGGCAGCCCTGGCCTCGGAAGCGGGGCGTCGATCAGAACTGATCAATATCACCAGCCGCGAGAACGATCTGTTTGACTTTCTGTATGAGCAACTGGTGCAACCTCCCCAACCTGGTGACCGCAGCGTTGGCGCGGGGATCGACGCTGAAAATGCAGTGACACTTCAGATCGACTGCAATACGACACTGGCGCATCTTTCGCATATGATCGCACCCATCGGTCAGTCTCAGCGCCGCGTTTGCCATTGGTCCAGCTATACGCGGCCAGGGGCATTGCGGGTCTATAATGCCCTGTTGCGCGAACCACAGCGGCTGTCACTGGCCGCACTGCGCCATGGCCTACCCAACGCGCACGCGCATCGTTGGTCACGTCTTTTTGCCACTCCAAAGCCACGCGCCCTCTTGCCGTTTGCGCAGAAAGCCTCATGATCCCCTCAACCCAAGGAGCGCTCATGATCGACCTGTATTTCTGGCCCACGCCAAATGGTTGGAAAGCATCCATCGCTTTGGAAGAGATGGACCTGCCCTACACCACGCATCTGATCAACATCGGTAAAGGGGATCAGTTCGATCCCGAGTTTCTGAAAATCGCCCCCAACAACCGGATGCCAGCAATCGTGGACCATGACGGCCCAGATGGGGCGCCGGTATCGGTCTTTGAAAGCGGTGCGATCCTGATGTATCTCGCCCGCAAGACCGGGCGGTTTTATGGAACGACCGAGCGTGATCGGATCGCTGTCGAAGAATGGCTGATGTGGCAGATGGGCGGTGTCGGTCCAATGGCCGGACAAGCGCATCACTTTCTGAAATACGCCCCGCAGCTGGATCCGCCGCAGGACCTGCCCTATGCCAAGGATCGCTACCGCTCGGAAGTGTCGCGCCTTTATGGCGTCCTCGACCGGCGACTGGCAGACCATGAATTTGTGGCGGGCGATTTCTATTCCATCGCGGATATTTCGATCTGGGGCTGGGCCAGCTTGTGGGAAGGTCAACAGCAGGTCTTGCACGACAAGCCGCATTTCGCGCGCTGGCTCGAGACGGTCAGTGCTCGCCCCGCCGTTCAGGCCGGTCGCGCATTGCACGCGGAATTGCGTGGAGATCACAGGGACAAACAATCCCAAAGCGTTTTATTCAAACGTTAGGACGCGACTCTGGCCTTGCTGACCGGTTGAACCCGCTAGATCGGTCCGCTTCGGTTGTCGGGATGCGAATTGTCGAACCGCTCGAAAAACCGGGCCAAGCCAACAAGCGGGCTTTGATACGGCACGTCAACCAAGGCGATGGAATCCTGCCCTGAAGCGCGGGCAAGGCGTCCGTAGATATGGTCGCCACCATAGTCCTGAAGCCAAAATCCGATATCTTCGAACAGGTTCCGCCGGCTCTTGATCGTACGCGTTTCGCACAAGCATTGACGACCGATTTGGCGCACGCGCGTGTGTTCGACATCCACCATGGGTTCACCGTCGATTTTGTAAACCACCGTTATCACTTGATGACTTTCACTCTCCTGTTCGATCTTGCACTTGTAAGACAATTCCTGAACATCGGAGTTATGGCTTACCGGGTCGACCGAATTGATGCGGGTGCATGCCCAGAACATCCCGTCGCTTTCCAGCGGTCCATAGTGGGTACGCCCGTTGTCGGTGTTGGGGCTGGCCTTCAACGCTTTCATCGCGTCCTTTGCGGAGATTTCAAACCATATGCTTGAACGCCATTGCCGCGCGCCAAATGGCAGTTCGATCAAAAGCGTGGGAAGCCAATTCAACCCCAACCAAAGGAACAGAGCCCCTAGCAATGTGCCAAGCGTGGTCCAAATCATCGCAAAACCACGGCTGCGTTCAGACGCGATATCGGGCAAATGCTCGATCACGGGCAAGAGCATGAGAACCAACCCCAGAACCATCACCGTCGATATCGTTTCGACCCAGACTCGAGGATAGATAAGAACCATCGCAAAGATTACTGCGGTACAAAATAGAGCGGCTGAGTAGATCAAAAAAGGATGGCTCAGCAGCGTCGAAGATCCGAAGATCCACCACCCCAAGGCCCATTGGGTGAAGAGCAAGACCAAACTGACAGTAATTAATCGCCTTAGTCGAAACAATCGATACAAATACTTGTTATTCATCAAAATATACCCAAACTTAACCTATAGTTGAACGATGAATCGGGCAAAATCAGGGCATTGAGTCGCGTGACTCTCGTGTTTTGCGTTCGGGCCGCTAAACTTAACGTGATCGCAGAGCGATAATGGTCCCGGCCAAGCCGATGCACACGATCCCCAGCACCTGCCACCCACCAACAGGCTGACCAAATGCGATCCATGCAAAAAGCGGCCCAAATATCATGACAGAGTATTCAAAAACCGAGACATAGCTTGGCTCGCTCAACTGATACGCCTTGATAATCATGAACACGGCGACAACCGACCCCACGGCTTGTAGTACGATCAAAGGGAGGGCCGGCCAGATCGGCCAAACCCAAGGTCGATTGAAAAACTGAACCTCATCTCCGCTCGAAACCTGAGGCCAGATCGACAAGGCGACCGAGCCCAAGGCCCCGATCGTTCCAAGCGTGATCCACATACCCGCCAGCAAGGCCACAGTGCTTTCACCGCGGCACAGGCTACGCGTTGTAATTGCACCTAAAGCATAGAAAAAACCAGCGCAGATGGGGATCAAGACGGTGACGTCAAAATCTCGGGGATCTGGCTGCAGCACCAGAACAATGCCTAGAAACCCAAGAAGGACCGCAAAAATGCGCCAGATCCCGATCCGCTGCCTCAGGGCTCCGACCGAAATCAACAATATGAAAATCGGCGACGTAAACAGCCCGGCCAGCGCTTCGGCAATTGGCATCATGGCCAGCGCGGTGAAGTAAAACAGCATCGAAGTCGCAACAAGCGCGCTGCGCAAGGCCACCGCCCAAAGACGCATTGGTTGCAACCGGCCCAGCCCGATCAGCGACAGCGACAAGACCAGGGGTAGAGCAAACAAGGCACGCGTGAAGTGAAACTGCCAAAGCCCGACATGGCGCGCCAAAGGTGCAATGTAATTGTCGATCACCCCAATCACTGCCATGGCGGCGATCATGAGGCCTGCTGCAGCAAGCGAGTGATCTTGGGAAGACGCGGCCATTTGGGCTCCGATAACAAGGTCAACGCCCGTTACCGGATGCTGAGCAAAATACAGGCACCGATTCTACATCGAAAATCAACACTGCAATTCAGAGCTTTTTCATCGGCTGAAACCGCAATTGAACACTATCGGAATCGCAAGCCCTGACGCACAAACCCACTGACCTGCGACAGTACGCGCACTCATGCAGCATCTTTGGAACACAAACGGAACATTTGGAAAGAAAACCGGGCCATGCTGCAACGACTGGCAAATCGGACTGGTCAGAGCGGTACGCCTTGATTAAACAGCTTTTCGAACATCGCAAAAGGAAGACGCACGCAATGGCAAAGATCACCTATGTCGAGCATGGCGGGACCGAACACACTGTCGAGGTCGCCAACGGACTGACCGTCATGGAAGGGGCCCGTGACAACAACATTCCCGGCATCGAAGCCGATTGCGGCGGCGCATGCGCCTGTTCGACCTGCCATGTCTACATTCACCCCGATTGGGTCGAAAAGCTTCCTGCAAAGGACGACATGGAAGAAGACATGCTGGACTTTGCCTTTGAACCCGATCCTGCCCGTTCGCGCCTGACCTGCCAGATCAAGGTGACCGACGCGCTGGACGGTCTGGTTGTTCAGATGCCCGAAAAGCAAATTTGATGCGCCTCAAAGCGCCGCGCCTGCCCGTCCGCCTCTGGCACGGCGGGGCCCGCGGTGCGCTGCTGGTGTTATGCGTGTGGCTATCGGCAGCAGGAACCATTGCCGCAGCCGAAACGATCGTTGCAGCCCACTACACAGAGCCCACAACGCGCTATGCGCATGGCGTTTTGGGCGACAACATCGAATTTGGTGCGCTTGAAATCACTGTCCAAAGTGATGCGCGACAATCCGGTGGGACGCAAACCGTTCTGACCATCAGATTGCCAAAGAATAGGGTGTTTGAGGATCTCGCCCCACGCCTCGCGGATGTCGATCTGGATGGCACCAACGAGGTAGTTGTCGTTGAGTCGCATCAAGACACCGGAGCGCAGCTGGCAATTTACAATGCAGCCGGTGAAAAACTCGCCGCCACGCCGCATATCGGCACTCGGTTTCGCTGGCTCGCACCGGTCGCAATTTTGGACTTGGACAATGACCGCCATGTGGAAATCGCCTATATCGACCGTCCTCACCTGGCCAAAACACTGCGGATATGGCGCTTCAAAAACGGCGGCCTGACCGAGATTGCAACCCTGCCCAATCTCACCAACCATCGCATCGGTGAAGACTTCATCAGTGGAGGTGTCAGGGATTGCGGGGCAAGCCCAGAGCTCATTGTAGCAAATGCAAACTGGTCGCGGCTGATCAGCGTGTCCTACCAAAACGGCTGGACACAATCCGATATCGGGCCCTTTAACGGCCCCGCAAGCTTCGACCAGGCCCTGAACTGCTGATCCGCCCCTTCATCTGGCCAAAAAATCCTGGGTGTGAGGCCACAGGTCTAGGGGGCAAGGCCCCCTACCCCAAAAACCAAGTCGGGCAAAGCCCGGCCTTTGGATCACAGCGCACGCCAGCCGATATCGCGGCGGAAAAACCCGTCTGGCCAGTCGATATCGTCCACCATCGCATAAGCCCGATCCCGCGCCTCTTGCAGCGTGTCGCCGCGCGCCGTGACGTTCAAAACCCGTCCTCCTGCGGCCACGATCTTGCCGTCCGCGTCTTTTGTACCAGCGTGAAACACCATGTTCACGCTGTCTTCGCCCAGACCCTCCAACCCGTTGATCACTGTGCCCTTTTCATAGGACCCGGGATAACCCTTGGCGGCCATAACCACGGTCATGGCATGATCGTCTGCCCAGTTTACACGCGCCTCGGACAAGCGCCCTTCAGCAGCGGCATGCATCAGATCCAACACCTGAGCGCCCAAACGCATCATCAGCACCTGACATTCCGGGTCGCCAAAGCGCACATTGTATTCCACCAGACGCGGCTGACCGTCCTTGATCATCAGACCGGCATAGAGAACCCCCTGAAACGGTGTACCTCGGCGCGCCATTTCGGCCATGGTCGGGCGCACGATCTCGTCCATGGCGCGGGCCTCGACCTCGGGGCTCAAAACCGGTGCGGGTGAATAGGCGCCCATGCCACCGGTGTTCAAACCGGTATCGCCCTCGCCCACCCGCTTATGATCCTGCGCAGTGCCGATGGACAGGATATCCTCGCCATCACAGAGCACGAACAATGACGCTTCTTCGCCCTCCATGAACTCCTCGATGACCACTTCGGCCCCTGCACCGCCAAAGGCCCCGCCAAACATATCATCAATGGCGTCCAAAGCAGTCTGCTCATCCATGGCAACGATCACGCCCTTGCCTGCAGCCAGCCCATCGGCCTTGACCACAATCGGAGCACCCTGCTGGCGGATATAGGTTTTTGCGGGTTCAGCCTCAGTAAACCGCGCATACCCTGCGGTGGGTGCGCCGGATGCATCACAGACCTCTTTGGTAAAGCTCTTTGAGGCCTCCAACCGCGCAGCCTCTGCCGAAGGGCCAAACACCAGCACACCTGCGTCGCGCAAACGATCTGCGACCCCTGCGGCCAAAGGCGCCTCAGGCCCGACGATCACGAAATCAATTGCATTCTCTTCGGCAAAGCTGACAACCGCACCACCGTCTTCGATGTCCAGCGCAGCACAATCCGAGATCTGCGCGATCCCGGCATTGCCCGGAGCCACGATCAGACGGTCGCATTTGGGGTTTTGCATCACCGCCCAGGCCAGGCTGTGTTCGCGCCCGCCGCTGCCGAGAATGAGGATATTCATGAATGCGCTCCGATCTGCTTGGCCTTGCCTGCGCGGCGTTCTAAGCTGGGTCAGCATTTGACACAAGGCGCTGAAATGTCCGACCTGCTTGATGACCCGCTTCCCGGCCAAAATACCCCCGAATACAGCGTCTCTGACATCTCGGGTGAGATAAAACGCACACTCGAGGGCACTTTCGGACGAATCCGAGTGCGTGGTGAGGTCGGGCGCGTCTTCAAGGCGCGCTCAGGGCATTTGTATTACGACATCAAGGATGATCGGAACGTGCTGGCCTGCACTACGTGGAAGGGTCAGATCACGGGCTTGTCTGTGGTGCCGGAAGAAGGGCTTGAGGTTGTCGTGACCGGCCGCCTGACCGCCTTTGGGGCCCAGTCAAAATACAACATGAACGTTGATGAGGTTGCCGTCGCCGGCCAAGGCGCGCTGATGGCCTTGCTGGAAAAGCGCAAGAAGCAGCTTGAGTCAGAAGGTCTGTTCGCAGCCGAGCGCAAGAAAACCCTGCCTTATCTGCCGCAGATCATTGGTGTGGTGACCTCGCCTTCGGGCGCCGTGATCCGTGATATTCTGCACCGCCTGCGCGACCGCTTCCCGCGCAAGGTGCTGATCTGGCCCGTGGCTGTTCAAGGCGCGAACTGCGCCCCTGAAGTTGCCCGCGCCATTGACGGTTTCAACAAACTGACGCCGGGAGGCGCATTGCCGCGCCCTGATCTGATCATCGTGGCCCGCGGGGGCGGTTCCATCGAAGACCTTTGGGGTTTCAACGAAGAGGTTGTTGCCCGCGCCGCCGCAGCCTCGGATATCCCGTTGATCTCGGCCGTTGGGCACGAGACGGATACAACGCTGATCGACTATGTCTCAGACCAGCGCGCACCCACGCCCACGGCAGCCGCCGAGCTGGCTGTACCCGTGCGCATGGAACTGCTGGCGTGGACCGGTGAACAAGGTGCGCGCCTGTCGCGCGCTGCAACCGATGCGGTGCAACGCCGGGCTCAGCGATTGCGCGACCTCTCCCGCGCCTTGCCGCGCCCAGACAGCTTGTTGAACACCCCGCGCCAAAGGCTTGATCTGATTGCAGATCGCCTGACCCCAGCCTTGGATCGCGGCGTGCAGAACCGGCGTTTGCAAATGGTAAAGCTTTCGGCCCATCTGCGACCCGCAACCCTGCGCAATCTGGTAACGACGCGCCAAGATGCGCTGCGCAATGTCTCGTCGCGCCTGTCGCTGCGCCCGATCCAACGCGACATCGGCCAGCAAAAAGACAACCTGACCCGCCTGACTGACCGGATGAACACGGCGCAAGCCACAAGGCTGGAGCGCCTTCGCCAACAGCTTCAGGCCACCGACCGCCTGCGCGAAACGCTCAGCTACAAGGCAACGCTCGAACGTGGATACGCGGTGGTTCGCGCCGAGGGCGGTGTGGTGACGACCAAGGCCCAAGCTTCGAAACAAAGCACGCTTGAGATCGAATTCGCTGACGGCATTCTCAGCACAGGCACTGCTGCAAAACCCGCGCCCAAGAAACCCAAACCTGACGCGCCTGATCAGGGCAGCTTGTTCTAAGCGATGCTTACGATCTGGGGGCGGAAAACATCGTCAAACGTGCAGGCCCTGATGTGGTGCGTGGGCGAGTTGGGACTGCCCTATCACAGGCATGATCTGGGGCATCATTTTGGCGGGTTGGATACGCCCGAGTTCCTGGCGCTCAATCCCAATGGAACCATCCCGGTTCTGCAGGACGATGACGGGCCCGTTCTTTGGGAAACCGGTGCAATCTTGCGATATCTCGCCAGCGTCCATGCTCAGGGCAGCTTTTGGCCGACGGATACCGCGCGCCGCGCCCAGATCGACAAATGGGCCGAATGGGCCAAGCTGAATGTGGCAATGGCGTTCACTGTCCCTGTCTTTTGGCACGTTGTGCGTACACCGCCTGATCAGCAAGACGCTCTGGCCCTTACCCAAGCCCTTCGCGACCTGCACGACAAACTGGCTATTGCCGATGCACAGCTTGCACAAAACAAGTGGTTGGCGGGTGAGGAATTTTCGCTTGCCGACATACAGTTAGGTCACGTTCTTTACCGGTATTACGATATCGACATCCCGCGCCCGCCACTCACCAATCTGCAAGCCTACTATCGCCGCCTCACCAAAAGGCGCGCCTATCAAACCCATGTCATGCTTGACTATGACGAACTGCGCGCGCGCTGATCAAACGCCCACCTCAGGACCAAGGCAGACCATTTCTTCCCCGATATCTTCGGCCTCATAAAGCTCGGTAGCCTGCGGATCGCCTTCAAACTGCGCCAGCAACCCGCGCCCGGTTTCGGTGAACACCCAGCATTGCGGGTCCGAACGGTCTTCATAGACAAAGCAGATTTGGCCTTGTTGCTCATACCAGATGCCTTCTTTGCACTGTCCGTCCAGAAACGACCAGATCACACGGCGGTTCGGCAAATAGCGTTCGACCCCATAGATCTGACCTTCAAACCCATAGAAAAGTGTCTTGCCCTGAGTATAGGCGTCAAACTCATCCGCGCTCAGCGGTGATTGGGCCGCAGCGGTCTGGGCGCAAATCAGCGCGGGAATCACTATACGTTTCAACATGCCTCCATCTTGGCAGAGCTTGCGCCGCCACGCCATTCACGCTTGAGGCAAAACAGAACCCGATTTGTCCGACCACCTGCCCCACAGTTGTCGGGCATCCAATTGCATGCACCGGACCCTTTGCAACTGCTGCAAATCCGCATTAGGTGAGGGGAACACCTGCGGAGACTTGATAAATGGCATTTTTCTCAAAGCTGAAGGACAAGCTGTTCAAATCCTCATCCCGCCTGGAAGAGGGTCTGGATGCGATCGTCGAAGATGGCGGTGAGGAAACAGCCCCCGCGCCTGAAGAAACCGTCGAAGTCGCCCCGGTCGCGCCACAACCGCAGCCCACACCCGCCGCCGCGCCCGATCCGGAACCCCAAGCTACCGCCAAGGAACCAGCTGAGGAACCAAAGGGGTTGCTCAGCCGTCTGTTCTCCAAATCCGATGACCGCGCCGTTGTCCGGCGCACATTGGATGACGATATGCTGGAACAGCTCGAAGAGCTTCTGATTGCGTCGGATATGGGCGTCGACACCGCTCTGCGCGTCACTGCCAACATGGCCGAAGGCCGTTTTGGCCGCAAACTCTCGACCCGGGAAATCAAAGAATTGCTGGCCCAGGAAGTCGCTCGGGTGATGGAGCCTGTGGCCAAACCGATGCCGCTTTACCCCAAGCGGCCCCAAGTGGTTCTGGTTGTGGGCGTCAATGGATCCGGCAAAACCACCACTATCGGCAAGCTGGCCAGTCAGTTCAAAGCGGCTGGTAAAAAGGTCGTAATTGCCGCCGGTGACACGTTCCGTGCCGCCGCTGTCGAACAGCTTCAGGTTTGGGGCGATCGCGCAGGTGTGCCGGTCCTAACCGCACCCGAGGGCTCGGACCCGGCCAGCCTTGCGTTTGACGCGCTCACGCGGGCGCAGAACGAGGGCGCGGATCTATTGATGATCGATACCGCCGGCCGCCTGCAAAACCGCGCCGACCTGATGGAAGAGCTGGCCAAAATCGTCCGCGTCATCCGCAAGGTCGATGAAACAGCCCCGCACAATACGCTGCTGGTGCTGGATGCAACCACAGGCCAGAACGCGCTTAGCCAGGTCGAGACCTTTCAGAAGCTGGCTGATGTCTCGGGCCTTGTGATGACCAAGCTTGACGGCACCGCCAAAGGCGGCGTTCTGGTGGCGCTGGCTGACAAGTTCGGCCTGCCGATCCACGCCATCGGTGTCGGCGAACAGATCGATGATCTGGCCCCCTTCGATCCCGAAGAATTCGCCGCCGCCCTCACCGGCCTCGCCCAGGGCTGATCCGCCCCTTCATCTGGCCCCAAAATCCTCCGGGGGTCTGGGGATGGAAAACCCCCGGCCTCTCTCCCAGCGAAAGCCCTGATTTGAGCGATTGGCTAATCTCCCTCGAAGGTACCGAAGCGGGCCATCATCTGGCCCTTGCACTGGCACTCAGCGCCGCCTTCCTGCATGCCGCTTTTGGCGCGCTGCAAAAAGGCCGCCACGACCCGTGGTTGTCGCGTGGCGCGATCGACGCCTGTTATGGGCTCATGGCAGCACCGTTTGCTTTTTTCGTGGTCCCTTGGCCCGAGCCCTATATGTGGCCGATCTTCGCCTTGGTCTGGCTGATCCATATCGCCTACAAAACGCTACAGGCACTGGCCTATACCAAGGGCTCCTATACGGTTGTCTACCCGGTGGTGCGCGGCACCGGCCCGTTGTTTACGGTCTTTGGTGCCTATCTTCTGTTTGGCGAGACCTTCAACGTTATCCAATGGCTGGGTGTCGCCACATTGATGGCGGGCATCTTCGGTCTGGCCGCGTATAACCTGCGTTATCTTGAGACGGACAGGGATACACTTGGCATCGCTCTGGTTCTTGCGGTGATCACCGGGCTGTTTGTGGCGCTTTACACAACCTATGACGCCTACGGCATTCGCGCGACAGCCGATCCCTTCACCTTTCTGGCCTGGTTTTTCATGATCGACGGCGCGGCGATGCCGGTCTATGCCGCGCTCCGGTGGCGCGCCATGGTCAACCGCCCGGCCCTAGGTCCTCTTATGCTGCGCGGGTTGGTCGGAGGGATCATCGCCCCGCTCTCTTTCGGTTCGATCATGTTGGCCACACGTCTCGACAAAGTGGGTGAAGCCGCCATCCTGCGCGAAACCTCAACCGTCTTTGCCGCCTTGATCGGATGGCTGGTTCTGAAAGAAACCGTTGGACCACGACGGATCGCCTTGATGGCATTGATTGCACTTGGCGCCGTAATAGTTGAAATGGGCGGGTAAGCAGCAGGAAGGCTCAGATGACCGACAAGAAAGACATCAACCCGTTTCTGAAACAGGTGCTGGAACTTGGGCCGCCACTGGCCTTTTTCTTCATCTACCTGCGCCTGCGCGACGATAGTTTCATGATCGGCGGCACCGAGTATTCCGGCTTTATCGTCGCCACGATCCTCTTTGTCCCCCTCATGCTGGCGGCGATGGGTGTATTGTGGTTCCTGACGGGCAAGCTCAGCCGCATGCAGATCTTCACTGCGTTCATGGTGCTGTTCTTTGGCGGACTGACCGCATGGTTCAATGACGAACGCTTCTTCAAGATGAAAACAACGCTCGTCTACGGCTTTTTCGCGCTGATCCTCGGCATTGGTCTGCTGCAGAAAAAATCGTATCTGGCCTATGTGCTGGAAGACATGCTGCCGATGAAACACGAAGGCTGGATGATCCTGACCCGCCGCCTCTGCGCCTGTTTTGCCGTCTTGGCAGTCGCCAATGAGTTCGTCTGGCGGACGATGTCCACCGACCTTTGGGTCAAAATCGAAACCTTCGGCTTCCCGATCGCATTGATGGCTTTCCTGATGCTGCAGTTCAGTATGCTGCAACGTTTCATGGATGACCCGGACGCTGAGAAAGCCCCACCGCGCAGCGAATAGCCGCGACAAATTCCTTGGCTTGGCGTCAAAGCTGTGGAAGGTTGAAGCACCACTGCCACCACTCAATCGGAGATTAGAGCGCCAATGATGGCCTTTCCCAACAGCGGCTTCCTGTCCGAAGCGTCAGAGGAACTGCGCGAGATGCTGACCGCGCAGGCAAAAGAAGTGTCCTTGGATCGCGGGGATATCCTGTTTGAACAGGGCGATGAAGGGGATGCGCTTTATGCTATACTGGACGGCACGTTAGAGGTTTCGTTCCTTTCCATGAGTGGGCGAAAACTGTCTCTCAGCCTGATGCGTCCGGGCGAAGTTTTCGGCGAGATTGCCCTGTTTGACCAAGGCCCGCGCACTGCGACCGTCGCTGCTGCCGAACCATCGCGCGTGTTGCGCGTGTTTCATCGCGATGTCATGGCTCAGATCCGGCAAGAACCTGACCTTGCCGTCGATATGATCCGGCTGGCCGGAGCGCGGATGCGCCATATGGGGTTGCAGTTGAACGAACAGGTATTCTTGCCCATGCCCATCCGGTTGGCGCGGAAACTGTTGTATCTGGCCAACCAGCAGGACGATCCAAACGACCGCATCACCATGTCGCAAAGCGAATTGGCCGAATTTGTCGGGGCCACACGAGAAGCCGTTTCAAAAACGATCTCGACTTGGAAACGCAAGGATATGGTCGAGGCGACTCGCGGCGGCGTTCAGATCCATGATTTCGAAGCTCTGCGCGAATTGGCCGAGTCGGATCTGATGTAGCTTTTCGGCTTATGTGAACTTGTTCACAGACTGGACAAAGTTCTGGGTTTAGCCGTTGTTGTGTTACCGTAGGAGGCTGATTTATCATCCCCGATATCTGTCCATCGGCCTCTCCCTGTACCAGAGCCATATGCCTTCCCCGGCATATGGCTTCTTTCTTGCGTGCGCGTTGAGAAAAAGAAAAGGCCGAGGACCATAGCCCCCGGCCTTGATACGTTTTCAGTTTAGAGAGCGTCAGCTTGAAAGGCTCAGCGCGACAAAGCGCGGCTCACCACCCCGCCGTACGAGCAAGAGCAGCGACTTGCGCCCCGCCTCTGTGGCTTCTTCCATGCGCGTTTCGAGGTCGGAAACCGAAGTGACCTTTTGCTGGCCTGCTTCTGTGATCAAATCCCCTGCCCGCAAGCCCTTGGAGTACGCCTCGGACGCTTCGTCTACATCCGTGACAACCAAGCCATCGGCATCAGCGGCCAGACCAAGCTCTTCCCGCAGAGTGTCTGTCAGCGGAGAAATCGTCAGGCCCAGGAATTCGCTGTTTGCGCCTTCCTCTTCCTCTACTGCAGGCGCCTCTGCGGTTTCGGCACGTTCTGCGTCTTCCCGGCGTCCCAGCACCACCAGAACGGTTTGCGTGCCACCGTCACGATGGACCACAACACGAACCGACTTCCCGACTGTGGTCTCACCGACCTGACGGACCAACCCACGGGTGTCTTCCACTTCGACACCGTCAAAGCTGACAATCACATCACCAGCTAGCAGGCCCGCCTCCTTAGCAGGGCCATCCGGGACATCACTGATCAGCGCACCGCCGGGTTTTTCCAGGCCCATCGCCTCGGCCATGTCTTCGGTGACGTCCTGAATGCGCACGCCCAGCCAGCCACGACGGGTTTCACCGAACTCGCGCAATTGATCAACGACCTTGGTCACAACGTTCGACGCCATCGAAAAGCCGATCCCGATCGATCCGCCATTGGGCGACAGAATCGCGGTGTTCACACCGATCACCTCGCCGCTCATGTTAAACAATGGCCCACCCGAGTTGCCTCGGTTAATTGCAGCATCGGTCTGGATGTAGTCGTCATAAGATCCGCTGAGCGCACGATTGCGTGCCGAAACGATGCCAGCCGAGACCGAAAAGCCTTGCCCCAACGGGTTGCCCATCGCGATGACCCAATCGCCTACGCGCGCGGTGTCACTGTCACCGAACTGCACATATTGCAGCGGGCCCGAGGCCTCTACCTTCAACAGCGCGATATCCGTTTTTTCATCGGTGCCCACAACTTCGGCCACCAACTCCTTGACCGGTTGACCATCGCCCGGGAAAAACTCGATCAGGATCTCATCGGCTTCGGCAATAACGTGATTATTGGTAACGATATAACCATCTTCCGAGATCACGAATCCTGACCCCAGCGCATTGCTGCGCCGTGGGCGGTCGCTGTCGCCACCTCCGTTGCGGTCTTGAAATTCACGGAAGAAATCTTCGAACGGAGAGCCTTCGGGAACGATACCTTGCGGGCCAGCCTGCCCTTCGATCAAGGTGCTTGTGGTGATGTTGACCACCGCCGGGCTGATCTGTTCTGCCAATGGCGCCAGGCTTTCGCCCCGCGCATGCGCGGCCAGAGCTTGCGCCATCACCAGCAGGATCGTAGCAAATCCCAACCATACCAACCGCATTTTCGTGACCATTTCGTCAGATCGTACCGCAAGACTGCGCGCATGTGCCTGCACCTGGGATCTCCTTATACCAACCCTATACCAACCCTAAATGTCCGCGTTTCGCGGCATGTGTTGGGAAACAATGTAGTCAGTTTGATCACGCCCGCAACTCGGGATCGCAGGGAATTCACTCAGCCGTGAAATTCCGACAGGTCAAAACCCGAACTGATAGGCGCCCCAGAGCAGGATCAGGCCTGAAACAACACATAAAAGTCCCATCAGGCGGCGTGCTTGTTCCGGAACCGAACGCAGCGCTTCCAACATGCGTTCGATAAGCGAAGGGGCCAGCGCATAGGCCAGCCCCTCGACAATCAGCACCAGCCCGAAAGCCAGCAGGATCATACCCATTACTGCGAGGCCTGCCCGGTCGGAGACTTCAGATAATTGAAGAACTCAGAATCTGGGCTCAGGACCATCGAGCTGTTGCCCCCTTGAAGGGCGCGCTCATAGGCAGACAGGGACCGGTAGAACTCGAAGAATTCTGGATCCTTACCGAAAGCTTCGGCAAAGATCGCGTTGCGTTCGGCGTCCGCCTCACCGCGAATGATCTCGGCCTCACGGTTCGCATCGGACACCAGTTCCACCACGGTACGGTCGGCCTGTGCGCGCACACGTTGCGCGGCTTCGTTACCACGGGCGCGCTCGTCCGTTGCCTCACGCTCACGTTCCGCCTTCATCCGGTCGAATGTGGCTTCAAGGTTGGCTTGTGGCAGGTCGGTTGCTTTCAAACGCACGTCGATCACGTTCACGCCCAGCGCCCGCGCTTCGGCAATCGCACTGTTCCGGATCCGCAGCATCAGGGCAGCACGATCCGAGCTGAGGATATCGCGGGACGAAACCGAACCCAGAACTTCGCGGGTTTCGGCGCGCAGAATGCGGTCTAGCCGGTCTTCGGCAACGGGTATGCCACCAACACCAACCGCTTGCCGGAACTGTTCCAGATCCGAAATCCGATAGCGTGCGAAGGCATCCACCACGAGACGGCGGTCATCCAGAGGTGTCACCTCCAAAGGTTGCACGTCAATCGACAAAATGCGGTCGTCATAGCGGACTACTTCCTGAATAAGCGGGATCTTGAACGCAAGACCCGGCTCTTCTTTAACCGCGACAACACGACCGAATTGAAGAACCAGCGCACGCTCGCGTTCGTCCACGATAAAGATCGAAGACAGAAGACCGACGATCAGAACAACAATGACGGGAAGAATGAGAGTGGACTTACGCATCAGTTATTCTCCTGACCGGAATTGCGGCGCAGTTCGTTCAGCGGCAGATAGGGTACAACACCCTGGCTTTGGCCGCCCGAGTTTTCGTCAAGAATGATTTTGTCGACGTCACCCAACACCTGTTCCATCCGTTCCAGATACAAGCGCTTGCGCGTCACATCGGGCGCTTTGGTATACTCTTCCAAAACCGCGCTGAAACGGCTGGCTTCACCCTGCGCGCTGTTGATCTGCTGCGCGCGATAGGCTTCGGCCTCTTCCAACACCTGCGCGGCTTCACCACGGGCTTCAGCCAAAACGCGGTTGGCATAGGCATCGGCCACGTTCTGCAACCTGTCGCGTTCCTGAGCGGCAGCCTGAACGTCACGGAAGGCGGCGATCACGTCCTGCGGCGGGTCTGCTTTGTCAAAGTTCACACGGACGATATTCACACCGGAATCATAGCTGTCCATGGTGGCTTGAATCAGTTCCTGCAAACGCTCGGCGATCACACCACGATCCCGGTTCAGGATCGGGGCCAGTTCACTTTGCGCGATAATCTCGCGCATGGCCGATTCAGACACCGCGCGGATTGTCTGGCGCGGATCACGCAAGTTGAACAAGAACTTGGCGGGATCGTTGATGTTCCACACCACTTGATAGTCGATATCGACCACATTCTCGTCGCCGGTCAACATCAAGCCGTCGTCACGTCCGGTTGACCCGCCCATATCTTCGTTCTGTTCGCGCGTGACCGGGATGACCTCGGCGGTGATAAAGGGCCATGGGGCAAAGTTCAGGCCTGGGTTTCCAACCGCATAGAACTCGCCCAGAAACAGCTCGACCGACTGTTCTTCTGGCTTGACCGTGTAAAAACTGGCCAGCCCCCACAGCACAGCGGCTGCAACAGCGCCTATGGCAATCGTGCTTTTGGTAAAGGCCGGACCACCGCCGCCAGACCCTTTGCCGCCGCCGCCACGGCCCGAACCACCGCGTCCGCCCATCAGCACGCGCAGCTGTTCCTGACCTTTTTTCATCAGCTCATCGATCTCGGGGATCTGCGGGCCATCGCCTTCGGGAGGACGTTGCCCGTTCCCGTTGTTACCCCGATTTCCTCCGCCGCCCGAGGAGCCTCCGCCCCCCCAGGGGCCGCCGCTGTTGCCCGCCATATGTATCATTTCCTTTGTCTAGGCCCGTGTGATCACGGAATTACTTGTAACTTGTGTGCGTCCGGTTGCAAATCAAGCCGTGCGCACAGGTTGCCGCATAGTGACCAGTTCTTCGGCCATGACCGGATGAACTGCAACCGTGCGGTCAAAATCCTCTTTGGTGGCGCCCATCTTGATGGCAATGCCGGCCAGCTGGATCATCTCCCCTGCGCCCGGAGCCACAATATGGCAGCCCAGAACCTTGCGGGTTGCCTTGCTGACCAGCAATTTCATCAAAACACGCTGGGTACCGCCCGCAAACGATTTTTGCATCGGCTTGAACGTGGTCGCATAGACCTCGATCGGTTCCTGCGCAGCCGCCTCTTCCTCACCGAGCCCCACTGTGCCCATTTCAGGCTGGGTGAAGATCGCGGTTGGGATCAGCTCGTGATCCACAGGCGTCGGGTTGCCTTTGAAGACGGTTTCGACAAAGGCCATCCCTTCGCGGATGGCAACGGGGGTCAGGTTGACCCGATCCGTCACGTCACCAATTGCATAGATCGACGGTACGGCGGTCTGGCTGTATGCGTCCACGACGATCTCACCCTTACGGCCGCGTTCGACGCCCAAAGCTTCCAGCCCAAGGTTGTCAGCATTGGGTGCGCGGCCGGTGGCGTACATGACGACCTCAAACCGGTCTTCGGTCCCGTCAGTGGCCTTGACGCGGATCTGATCACCCTCTTTGGTCATCTCAAGCACATTCGTACCCAGACGCACATCGATCCCATTCTGGCGCATTTCCTCACAGACCAGCCCACGCGCCTCATCGTCAAAGCCGCGCAAAATCTGCGCACCGCGGTAAAACTGGGTGGTTTTGACGCCCAACCCATTCATGATCCCGGCAAATTCACTGGCGATATAGCCACCTCCGACAATCAGGATGCTGTCTGGCAGCTTGTCCAGATGAAAGACCTCATTTGATGTTATCGCCAGGTCCGAGCCCGGAAACTCGGGCACAACCGGACGCCCACCCGTGGCAATCAAGATATGCTTGGCGGTCTTGCGGGTGCCATCAGCCAGTTCAACTGTATGCGCATCCACCAAATGCGCGCGCTGGTCAAAGCTCTCGACACCGTTGTTTTTCAGGATATTGCGGTAAACGCCTTCCAGCCGGTCCAGCTCGGCCACCAGTTTACCGTGAAACGTATCCCAGTTGAACGCACCGGGCTGAATATCCCAGCCAAACGCCTGCGCGTCACCGACCATGCCGGAAAACTCGCTGGCAAACACCATCAGCTTTTTCGGCACGCAACCCCGGATTACGCAGGTACCGCCATAGCGATCTTCCTCGGCCAAAGCCACCTTTGCACCGGTCTCTCCTGCCGCGACACGTGCCGCACGGACCCCACCCGAGCCTCCACCGATGACAAAAAGATCATAGTCAAAGCTCATGCTGGGTTCCTTCTATCAGCTTGCCAAATACCGCAGGATATCTGGGCGTTATTTCCGGCCTGCCAACCCCTTGGCGCAAGAAAAGCGATTTTGCGTTCGAACTGTACCATCTCGGCCCGTGGGACTCAGTCCATCTCGTCCGAGAAGACGTTTTCTGTATTGTCTTGCGGCTGATCGGTCTGGACCGTGCCCGCATTGATATCGCGCAGCTCGACCCGGCCATCGCCAAAGCCGATCACGACCTTGTCACAGATATCGATGAACAACCCGTTCTCGACCACGCCCGGGATCTGGTTCAGAACCAATGCCATTTGCCGGACATTGCCGATCCGCTTGAGGTGCAGATCCAGAATATGGTTGCCTTCGTCGGTGACGCGCGGAACTTCACCTGCCATGCGCAGGGTGACAGAAGTGCCCAGCACATCCATTGCATCCAACGCTTCTTCGATCAGCGTCCGCGTCGTTTGCCAGCCAAAAGGGATAACCTCGACGGGCAAGGGAAAGGCACCCAGATTCTCAACCTCTTTTCCGGCATCAGCAATCACAACCATCTGGTCGCTTGCCGTTGCAACGATCTTTTCATGTAACAAAGCCGCGCCGCCGCCTTTGATCAGGTTCAGTTCGTCATCGAATTCGTCAGCGCCATCGATTGTCAAATCCAGCCAACGCGCCTGATCCATTGAGACCACCTCAATCCCCACTTCGCGCGCCAACTGAGCTGTGGCACTTGAGGTCGGGACCGCCTTGATCTTCAAGCCACCCTGCCGAACCCGTTCGCCCAGGCGCCGCACCAGCCATTCGGCGGTCGAGCCCGTTCCCAAACCCACGCGCATTCCGTCTTCGACAAGTTCTGCAGCACGGTAAGCTGCAACCCGTTTGGCCCGTTCGATCGGTGTCATTTCTCCTACCATGAAAGCTTTCCTACACCCTCGTGCGAGGCTTATACGGAATGACCCCGACAACTGCGAGGGGCAATTCACGAAAACAAAGGATAGAAGGTGGAATTTGCTGCGCGTTTCCGATAGGAAACGTCGCATTCGAACCTTCCGACTCGAGCCCATGGCCGTAGACAGGGCTTATGCAAACGCCTTACGTGCTTCACTATGCTCCTGACAACGCTTCGCTGGTCGTCCGCCTGGCGCTGGACGAGATGGGCCAACGCTATCAGACAAAGCTGGTAGACCGGCGTGAAAAGGCGCAGGACAGTTCGGCCTATCGCGCGTTGAACCCCAACGGGTTGATCCCGGTTCTGGAAACGCCCCAAGGGCCGATCTTTGAAACCGCCGCCATTTTACTATGGCTTGCAGACACGCACCAACAACTTGCCCCCGCCCCTGACAGCGCCGAGCGCGCGAATTTTCTGAAATGGCTGTTTTTTGCATCGAACACGCTGCACGCGGATCTGCGGATCCTGTTCTATGCTGAAAAGTACATAGCCTCCGGACAGGCCGAGACCCTGCGCACCGGAATTCGTCCACGGTTGAGAACCCATCTGCAGAACCTGGAGGCAGAAGCCGCGAGATCCCCGCGCTGGTTGCAGCCCGATCACCCCTCGGTCTTGACCTACTATCTGGCCGCGATGATGCGGTGGATGCAACTTTATCCGACGCAAGCTGACAAAAGTTGGTTTCAGTTGGCCGACACGCCCCATCTGCATCACATCCTGACACGGCTTGAATCCCGCCCCGCGACGCAGACTGCGATTGTTGCAGAAGGTCTGGGGCCAAACCCGTTTACGTCACCGATCCTCCCCAACCCGCCTGAAGGCTCTGCTCTCTGATATGTTCCTTTCTGTTTTCGACATGTTCAAAGTGGGCATCGGCCCGTCCTCGTCGCACACAATGGGCCCGATGGTGGCTGCCGCGCGCTTTCTCGATCTGATGCGCGCGTCACCGTTTGAATTCTCGGGCCTGCGCGGATCGCTGTATGGGTCCCTGGCCTTTACCGGTGTGGGCCACGCCACCGACCGTGCCACCATTCTGGGGCTGGCAGGGTTTGTGCCCGACACCTACGACCACGAAAAGGCCGAAGCCACTCTGGCCAAGATTGCAAAGACACACAAGGTTTCACCTCAAGGCCTGCCTGATCTGGCGTTTGACCCCAAAGCCGATTTGATCTTCGACTTCGACACCACCCTGCCCGGCCACGCCAATGGTATGATCCTGATGGCCACCGATGCGCAAGGCGATGTGATCTTGCGGCAGGTCTATTATTCCATCGGAGGTGGCTTTGTCCTGACCGAAGAGGAACTTGCCGAAGGTAAGGCAACCGAAGAAGGCGCGCCTATTCCCTTCCCGTTCAAGTCGGCGGTCGAAATGCTGGATATGGCCAGGTCCAGCGGCAAGTCGATTGCACAGATGAAACGCGAGAACGAGATCTCACGCGGGTGTTCCGAAAGCCTTGCCAAGGGTTCAGCCCGGCTATGGCAAGTGATGAATGACTGTATTGAGCGTGGCCTGACCACCGATGGCATCCTGCCCGGTGGGTTGAACGTGCGCCGCCGCGCCAAGGGCATTTACGATGCGCTGCAAGCCGAGCGGGGCATGAACCTGAACGCACCGCACACGATCAACGACTGGATGAGCGTCTATGCCATGGCGGTGAACGAGGAAAACGCCGCCGGTGGCCAGGTGGTGACCGCCCCCACCAATGGTGCGGCGGGCGTTTTGCCTGCGGTCTTGCGCTATTACCTTGATCACGTGCCCGGCGCCTCGGAAAGCCGGATCGAAGATTTCCTGCTGACCGCTGCGGCTATTGGCGGCTTGGTCAAGTTCAACGCCTCGATCTCGGGGGCTGAAGCCGGGTGTCAGGCCGAAGTTGGCAGCGCCTCGGCCATGGCTGCGGCTGGGCTGTGTGCCGTGATGGGCGGAACGCCAGAACAAGTTGAAAACGCCGCGGAAATTGCGCTGGAGCATCATCTTGGCATGACCTGCGATCCGGTAGCGGGTTTGGTGCAGGTGCCCTGTATCGAGCGCAACGGGCTGGGCGCGATCAAGGCTGTGTCTGCCGCGTCATTGGCGCTGCGCGGAGACGGGCAGCATTTTGTGCCACTAGATTCAGTGATCGAAACCATGCGCCAGACCGGGCATGACATGCATGAGAAATACAAGGAAACATCGCTGGGCGGGTTGGCCGTGAACGTGCCCAACTGCTGAGCGCAAGGGATAACGAAAAAAGGAGCCGCCGAATGGAAGGTCGATGCCTATGCGGAGCGGTACGCTATGAGGTTGAACCACCGGTTATGTCCTGCGTGACCTGCCATTGTGACAGTTGCAGACGCCAATGCGCGGCCCCCATGACCACCTATTTTGCTGTGCGGGATGGCAAGTGGCGCTGGACCGGCGAAGCGCCAAAGCTGTTCCGCTCGTCTCCTGGTGTTGAACGCAGTTTCTGCCCGACTTGCGGCACACCGATCTCATTCCGCTCGACCGCCATGTCGGATGTCCTGCACCTCTATGTTGCAACGCTGTTAGACCCTGAGGCTTTGCGCCCGACCCTGCACGTCGCGTTCGAAGAGAAACTGAACTGGCTGGAGTTGAATGACGGTCTGCCGCATTGCATCGGTCCTGACTACACAAAATTTCAGCCCTTGCCTGAAAATTAGAGCTCATCCGCCTTTCCCCCAACCAAACAACCGTTTAGCGTCGCGCAATGACTCAGGATCGGCCGCTGATCGGCATCATGTTTATGCTTGGCTTTTGCCTGCTCGCCCCGATGGGTGATGCCTTGGCCAAGTTATTAGGGGAAACAACGCCCATCGGCCTTTTGGTTTTTGCCCGTTTTGCGGTGCAAGCATTGATCCTTGTTCCGATTGTCTATCTGACCAGGCGACCATGGCGGATGCGCGGGCGGATCTTTTGGCTGACCGCACTCAGGACAGCGCTGCAGATCGCAGGTCTTACCGCCATGTTCACGTCGCTCAAGTTTCTACCATTGGCCGATGCCGTGGCCATCGCATTTGTAATGCCCTTCATCCTGCTGCTCTTGGGCAATTACTTTCTGAATGAAGAGGTCGGCGCACGGCGTCTGATGGCTTGCGTTGTGGGTTTCATCGGCACCTTGATGGTCATTCAACCCAGCTTTGCCGAGGTGGGTGCGCCTGCCCTGCTGCCGCTTGTCGTCGCTGTAATCTTTGCGCTGTTCATGCTGGTTACGCGCCAAATCGCCAAGGAAACCGATCCGGTTTCACAACAGGCGGTGTCGGGCGCTATGGCTTCGGTTGTGCTTTTGCCGGTTTTGCTGATTGGCACACTGACAGAGACCTGGGATATTTCGCTGACCATCGCTCACAACACGCCCCTCTGGCTCTTGGCAGGCATTGGCGTGATGGGCACATTGGCACATCTTTGCATGACCTGGTCGCTGCGGTATGCACCCTCGGCGACACTGGCCCCAATGCAATACCTGGAGATTCCGGTGGCCACCTTGTTCGGCTGGATCATATTCCACGATCTTCCCAACGGGCTGGCCGCGATTGGCATCCTCATCACTATGGCCGCAGGGTTCTATGTCATATGGAGGGAACGCTCCATCGCCCGCAGCGCCCTGACAGAAACAGCTGCATAACATCATCCAAAGCCGCACGCGGAAGCATCACCAGCAGGCCCGGAGCATCCGACTGTACATCAAGATCACCGGTGGCCCGGTTCGACGTGCCGATGCGCCCGTCCGGCGCTAGTGCCAGCCCGTCTATCGGCCATTCCAGACCCTGACCGCGCCCGGACACCGGTCGCATCGGAAACAAAGACACGGTTTCTCCGCCGTTCAGCGGCACTGAAAGACGCGGTGGCGCATGAAAAACAATCTCATGCGCGCCCAGCAAAATGCAGCCACTGTCGGGATAACGCACCAGCGTATTGAAGACCGCCAATTGATGATCTACACGCGCGCCCAGAAACCCGATACCCAGGACGACGGGCGCAGAAATGCGAGTCAGTGCCTTCTCAAAATCCGTGCTGTCCTGTTCACGAATTGGAAACAAACGCTCGGGCGGGATTTGATCGCTATATCGCGTGTCCAACGAGTCGAAATCACCGATTACCGCGTCAGGAATACGCCCCGAATCGATTGCCCGCGCGGCACCGCCATCCGCCGCGACAACGGATTCGGCGCGGCTTAACGCCAATTCGACGTCTTGCGGGGCGATTTCACCCCCACCAAACAACGCTATTGGCCCGTTTGAGCGTACAATAACCTCAATTTTCGTAAGATTGACCATTTTTCCCGGTTTTGGACATATTGAGACCACAAAATGATAGGCTCATGGTCATAGTTTAGTGTCGCGGCCGTGCCACACGCGCGGTACAACGGCCCGTTAGTTTGTAAAGGACGTGCGTCTGATGGTACAGAACAACAAGGTATTGACCGTTTCTTACGGCACCTTCTCATGCACATTGGAAGGCTTTGACGACTCATTTGAAACAATGAAGGCGATTGCCGAGTACTTCCGTGACCTGGCGGCTGACGACCGCTATTTTGGGTCCGAACCTCCACAACCTGACGCCGCGATGCTGACCCGCATTGCCCAGCGCGAAGCATCGCGCCATGTCGAAGCCCGCCAAAGCGAGAGCGGACTGCTTTTGCGCGCGACCGAAAGCGAAACGGGTAATGCTGAGGGTGCTGACAACACCCCTGCCGCTGCGGCTCCAACCCTAACTGAATCTAGCCCTGTTCCCACGCCTGCCCCGGCAGTCGACTTTCAAGACGAACCTCCGGCAGACAGCATTGCTGCAAAACTGCAGCGTATCCGCGCTGTCGTTTCGCATTCGGATCAAACCCCTGCCGCCGACGCGGGCGGTGAAGATGTGGATACCGGTTATATCGAACCCAAAAAGCCGCAATATGACGCAATTTCTGCTGCGTTCGCCTCGGGTGCTCTCGATCCTTCGGATTTGGAAGCTGAGACTTCCGACAGCGCCGAAAATGAACCTGCGGAGGAAGACGATTGGCCGGAAGCCGACCGTCAGCAGCGTGAACTGGAAGCTGTAGTCGCAGAGTATGAAGCCCATCGTCCGAAAACAGTTGCACCTGAGGTTAAGACCGAACCCCAGCCTCAAGAATTCGCTGAGGAATTGCCCACAACGCCGATAGAGCCGGGCAATCTCGACGCGGACTTTGACACTGAAGAAGAACCCGCCGATATGGAGCCGGTTTTCGACAGTTCGGTTATCGAAGAAGCCGCTGCAATGCTGGCGCGTGATACCGATGCGGGTCAAGACGACACCACGGATCAAGCTGCTGTCAGTGCCGATCACGTCGTTGAAAGCAGCGAGCCACCGCACATGCCGGAAGATTCCAGCGAACGTCAAACCTCAGCGACATCGCACACGCCAGAGCAGTCGGACGAGGAGGAGGATCAGCGCAACGTCCTGGACGCGGATGATGAAGCCGACCTGTTGGAAGAGATTTCACTGATCGAAGCTGAAATGGCGGCACGCCCAACCCCGCCAGAGGACGCTCCAGAAGAAGACACCCGCACCGAAGACGTCTCGCGTCTGATGGATACGGCAGATGAACGGATGGAAGACCCGGAAACCAGCGGACAGCGTGAAGCGTATTCGCATCTGCGTACAGCCGTGGCTGCGACCGAAGCAGAAAGACAGGCTGATCCGAACGCGAACCAAGGCTCACCAGACGAAGAGTACAGAGGCGATCTGGCCTCGGTGGTGAGCCCGCGTCGCCCCGAAGTCAAGGTCACCAGCAAACGCCCAAATGCGGATGCCGCGTCTCCGCTGAAACTGGTAGCTGAACAGCGCGTGGACGCCGCGCCAGAGAGGAACGAAGACGAGACATTGGCGCAGCATAGCAGCGCGTCTCAGCCACTCTCTGGCGAAGAAGAAGGTGGATTTGCAACCTTCGCGCAAGAACAAGGCGCTCAATCCCTTCCGGATCTTCTTGAGGCCGCTGCGGCTTATTTGTCGTTCATCGAAGGTCAGGAACAGTTTTCGCGCCCGCAACTGATGAACAAGGTGCGTTCGCTGAAACAAGACAGCTTTGACCGAGAAGAAAGCTTGCGTTCATTCGGTCAATTGCTGCGGGACGGAAAGATCGAAAAAGCCGGTGGCGGTCGCTTTGCCGCGTCAACGGATATCGGTTTTCGCCCGGACGATGAACGCGCGGCCGGGTAAGCACACCGGCCTGCGTTAGAAATTACCCCTCGTAAACTAGGCCAGAGTTATGCTCTGGCCTTTTTCCTTCCACCGGGGTTGCGTTGACGTCTAATCAATCCAGCACCTACCGCTTGTAGGTGCTCTGTCAGAGAAAGCGGCATAGCGCGGACCATCTGGTCCTTCGGTGATCGTCCTTCGAGAGGCAACCGAACTATTGGTCGTGATCAGGGTCTTCCTTGCCGACACCGCGAAAGACGAATTTGAACGGCAAAGCCCAGAGCACACCTAAAACCACATAGACGACAAACTCCAACCAGATCGGTGGACGATCAAGCCAATTCACCACGGTAACCACCGCGACAATGTAAAGCGGCAAGCCGACGAGCAGCAAAACCAGCGACCAGCGCCGCCTGGCTTTGTAGCTGAGGCCGGGTTTCTGCTGATCCGCCATCAATCTGCAAACGGGTCGGTCACCAGAATGGTGTCATCCCGCTCCGGGCTGGTGGACAACAGCGCCACCGGGCATTCGATCAGCTCTTCGACCCGGCGCACATATTTGATCGCGTTCGCTGGTAAATCGGCCCAGCTGCGCGCCCCTTCGGTGGATTCGCTCCACCCCGGCATTTCTTCATAGATCGGCGTGCAGCGCGCCTGCTGATCTGCCGCGGTGGGAAGGTAATCCAGCCGCGCACCGTCCAGCATGTACCCGGTACAGATCTTCAGCGTATCAAACCCGTCAAGCACGTCCAGCTTGGTCAGAGATATCCCGTTAACCCCGCTGGTGGCGCAGGTCTGGCGCACAAGGCAGGCGTCAAACCAGCCGCAGCGGCGCTTGCGCCCGGTGGTGGTGCCAAACTCGTGGCCCCGTTCGCCCAAGCGCTGCCCGTCAGCATCTTCCAGCTCGGTCGGAAACGGCCCCTCGCCCACGCGCGTGGTATAGGCTTTCACAATGCCAAGAACGAAATCAATCGAGCCCGGGCCGATCCCCACGCCGGTGGCCGCCTGCCCCGCAATCACATTGGACGAGGTGACAAAGGGATAAGTGCCAAAGTCGATGTCCAAAAGCGCGCCCTGCGCCCCTTCGAACAGGATGCGTTTCCCAGCCTTGCGCTTTTCGTTCAAGACCTTCCACACTGGTGCCGCAAAGGGCAAAATCTCGGCCGCAATCTCTTTGAGCTGGGCGATCAGTGCGTCGCGATCCACCGGATCAATCCCCAAACCTTTGCGCAAAGGATCGTGGTGTTGCAAAGCGCGGTCCACCCGCGCCTCCAGCGTGGCCTCATCGGCAAGATCAGCAACCCGAACCGAGCGGCGCCCCACCTTGTCTTCATAAGCCGGGCCAATCCCGCGACCGGTGGTCCCGATCTTGGTGCCCTTGCTGGCCGCTTCTTCGCGCGCCCGGTCCAACTCACCGTGAATTGGCAGGATCAACGGTGTGTTTTCCGCGATCATCAGCGTCTCGGGCGTAATCTCGACGCCCTGCGCGCGGATCGTTCCAATCTCTTTGATCAGATGCCACGGGTCCAGAACAACGCCATTGCCGATCACACTCAGCTTGCCACCGCGCACCACGCCCGAGGGCAGCGCGTGGAGCTTGTAGACCTCTTTATCGATGACCAGAGTGTGCCCGGCATTGTGCCCGCCCTGAAAACGCGCAATCACATCCGCCCGCTCGCTGAGCCAGTCGACGATCTTGCCTTTTCCTTCGTCACCCCATTGGGCGCCGACAACAACCACGTTGGCCATACCCGATCCTTTTCACTCTGAGGACTCAAACTCGGCTCGTATAACGAGGCTCTGTGAACAGGGAAACCGATATTTCGCCGCAGCCCTGAAATGGCGCAGAGGCAAATTGCCCTTACCTGCCCTGAGGCAATCGCACCGGTTGTCCATGTGGTGTGGTCAGGTAGGCATCTTCCCAGGCCGACTGTACATCGGCAACGTCACCGGGCAGCGCCGCGCCCTGTTCCGCCAAAAACGTTTCAAGCGTTTCGAGCCAGGCGTGAAAATAGTCGTCACCGCCGTCCAAGTCGCGGCTCAGCCCATTTCGCTTGAGCGTCTCGGAAAACCGCGCGGCCCATTCTGGCCAGACGAACCGCCCTGCCTCGTTCAACGCGACGGTCACCGCAAAGACCTGCGCGTGCCAAGGTTCGGCAAATACCGGTTCCGGCGCGGCTATTTCGGCGCAATCGCTCATGCGGGTTCCAGATAACTTTGCCACAGATCCAACACGACCTCGTCCTTGGGGTGTTCTGGGTTTACCCAAAGCTCCGAGGCTGCGAAGGACACCGCATAGAGCGGTTCGGGTGCTTCGCCCAGATCATGAGCGCTGGAATCCGGCAGCACATGGGATCCGTGCACGCGTAGAATGCGTCCCTTGGCACCTGCTGCATAGATCGGCAACCGTGTATGGCCACCGTCAACCAGCCGATTGCCAGCAGGGCGCGCGGTGACAACCTCTTGCCCAATCGAAAAACGCTGCGCGATATTCGAGGGGCGATCTGCGGGCCCGCCTTTGGCCAGCGCAGCGGCCACAGCTTCGGCTCGCAACATCTTGTCCGCCAGCGGATGCGGGCCATCCTCACCTGCCCCGCGTAAATCATCCAAGGTCAGAACGCCGCGATCGACCAACAGGCCGGCCAGACCAGCAAGCCATTTCTCATAATACGAAAAGCGCGTGTAGTCCTTGGGGGAAAGACATTCGCGCGCGTGGCGCGATACATCAATATTCCATTGCCCCAGGAACCCTGCCGCCAGAATGACAGCCAGCGCCCGGCCATGCCAGTCTTCGGCAAATACAGGCACGTCTTCGGGTTCGGGGTTGATCGGCCCGTCGCCGAAGCGTCCACCCATGTCATGCACCCGAGTCATGCCGGCACCTTGGGCAAGCCGGTGCCGATCATACTGTCGCGCGTGACCAGAGCGGATAGCGCCTCTTCGTCCAGCGCCTCTGTGCCCTCCGGGCGCATGGGCAAGACGAGATAGCGCACTTCAGCGGTTGAATCCCATACGCGCACTGATGAGGTTTCGGGCAGGCTGACGCCAAACTCGGCCAGAACCTTGCGCGGCTCGCGCACCGCACGGGCTCGGTAGGCGTCGGATTTGTACCAACCCGGTGGGATGCCAAGCAGAGGCCAAGGATAGCAGCTGCACAGGGTACAGACGACCATGTTGTGCTGTTCGGGCGTGTTTTCGACCACCACCATATGCTCGCCCTGACGCCCGTAATAGCCCAGATCGGCCACCACTGGTGTGGCATCTTCCAGCAGCGCGGCCTTGAAGTCTGGGTCGGTCCAGGCTTTTGCGACAACACGGGCACCGTTCTGGGGCCCAATCTTGTTCTGATAGGTATCGATGATTTCATCCAGTGCAGCCGGATCGATCAGCCCTTTGCGGGTCAGGATCGTCTCGAGCGCTTTGACGCGCAAAGCGGGCTCAGGCGGCAACAGGGCGTGCGGGTGGTCGTGACTGTCATGTGGCATGGCCGCAACCTGCGCCGGATGAATCGCTCTGTCCAGTCCCTTTGCTGTGATATGATACATCAACGCAAATGACGCGAAGTCGTGACTTGCCCCCGATGGCAAACTTGCATAAGTACCACGCGATACACGCCACGCTGTACAGGACCACTATGGAAAACGTCGTTCTTATCATCCACCTTCTCTTGGCTTTGGGCCTGATCGCCGTCGTGCTGATGCAGCGGTCCGAGGGCGGTGGTCTTGGCATGGGCGGCGGCGGCGGTGGCGGTGCCATGACCGGACGCGCTGCGGCAACGGCACTGGGTAAGGTGACCTGGATCCTGGCGGCCTGCTTTATCGTCACGTCGATCACGCTGACCATTCTGGCGGCGCAAAAATCTTCCAGCGGCTCGGTTATTGACCGTTTGGGCGTTCCAGCACCGGCTTCGGCCGAAGACAGCACACCTGCGGTTCCGTCGGCGGATGACCTGCTGCCACCGGCGTCGGGCGACAATGCTCCGCTGATCCCTCAGGCCGACTAAGCCACTAAACCTAGAAACTCGACAGAGAACTGCAACAGCATCTTGCGGTTCTCTTGCGCTATGGGCGCGAATCCTTTATACGTGAAGTCCCGTGATGCAGCGGTTTTTCTTGAACCGCCGGGCAGCTGATTTTGACGTCTCACGGGAGCTAGCCGAACAACATGGCGCGTTTTATTTTCATCACCGGTGGTGTGGTTTCATCCTTGGGAAAAGGGCTGGCTTCGGCGGCTTTGGGCGCTTTGTTGCAGGCCCGGGGATATTCCGTACGCCTGCGCAAGCTGGATCCCTACCTGAACGTCGATCCTGGCACCATGTCGCCCTTTGAGCATGGCGAAGTGTTCGTCACTGATGACGGGGCCGAGACGGATCTGGATCTGGGTCACTACGAACGTTTCACCGGCGTGGCCGCGCGCAAGACCGACTCGGTCAGTTCCGGGCGGATCTATTCGAATGTGCTCGAGAAAGAGCGCCGAGGCGACTATCTGGGCAAGACCATTCAGGTGATCCCGCATGTCACCAATGAGATCAAGGATTTCATCGCCATCGGCGAGGATGAGGTTGATTTCATGCTGTGTGAAATCGGTGGCACCGTGGGCGATATCGAGGGCCTGCCCTTTTTCGAAGCCATCCGTCAATTCAGCCAGGACAAGCCGCGCGGGCAGTGCATCTTTATGCACCTGACCCTGCTGCCTTACATCAAGGCTTCGGGCGAGTTGAAAACCAAGCCGACCCAGCACTCGGTGAAAGAGCTGCGCTCAATCGGTTTGGCACCGGATATTCTGGTTTGCCGCTCAGAAGGTCCGATTCCAACCAAAGAACGCGAAAAGCTGGCCCTGTTCTGTAACGTACGCCCCGACAGCGTGATCGCCGCGCAGGATCTTTCGACGATCTATGATGCCCCTCTCGCCTATCACCGCGAAGGGCTGGATCAGGCGGTGCTTGACGCGTTCCAGATCAGCCCGGCCCCCAAGCCCGATCTGGCCAAGTGGGAAGACGTGAGCGACCGCATCCACAATGCCGAAGGCGAGGTGAAAGTCGCGATTGTCGGCAAATACACGCAGTTGGAAGACGCCTATAAGTCGATTGCCGAAGCGCTGACCCATGGCGGCATGGCCAATCGGGTCAAGGTCAAGGTCGAATGGGTCGATGCCGAGATCTTTGACACCGAAGACGCAGCACCTCATTTGGAAGGCTATCACGCCATCCTCGTCCCCGGCGGTTTTGGCGAGCGTGGCACGGAAGGCAAGATCAAGGCCGCGCAATATGCGCGCGAGCATAAAGTGCCCTATCTGGGCATCTGTCTGGGCATGCAGATGGCGGTGATCGAAGCTGCGCGCAATGCGGCGGGCATAACGGAGGCCGGGTCAGAGGAATTTGACCATGAGGCCGGGAAAAAGCGTTTCGAACCAGTAGTGTATCACCTGAAAGAATGGGTTCAGGGCAACCACAAGGTCGAGCGCAAAGTGGGTGACGACAAGGGCGGTACCATGCGGCTGGGCGCCTATAACGCGGTTCTGGCCGAGGGCTCCAAAGTGGCGGATGTCTATGGCAACACCCAGATCGAGGAACGGCACCGCCACCGGTATGAGGTGGACATCAAATACCGCGACAAGTTGGAAAAAGCTGGTTTGAACTTCTCGGGCATGTCGCCCGATGGTCGCCTGCCAGAAATCGTCGAGTGGTCAGATCACCCTTGGTTCATCGGGGTGCAATATCACCCTGAACTGAAATCCAAGCCGTTTGATCCCCATCCGCTGTTTCGCGACTTTGTGCGGGCAGCGAAAGACAGCTCGCGCCTGGTCTGATCGTACTCTGTTTGCGCAAGCGCATTGCTTTGACCGATGCGACCCCCTAAGTCTTTGAACAAGCAGACTTGCCCCTTTGGGCTGGTCAGGCTTGGATCAGAGACTTGGGAGTGTTCAGATGAGCAACGCGACAACGATCACCAATCTTCAACAAGCGCTTCGGATGGAGATGACGGCGGCCCATCAGTATCAGTTGCATGCGCATGTGCTGGATGATTGGGGCCTTGATATTCTGGCCGAGAAGATGCGCAGTGAAATGCAAGAAGAGATGGGGCATTCGGACGTCTTTATCGAGCGCATCCTGTTTCTGGGCGGCACCCCGCAGCTTGAACTTCAGAAAAGCCCCGCAGCGGCTGAAAGCCTTGAGCAGATGTTCTCATCGGATCTCAAGGACGAGGCGGAAGCCGTTGATTTCTATACCCAAGCGGCGGCACAGGCTGCTGAAGTGGGCGATGTGGGATCGCGCACCCTGTTCGAGCGTATCTTGCTGGAAGAAGAAGGACATAAATCCTGGCTGGAGACCGAGCTTTCATTGCTGAAACGGCTGGGAGAGGCGACTTTCAGCGCGCGTTATGTTTCGGGCAGCGCGGGCAGCGAATAGGCAGGCCAACGCATATGCTGCGTCTTACAGTGATCCAACTGCGATTTTTGAAGGAACGATCTCATGACTGACCAAGTTCAACGCGCTGAGGCATTCGCCGCGCTCCATCAGAAAGGTGATCCTGTAATCCTGTACAACATCTGGGATGCAGGCAGCGCCGGAGCCGTGCGCGACGCAGGTGCCAAGGCCATCGCGACGGGCAGCGCACCAGTTGCGATGGCCCAAGGTTTCTCGGACGGTCAAATCCTGCCCTTGGACTTTGCACTGGACAATGTGCGCCGGATTGTCGAGGCGGTTGATCTGCCCGTGACACTGGATTTCGAGGGCGGCTATGCCGAAGTTCCCTCAGACATCGCACTGAACGCAAAAAAGGCACTGGCAACGGGTGTGGTGGGCTTTAACTTTGAAGATCAGATCGTTGGAACGAAAGAGCTTTACGAGACAGAGATTCAAGCCGCCCGTGTCGCTGCCCTGCGCGAAACCTGTGACGCTACAGGCGTTCCGGCCTTTATCAACGCGCGGACAGATATTTTCCTCAAAGCGCACCCCGATACCCATGATGAGGCGATGCTGACTGATACCATCCTGCGGGCCCAAGCCTATGCGGATGCAGGTGCCAGCGGTTTTTTCGCACCCGGCCTTCGGGATGAGGTGATGATTGGCAAGCTGTGTGACGCCACAGAGCTGCCGGTCAATATCATTGCTCTGCCCGGTACACCGGATAATGTGACACTGGCAAAACTGGGCGTCGCCCGGATCAGCTATGGCCCTGTGCCCTATCGCGAGATGTTGGGATGGCTGAAAGCCAAGGCCGAAACAGCGCTGCAATCCGCCGGTTGATCAATCCGCCATTGCAATTTCGATCTGATCCTCGCACCCTGCGGCCTCAACCTCAGGAGGATTGCACCTTGGCCAAAGGGTATTGGGTTGCACATGTCGATATCGAGGACATGGACGTCTATAAAAACTACATCGCTGCCAATGCTGCGCCATTTGCAGAATATGGTGGGAAATTTCTGGTTCGCGCCGGTGAAAGAACAATTGCAGAAGGCACCGCCCGCGCGCGGACCGTTGTGATCGAGTTCGACAGCTATGAACAGGCGCTGGCCTGCTACCAAAGCGAGGGATATCAAAAGGCCAAGGCCTTGCGCGACCCGATCTCGACCGGCGATCTTGTGATCATCCAAGGCTATGACGGATAGCTGGAACTTGGCGCTTATCAAAATATCGAATAAACTATGCCCATGTTGAAAAAGCTCTTTCAGGCGTTTCGACCGCCACAGCATGACATGCTGCCTGATCCCGACGCCGAACTGGCGCTTGGGGCGTTGATGGTGCGTGTGGCACAGGCGGACCGGGATTATAAACTTGAAGAGATCAGCCTGATCGACCGCATTCTGGCGCGTCTTTATCAGCATAACGCGATAGAGGCCGCAAAAGTGCGCGCCACCTGCGAAAAGCTTCATGCCGCAGCACCCGAAACCGATACGTTCGGCAAATTGATCCGCGAAACAACGGGCGAGGCCGAACGTCTGGCCGCTATGGAAGCCCTGTGGGAAGTGGTGCTGGCCGACGGCGTATCAGACGAAGGTGAGATCAAGATCGTGGAAGAGGCCCGCGCGGCCATGGGTCTGAGCTTTAACGACAGTCAGGCAGCGCGCGCGCGGGTACAAAGCCGCTTGGAAGCCTTATAGGTCGGGACTATATCAAACCCATGTTCAAAGATCTTCTGTCCCGGCTGACACAGCCCGAACCCGATCCGCTGGCTAATGACGATGCCCGCCTTGCACTCACGGCGTTGCTGGTGCGCATTGCCCGGTCAGACAATGATTATGCCGACACCGAAATGGCTCGGATCGATCGGATTTCGGCTGAACGTTACGGGCTGTCCCCGTTCGAGGCTGCCGCCTTGCGCGCCCGCGCCGAAGACCTGGAGGCCGAAGCCCCCGACACGGTCCGCTTTACCCGCGCTATCAAAGAGGCGGTTGCCTACGATGACCGCCTATCCGTAGTGCAGGCCATGTGGTCGGTAGCGCTGGCCGATGGCCAACGCAGCGGAGAAGAGGATTCGCTGCTGCGGCTTGTGGTCAGCCTGCTGGGCGTCAGCGACGTGGATTCCGCGCGGGCCCGACAGAAGGCTTCCCAAGCGTGACGGCAATGCTGGGCATGTATGACATGCCCGCCCTCCAGCCCGCCAATGATCGGTTTTGGACCTTGATTCGTGATCATCTTGGGCTTGGCCCGCCAAGGCTGACCCGGGATCGCGATTTTTGGGAGATCTGGCAGGACCCGGATCTGGTCTTTGCACAAACTTGTGGAATGCCCTATCGCACGAAGCTGCATGATACAGTTCAGCTCGTGGGTACGCCGGACTATGGCCTACCCGGATGCCCGCCCGGCTATTACCGTTCGATTTTTGTGGCGCGTGCGAAGGACAACAGGCCTCTGTCCGAACTGGTTCGCGGGTGTTTTGCCTATAACGAGCCGTTGTCACAATCTGGCTGGTCCGCACCAATCACGCATTTATCCGAACTGGGGCTGAGCCCCGACACGCTATTGCAAACAGGCGCACATGCGGCTTCGGCGCAGGCTGTTGCCAGCGGTCAGGCGGATCTGGCTTCGCTTGACCTTCTGACCTGGTTGCTGCTGCGCGAACACACGGATTTGGGGGAAGCTCTGCGCGAGGTAGAGCTTACCACGCCAACCCCTGCGCTGCCCTACATTACTTCGAATACACGGGACGCTGCGCAGCTCAACTCTGCCCTTGGCAAAGCGGTTTCAGACCTTGCACTGCAGGACCGCTCAGCGCTGCACCTCCGGGGACTGGTGGACATTCCGGCCGAGCACTATTTGCGCGTTCCGACACCGCCATCACCGCAGGCGCTTTTGCACAAGAGCTGACCATTTCGGCAATTCCCTTTGGTCAATTTGGCAGTATCCGCCCCGGATTCTGTGTTTTGCTCATTGCATTGGCGGCTTTTTTCAGTCCAAGTAGCGCATCAAAACCGTTCACAACAACAGGACCGCCCGTGACAGACTCCACGCCCGTCATCGAGATCAAGAACCTGCACAAAAGCTTCGGCAATCTCGAAGTGCTCAAGGGAGTGGATATTACGGCCCATCGCGGCGACGTCGTTTCGCTGATTGGATCTTCAGGATCGGGCAAGTCCACGCTGCTACGGTGCTGCAACTTGCTGGAAGACAGCCAGCAGGGCGAAATTCTGTTCAAAGGTGAACCGGTTCAATGGGCTGGCAGCGGGCATAGTCGCCGTCCGGCAGATGCCAAGCAGGTAATGCGCATTCGAACCAACCTGTCGATGGTGTTTCAGCAATTCAACCTGTGGGCCCATATGACCATCCTGCAAAACGTCATGGAGGCGCCGATCACTGTTCTGGGCCGCGACAAGGCCGAGGTTGAGGACAGCGCGCGGAAGTATCTGGAAAAGGTCGGTATCGGCGACAAGTGCGATGTCTATCCAGCACAATTGTCCGGTGGTCAGCAACAGCGCGCCGCCATCGCGCGCGGCCTGTGCATGGAGCCCGAGGCCTTGTTGTTCGATGAGCCGACCTCGGCCCTCGACCCCGAACTGGAACAGGAAGTGATCCGCGTGATCAAGGATCTGGCTGCCGAGGGGCGCACCATGATTATCGTGACCCACGACATGAAAATGGCCGCCGATATTTCAAGCCACGTGGTGTTCCTGCACCAGGGTCTGATCGAGGAAGAAGGCCTGCCCGAAGACATTTTCACTGCCCCTGAATCCAAAAGGCTTCAGGGTTTTCTTTCCGCCACTCAGGCGGCTTAATCAAAATCAGAACCAAAAAAGGGGAGTAACTCATGAAAAACCTGATTCTGACCACCGCGGCACTCGCGCTGACCGCTGGCATCGCCATGGCCGACACTGTGCGCATGGGCACCGAGGGTGCCTACCCTCCGTATAACTTCATCAACGACGCTGGCGAGATCGACGGGTTCGAGCGTGAAGTGGGTGATGAGCTGTGCAAACGCGCCGGACTGGAATGCGAATGGGTCAAGAATGATTGGGATTCGATCATTCCGAACCTGGTATCGGGCAACTACGACACCATCATCGCGGGCATGTCGATCACGGACGAGCGTGACGAGGTTATCGACTTTACCCAGAACTACTATCCGCCCACAGCCTCGGCCTATGTCGCCGCATCGGAAGGCGTTGATGTGACCGGTGGTATCGTTGCGGCCCAAACCGCAACCATCCAGGCGGGTTACGTGGCCGAATCCGGCGCGACGCTGGTCGAATTCGCAACACCTGAAGAAACCATTGCCGCAGTGCGCAATGGTGAAGCAGATGCGGTTCTGGCCGACCGTGACTATCTGGCGCCGCTGGTCGAGGAATCGGGCGGCGAACTGGTCTTTGTTGGCGATCCGGTCCCACTGGGTGGCGGTGTCGGCATGGGCCTGCGCGAAAGTGACGGCGAACTGCGCGGCAAGTTCGACGAAGCCATCACCTCGATGAAGGCTGACGGCTCTCTGAACGAGATGTTAATCAAGTGGTTCGGTGAAGGCACCGCGACCTATGGCACCGACGGCTCGGTTGTAACCAACTAAGCCATATCTCTACGGCTCGGCACCTGATCTAGGTGCCGGGCCGACCCCGGCCCCGGACCGGACCTGACGCTCGAAAGACGCCATATGTTTTCCTATTGCGCTGATCCCGAAACGCTAAGCACATTCTTTTGGTTTTCGTGCTATCTGACCAATGGCGTCCACTGGTCGTTTTATCTGTCTTTCCTGAAAGTGTTGGGCCTGCTGGCGGTCACCGCCCCTGTCGCGCTCAGCTTTGGTTTTGCAGGCGCCATGGCGGCCCGGTCACAATTCCTGCCCCTCAGCTGGCTGGGCAAGGCCTATATCGCCGTCGTGCGCGGTGTGCCCGACATCGCCTTCTTTCTGTTTTTTGTCATCGCACTGGATCAGGGATTCGAGTGGATCCGGCACAAGGTGCTGTGCCCCGAGTGGACCGATCCGATCCGTCAGGGCAATGATTTTCTGGTCTGCCAATCGGCCAAACTGCCATTGGGCACCGCGCCCGAATGGGTGCATGAAACCTATGGCTTTGCGCTTGCGGTAATCACCTTTTCCATCGTCTTCGGCGCATTTGCCGCCAACGTCCTGTTTGGTGGCATGCGCGCCGTGCCCCATGCGCAGCTAGAGACGGCCGAGGCTTACGGCATGACCCGCCGCCAGACTTTCTGGCGCATCCTCGTACCGCAGATGTGGGTCTATGCCCTGCCCGGCCTCAGCAACCTTTGGATGGTGCTGATCAAGGCCACGCCGCTTCTGTTCCTGCTGGGGATCGAAGACATTGTCTATTGGGCGCGCGAATTGGGTGGCACCAAAACCTCGCGCTTTACCGACTATCCACATGGCGATTGGCGCATGTGGTACTTCCTGTTCCTGCTGATCTTCTATCTGGGCATGACCCGCGTCTCGGAAATCGGGCTCGAGAGGTTGATGCGCCGCTTGTCCCACGGTCAGGCCACATCGGGCGGAGAGCTTCTGCGCAAGGAGACCACAGCATGACCCGCCTGCTGCACGACCTCTTCTGCATGCCGCGCGCAGTTGCTGCACAACCAATACCGTGCACCCGCGCTCTTTTCCAAGGAGCCCTCGCATGAGCTGCATCCAGACCATTCAGGACTACGCGCTCCGGTCCATCGGCTTCGGCGAACGGCTGCTTCCCAAAACAGACTTCACCCTGTGCGAGCATTTTACGCTGATCGGCTCGGGCATGATCTGGAATATCTATTTCGGGATCATGGCCATGGTAACCGGCTTCTTTCTGGCCACCGCATTGGCGGTCGGAAAAGCCTCGCCAAACAAATGGCTGCGCAAACCGGCCGAATGGTTCATCTTCCTGTTCCGTGGATCGCCGCTCTTTATCCAGTTCTTCTTTGCCTATTTCTTCTTCCTGTCGTTGAAGAAGGCCTATCCGATGTTCGACGCCTTTACCTCGGCCTGGTTGGGGGCGCTGATGGTCTTGTTTCTAAACACATCCGCCTATTCGGGTGAGATCTTCTATGGTGCGCTGCGCTCGATCCCCAAAGGCGATATCGAGGCCGCCGACGCCTATGGCATGACCGGTTGGGCGCGGTTTCGCAGGATCGTCTGGCCCACCATGCTGCGTCTGGCCTGGCCTGCGTATACAAATGAGGCGATCTTTGTGTTCCAGTCGACCACGCTGGTCTTTTTCTCGGCCTTCCCGGCCTGGCAGCAACGGGGAGACGCGCTGTATTACGCAAGCTATTTCGCGGACAAGACGTTCAATCCGTTCATCCCCTACCCGATCCTGGCCTTCTATTTCATCCTGCTCACACTTGTCATCGTCTGGGGTTTTGGCCGGGTCAACAAACGTCTGAACCGTCACCTGCCCGCAGCCCATCGCAGCAAAATGCGCTTTCGCCTGAACCTGGCGCGCTAAGCCCAGTCCACGGGGTTCAGCCTAAAGAGCTTGGACAACTGAGCGTACACATCCGGCACTGCCTGTTTCAGCGCGCGCGGGCGTTCAAAGAACACCTCGACGGACACGGCGAAAAACTCTTCATGCCCGGTGGCGCCATAAGGATCGATCACCGTGGGATGGCCATGTTCCACCGCCTGAACATGCGCGTCATAGGCGGTCAGAAAGACCTTTTCCCATTCGGCAAAGCTTTGCCCCGCGCTCAGGATCGGGACACCGTTGGTGCCGCCTGACAGATCATCAATCTGATGCGCGAACTCGTGCAGAACAACGTTGTGCCCGTCATGGTCATCCAAAGCGCCCTGTTTGCTATGCGCCCAGGAAAGGATGACCGGACCCCGATCCCAGCTTTCACCGGTGCGGATGATTTCCTTTTCGGTCACCACATAACCCGAATGCCGCTGCTGCTTGGATTTGAAGGCGTTGGGATAGATCAGGATCGTTGTCAGATTGTCATACCAAAGATCGCTGTTGATCACGAGCAGACAGGCTTGGGCGGCGATGGACAGCTCCATCTCTTCCGTCACCTCCAACCCGTCGCATCCGTAAAAGCTGACCTGATTTCGAAACAGGTTCACCTTGCCGTCCAGCTTATTGCGTAAACCTGCGGGTAGCCTTCGGATGATCGGCACCATCCGCTCGATCGTGTCACGCTCGTCCTCGGACAAGGCTGTGGCCAACAGCGCCGCGCGTTTGGATTGTTTCGACCAGTACCGATAGGCCAGAATACCGGCGACCAAGAGGAGGAGTGAGAAGAATATAACCATCGCCACCCAATATATGGTGCAAGCTTCGCGGCACAATTGCTTTAACGTTTCGCACCGTTTGCTGCAGCATTAAGAATTTGATCAAATTCCGTGACAAGGGCCGCAAGCTGAATTACACCTACCCCAGACTAGGAACGGAGCCCCCATGGACCTGAGTGCCCTGCACACATTTCGCGTCGCCGCCTGTGATCTGAACGGCGT
The DNA here is from genome assembly GCF_013031565.1 of Ruegeria sp. HKCCD7255. NCBI lineage: Bacteria > Pseudomonadati > Pseudomonadota > Alphaproteobacteria > Rhodobacterales > Roseobacteraceae > Ruegeria > Ruegeria sp. HKCCD7255. The sequence goes on along the minus strand of NZ_WQAG01000002.1, from coordinate 63,708 downwards.
GCCCCGTGGTAAACGCGTCCCGTCCAGCTATGGTGAGAAACTGGACAAAGGCGCGGTGCGCCTGCCGTTCTCGGCCCTGAACGTCGATCTTTGGGGGGCGGATATCGCAGATAGCCCGCTGGTGTTTGAAACCGGTGACGCGGATGGTGTGCTGCGCCCGACCGAACGGGGGCCGGTGCCGGTCCCGTGGCTGGACACTCCGACCGCATTGGTTCCGATGAGCCTGTTTGACGATGATGGCACTCCGTTTTCCGGAGATCCCCGCCATGCGCTGCAATCGGTTCTGGACCGCTATGCACAGCGTGGATGGTCAGTTGTCGCGGCAACCGAGCTTGAGTTCACACTGCTTGACGCGTCAGGTGACCGCCCTCGCCCACCCATCAACCCGGTAACGGGTCGGCGACTTGCCGGCGAAGCGGTTTTATCGATGTCAGAGCTGGACGCGTTTGATGCGTTTTTCAACGCGCTCTATGATGGCTGCGCGGCCATGGGCATTCCGGCGCAAACCGCAATCTCGGAAAGTGGCGTCGGCCAGTTCGAGATCAACCTGAACCATCAGGACGCGATGCGCTGTGCTGACGATACATGGCTTTTCAAGATGTTGACCCGAGGACTGGCGCGCAAACACGGGTTTGCCGCAAGCTTCATGGCCAAGCCATATCGCGACGACGCGGGCAATGGGATGCATGTGCACTTTTCGGTCAAAGACAAGACGGGCAAAAACATCTTTGATGACGGAAGCCCGCAAGGTTCAGACCTACTTCGCGCTGCTGTGGCGGGATGTCTGGCGGCAATGCCCGCCAGTACATTGATCTTTGCACCCTTCGGCAATTCTTATGACCGGCTTGTGCCAGGCGCGCATGCACCCACCGGGGCAAGCTGGGCCTATGATAACAGAACCGCCGCGCTGCGGATCCCCGGTGGCGCGCCTGTTGCACGTCGCATCGAAAACCGCGTTGCGGGTGGGGACACCAATCCCTATCTGATGCTGGCTGCCGTCTTGGGCGCCGCTTTGGTGGGGATCGAAGACAATATGCAACCGCCGCCCCCGGTTTCCGGCAATGCCTACGAGTTCAAGGGCTTGCCGCAGCTGGCCGCCGATTGGCCGCAGGCCATTGCTGCCTTCGAATCGGACCCTTTGATGGCTCGGGTTTTGCCAACTGATCTGATCCGCAATTTCTGCCTGACCAAGCGTCAGGAAATCGCCCGATTCGCGGATCGCTCAAAAGACGAACATTGGCTCAGCTATCTCGATTCTGTATGACCCCCTTGTCCGCCCCGAGTTCCGGCCTTAGGATAAATTTGATCAAATTTGGTGACCTATGAAAATTGGCATCCTTCTGACCGGCCATCCGCCTGACGAACTGCTCAACGAGTTCGGTGAATACGACACCATGTTCAGCACATTGCTGGAAGGCAATGGGTTCGACTATGTCTCGTTTGCCGTGGTCGACGGAGAATTCCCTGCAAGCCCCGAGGCTGCCGATGGCTGGATCATCACCGGGTCGCGCCACGGAGCTTATGAAGATCTGCCCTGGATCCCGCCGCTAGAGGATCTGATCCGGGCCATTCAACACAGCGGGCGACCGCTGATCGGTGTGTGCTTTGGGCACCAGATCATTGCGCAGGCGCTTGGCGGCACGGTCGAGAAATTCCGCGAAGGTTGGGCCGTTGGTCGCACGGAATACCAGCTGAACGGCGAAACCGTGGCGTTGAACGCATGGCATCAGGATCAGGTCACCAAGCTGCCAGAGGGCGCCAAGGTTTTGGGTTCGAATGCGTTTTGCCGCAATGCGGTGGTGGCTTACGGGGACACGATCTGGACGGTGCAACCGCACCCGGAACATACTGATGGGTTTCAGCGCGGATTGATCGAAACACGCGGCAAAGGCATGATACCGGACCCGCTTTTGGACTCGGCAACGATGCGGATGGGCAGCCACGATGACAACACGCGCATCGCCCAATTCATGGCTGATTTCTTGAAGAAAGAGAGGGCCTGATGGCCGACTGGAAAGACGAGCTGCCGCAAGCGGCACAAACCTATATCGAAGGTCAGCGTCTGGATGAGGTCGAGTGCATCATCTCGGACCTGCCAGGCATCGCGCGCGGCAAGGCCGTGCCCGCATCGAAATTCGCCAAACAGGCCTATTTCCACCTGCCCGACAGCATCTTTTACCAAACCATCACCGGCGATTGGGGAGAGGCTGCGGGCGAGGATGGGTTCATCGAACGCGACATGATCCTCAAGCCCGATTTCTCAACCGCATCCGCCGCGCCCTGGACTGGGGACTGGACCTTGCAGGTGATCCATGACGCCTATGACCGGGATGAAAAACCGATCCCTTTCAGCCCACGTAACGTGCTGAAACGCGTTGTGCAGCTCTATCATGACAAAGGCTGGAAGCCGATCGTCGCGCCCGAGATGGAGTTCTTTCTGGTCGCCCCAAATGTCGACCCCGCGCAGGGCATCAAGCCGATGATGGGGCGCTCAGGCCGACCGGCAGCCGCGCGGCAGGCCTATTCGATGACGGCGGTGGACGAGTTTGGCCCGGTGATCGACGATATCTATGATTTCGCCGAGCACCAGGGGTTCGAGATCGACGGCATCACCCAGGAAGGCGGTGCAGGTCAGCTTGAGATCAATCTGCGTCACGGCAATCCGGTGAAACTGGCGGATGAAGTGTTCTATTTCAAACGCCTGATCCGCGAGGCCGCCTTACGGCACAACTGCTTTGCCACCTTTATGGCCAAACCCATTGCGGATGAGCCGGGATCGGCGATGCACATTCACCACTCGATCACCGATCTGGAGACCGGGCAGAACATCTTCTCGGGCCCGCAAGGTGGTGAGACGGATGCGTTCTATAACTTCATCGCCGGGCTGCAAAACCATCTGCCCGCTGGGCTGGCCGTGATGGCGCCATATGTAAATTCCTATCGCCGCTATGTGAAAGACCATGCGGCACCGATCAATCTGGAATGGGCGCGCGACAACCGCACAACCGGGATCCGGGTGCCCCTGTCGGGGCCGGACAGCCGCCGGGTTGAAAACCGCATCGCCGGGATGGACTGTAACCCCTATCTGGGCATCGCTGTCTCGCTGGCTTGCGGGTATTTGGGCATGGTCAATCAGGAACGCCCGCGCCGCCAGTTCTATGGCGATGCCTATGATGGCGACGGGGACATCCCCCAGGTCATGGGCAGCGCTTTGGATCTGTTTGATGAGGCCGAAGCGCTCCACCAGGTTCTGGGCCCTGAATTCGCGCGTGTTTATGGCATCGTGAAACGCGCCGAGTATGAGGAGTTCCTTCAGGTGATTTCACCTTGGGAGCGCGAGCACCTGTTGCTGAATGTCTGAGCTTTTGGAGCTGTTCGGGATTTCCGTATTTGGAACGAGAAGAAGATGAATCTGCTCTATTCCAACGACCGTAGGGGCGAGTATCCGGGCAGCTGGTACGCGGCCACTGCCAACCCAATGGGGCGTTTTCCGACGCTTGAGGAAGATCTGAAAGCGGATGTGTGCATCGTGGGTGGCGGCTATACCGGTCTGTCGGCGGCGCTGCATCTGGCCGAGGCCGGGATGGATGTTGTGCTGCTTGAGGCGCACCGGGTCGGGTTTGGTGCCTCGGGTCGCAATGGCGGCCAGTTGGGCAGCGCGCAGCGGATGGATCAGGAAGATCTGGAAAAGCTGGTCGGCGACGATGACGCTGCAAAGCTATGGGATCTGGCCGAGGATGCGAAAGAGTTGGTCAAATCGCTGATCGCGAAGCACCAGATCGCATGTGACCTGAAACCGGGCGTGGCGGTTCTGGGCCTCAACCGTAGCGAACAGCAAGAGTTGCACGATCACGCGGCGCATTTGTCGGACCGCTATGGCTATGACCAGATGGAACTGCTGGACGCGGCGGGTGGCCATGACCTCTGCCCCTCGCCCGCCTATTGTGGCGGGTATCTGGATCGGGGTGCTGCGCATCTGCATCCGCTGAACTACGCGCTGGGTCTGGCAAAAGCTGCGGCTGCGGCGGGCGTGCGGATCTTTGAAAGCACCGAGGTCACCGGTCTGGAGGAAACCGATCCGGCCATCGTGCGAACAGCGAAGGGCCAGGTGAAAGCGGCTCATGTGATCCTGGCCTGCAATGGCTATCTGGGCGCGTTGCAGGGCCAGGTGGCGACGCGGGTCATGCCGATCAACAATTTCATCGCGGCAACCGAGCCTTTGGGGGCCGAGGCCGCGCGGGTTCTGACCCAGGACGTGGCGGTTGCCGACACCAAGTTTGTTGTGAACTATTTCCGCCTCAGCGCCGATAACCGTCTTTTGTTTGGGGGTGGTGAAAGCTATGGCTATCGTTTTCCCGCTGACATCTCGGCGAAAGTGCGCAAACCCATGAGTGAGATCTTTCCGCATTTGAGCGACGTAAAGATCGACTATGCGTGGGGCGGGACGTTGGCCATTACCATGCGACGTATGCCCTATATGGCCCGGGTTGGCAGGAACATCCTGTCGGCCTCGGGCTATTCCGGCCACGGTGTCGGCACGGCAACCCATGCAGGTCAATTGATGGCGCTGGCCATTCGGGGTCAGGCCGAAGGGTTTGATACCATGGCCCGCGTGCCCGCCCTGCCCTTTCCCGGCGGCGCGGCGCTGCGCAGCCCGCTTTTGGCACTGGCGATGACCTGGTACGCGCTGCGCGACCGTTTGGGCGTCTGATCCCCTAAAACTACGACAGTTTGGTGAAATTTTGCCGAGTGGCAGAATGAACACTTGGTTTGACAGTCCCGTTACTTTATATTTCCAAATAATAGAATTTGGGAAAATCAAATATGACGCTTCCTCCTAACGTCCACGACGCCGAACCGATCCCTCCCGCAGCCCGAGATGCCATAGACGCCCTGATGCAATCAGGCGACCTGTTTCGCTATACCGCGCCTCAAGATGCGCCGGTTGCCCTGCTTGAGGCGGAATTTGCGGCCCTGCTGGGAACCAAATACGCGCTGGCAGTTTCGTCCTGCTCGGCTGCGTTGTTCCTGTCGCTCAAGGCGTTGGGTCTGCCGCGGGACGCGCGGGTGCTGATCCCCGGATTTACCTTTGCCGCTGTCCCGTCCTCGGTCGTACATGCGGAATGCATTCCGGTCTTGTGCGAGGTCGGTGAAAACTATCGCATCGATATCACGGATTTCGCGGCCAAGCTGGACGATGTTCAAGCGGTGATCATCAGCCACATGCGAGGCCATACCTCGGATATGGACGCAATCATGGAACTGTGCGACGCGCGCGGTATTCCGGTGGTCGAAGATGCGGCCCATTCGCTTGGCACAACCTGGCACGGGCGCAATATCGGCACGATTGGCAAGGTCGGGTGTTTCTCATTCCAGTCCTACAAGATGATCAATGCGGGCGAAGGTGGCATCCTGATCACGGATGATGCGGATCTTGTTGCTCGCGCGGTGATCATGTCGGGCGCTTACGAGCATAACTGGAAAAAGCACAAAGGCCCGCAGGGCGACAATACGTCGGATCTGGTAGAAGCCTTTGCCCGATGGCAGAACCAGTTGCCGCTTTATAACCTGCGGATGAGCAATCTGAGCGCGGCAGTTATCCGCCCACAGATCCCGGAGCTTGCGCGGCGTGTGAAAGACGGGTTGGTGAACCACGACTATGTGGCCGGACGCCTGAACAGCTCGCCCTATATCAACGTGCCTGCCCCGCTGGCCCCAGAACGGCGCGCACCTGATTCCATTCAGTTCAACCTGGTTGGGCTGAGCGAAGCCGAAACACGCGAATTTGCCGCCGCCGCCGAGGCGCGCGGCGTCAAGGTTCAGGTGTTTGGCCTGAGCGAAGATAACGCGCGGGCGTTCTGGAACTGGCAATTCCTGCCCGAGCAGTTCGACCTACCCCAGACCCGCGCCATGCTGATGAAAGCGTGCGATGTGCGCCTGCCGGTCCGTCTGACACGGCAAGAGCTGGACGTAATCGCTGACATCCTGCTGGCTGCCGTGGCTGATGTGACAACGCCCGCGCAGGCCTTTGGCACCTGACAGCCCGACCTTTTTAAGTAGGCAAGTGTCGAAAATTTTGTACAAATACCGGACGTCAGGCGATTGGACCTGATGTCCGGAGATCGCCATGCCCCGCCGTCTGATCGCTATTCTTGCCGCTGATGTCGTTGGATATTCCAGCCTGATGGCGCGGGACGAACAAGGCACCCTCGACAAGCTGCTCACCCTGCGCAAAACCGTGTTCGATCCTCAAATCGCCGCGCATTCGGGGCGTTTGGTCAAGCTGATGGGCGATGGTGCGTTGGTCGAATTCCCAAGCGTCACGGATGCGGTCGCCTGCGCGATTGCGGTGCAGACGCAGATCGATGCTGAGGCGGATCCCGAGTTACGTCTGCGGATCGGGATCAACCTGGGCGATGTGATCATCGAAGGCGGCGACATCTATGGCCAGGGCGTCAATGTTGCCGCCCGCCTTGAGGCGAAGGCGCAACCCGGCGGTATTTGTATCTCGGACATGGTGCGACAGGGGATCGGCCAAAGACTACGTGCCATGTTTTCGGATGGCGGTGAGCATAGTCTGAAGAACATCGAAGACCCCGTGCGCATCTATCAATGGTCCCCAGATGACGCGCCGGTACCCCAGAACGTCACCGAGACCCAGCCAATCAGCGACAATCCGGGCATCGCAGTTCTGGCCTTTGACAACATGTCCGCCGACCCCGAGCAGGAATATTTCTCGGACGGTATTGCCGAAGACATCATCACCGCCCTGTCCCATTTCCGAGAATTCTTTGTCATCGCGCGGAATACGTCGTTTACCTATAAGGGCCAGGCCATTCGCGTGGACGACGTCTGTCGCGATCTTGGGGTACGCTATTTGCTGGAAGGCAGTGTTCGCAAGGCCGGTCAAAGGGTCCGAGTGACGGCACAGCTGATTGACGGGTCGACAGGGGCGCATATCTGGGCCGAGCGGTACGACCGCGCCATCGACGACATTTTTGCGGTGCAAGACGAGATCACCCAGGCCATTGTCCAAGCCGTTGCGCCGGAAACGCTGGGGGCCGAAACGCGCCGCGCGCGGGCCAAACGGCCTGACAGCCTATCCTCGTGGGACAAGGTGCTGCAGGCCCGGTGGCATTTGGGCAAGTTCGCCAAAGCCGACAACGACGCGGCGCGGGCCTTGCTCTCAAACGCAGTGGAGGCTGACCCGAACCTGTGTGACGGGCATGCGGGCATTGCGCTTTGCGATTTGATGGCCATGCTGCATGTCTGGCGGCCGGATACGCGCAACGCGATCTTGTCGGCGAAAGATGCGGCAAGTATCGCCACCGGGTTGGACGACAACAATGCGCATGCCCATGCGATGCTTGGCATGGCCAGTATGTTCGCGCGCGAATTTGACGAGGCTGAAACTCACTTGTCACGCGCAGTGACGCTTAATCCGAACCTCGCGACAGGGTTTGGTAATTTTGCTGCCTATTATGGAATTGCAGGTCGGTTTGACGAGGCCAAGGCAGCCTATGAAAAGTCGACCATCCTCAGCCCTCGGGATCCCTTGCGGGCCTTCTGGCGGGGTGGCTTTGGAATTGCCGCCTATGTGACGGACCGTTTCGATATCTGTCTTGAAAACGCCCGCGCGGGCCTGAAGGAAAGCCCCGGTTATGCCTCTTTGATGCGGCAAGAGGCGGCCTCGCTTGCGATGCTTGGCAAATCGGATGAAGCACAGGCATCCGTTGACAGGTTGCTGCACACCATGCCCAGCCTTACCATCGCCATGGTCCGCAAGATGGTACCCGTGCGCTATGACGACGATTGGGAGAAATGGCTGGAAGGCTTGCGGCGCGCCGGCCTTCCCGAGTGATGCGGATTAACTGAGTTTCGACAGCTTTTGCTGCAACTCGGCGAGTTGCTTTTTGATGTCGTCCAGATCTTCCTTGGGCTCGTCATCGCCTTCGGCTTCGCTGTCCGGCCCGGACCAGTTCCCAGACAGGCCACCGGTCATTGCCTTGAGAAAGGCCTGCTGCTGCGCCTGCATCGCTTCGAACCCGGGCATCTGCGACATCGGGTTCATCGCGTTCATGTTCTCCATCATCTTGGTCTGGCTTTCGCGCAGCATCTCGAACGAGCTTTGCAGGAATTGTGGCATCATCCCCCCGCCCGGCACCATATAGCTGCGCACAAGGTCGTTGAGCACGTTCACCGGCAGCACGTTCTCGCCCCGGCTTTCATGTTCTGCGATAATTTGGAGAAGGTATTGGCGCGTCAGGTCATCGCCGGTTTTCAGATCGATGATCTGCACCTCACGACCATCACGGATGAACCCCGCAATGTCTTCAAGCGTCACGTAGTCGCTGGTTTCGGTGTTGTACAACCGCCGACTTGCGTAGCGTTTGATCAGCAAAGGCTTTTCTTGTTCTGCCACCGTTGACCCTCCCCAATGATGATGCATTGCAGCATAGGTTATGCGAGTGCAGAACAAAAAGAAAGGGCAGGTCAAATGACCTGCCCGACGCGATAGCACCAGTTGGGAGGGAAAGGTGCCGACCGCAGGTTCGGCTTATTTGGCCGCTGTTGCTTTCTTGGCAGCAGCGGTTACTTCGTTGGTTGCTTTCTTGACGGCAGCAGTTGCATCTTCTGCAGCTTCTTTGCCGGCAGCCATCAGCAGCTCAACAGTTTCCGACTGAACTTTTTTGGCGATCTCAGCGAAAGCAGCCATGTTTTCGGCAGCAACTTCAGCCGACGCGCTTGCGAAGTCGGTTGCAGCTTTTGCGTAGTCAGCAGGCTCTGCTTTGGCTTTCGACATCTCGGTCAGCTTGGCCAGAGTTTCTTTGGTCCATTTGTTCGAGATCTCTGCCGATTTCTCAGCCGCGTCCAGCGCTACGCCAGACAGTTTTTCGTTCAGTGATGCAGTCGACTTGAATGCGTCTTCCAGTGCCGATGTGTCGATCGGGAATGCGCCCATCATGTCTTTCATGACTGCGGTAAAGTCTTGGGTCTTTGCCATTGTCCTAAATCCTTCTAGCCGCTCCGGGACCACCCCGGTTTTCATCAGCTTGAAGGCAATATGATTGCTGCGCCGCAGCATTTCAAGTTTTTTCTTGCTGCAGTGCAGAAAATTTTTAATCTCAAAATGAAATCAGGCGCTTGCCTTGACCTTCACATACTCACCAGGGGCCGGTGCAAGGCTCGGATGATCCGAATCACCAGTCTGACGTGCAGGAACTTGCTTGCCAGAACGTTTCTTCAGCCATGCCTCCCACAGAGGCCACCACGACCCGTCGTTGAACGTGGCACCCTTCATCCAGTCGTCAGCATCGGCTTTGAGATCAGAGTTGGTGTAGTGACCGTATTTCTTTTTGCTAGGCGGGTTCACAATGCCCGCGATGTGGCCGGATTCAGACACGACAAAGGTTTTCGAGCGCGACCCCATCTGCTGCACGCCGCGATAACAGTCTTTCCAGGCGGCAATATGATCCGTTTCACAGGTGATCGCCATCACGGGAACATCCACATCACTGATCTGCAGCTTGTGCCCCATCAGGTCAAACCCACTGCCGACGAAATCGTTTCTCTGGCAAAGTCCGCGCAGGTATTGAATGGCCATCTTTCCGGGCAGGTTCGCGCCGTCACCGTTCCAGAACAAAAGATCAAACGCGGGTGGTGTTTCCCCCATCATGTAGCTGCGGATTGCGGGCGTATAGATCAGATCACGCGAGCGCAGGAACGACATGGTGCGCCCCAATATCCAGGCGCGCAAAATACCATCCTTGGTGATCTGGTCCTCAATCCCGTCGACAAAGTCGTTTTGCAAAAACGGGGTGAACTCACCCTGCTCTCCGAAATCTGTCAACGTGGTAAAGAACGTGGCAGACTTGACCGATTTGTCACCGCGCTGTTTCAGCAAAGACAGCGTCAGGCTTAAGGTGGTCCCTGCAATGCAATAGCCAACGGCATTCACCTGTTTCACCTTGCAGATTTTCTTGACCTCTTCGATCGCGGTCAAAAACCCGTCCTGGATGTAGTCTTCCATCCCGACATCGGCAAAGGACTCATCTGGATTGACCCAGCTCACGACAAACAGGGTGTACCCCTGTTCTGTAACCCATTTGATCAGGCTGTTCTGGGCTTTCAGGTCGAGGATATAGAATTTGTTGATCCAGGGGGGAAACAAGACAATGGGTGTCTCATGCACAGTGTCTGTCACAGCTTTGTACTGGATCAGCTCGATCATGCGGTTGCGATAGATCACGTCGCCCGGCGTCGTCGCGATGTTGCCACCTACTTCGAACGCGCTGTCATCGGCCAGTTTGACCACCAATTCTCCGTTGTTCGCTTCTAGATCAGAGACCAGATTCTCGAGCCCCTTGATCAGCGACTGACCTTCGGTTTCGACGGCTTTTTCCAATGCGTCCGGATTGGTGGCCAGAAAATTCGTCGGCGCCATCATGTCGATAATCTGCTGCGAAAAATAGCGCAGGCGCTGCTTGTCTTTCGAATCCATGTCTTCAACTGACGCAACCGCCTGTTCAATGGCTTCAGCATTTGTCTGATATTGCTGGCGGATGAAGCGGAAATAGGGGTTTGTGTCCCACATGGGATTGGAAAAACGACGATCTTTGGAAACCTGACCGGGTTCACCCACCTCGCCTTTTGCCATCGCCTGCTGCGCTTCGGCAAAGTTCAGCACCGACTTACCCCAGTATTCGATTTGCTGTTCCAGAATCTTGGCCGGATTCTGCAGAGTCTCGGTCCAGTAAGCCGTTGCTGCTTTTGCAAAAAGCTCTTGATTCGGGCCGTCCAGCGCGGGGGAATGGGTTTGTTTTCCGGCCATGACTTCGACCAGCCGCTTGGACAATGCTTCGACTTTCTCCATATTTTCCTTAAGACGTTCAATATGTTCTTCGGTCAATTCAGGAGTTTGGCCATCACTGGTTGTCATTTTAACTATTCCCACTTACCCTTGCTGCTGTGCAGAATAACGTGGCTTTAACCTTCGGGCAAAGCGACGTGTGGTCCGAACGCTCGGGCAATCAAACAGGAGGCCCGTACCATGCGTTATATGATGACTTATGACCTGATGGAAACCATGCGTAACACCAACCAGTGGCTTGGTGCTACCGCAAGTGCCATGGCCTCCTACCCGCAATTCTCGATGATCCCTAATCCGGCCTTCAACTGGATGGCCGCCTGGGGCGAGGTGACCGAGCGTACATTTCAACGCATGGTCGTCAAGCCCGACTGGGGTATTCACGCCTTCACCTGCGAGGACGGCAAAGATCATCTGGTCGATGTCGTGACTGTTTTGGAACGCCCCTTCGGCGACCTTATCCACTTCCGCGTCAACGGCCGCGAGGAACAGCCTCGCAAAGTCTTGCTGGTTGCGCCGATGTCGGGCCACTACGCCACCTTGCTGCGGTCAACCGTCAAAAGTCTGCTGGTGAATTGCGAAGTCTATATCACCGATTGGCACAATGCCCGCGATATCCCGGTGTCCGAAGGCAAGTTCGACGTCGAAGACTACACGCTTTACCTGGTCGATTTCATGAAAGAATTGGGCCCCGAATCCCACGTGGTCGCGGTATGTCAACCGGCGCCGCTCACTCTGGCCGCCACCGCTTATCTGGCCGAGGTCGAGCCCAAAGCACAGCCCAGCACCCTGACGCTGATTGGTGGCCCGGTTGACCCGGACGCCACCCCCACTGAAGTGACCGATTTCGGACGGCGCGTCACGATGGGGCAACTGGAAGAAACCATGATCCAGCGTGTCGGTTTCAAGTACAAGGGCGTTGGTCGCATGGTCTATCCGGGCCTGCTGCAACTGGCGTCGTTCATGTCGATGAACGCCGAACGCCACAGCAAGGCTTTCACCGATCAGATTCAGCGTGTGATGCGGGATGAAGCGTCAGACCACGATGCCCATAACCGGTTCTACGATGAGTATCTGGCCGTGATGGACATGACCGCAGAATTCTATCTGTCCACAGTCGAACGTGTCTTCAAGAACCGCGAGATCGCCCGCAATGAATTCGTCGTGGCCGGGCACAAGGTTGATATCGGCAAGATCACAGATGTCGCGGTCAAATCTGTCGAAGGCGCCAATGACGACATCTCGGCCCCGGGCCAGTGTATCGCGGCGCTTGACCTGTGCACCGGTCTGCCGGACAGCAAGAAGGCCAGCCATGTGGAACCCGGTGCGGGTCACTATGGCATCTTCGCAGGGCGCAGCTGGCGCGACAACATCCGCCCGCTTGTGATTGATTTCATGAATGAAAATAGCCGCAAGAAACCCCGCCGCCGCGCCGCGAACAGCAACAAGGTGGCATGACCCCCGGCCCTGACCAGGGGTTGACCTTTTCCTGCTCATGCGGGGCGCTGACAGGACGCATTTCCGAGCGTGGTGCGCGAACCGGGACTCATGTTGTGTGCTTTTGTCACGACTGCCGCGCGGCCCAGCTTTATTTCGGACAACCCGACCCTGCTCCGGGGCCGGTGAATGTCTTTCAAATGTCACCGGAAGAGATCACATTTCTGTCTGGCAAAGAGAACCTCTCCTGCATGCGCCTTAGCCCCAAAGGCATGCTGCGCTGGTACGCCAAGTGCTGTAACGCGCCGCTGGCAACCACAAGCCCCACCCCCAAAATCCCGTTTGCGGGTTTTGACGTGAACCGGTTACGCTCCCCTGAGTCAATTGGCCCTGTGACCACACGCGGCTTCGTCCCGCGCGGGAATGGCAAACAATCACATGAAAAGCTGCATTACGCAGCGTGGGGGCTAATCACACGGGTTGTGCCGTCCCGTCTCGTGGGGCGCTGGAAAAACACACCCTTTTTCGATGTCGCAACAGGAACGCCCTGCGTCACTCCGACAACGCTGTCAAAATCTGAACGCGCGGCACTGTATCCCTAAAGCCAAGTCAGCCTGGCCCGACCAAGCGACGTGTTGTGTTGGACGCACCAGATATAGACCTCGTTAAATTCGATCGGCGTAAGCTTGGGCCCAATCGGAAAACTCTGTGCGCCCCGAAACTGCTTCAGCTCTCCGATGATGGCGTCGCGGCGAAACCCATCCTGACCCAGCGCAACCCACGGATCCGGCGAGCCGTCATGGACAAAATCCGCCTCAAGATAGACAGCCCATTGATCCGCATCCTGAAAAATCGACACACCGCCCGCGGTACTTCCAGTGGTAAACCGTCCCTCTGCGCGTCGTTTCCCTTCGGGCGCGGCCCAAATCTGATCGGGCACCAACGAAGCCGACATCATTCCGGCCAATATGACCCGTCTTTTCAAAAGACACCTCTTGCTCATCTCGTCACATCGGATACCGGATCCCGCGAAAACTTGGGAAATCACCATAACGTGTTTGGCGCTCCTCAAGCCTTTCATCTGGCGTCCCACCGGGGCGCAGCAGGCAGCCTCGTGGCGCAATATAGCTGTCGATCCGCTTCACAGGCGTTGGCCGCCACACCAGATTGAATGCGCAAAGCTTGGGGAAAAACCAAATCTCGGAATAGTCGATATGGTCATGCATCCACCAGGCCAGATCCCGCCAATCGCGCCCCTTTGCATAGCGATCCGCAAACCAGGGGATCACGACTGAGGCCCCGGCGATGCGATCCTCTCCGCTGCCGCGATCCCAGATATGGCATTCCATCGGATTGTCATTGCGCGCGCAGTTCAGTTTGTTTTCATTGCCGAACCGGTTCAAATCCGGCGCACGATAGGCCGACCGGATGGCGATCCGACCAAAGGTTTCCTGCAGTGGATCAAGCAAGGTTTCACACAGAGCCCGCCCCGTTTCGATGGCCAGGTCGGGGTCGTCGGGGATATTCTGGATCTGGTGAATGTTTCCGATTTCGGAATACAGAAACTCGCGCATGAAAAAGTGACGCGACAACCGCACGCGGCCCAAAGTTTCAAGGCTCCACATGCTTTTCGGTTTGCGCATCATTCGATCCCTTGCTCGGCCAGCCAGGCGAGCATACCGGCCACCGCACCTTCGGTCTGTCCGGGAGACATCAATCGGCCCGCAATGACATGTGACTGCGGATCATCATCCGGGCCCATCGTCACGAGGTTGACCGAAGCAAACCCTCCCCAAGCGCGCGCCACATCATGTGTCCGGTCAGGGCGTACGACCTGATCATCTTCTGAGAACCAGAACAAAGCCGGGATTTGTGCACCCGCAAAATCCAACGCATAAATCGCGTCCACCAGAACTGACATCGGCACAACAGCCGTCCACGGATAATTCGTCGACCAATACAGGTTCCTCTCGGTGTCTGGCCCCGGCGGATTGCGGACATCCCCCATCACAAGAGGCAACCAGATGCGCGCCAGTGGCAAGGTGGGCACCCAGGCACCCGGCGTGTTGACGCCAAAATTGGGCGAGACAAAGATCATCGCCGCCACGTTCTGACTCAGCTCACGATCCAAGGCAGCCGCCGCAGCCAACGTACCGCCGGTTGATGTCGACAAAACAATGACCTCATCCCCGACAGCCCGCGCGGCGGCCAAAGCCTCTGCCGTGTCCTCCATCCACCCAACTGCGGTGGCTTCCCCCATCGCCGCACCCTCACGGCCATGCCCCTGCAGACGGGTATAAACCAGATTGGCACCAAGTGCGTCGGCTAGAAGATCCGGCACCGGGCGGATTTCCTCAGAGCTGGCAGAAAACCCATGGATATAGAGCACGGCGTACCGCGTGCGTTGTTCCCGGAACCCCTCCTGCCAGATCACCCGCTTTTCCACGCCCGGCACGATATCGTCAAAACCGCTTTCGACGCTTTCAAAATAGATCTGCACCCCCTCGCCAAACTTGCGGGCATCAAAGCGCGGGTTCAAATCTACAGGCTCACGCGGGGCAAACAGGTAAACTCCGACACCAACCAGCAAAAGGATCAACAGGATCCGGCCAATCACCCAGCCAGCCCTGCGCATTAATGATCACCCATCACATCCAGAACCGCCTGCTCGATCATCTGCAGGCACGGCCCGTCCGAGAACCTGTGATCCGCATCCTTGACCAGCAACAACCGCATATCCGAGCCCGTGGCATGCTCGATCAACCGCACAGCTGTCTCTGTCGAAACCGCCGTATCCGCTGTGCCCTGCAAAAACCGCACCGGAAACCGCAGGTCCAAGGGCGTCCGCAGCACCAGCCGTGTGCGCCCATCTTCGATCATCCGCTTTGTGATGATGTAAGGCTCCATGTAATCCGACGGCAATTCCACATGACCAACCGCTTCTAGCGCCGCCTTCTGAGCGTCTGAGAAGGACGCCCAATAGCCATCTTCGGTGAAATCAGGCGCCGCCGCGACCGTGACCAACCCGGCAATCCGCTCGGGCCTGGCCCGCGCCAAAAGCAACGCCTGCCACCCGCCCATGGACGATCCAACAACCACCAAGGGCCCTTCCGTCAATGCGTCCATTGCCGCCAGAGTATCTTCGTGCCAATCCCCGATACACCCGTCCGTAAACGCACCCGAGCTTTCGCCGTGGCCCGAATAGTCAAAGCGCAAAAACGCCTGCCCGCGCGCCTGTGCCCAAGCCTCCAAGTGCACCGCTTTGGTGCCCTCCATATCCGATTTCAGCCCTCCCAAGAACACTATCGTCGGGCCGACGCCGGCACTCTTGTGATAAGCCAACCGCCGCCCTTGCGCCGTCTGCAGAAATTCCGTCGCTGCCATGAAACCCTCTTCACTTTTCCAAGCATCATGCACGCGCCCGTCGCAAGCGCAATCGCCCCTGCTTCTTCTTGTTCCAAATACGGCGGGGAGCGCGAGGGGCAGCGCCCCTCGCCCCAACCCTTGACACCTGTCCCTGCACCTGCCAAAGCAGCGCGAAACATATAACCCGCAACCGGGCGTTCAGTGGGCGCCAAACCGACGAGGAGAGCCGAAATGGCCCTGGATTCAAAATCCGTCTCACTCACCTTTCCTGATGGCAATGCACGATCATATGACGCAGGCGTAACTCCCGCGCAGGTCGCCGCCGATATCTCGACTTCGCTGGCAAAAAAGGCCATCTCGGCCACGGTGAACGACCAGCACTGGGATCTGCAATGGCCCATCGACGCTGATGCGCAAATCGCCATTCACACCATGAAGGATGAGGCGCAGGCCAACGAGCTGATCCGTCACGATCTGGCACATATCATGGCCCGAGCGGTGCAGGAGATCTGGCCCGACACCAAGGTCACCATCGGTCCCGTCATCGACAATGGTTGGTATTACGACTTTGACCGGTCAGAGCCTTTCACCCCCGAAGATCTCGGCGCCATCGAGAAAAAGATGAAGGAGATCATCAACAAACGCGACACGGTGACCACCGAGGTCTGGGACCGCCAGCGCGCGATTGATTTCTACACCGAGAACAACGAGCCCTATAAGGTCGAGTTGATCGACGCCATCCCCGGCGACGAACCGCTGCGCATGTATTGGCACGGCGACTGGCAGGACCTGTGCCGCGGCCCGCATCTTCAGCACACCGGACAGGTGCCCGGTGATGCGTTCAAACTGATGTCCATCGCCGGAGCCTATTGGCGCGGCGACAGCAACCGTCAGATGTTGCAACGCATTTATGGCGTGGCCTTCACCGGTAAGGAAAAGCTCAAAGCTCACCTGCATATGCTGGAAGAGGCCGCCAAGCGCGACCACCGCAAGCTGGGCCGCGAGATGGACCTGTTCCACATGCAGGAAGAGGCCCCCGGTCAGATCTTCTGGCACCCCAACGGCTGGACCATCTACACTCAGTTGCAGGACTATATGCGCCGCAAGCAACATGCGGGCGGCTATGTCGAGGTCAACACCCCGCAGGTCGTCGATCGTAAACTGTGGGAACGTTCGGGCCACTGGGACAAGTATCAAGAGCATATGTTCATCGTCGAAGTTGACGAGGAGCATGCCCGCGAAAAGGCTGTGAATGCTCTGAAGCCGATGAACTGCCCCTGCCATGTCGAGATCTTCAAACAGGGCCTGAAATCCTATCGCGACCTGCCGCTGCGCATGGCCGAGTTCGGCTCTTGCGCGCGCTATGAACCCTCGGGCGCGCTGCACGGGATCATGCGGGTGCGCGGCTTTGCACAGGATGACGCGCATATCTTTTCGACCGAGGATCAGATCGGCGATGAATGCGCGCGGTTCATCGGCTTCCTCACGGATGTCTACAAAGACCTCGGATTTGAAAGCTTCAAGGTCAAATTCTCTGACCGTCCCGAGCAGCGGGCCGGCTCGGACGAAACCTGGGACAAGGCCGAAGAGGCGCTGCTGACCGCCACCCGCGCTGCAGGAGTGGAACCCGAGTTGAACCCCGGCGAAGGTGCATTCTACGGCCCCAAGTTGGAATTCGTTTTGACCGACGCCATCGGGCGCGATTGGCAATGCGGCACGTTCCAGGTGGATTTTGTGCTGCCGGAACGGCTGGACGCCAGCTATGTCGGCGCAGATGGGGCCAAACACCGGCCCGTCATGCTGCACCGCGCTTGCCTGGGTTCGTTCGAGCGCTTCATTGGCATCCTGATCGAAGAACACGCGGGCAAACTGCCCTTCTGGCTGGCCCCGCGTCAGGTTGTCGTCGCATCGATCACCTCGGATGCAGACGCCTATGTTGCCGAAGTTGTAGAAACCCTGCGTGCCGCTGGCATACGGGCCGAAGCGGACATTCGCAACGAAAAGATCAACTACAAGGTTCGCGAGCACTCGGTGGGTAAAGTCCCTGTGATTCTGGCCATCGGACACCGCGAGGTTGAAGAACGTACCGTCAGCGTGCGTCGCCTAGGTGAAAAACAGACGCAGGTTCAGCCGCTTGACGTTGTAACAAATGAGCTTTCTACAGCCGCAACGCCACCGGACTTGCTGTAACATTCGGCGTGAATTTGCCCTGAATCCGGCCCTGAACACCGGGCCGGATTGAAACAATTTACAATTTTCAATTCGAAAACAATGTGTTAACCTTCAATAGGCCATGACAGTCTTTGACGGGGTTGTGAGACACGGGCTCGTGAATTCACCTCGGGCGTCCAAGCCACTACTTTGTCATTGTCACAAGCAGACATACGCAGTCACTAGAAGGATTTCCGAGATGTCGAACACAGCAAAGTCACTGGTTATCGCAACCGCAGTAGCAGCCGCAGTATCTGGTGTTGCAACAACCGCCTCCGCACAAGCGAAAGAAAAGTGCTATGGCATTTCGCTGGCCGGTCAGAATGACTGTGCCGCAGGCCCCGGCACAACCTGCGCGGGCACCTCGACCGTTGATTATCAGGGCAACGCATGGACTTTGGTTGACGCAGGTACCTGCGCCTCGATCGAACTGCCCGCCGAAGCCAACGGCACACCGCGCGAAGGTTCGCTGGAGCCGCTCGAGCGCGACCTGCCCGCATAAGCGCAGGCTAAGAACAGCAAAAGGGCGGGCACCATCGCCCGCCCTTTCGTCGTGATTGAGGAAGTGAAAAATGTTGGACAATACTTATCGGTCAAATCGCCTACCCGCAGCACCGGGTGTGGGATATAAACCTCAGCATTTTTCCCAGATACTCGAACATGCAGACCCAGTGGCATGGCTGGAAATACATGCCGAGAATTACATGGGTGACGGCGGGCGTCCTCTGGCGCAGCTGCGTCACCTCTCCGAACAGTTTCCCATTTCCGTGCACGGTGTTGGCCTGTCGATCGGTGGCGAAGGTCCACTTGATCCAGACCACCTAGCGCGGTTGAAACACTTGGTTGGATGGTTGAATCCAGCCAGCTTTTCCGAGCATCTGGCCTGGTCGACACATGACAGCCATTTCCTGAATGACCTGCTGCCCCTTCCCTATACCGACAGCACATTGGCCCGCGTCTGCGAGCATATCGATCAAGTGCAGGACGTGGTTGGGCGGCAGATGCTGCTGGAAAACCCCTCCAGCTATCTTGCCTTCGAGGAAAGCACTTGGTCCGAGACCGATTTTCTGCGCGAAGTTTCGAACCGCACTGGTTGCGGCCTGCTTTTGGACGTCAACAACGTCTTCGTGTCCGCCACCAATCTCGACTATTCGCCCCAAGGGTATATCGACGCATATCCGCTTGAAAAAGTGGGTGAAATTCACCTAGGGGGCCATGACGAGGACGAGGATGATCACGGTCGCCCTCTATTGATCGACAGTCACGGCCGCGAAGTGGTCGACCCCGTTTGGGCCTTGCTGGACTACGTTTTGGAACGTTCTGGCCCCAAACCCCTGCTGGTCGAATGGGACACTGATGTTCCGGATTGGCCTGTGCTGCGGGCCGAGGCCGAACGTGCGCAGACCGCATTGGATCGGATCCCGGCATGAGTGTGAGCCAATCCAGTTTTCGCTCTGCCCTGTTGGATGCCACTCAACCGGTGCCGCAGGGATTGCTGGACGCTCAAGCGCAGCCGGCAGGACGACGCTTTAGCGTCTATCGCAACAATGTCGCGGTCTCTCTGACCGAGGCCATGCATCAGGCGTTTCCTGTGATCACCAAGTTGCTTGGCACGCAGAACATGGATGGGCTGGCCGGGATTTTCTTGCGCCAACACCCACCGACCTCGCCTTTGATGATGTTCTATGGCGAAGAGTTTCCAAGTTTTCTAGCTGGCATGCAGCAGCTATCGCATCTGGGGTACCTGCCGGACGTCGCGCGTCTGGAACTGGCCCTCAGGCGGTCCTATCACGCAGCAGATGCGCAGCCGATCCCTGCTGAGGCGCTTGCTATAGATCCCGAAGATCTGATGCGTGCCAAATTGGGCCTCGCACCTTCACTAGAGGTGCTGATATCGGATTGGCCGGTTCATGCGATCTGGGCGTTCAACACACAGCCCGACGCTCCGAAACCCCAGGCCGGAGGTCAGGATATCCTGATCACCCGGCTCGATTACGACCCTCAACCCCACGTCTTGCCCCCTGGTGGAGCAGACTGGATCAACCGCCTGCAAGATGGGCAAACCATCGGCCAAGCCTATGAGGCGACCGCCGCCGAAACCTCCGAGTTCGACCTTGGAACCACACTCGCCCTTCTGCTTCAGGGCGAAGCTATAACTTCTGTGACTCTCGAAAGGCTGGAGACATGATTGCCCTGATCTCATCCTACAACAACGCTGTCGAAACGGTGGATGCCAAATCCGGTTGGCTGACCCCAACCCTGGCACGGCTGGTCTTTATCGCCGTCCTTCTCGTGTATTACTGGAACTCGGCTTCGCTGAAGATTGACGGCTCGATCTTCTCGGCCTCCGCCGGTGCCTTTGGCCAGATCTTCCCGAAGGCAGCCGAAGCGGTTTTGTATGACGTCACGCAAATGACCTTTTTCCAGCGCGTCGTGATTTTCTTTGGCACGGTTGCAGAGTTCGTTCTGCCTGCTTTGCTGTTGGTCGGCTTGCTCACCCGCTTTGCCGCCTTGGCGATGATCGGTTTTGTCTGGGTTCAAACCCTGGTCGATGTCACCGGCCACGGCGTTACACTGGGCAGCTTGTTCAATTCCGCGCCTGACCTGATGGATCAGCGTGTGATGTGGACGTTCCTGTTCCTTGTGATCTTTATCAATGGCGCAGGTCCGCTGTCGCTGGACCGTCTGTTGCGTCTGAAGTGATCTAGAAATGTGCCTTGGGCTGATCCGGTTTTCCCGCGGCCAGCCCAAGGACGCCTGCCACTCCGGCAAACACAATCGGGAACATGGTGAAAGCGCCAAAACCAAAGGCGTAGTACATGCCCGCAGCTGAAATCAGCAAAAACACACCCGCAACCAAAGCCCTCGCATGCGCCATTGCACCACCCGCGATGGCCAAAAGCGGAGCCAGAATCGACATGGTCTGCACCAATCCCGGGTTGTCGACCTGCTCTGCAAGGCCTTCGATTTCTCCGAACTGATTGATCAGCGCGACAAAACCATATCCAAAGAAACCGACTATCATTCCGATCAGGCCAGCGACGATACCCAAGATCATGGCGGCGTTGCGCATTTATCATTCTCCAAACTGGTCGGGTTCAGATAAGAAGCCGATTAAGCGATGCCAAGACCTTTACGGGTTTCTTCAGTCCACCCCAAGAAAAGTGCGCCCTCGTTCTCGATCAAAGGCCGTTTCATCAAAGTGGGATGATCAACCAAAAGCTCCAGCGGTGGTCTTGCGCGTTGTGTTTCGTCCAAGTCGCGCCATGTGGTCGATCGGGTATTGAGCAAAGCCTTGCCGAAAGTTTCAAACGCTTGCGAAAGGACCGATTTCGGCACACCCTCTGCCCTGACGTCAAAAAACTCGGCATTTGGAAGAGATTTCAGTGCCTTACGACAAGTATCGCAAGTCTTTAGTCCATAAAGGCGCATATTTAGAGAGTTCCTGTTTTTGATGCAAAAATGGGCAAAAACGCCAACTGATCCCGGTTATTCTTGATTTTTTGCTTTACCGTGCAATGTTGAAAAAGGTGAAACACGCAATCCGGGCCGTATCGTTTGGGCGAAACAGTGTTGTATTGCGATCGCGCCAACCACTGCCCCGCCAATTTAGGGGATGACGTGAAAGTAGAAGGAGACACGGGAAATGCCAACCGGCACCGTGAAATGGTTTAATACCACTAAAGGCTACGGGTTTATCGCCCCCGATGAAGGCGGCAAAGACGTGTTTGTGCATATCTCAGCCGTTGAACGTTCCGGTCTGACCGGGCTCGCTGATAATCAAAAGGTCTCGTACGAGTTGCAGGACGGACGCGACGGTCGTCAGATGGCGGCTGATTTGAAGCCATTGTAATCGGTTCCACCCGTAAACCGGGTGAGATTTATTCAGGTTGACGGCCAATTAGCGGCCGTTAACCACACAACAAGACCTATCCCCGCGCAGGATTGTCCTGTTCGTGGGCAAACCAGTGTTCGCCCATGGCCACGATGCAGGACGTGCCGGTGGCGTAGGTCACAACCATGGTCCAATCGCCAGTTTCGCTGGTCCAGACCTCCATCATTTGCTCCGGGCCACGCATGCCAGAGGCGGTCTGCTGCGCCCGGAAATGACGTTCCAGCTTGTCATGCATGCGCTCGGTCGGTTCGCAGATCACCTCAGCGATCGGTGATTTCGCCTGCGCCGTACCTGCCAGTAGCAAAGCAAGGCCAATTCCGTTCATCGATTGTCTCAGTATCATGAAACCAATGTAACGGTTTCATGACGCCTTGTATAGACAACTGATATGCGAATTCAGCCTTCGCGTATCACATCCTGAAACTCACGCCATTCCCGCGCCGTCAGGCCTGATGTCTCTTGCGTCACATCCTCGCCGGCCAGCATACGGCGCAGGCAAGTGACCATCTGGGCCGACAGACTCACCGCACCCAATCGGTAATCTTCGAACGCGCGATAGGCAAAGGGCACCCAGTCCGACACGATTTTGCACATGGCATCCGCATAGACACGGATCTCGTATTGCGCATGTGGATCGGCGCGCAGGCGCAGGAAGTGGAACAGGTTGTGCAAATCAACCTTCCAATACCATTGGGTATAGATATTGGCGGGCAGGTTCATCCGCGCGAGTTCACGGGCCAGACCCTGCTGGCCGTCCTGATCAATCATCGCCTCGTAATTGTCGTAACAGCGCGCGCTGTCGGCCTTGAGGATTTCCAGCACGCGCGCGGCCTCTTCCCCTTGCAGCGCTTCGCCCCGGCCCTGGTTGTTGATCTCGGATTGTGCCGCCACATGTTCGGGGGCCGGGATATAGAATTCGCGGTCCAGGATCGAATAGCGGGCCGAGTATTCGTTCACATTCGCGGTCCGATGGCGGATCCACTGGCGGGCAACAAAGACGGGCAGTTTGACGTGCAATTTGATCTCGCACATCTCGAACGGGGTCGAGTGCCAATGGCGCATCAGATAGCGAATTAGCCCTTCATCATTCTGTACCGATTTGGTGCCCTTGCCATAGGACACCCGAGCGGCCTGACAAATGGCAGCGTCATCCCCCATATAGTCGATCACGCGAACAAAGCCGTGGTCCAGCACTTGATGCGCCGTGTAGAGATGATCCTCCATGCCCTCGGCCACGACACGGCGCGTCGGTTGCGACTGCGCTCGTTGTGCCTCGATTTCGGCCTGCTGGTCGGCGGACAAAGGCATGAAACTCTCCTTTTCAACAATGAGTCGCTGGCCACTATATCTCGACATCGTGACCACAGGAACCGCGAGATGTGGGTCGACGTCAGGTTTTCGCACTTCTTCGCACCCTGCCCCCTCGACAGTCATGGGCTGCGCGCTAAGGTGCAGGTCATCTAATGTATCGAAAGGAAGCCACGATGGCGCTGACATATCTGCACACCATGGTCCGCGTGAAGGATCTGGAGAAATCAATGGCCTTCTATGAATTGCTGGGTCTCAAGGAAATTCGTCGGCATGACAGCGAAGCGGGACGCTTTTCGCTGATCTTCATGGCACCTCCGGGTCAGGAAGACGCACCGATTGAATTGACCCATAATTGGGATGGCGATGATGAATTGCCCAGCGACAGCCGCCATTTCGGCCACCTCGCCTATGGCGTCGACAACATCTACGAGATGTGCCAGCACCTGCAGGATAATGGTGTCACCATCAACCGCCCACCGCGCGATGGCCGTATGGCTTTTGTCCGCTCACCTGACAATATCTCGGTCGAGCTGCTGCAAAACGGTGATGCGCTGGAACCGGCGGAACCCTGGGCCAGTATGGAAAGCACCGGCCACTGGTAATCCCATCTGATCTGAAGGGCTGGCCGCGTTGGCCAGCTTTTTCATTGGCGCGTTTGTGAGGTCAGTAGATATAGCGGATCTGGTCCGTCCAATATCTCTCCACCCGGCGCAACGAGCTGGTGATATCCTCGATCCCTTCAGCGCCCAGCACACCCCGTCCCTGCAGGCCTTCGGCGTGACGGGCGAACAGTTCTGAAACGATATCACGGATCTCTCGCCCGCGCGGGGTAAGCCGGACTCGGACGGATCTGCGGTCAATTTCGCAGCGCTGGTGGTGCATATAGCCCATTTCGACCAGTTTCTTGAGATTGTAGCTCACGTTGCTGCCCTGATAGTAACCACGGCTCTTCAATTCACCGGCGGTGACTTCATGGTCGCCAATGTTGAACAGCAACAAGGCCTGAACCGCGTTGATCTCAAGCACGCCGACCCGCTCGAACTCATCCTTAATGACGTCCAGCAGCAGCCGGTGCAAACGCTCAACCAAGGCCAGCGCTTCCAGATAGCTGTTCATAAAGCCCTTACTGCCCGGTGTGGAAACCTGCATTTCCATACTCATACGATCCTCCGATTCACTCGCGCCGTTTAAGACAGGATGACGCGAATTCCCGAAAAATCGGTTAAGCCGTATTTTGTGTTATTTTTGAAACGTTTGCGCGATGTCAGAAATCAGATCGGCCAAAGCCTGCGGCGGGGCGGCCTGCCCTGTCACCCATTGGTACAGATCCTGATCATTCTCAAGCAGCAACTGATCATATAAATCCAACGCAGCGTCATCCATGGCCGCCAAATTGCGATCCGCATACGCGGCCAGGATCAAATCCATCTCTTTGATACCGCGCCGCATCGAGCGCATTTGCATACGCTTGATCCGGTTCTCTCGGGTCTCACTCATGCGCTGCGTTCCAGCGTTCTGCGCAACGCCTTTTCGACCCGAGCCAGTTTTTCCGAACTGGCCCGCATCTCGCCCCGGATCGCGCGGATTTCGGCCAAAAGCGGAGCCAATTCGGTGTCCAGCGGCTCCTCTTCCAGCGGAGACTCAGTCCCCTCGCCCTCGCCAGTCAGCAGCCAACGGATCGAGACATTCAACATGCCCGCCATCATCGACAATTTGTTGGCGCGCGGTTCAGACAAATCGTCTTCCCAGTTGACGATTGTGGCCTTTTTCACCCCCAGACGACGCGCCAACTGAACCTGCGTCATTCCGGCAGCTTCGCGCGCACCTGCGACCCGATCCCCAAAGGTTGCGGCCTCGGGTCCGAACCAATCCGTTTCTTCATTCATACGCGCCCATGGCTCCTGTGCTCTATCGGCTTGATCGTCTTTGGGCGGCACCCTATGACAGTCCCGATCAACATACAAACCGAGGCCCGACATGAGTTTTCTGTCTGCGACACTGTCACGCGTCAAACCTTCGCCGACCATCGCAATGACGGCGAAGGCCGCCGAATTGAAAGCCGCTGGCCGTGACATCATCGGGCTGAGCGCGGGCGAACCCGATTTCGACACGCCGCAGAACATCAAGGACGCTGCAGTGGCAGCGATTGCAGCGGGCAAGACCAAATACACCGCCCCCGATGGTATCCCCGAGCTGAAACAGGCGGTTTGCGCCAAAATGAAGCGCGATCACGGGCTGGACTATACTCCGGCGCAGATTTCGGTGGGCACGGGTGGCAAGCAGACGCTCTATAATGCGTTCATGGCAACACTGAACGACGGGGACGAGGTAATCATCCCTGCCCCCTATTGGGTCAGCTATCCCGACATGGTTCTTCTGGCCGGGGGCACCCCGGTTGTTGTCGAAACCTCGCTGGAGAACAGTTTCAAATTAACGCCAGACCAGTTAGAGGCCGCGATCACGCCCAAAACAAAGTGGTTCATCTTCAACTCACCCTCAAACCCGACAGGCGCAGGTTACAACCGGGACGAATTGAAGGCCCTGACGGATGTTCTGTTGCGCCACCCTCATGTCTGGGTGATGACAGATGACATGTACGAACATCTGGCCTATGGCGATTTCGACTTCTGCACCCCTGCCGAAGTTGAACCGCAGCTTTATGATCGAACGCTGACCTGCAACGGGGTGTCCAAAGCCTATGCCATGACCGGTTGGCGGATTGGCTATGCGGCCGGTCCGGTCGAGTTGATTGCGGCCATGCGCAAGGTCCAGTCACAATCCACATCGAACCCGTCTTCGATCAGCCAATGGGCCGCCGTTGAGGCATTGAACGGAACGCAGGACTTCCTGGCACCCAATAGTGCGTTGTTCAAACGCCGCCGGGATCTTGTTGTTGAGCGTCTCAATCAGATCGACGGCATCACGTGTCCCACGCCTGAGGGCGCGTTTTATGTCTATCCGTCCATCGCCGGGCTGATCGGAAAAACCTCGGCTGCGGGAACGTTGATCGACTCGGACGAGGCCTTTGCCACCGCGTTGCTCGAAGAGTCTGATGTGGCTGTCGTCTTTGGCGCGGCCTTTGGCTTGTCTCCCAACTTTCGCGTCAGCTATGCGACTTCGGATGCTGCATTGACCGAGGCTTGCGACCGTATTGAGCGGTTCTGCGCGGGCCTCACCTGATCGGAGGACGGCATGTCCACTGAATTGCCCGAGTATTACTTCCGTGTCCGCGAGAACGGTGCCGCCGTGTTCAAGGTGGACACGGCAAACCGGCATCAGCGGATCGAGATGACGCAGATCGCTGTGCTGAACATTCGCAACGGCGAGGTCAAACCACATGGTCAGCAGGTTTTGACCGAGGCCGACAAAGCAGAGATTGATCGCTGGATGGACGCGCGCAAAGCCGTGCTGGCGCAGCGCGATATGGATGATATCCACCGGGCCGTCGACCATCTGAACCTGACCACTCAATGGGCACAATCCAAGGCCACGGAGGCTCAGTTGGAAGACGTCACCGACCGGTTGCTCATGGCGATGCACGATCTGCGCACGGTTTTGGTGCGCAAAAAGGCGGATCGGCTGTCCGGAAAATAGTGGCTAGGTCGCCGGAAGTGCGATTGCACGCACTGCATGCAACCAGAACCGCCCCATCAACAAGACGGCAGCACAGGCCAATCCCAGCACCAGCCCCAGCCAGACGCCGATACCATTCATGCCTTGAACAAAGCCAAAATAGTAGGACGCGGGCAGCCCAATGACCCAATAGCTGAGCGCCGCCATGACCATCGGTGCTTTGGCATCCTGCAAGCCACGTAGCAATCCAAGCGCGATGACCTGAGCGCCATCCACCAGTTGAAACAACGCAGCCATCGCCAAAAGGCCCGTCCCGATCATCAGAATCTCGGGCCGCTGCGGATCACCGGATTTCATGAACAGTGAAATCAGCGGCTCGGCACAGGTCAGGAACAAGATGATCGTTGCCAGCGACATGATCAGAGACATGACCGTGACGGTGACCGCGCCTTTTTCAAGATGTGCCCGGTCCTGACGCCCCAATGCATTGCCTGCGCGGATCGTGGCCACGTTCGACAAGCCCAGATGCACCATGAAGGTGGCCGACGCGAGATTGAGCGCGATGCCATGGGCTGCCAGCGGCACCGGCCCAAGCCAGCCCATCATCACGGCTGACGCTGCAAAAAGCGAAACCTCGGCCAAAGTGGTCAGACCGATGGGCACGCCCAAACGCAGCACGCTCATGAACATGTCCCAATCCGGTCGCCAAAACCTTTGGAACAGGCTGTGCTCCGGCAGTACCTGCACCGCATAGATCACCACGCAGAGCAAAGACACGATCTGAGTGACAACCGACGCGATGGCGGCACCCCGTACCCCAAGCTCGGGCGCGCCCCAATTGCCGAAGATCAGCGCATAGTTGGTCAAACCGTTGACCACCGCCGCCACAACGGTGATCCACAATACGATCTGGGTCCGCTCCAACGCCGCCAGATAGGATTTCATGACCATGACCAACAGCGCAGGAAACAAGCCCCAGCCAGCAATGCGCAGGTATTCTGACGCAGTTTCAGCCACTTGCGGCTCTTGCTTGATGGCGATCAGAACCGGGTAGGACCACCACAGCAAAGGCATCATGATCACGGAATAGATCAGCGACAGCCACAACCCCATGCGGGTAGACCGGCGAATGCGCGTCTGATCTTCTTCGGCGGCAGCGGTGGCAACCATCGGCATGACCGCCCAGCCAAACCCGGCACCAAACAGGAACAGAACAAAGAAATAGCTGCTGGCCAATGTCACCGCCGCCAGCGCTTCGACCCCGTACCATCCCAGCATGACGGTATCGGTCAGACCAATGGCAAACTGCGCCAGATGGCCGCCGATCAGCGGCAGCCCCAGCACAGTAATGGCCCGTACATGGCCGCGATATGTCATCCCGTTTTGCATTCCGCCAGCCTTAGTCCTGACCGATGGATCGGGCAAGAGCCAGCGCGTGAAATTTCAAAACGAGACCAGGTGAAACAGCGCCCTATTTGGGTTCGGAAGCGGCAGAGCTATCCGACTCGGGGTGCAGCGACGCCCCAAGAATATGGTCTGACTGCCGGATCACATGATGCGCCTGCCCCACGATCAAAGGGTCTGGCTCACCCACCAGATCATGATCCTTGTCCGGGTATTCCAGCGTCGACAGGAAATGGCGCATACAGTTCAGTCGGGCGCGCTTTTTGTCATTGGATTTCACTATGGTCCAAGGCGCATCGGCGGTATCCGTATAGAAAAACATCGCCTCTTTTGCCTCGGTATAGTCTTCCCACTTGTCCAGGCTTGCCTTGTCGATGGGCGACAGCTTCCACTGTTTCAGCGGGTCCGTCTCACGGCTTTTGAACCGGCGCTGCTGTTCGTCCTGCGTGACCGAAAACCAGTATTTGTAAAGCTGAATGCCCGAGCGCACCAGCATCCGTTCCAGATCCGGCGTTTGGCGCATGAACTCAAGGTATTCGTTGGCCGAACAAAAGCCCATTACCCGTTCAACACCCGCGCGGTTGTACCAGGACCGGTCATAAAAGACCATTTCACCAACCGTTGGCAGCTCTTGCACGTAGCGTTGGTAATACCATTGGCCCTTTTCTTCCCAAGTGGGTTTGTTCAGGGCCACAACGCGGGCCTGACGCGGGTTCAGATGTTCCATGAAACGTTTGATCGTCCCGCCCTTGCCCGCGGCGTCCCGGCCTTCGAACAGCAACACAAACCGCTGACCTGTATCCTGCGCCCACAATTGCACCTTCAACAATTCCGCCTGCAGTTTCGCTTTTTGCTTTTCATAGGCCGATCGGGCCATTTTGCGGCCATAGGGGTATTCACCGCTTTCGAAGGCATGCCGGATGTTCTCGACGCTCGGCGCGGTGGCGTTTGCGGGGTTTGGCGCGGAATTCACGCGTTCAAGGTCTGGGGTAAACTGTACTGTCGCGGCCATTCACACTCTCCTGTTTTCATTGTTCTGCTGGCCAGCTAGCAGATTTTCCAATACCCCGCGTTGATTGGAATCAAGTTGACTTGGCCAAGTGGGTGGAAAATTCTGCCCCCTACATCCAAGCCGCATCAAAGGCGTTTCATGAAGACCGCGTTTCGTGACCTGAACGGCCAACCCTTCTGTATCAGAAGCTGGGGCGACCCTAGCCTGCCACCCTTGTTGATGTTGCACGGGTTTCCTGAATTCGGCGCAGCCTGGGGCGATCTCGCTCCGTTTCTGTCCGATCAGTTTCACTGCATTGCCCCCGATCAGCGTGGCTTTGGCCAAAGCTGGGCGCCAGAGGGATCTCAGAACTACGCCCTGCAAGCGCTTGTTTCTGATATGGTTTCTTTGATCGATCAAATCGGCGCACCTGTTAAGGTGTTGGGCCACGACTGGGGCGCAGCCGTTGCCTATGGTTTGGCCATGTTCCAGCCTCAGCTTGTCGACCGTCTGATCATCGCCAACGGCGTCCATCCTGTACCGTTCCAACGCGCTTTGGCGGCCGGAGGTGCACAATCTGAAGCCTCGCAATATATCCATCTGTTGCGGTCTGACGCAGCCGTCAGCCATCTGTCAGCCAACAATTTTGCCAAGCTCGAAAAATTTTTTCGTCACGGTATGGGGCAAGATTGGTTGTCGGACCAAGCGATGACAGCCTACCGTACCGAATGGGCCCGTCCGGGGCGATTGCAGGCCATGCTGAACTGGTATCGAGCCTCGCCCCTTGTGATTGCAGAGCCCGGACAGCCGTGCACAGATGTGCCGGAACTGCCCTTGGACCGTTTGCGCGTCACCTGCCCTCATCTGTTGATCTGGGGCGCAGACGACGTTGCCCTTTTGCCAGAAGCAACCGAAAACCTTGAAGATTTCGCACCGCGATTGACCCGCATCTCCATCGCGGATGCCGATCACTGGCTGCACCATCAACAGCCCGAGACCGTGGCGCAAGCCATTCTGGATTGGGTACAAGACACCTGAACATTGGCCGGTGTTTAGCGATGTCCCCAATCGTCAGGATTGTCCGAGTTGTTGGGCGACAGACCCAGCACATCCCCTTTGGTCGAGCATCCCAGCCCAAGTACCGTCCGGTTGGCATAGCAGAAATACGCGCAGACCTGATTGATCTCGAGGATTTCACCGTCATCCCACTCTGCCGCGCGCAGAGCCTCGACATCGGCTTCGACCATCTCCCCGGGCGTCTCGGTCAACTTGCGCGCATAGATCATCGCCGCAACTTGCGCCGCATCCAAAGGTGCGCTCGCCAGATCCCGCGCCTCAATCGCCGCCCGGATCGCATCGCCGCGCGCCGCATCCCCAAGCAAACGCTGCAACCCTGCAAAATGATGCTCGACACAATAGCAGCAGCTGTTCAACGAACTGACCCAGACCCCCAGTGTTTCCAAAAACCATTTTGGAATCGTATTGCCCGAGTGATGCAGCACCGCCTTATACATCGCCATATGGCCTTCCATCGAATGCGGCCGCAAGGAATGCGCCATCATGATGTTGTCCACATTACCACCGGGCCCGGTCACCCGGTCATAGAGCTTTTTCAGTTTGCCCGTGGCGCTCTCAAACGGCACCGTTTTGATCCAGCTCATACGCGGTATTCCTCTTCCTGCTCGTCGTTGGTGCCAACCTAAAAGCGAATTCTGAGGAAAGCGAGGCCGGTGACAGGTTTGGAGTGCAAAAATGAACCGCTTCGCAACCATGATCTGAAAACCGCTGGGCTATGAGATCGCATTGGTCGATAAAGGCGTAACTCCTATTTCCAAGTGACCTTTAGATTTCGACCATGCCCTTTTTCCTTCTGATTTTCCTGCTGTCCATCAGCGCGACTGCCATCGCCATCGTGATCCCTTCGTTTTCTGTTTGGCTTTTGCTGTCAGTACCATGCGCCATATCCAGCGCCTTATTGCTTGCACGCAAATGGCTGCGACACCCCAAGAATTGGGCGGTTATCGACGGCTCGAATGTAATGCATTGGAAGGACGGAGAGCCGAGCCTCGACACAGTTCGCGATGTCGTGGACGCCCTAAAACAGGCAGGTCTGACGCCGGGCGTCGTGTTTGACGCAAATGTCGGATACAAAGTGTCCGATAGATACATGCGTGACACTGCGCTGGCCCTGCACTTGGGTTTGCCCAAAAACCGCGTCATGGTCGCGCCCAAAGGCGTGCCTGCGGACCCTTATGTGCTTCAGGTCGCCAAGGACTATGACGCGACAATCGTGACAAACGACCGCTTCCGCGATTGGGCCGAGGACTATGCCGATGTCATGAAAGCCAAAGACCCGGTGCGCGGCGGATACAAAAACGGCAAACTTTGGCTGTCGTTAGACAGAACAGCAGCAGTGGGAAAACGGTAATCCGCCACAAGGCAGAAAGGATCGCGCGGGTTTTCGTCCGGGTAATCCGCCACAACACCTCGCGGCCCTCTTCCCCCGAACCACATCACCTGCCATAATGGGCAAAACTCAAAAGCAAGAGCAGCCCCGATGCCAGACGATCTGTTGACGCCCAGTACCACCGCCACCTATGACGCCTCGTCCATCGAGGTGCTGGAAGGGCTGGAACCGGTCCGCAAACGCCCCGGCATGTATATCGGTGGCACGGATGAGCGCGCGCTGCATCACATGGTGGCCGAAATCCTCGACAACTCGATGGACGAAGCGGTCGCGGGCCATGCCAACCGGATTGAGGTCGAACTGCACGATGACTACGCCCTCACCGTGCGCGACAACGGGCGCGGTATTCCGATCGATCCGCATCCGAAATTCCCAGATAAATCCGCGTTGGAGGTGATCCTCTGCACCCTGCACGCAGGCGGCAAGTTCTCTGGCAAGGCCTATCAGACCTCGGGCGGTCTGCATGGTGTTGGGGCCTCGGTTGTGAACGCTCTGTCGGATTCGATGGTCGTGCAGGTGGCGCGGGACAAACAGCTGTTCGAACAACGGTTTTCGCGCGGCATCCCGCTGGGTCCAGTTGAAAAAGTTGGCGCAGCCCCGAACCGGCGCGGCACCACTGTGACCTTCCACGCCGACCCGGATATCTTCGGCCATCACCGGTTCAAACCGGCGCGGCTGTTCAAGTCCATCCGCTCCAAAGCCTATCTGTTCTCGGGCGTTGAAATCCGTTGGAAATCCGCCATCGACGACGGAGAAACCCCGACAGAGGCGACGTTTCACTTCCCCGGCGGGTTGTCCGACTACCTCAAGGAAACGATGAACGGCTCGTCCACCTATGCCGAGCAGCCTTTTGCCGGTACCGTGGACTTTCAGGAGAAATTCAATACTCCCGGCAAGGTCGAATGGGCGATCAACTGGACTCCCTCGCGCGACGGGTTCATCCAATCCTATTGTAACACCGTCCCCACCCCCGAAGGCGGCACCCACGTGGCGGGGTTCTGGGCCGCGATCCTCAAAGGGATCAAGGCCTATGGTGAGCTGATCAACAATAAGAAAGCGAGCCAGATCACCCGCGATGACCTGATCACCGGCGGCTGCGCTCTGGTCAGCTGTTTCATCCGCGAGCCCGAATTTGTCGGCCAGACCAAAGACCGGCTGGCCACGGTCGAGGCGCAGCGGATGGTCGAAAACGCCGTGCGCGACCATTTCGACAACTGGCTGGCGGCCGACACGAAATCCGCAGGCGCCATCCTTGACTTCCTCATCCTGAGGGCCGAGGAGCGCTTGCGCAGGCGGGCCGAGAAAGAAACACAACGCAAATCCGCCACTAAGAAACTTCGTCTTCCCGGCAAGTTGGTGGACTGTAGTAGTTCAACACGGGACGGCACGGAATTATTCATTGTCGAGGGCGACTCGGCAGGCGGGTCGGCCAAGATGGGGCGCGACCGCAAGACCCAGGCGCTGTTACCCCTGCGCGGCAAAATCCTGAACGTACTGGGCGCGGCCAGCTCGAAACTGGGCACCAATGCCGAGATCAATGACCTGACGCAGGCCCTGGGTGTGGGGCTTGGCACCAAGTTCAACGTCGATGACCTGCGCTATGACAAGATCATCATCATGACCGACGCGGATGTGGACGGGGCGCATATCGCCTCGCTGCTGATGACGTTCTTCTTCACCCAGATGCGTCCGATGATTGACGCTGGCCACCTGTACCTCGCTTGCCCGCCTTTGTATCGCCTGACCCAAGGCGCCAAACGCGTCTATTGTCTGGATGAGGCCGAGCGGGATGCATGGCTTGAGAAAGGTCTGGGCGGCAAAGGCAAGATCGACGTTTCCCGCTTCAAGGGTCTGGGTGAAATGGACGCCAAGGACCTGAAAGAAACCACGATGGACCCGGCATCCCGCAAACTGATCCGCGTCACGATTGACGAGGACGAACCCGGCGAAACCGGCGATCTGGTCGAGCGCCTGATGGGCAAGAAACCCGAACTGCGGTTCCAGTATATTCAGGAGAACGCGCGGTTTGTGGAGGAGTTGGATGTTTGAGGAAGATCTTTGAAATCCGTCTAGGCCCTGAAAGACCGGAAAGGTATAAATCTGAAGCACGCGCAATCGGACGCGTCATAAAAGCTTTCAGTATTTGCTGGATAGCCGTGGTCATTTTGATCGTGTTCTTCCCAGGTTTTCTACCAAGTTCAAAACTGCGTTTTTCTGGATACTTATATTTGATCGCATGGTGGCCATTAGCTGGAGTGTTCTATTTGGTACAAAAGAAATTGTATCAGAGTGCTCCTACTGAAGGGAACCACGATGGAACCGGCATCCCGGAAACTGATCCGTGTCACGATTGATGAGGACGAACCCGGCGAAACCGGCGATCTGGTCGAGCGCCTGATGGGCAAGAAACCCGAGCTGCGATTCCAGTACATTCAAGAGAACGCGCGGTTTGTGGAGGAGTTGGATGTTTGAAGGGTTTGCCCCTTGAACCACCATATTTAGTACCTAGATAACACGCACCCACACAAGTGTGGGAGAAAGGAGCGCCCTTTGTTTGGACGCTTTTTTGTTTCTCCCTGACTTGAAGCGGTAGGTTCGCCGACTTGCCGGAGTGCCCAAACGGGACAACGGGTAAGGAATAAATTGACGCCTTGGTGCGGCGAAACCGAGGTCTGCAAATTAGGCGATAACCGCCCTGATGGACCGGCTCAAACCCGGCAACCTGATGTGGAGGTAGGGTTCGCCTTCCCGCAGATAAGTTCTGAGGCGTCTCGTCTGGGCGCTCGTGTGACGGAACTGGAGTCCTTTGGCGGAGCCGAGGGGTGGCTCGCGGTTAGATCATCTGAAAGAGACGAGACGCCGCGCCCATTCAGGTGGAGTTTCGGCACGTAATCTTGCGACGCGATACACAACCCTCGCGCCCGGCCCGAGGGTGGGTGCGGAACGCGCCCGCCCTGGGGGGCGGGTCGGGCGCGTGCTTGATGCTTTGCATCAAGCATTGTTGGGACCGTACGGGACATCTCCACAAGCGTGGTTGAAACCCTGGTCAGGGGGTTTTCTCACCTAACCACTCCGCAATCTGCCCCGCAGGCCCCTCCCACCCCGGCTCCATGAACAGAAAATGCGCGTGGCCTTCGGCGGGCAGAAACGTCGCGCGGTCTCCGTAGAGCTTCGCCAGCGCGCGGCAGGTGTTGGGGTTCACCGCCCGGTCCTCGGTGCCGGAAACGATCAGCACCGGGCAGTCGACCTTGTCTATATCGACCTTCATCGCGTGGTGGTCGTCAAACATCCAAAAGAACATCTCGAACATCACCCGCCCGCTTTCGGGGCCAAGCTGGTCGAAGACCGCGTGCTGCTGCGCCTCGGGCAGTTTGTTCAGCGCAAAGGGGGCCATCAGGTCGAACTCGACCCGCATGGGCTGTTTCCAGAACGCCCCGCCCTCCATCAACGCGCGCGGCACGGCGCGTTCGTCGTCGGTTTCGGGCAAGGTCCCCCAGGCCGCGTTCGGGTTGATCAAGACTATCGCGCTCGCCAGACCGCGAGACGCCACCTGCTGCGCCACCACACCCGCAATGGCATGGCCCAGCAGCACCGGTTTGCTGTCCAGCCCCTGCACGAATTCCGCAATATCGTTGGCATAGTCCATCACGCTGGTGTCGGTCAGGCCCGGATCAGGCTCGGCCTTGGGATCACCGCCATGAAAGCGCAGCGCGGGCGTGTGCACCGTCCAGCCGCGCGCCCGGAAAAAGCCTGCGTAATCCTCCATGCACCAAGGGCCCGCAAAGGCCCCGTGGATCAGAACAATCTCTTTGGTCATGCAAATCTCCCTCACCTGCGTGCAGAGTGCAGGATGAGGAAGGGTGCGCGCAAGAGGTTAGAGCGCTGCCTTGAAGAGCGCGGTCAGATTGTCCTCGGTCAGCTCAATCGGGTTGCCGCCGCAAGACGGGTCAATGATCGCGCCTTTGACCAGTTCGGGGATCGCGCCCTCAGTCACGCCCAGATCAGACAGTGTGCGGGGAATGCCCAGCGCGTCGTTGAACTCCTGCACAAAGGCGCGGAACCCGTCAAAGCCGCCCTCTATCCCCAGATAGGCGGCGGCCTGCTGGAACCGGTCGGCAATGGCTGGCGCGTTGAAGTCCAGCACCGCAGGCATGCAGACCGCATTGGTCGTGCCGTGATGGGTGTTGAACACTGCGCCGATGGGGTGGCTCATTGCATGGATCGCGCCCAGACCCTTTTGGAAGGCGGTTGCCCCCATGGCCGCCGCGCTCATCATCTGGGCGCGGGCCTCGATATCGGTGCCATCGGCATAGGCGCGCGGCAGGTAGTCTTTGACCAACCGCATTCCTTCCAGCGCGATGCCCTGAGACATGGGGTGGTAATGCGGACTGCTGAACGCCTCGACACAATGGGCGAAGGCATCGAGCCCCGTGCCTGCGGTGATGAATTTGGGCATCCCCACGGTCAATTCCGGGTCGCAGATCACGACCGAGGGCAGCACCTTGGGGTGAAAGATGATCTTTTTGGCATGGGTCTGGGAATTGGTGATGACGCTTGCGCGACCGACTTCCGAGCCGGTCCCGGCAGTGGTCGGCACCGCAATAATCGGTGCAATGGCGTCGGCATCGGCACGGGTCCACCAATCGCCAATGTCTTCGAAATCCCAGACAGGGCGTGTCTGACCGGCCATGA
Organism: Ruegeria sp. HKCCD7255; assembly: GCF_013031565.1. Taxonomy (NCBI): domain Bacteria; kingdom Pseudomonadati; phylum Pseudomonadota; class Alphaproteobacteria; order Rhodobacterales; family Roseobacteraceae; genus Ruegeria; species Ruegeria sp. HKCCD7255. Next base: position 27,494 of record NZ_WQAG01000002.1, on the reverse strand, counting down.
AAGCCACCATCTTGCCCAGATCAAGGCCCGAGCCACCGCCAAAGGCAATCACCCCATCGTGGCCTCCGGCCTTATAGGCAGTCACCCCCGCATCCAGGTTCTGCTCATTGGGGTTCGGGTCCACATCGCTGAACAGGCCGCGCCCCAGACCGGCGGCCTCCAGAATGTCCAGCGTCGCCGCAGTGATCGGCAGATCGGCCAGCCCTTTGTCCGTGACCAGCAGCGGGCGCTTGATCCCGGCTGCGGCGCAGGCCTCGGGCAATTCCTTGATACGTCCCGCACCGAATTTGATCGCGGTCGGATAGGACCAGTTTCCAACAAGGCTCATGATGTGACTTTCTTCAGATGGTAGGATTTGGGGCGGGTCAGGTTGTGATAGCCGATCACCGACAGGCCACCGCCCCGCCCGGTATTTTTGCACCCGGTCCAGCACAGGCCCGGATCCAGATAGTCGGCGCGGTTCATGAACACGGTTCCGGTCTGGATTCGATCGCCCACCCGCGCCGCGCGGTCCACATCGCGTGTCCAGAGGCTGGCCGTCAGGCCAAACTCGCTGTCATTCATCAATTCAACGGCTTCAGCGTCGGATGAGACTTTCATGATCCCGACCACCGGGCCAAAACTTTCATCCCGCATCACCCGCATGTCATGGGTCACGTTGGTCATGATCTGCGGCGTCAGATAAGCCCCGCCATCATCCTCTGGGAACGTCTCGATATGCGCCACGGCACCATCGGCGACCGCTTCGGCAATCTGTGCGCGCACTTCGTCAGCAAAGCGCACATTGGCCATTGGCCCTATCGTCGTCTCGGGGTCCAAAGGGTTGCCCAGCTTGTATCCCTGCACGATCTCGACAGCGCGAGCGAGGAACGCGTCGAATAGGCTTTCGTGCACGTAGATCCGTTCGATGCCGCAACAGCACTGACCTGAATTGAACATTGCGCCGTCTATCAGCGTCTCAACGGCTGCTTCCAGATCAGCGTCCTCCATGACATAGCCCGGATCCTTGCCGCCCAGCTCGGTCCCAACACCGGTAAAGGTCCCGGCAGCGGCGCGCTCCATCGCCTGCCCGCCACCGACAGAGCCGGTGAAGTTTACGAAATCAAACGCCCGTCCAGCGATCAGATCGCTGGTCACGTCATGGCTCAGAAATACGTGCTGGAACACATCCTCGGGCACCCCGGCGGCATGGAATGCCTGCGCCATCCGTTCGCCTACCAACAGCGTCTGCGTTGCGTGTTTCAGCACCACAGCATTGCCTGCAATCAGGGCCGGGGCCACCGTGTTGATCGCGGTCATGTAAGGATAATTCCAGGGCGCCACCACAAACACCACCCCATGCGGTATGCGTTTGATGTAGCGCCGGAACGTCTCATCCTCACCCACCGAAATATCCGCCAACGCCCGCTCGGCGATTTCGGCCACATAGCTGGCCCGCTCATTGAACCCGCCAAACTCACCACCATAGCGCACGGGCCGCCCCATCATCTGGGCCAGTTCCGGTACGATTTCATCATTCATCGCGCCCACTTCGGCGACGCCTGCCATGACAAGATCGACGCGTTCCTGTAAAGGCCGCGCTGCCCAATCCGCCTGCGCCGCTCGTGCGCGCCCGGCCGCTGCAAACGCCGCATCACGCGTCAGAACCTCGCGCTCGGCAAAAACCGATCCATCGATCGGTGAGATACACCTCAGTATTTGAGCCATCTCAACCTCTTGAATACGCGCAGGGACTACCCCGCTTCATCTTTTCCAAAAAACTCTCGCCGAAGGCACCGGGCGCGCAGCGACCGGACCAGCGAGGTTACGCACGCTCAAACCCGCGAGCAATTTCCCAATCGGTCACAACGCGCGCAAACTCTTCGATCTCGACCTCAGCCGCACGCGCATAGTGGTCGACCACATCATCTCCCATCGCTGCCCGCAGCATCGCAGACCCGTGCAACGCATCCCGTGCCGCACCCAGATTGCCCGGGATCATGCCGGTGTCGCCCTGATAAACATCGCCAGTCGCGGCAGGTTGCAGCTCCAGACCCTCCTCAATCCCGGCAATTCCGGCAGCCAGCATGCCCGCCATAGCCAGATAGGGGTTCATGTCCGAGCCCGGGATCCGGCACTCCACCCGCACCGCCTTGGTGCCATCGCCGCACAGACGGAACCCTGCGGTGCGATTGTCCACCGACCAGATGATCCGCGTCGGCGCAAAGGTTCCCTTCATGAAGCGTTTGTAGCTGTTGATGTAGGGCGCCATGAAATACGTATAGTCCGGCGCATATTTCAGCAGCCCTGCCATATAGCTTTTCATCAGCACCGACATGCCCAGCGCGTCGGATTTATCGTAAAACGCGGGCTGCCCGTCAGCCCAGAGCGACTGGTGCACATGGGAGGAACTGCCCACTTTGTCGTGATGCCATTTTGGCAGGAAAGTCGCCGCATGACCGTGCTGCCAGGCGATCTCTTTCACTGCGTTCTTGGCAATCGAGTGGTATTCGGCCGTCTCCATCGCAGGCGCGTATTTGATGTTGAGCTCTTCTTGCCCGGTCTCAGCCTCCCCCTTGGAGTTCTCAACCGGTATGCCCGCATCCCACAGATGATTGCGGATCGGGCGCATCACATGTTCTTCCTTGGTGGTCTGCAGGATGTGATAATCCTCGTTATAGCCCGAGATCGGTGCCAGATCGCGGAAGCCGTCCTTGCGGATCTCGTCAAAGCTCTTCTCGAACAGGAAAAACTCCAGCTCGGTGGCGCACATTGCGTCATAGCCCATCGCCTTCAACCGCTTGACCTGTTTCTTCAGGATCGAGCGTGGGGCGTGGGGCACATCCTGATGTGTATGGTGATCCAGCACATCGCACATCACCATCGCGGTCCCTTCCAGCCACGGCACCGGGCGCAGGGTGCTGAGGTCGGGCTTCATGACATAATCGCCATAGCCCCGTTCCCAACTGGTTGCGGCATAGCCATCGGGTGTGCCCATCTCAAGATCCGTGGCAAGCAGGTAGTTGCAGCAATGGGTTTCCTGCCACGCACCGGCCACGAAATGACCCGCGTGAAAGCGTTTGCCCATCAACCGGCCCTGCATGTCGACCATGCAGACCAGCACAGTGTCGATGTCCCCGGCAGAAACCAGCGCCTTGAGATCGTCCAGTGTCATATCACCCTCATTCCCTTGTGGTCAGGGCAGGCGCAGCCGCCTGCCCCGCTTGTCCTAGCCGTAACGGTAAGGCCGCCCGGCCTTGAGCATTTCGGCATTATAGCGCTTGAAGATGTCAACGACCTTGGCCTTGGTCTCGGACTCCGCCGCTATTTCATCCCAGAACTTCACAGCCGCCTCTTCGACGGTTGCCCATTCTTCATCCGGAATGGTGGTCAGCTGCATCTTGGTGCCGTTGACCCGCAGGTTGGCCTCGCCGCCCCAATACCACCACTGGCGGTAATAATGCGACTGATCACAGCACACTTTGAACAGAGTCTGCAAATCTTCAGGCAACTCATTCCAACGGTCCATATTGGCAAAGAAGTGCCCTGCCCAGGCGCCCGAGATGTTGTTGGTCAGGAAATAGTTGGTCACGTCAGCCCAACCGACGGTGTAATCCTCGGTAATACCTGACCAGGCGATGCCGTCCAGCTCACCGGTCTGCACTGCGACCTCGATGTCTTCCCAAGGCAGGGTGACCGGTACAACGCCGAACTGCGACAGGAACCGGCCCGCCGTCGGGAAGGTAAAGACACGCTTGCCTTTCATATCCTCCAGCGAGTTGATCGGATCCTTGGTGGCAAAATGGCACGGATCCCAGGCCCCGGCGCTGATATGTTTGACGCCGACCTTCGAGTATTCCTCATCCCAGATCTCGTTCAGGCCCCACTGGTTGAACAGCACCGGCACGTCCAGCGAATAGCGCGAGGCAAAGGGGAAATAGCCGCCGAACACGGTGACCTCGGTGGGTGACGCCATCGAGTCATCATCCGATTGCACCGCATCGATTGTGCCGCGCTGCATGGCGCGGAACAGCTCACCCGTTGGGACCAGCTGATCGGCATAGAACAGCTCGATCTGCATCCGGTCACCGGCGATCTTGTTGAACATCTCAATCGCCGGGTCGATCACATGCGCGGCCAGTGCGGGGCCCGCATAGGTCTGCATGCGCCAGGTGATCGCGCTTTGCGCCAGCGCCGGCGCGGCCAGTGGTGCTGCGGCAACGCCCACCCCGGCGGTTTTCAGAAACTTACGTCTTGTTGTCATGTCAATTTCCTCTCTGTTGAAGTTTCACGTGCCCGTTCGCGGGGCCTTCTTCGTTAATTTCCATAGACATAGCCGGGCAGCCACAGGGCCAGATTTGGGAAAACCATGATGATGACCAGCGCCAGGACCATCACGCCGACAAAGGGAATGATCGAGCGGTAGATATCCTTCAAACCAATCTCGGGCGGGGCCATCGCGCGCATCAGGAACAGGTTATAGCCGAAGGGCGGCGTCATATAGGCGATCTGGGTGGTGATCGTATAGAGCACCCCGTACCAGATCAGGTCGAACCCCAGAATGTCCACAAGCGGCACATAAAGCGGGGCCACGATGACCAGCATCGCGGTGTCATCCAGAAACGTGCCCATCACGATAAAGCTGAGCTGCATCAGGATCAGGATCAGCCAGGGCGACAGGCCCAATTGCTCGGTGAACAGGTTGTCGATGGCTCTGACCGCGCCCAGCCCGTCAAACACCGCGCCAAAACCCAGCGCCGCCAGGATGATCCACATGAACATGCAGGAAATCGCCAGCGTCTGTTTGGTGCAGGTCTCGAATATCTTCCACGTCATCCGACGTTTGACGACCGAGACAAAGAGTGCCGTCAGCGCCCCGATGGCCGAGCTTTCCACCAGCGAAGTCCAACCGTTTACAAAGGGCACCATCATCGCGGCGAAGATGATCAGGGGCAGCGCCCCGGCCCCCAGCAGCCGGATCTTTTCGGCCCGCGGCACCTCATGCGCGTCTTCCATTGCGGGGCCCAGATGTGGCTGAAGGCGGCAACGAATCCAGATATAGAGGATGAACATTCCTGCCATCATCAGGCCCGGCACAATCCCGGCCAACCAAAGCTGCCCCACCGGCTGCCGCGCGATCATTGCATAAAGCACCAGCACCACCGAAGGTGGCACCAGAATCCCCAGGCTGGACCCCGCCTGGATCACGCCTGTCACCATCGTTTTGTCATAGCCGCGCCGCAGCAGTTCGGGCAGAGCGATGGTGGCCCCGATGGCCATACCCGCGACGCTGAGGCCATTCATGGCCGAGACCAGCACCATCAACCCAATCGTGCCAATGGCCAGCCCGCCATTCACCGGCCCCATCCACACATGGAACATGCGATAGAGATCGTCCGCCAATCGGCTTTCGGACAGCACATAGCCCATGAAGATGAACATCGGCAGAGTCAGCAGCGGGTACCATTTCATCAGCTTCATCGCCGCAGAAAAGGTAATGTCCTGCCCGCCCGTGCCCCACAGGGCCAGCGCAGCAATGGTTGCCACCGCGCCGATGGCCCCGAATACGCGCTGACCAGTGAACAGCATCAGCATCATCGAGGCGAACATGAAAATGGCGATATAGTCCTGGCTCATGCCCGCCGCACCCCGATCTCCTGCCCGTTGATCCGGGCTATGTCTTTGAAGAATTCCGACACCGCTTGCAGCAGCATCAGGAAAAAGCCCAGCACCATGATCGCCTTGATCGGCCAGATATAGGGGCGCCACGCGGTCGAAGACCGTTCCAGCCGCCCGATCTCTTCACTGCCGGTCAGCAACCCGGTGAAATAGGCAACCGGCTCAGTGCCCCAATAGCCAAGACTATAAGCGGTTGAGCCCAGCCCGCCGTAAAACAGCACGCCCAGATAAAGGATCAGCAGCAGCACGGTGAAGGCGTCGAACCAGGCTTTCCGGCGCGGGCTCCAGTTGTGATAAAACAGATCCATCCGCACGTTCGAACCCAGCTGGATCGAATATGGCCCGCCCATGATGTAATAGGTCACCATCGCGAATTGAGCCATTTCCAACGTCCAGAGCGAGGGCAGAAAGAAGGTTTTCGAGATCGACGACCACAGCAGGATGCCCATCATCACAAAGAGGCCCCACATCATCACACGTCCGATCCGGTAGTTCACCGCATCAACGACGCGCACATATGCCGCCATCGCCTTGATCACGAAGCGTCCTCCGCGTTCAGGGCAGTCAGCGTGGTCTTGATCCATGGAACCAGGCAATCAGCTGCGGCTTGTTGTTGCGTTGGTGTTTGGATCAGGTCGTTGCGGATCTCGATCATCACATTCAACAGCCCGTTGCGCAGGCCCTGCACATCCAGCGTGTGCGCGACACCATCTGCCGCTGAATAAGGCTCATTCAGCCGCGTAACATAGGGAAGCTTCGCAGGCGCGTGTGCGATCATCGCCGCTGCGAACCGGCTATCGGCACCATGCAACAAGCCCAGTTCAACCTGTCGCTTCTGGCCTTTGAAAACAGGTGTGAAACTGTGGACGGTCACCATCAACTGCAACGACGTTCGGTTCCGCTTAACTTCATCGGATAACGTCTTGGAAAAAGGCAGGTAAACCTGTTCAACGCGCTCGACCCTGTCGACGGATGACATCGCTGCGTTCACCGGCACGTCAACATCTTCGCTGCGCGCGGGCATTGCGTCAACGGCCTCAGGCGGGCGATTGCAATCATAGACCAGGCGAGACACGCCACCAAAAACCAGGCTAGCCGACATCTGACGCGCCATATTCCGGGCCACCGGCAAAGCGCCCGGGTCCCAGGCAATATGGCTGCGCAATGCTTCTGCCCCCACGCCCATGTCGCCCAAAAACTCAGGCACCCGGTTCGAAGCGTGTTCACACACAACGATTACCGAGGGCGCTTCGCCGCTCTGCTCGGCAAAGACGACCGGGCCAAATCCGGGTTTGGTGTGATGTGATTCCAACTGCGCCATGGGAAAAATCTCTACATCCGCAGTTCACCTGTCAATAATTTTCCTGTACAAAAACTTGCAACCCAAGTCATGATGTTAAAAATTGTACAGAACACGACGTTCGCTGAAGGAGAGACACTCGTGCGGGTAACAGAAACACTGATGGCCCACCGCGAAGAGATGACGCCGTCTGAACGTCAATTGGTCAGTGTTTTGCTGGATGACTATCCTATGGCAGGGCTGGGCAGCATCACCGAGCTGGCCAGTGTCGCCTCTGTCTCGACAACGACAGTGGCGCGCATGCTGCAAAAGACCGGTTTTGGCGGCTATCCGCAGTTTCAGGCCGCTGTACGCGCCGAGGTGAAAGAGATGATCTCGGGCCCGGAAGACAAGCGTGACGTCTGGCAAAACGATCTGCCGGAAGAGCATATTCTGAACCGGTATTCGCAGCAGGCCCTGGAAAACCAGAAACGGACCATTGACGAGATCGATCCTGACGAATTCGACAACCTCTGTCGCATGCTGTGCGATCCTGATCGCCGCATCTTCATCACCGGCGGACGTATCACCGGGGCGCTGGCGCGCTACCTCTACCTGCACTTACAAATGATCCGCCCGGACGTGAAGATGCTGTCGGACGCGGTGTCCTGGACGCATGATCTGCTGGAAGTGCGTGATGGGGATGTTTTGGTGGCCCTGGATGTGAGGCGTTACGAGAATACGACCTTGCTGATCGGCCAACTCTGTCACGAACGCGGCGCCGAAGTTGTTCTGCTGACGGACCAATGGCGCTCGCCCATTCATCGGTTGGCGAAACATACCTTTGCGGCCCGCATCGCGGTGCCTTCGGCGTGGGATTCGATGTCGGCGCTTATCGTCCTGTTGGAATGCGTGATTGCCGAGATGCAGGAACGGCTTTGGGACAGTGTGAAAGACCGGACCGATGCGCTGGAACAGGCCTTTGATCGCACGCGATTGTTCCGAAAATTCGGCCAAAGTTCAGGGTCTTAAATCCTTCACAACTTACAACACTGCGTGAGCACGGTTGCCAGCGCCGGGATAGATCGTAAACTCCGGCCCATGAGCTTTATTACTGACAACCAATTGCCCCTGCTGATCCTGTTTTTCCTGATCGGACTGGTGGGTACTGGCTTTCTGTTTCGCAAACCAGCTGGGCATCGAGCCTGGAAGCTGGCTGACCTGGTCTGGGTCGTGCTGGGCGGAATCGGTGCATTGGTTGCCGTTCTGGCGGGGCTTTACACCTCGGACAGTTCCAGGCTGGATCGGCAGATTGACGTGGCCTACGCCGCTACTTTGGCATTCGACCGCGACGCGGCGCGGTTCCGCTTGCGATTTTGCGACCCAGCCTATGACCCGGACACCGGAATTTTATGCGAAAAGGTCGAGTTTTTGTCGGCATCGACCGCCAGCAACTCGGAACTGCCTTTGTTCATCGAGGTTACAAATGAAGTCGCCCCGTTGCAGGGTCTGCACTTTTTGTTTGGCGGAAGCTCAAAAGATGACATGGAAGAGGCGCGTGACATGGCCGCCAAGGTCGACGCGTTCAGCATCGACCAGTTTCTGGTCTTCACCTCGCTTGACGAGGAAACACAGGTGGCAATCGACAATATGCGGCGCAAAGTGCCCGCAATTGCAGGAGATTACCTGATCCTCGCCCAAAGTTATGACGACCTGATCGAACAGGTTGGCAAGCTCAAGGATGAATGGGAATACCTCCAGGCCAATGCGCATATTCTGGTGCTGCAGATCGTCGCCCTTTGCCTGGTCAGCTTCGCCGCGCCCTTCCGTCTGGGTAAATCGATTGTCGAGCTGCGCACTGCCTTCAACGACGATATGCCCGTGCCAGTTTCTGAGGATCAGCCCCCAGAAAATACCGCGTCAGAGTCCACAGATTCCGAGCGCCGCGACGCAGCCAGCCCTGACGGGTATAGCGTTCCGCACTCGTAACCGCGTCACAGCGCAGCGACGTGACAGCTGGCAAGGCTCGCACCAGGGCCACATCCTCCATCAAAGGCTGATCGGGATACCCGCCTGCCCTTTCGTAATCCGTCTTTCGAACCAGTAGCGCCTGATCGCCGTAAGGCAGGCCCAACACCTGGCTTCGCAGGTTCGCCCATCCGGCAACAATACGCGGCGCCATGCCCTGCGCGCGAAAACGCAACCGAAAACAGGCCGGTTGGCCCGTGGACAAGTGTTGCGACACAAACGCGGTCCAGCCCTGCTGCAACTCGGTATCCGCGTGCAGCACCAACAGCCACTCCGAGGTTGCTGCGGCGCATCCCCGGCGCAACTGCCCCCCGCGCGACGGAGCACCTTGCAAGATCAGCGCCCCTGCATCGTCGGCAATGTCCAATGTCAGATCGCTGGACCTGCCGTCACTGACGATCACCTGCCGGATCAGACCTTCCTGCACCCCTTCGTAAAGGGCCATGAACACCCGCGGCAGGCTGTCTGCGGCGTTCAGGGTGGGAATGACAACACTGATCGGTGCGGGCACGTCTGTTACCTCTGGTCTTGGCGGCGCGAACTCCTATATCACGGGGCCAAGGCAAATGACGAGGATCAACCATGCCCAATCGCCGCATCTTTCGTCTGTCCGGCGCGGACACTGACAGTTTCCTGCAAGGTTTGATCACCAATGACATCGAGGGCCTGGCGGATGGGCTGGTCTATGCCGCGCTGTTGACGCCTCAGGGCAAGTATCTGGCCGATTTCTTTCTGAAACGGGACGGAGACGCGGTTCTGCTGGACGTGGCTGAGACATTGGCAGACGGGCTGCACAAGCGGTTGACCATGTACAAGCTGCGTGCGGATGTAACGATCGAACCCTCGGGCCTGAACCTGCAACGCGGCACAGGTCCTGCGCCAGCAGGTGCCCTGCCCGATCCAAGGCATAAAGACATGGGCTGGCGGGCCTATACCGAGGCCGCCGAAGCCCATGACGGCACCGACTGGGATGCGATCCGGGTACGCCATGGCATCCCCGAAACCAACATCGAATTGACGCCAGACAGCTATATCCTTGAATCCGGCTTCGAAGACTTCAACGGCGTCGACTTCAAAAAGGGCTGCTATGTCGGGCAGGAAGTTACGGCCCGCATGAAGCACAAGACCGAGCTGCGCAAAGGGCTGCGCGTCGTGGAAATCTCGGGGGCTGCCCCTGCGGGCACCCAGATCACGACCGACGGCAAACCTGTTGGCACGCTGTTTACCCAATCCGGTGGTAAAGCGATTGCCTATCTGCGTTTCGACCGCGCCGGTGGAGAGATGCAGGCCGCAGACGCAACGCTGCGCCTGGTTGAGTGAACGCGGCCAACTAAGCCCCGGATAAGATTTGAATATGACCCTATGTGCTGTCAGACTGGGCAAAGTTCAGTAACGCGGGCGCAGACATGTTCAAACTCTATCGCGCGATCTGGCGGGCCAGCGCAGGACGGCAGATCATCCTGATCGTGCTGTCGATCGCAATCGCAGCCCTCGCCGCTGTTCCCTTGGAATTCCAGCGCGATATTGTGAACCATCTAACATCTGACGATGTCAGCGGTGACCGTCTGTTGCTTCTGGGAAGCGGCATGATGGCCGTAATCCTGCTCAGCCTTGCCCTGAAATGGCTGCTGGGCTACCGCGCGGGAACGCTGGGTGAGGATTTGATCCGCATGATCCGACAGCGTTTGCTTGTGCGGGCGACGGATCTCACCGAATCTGGTGAGTCCTTTCGCAAGGGGACCATGACCACCGCGATTTCAGCTGAAGCGGAGGAGCTGGGTAAGTTTGCCGGTGGTGCCTTTTCTGATCCAGTGGTCCAGATCGGCACCCTGATCAGTGTCATAGGATATATCTCGTCGACCCAACCCGGCCTGGGCATGATCGCGTTTTCGATGATCGTGCCGCAGATCGTCATCGTATTGATATCGCAGCGGAAAGTGAATGTCTTCGTGGCAGAGCGCGTCCGTATTCTGCGCGGGGCGACGGACAAACTGACGACAGAACAGATTGACCAGATTGCGACAGACATTGACGCTCAATTCGACGAAATCTTCGAAACACGACGCAAGATGTTTCTGTGGAAGCTTTCCGCCAAATTCCTGCTAAGCGTCATCAACGGAGCGGGAACCGTAGGGATTCTGATGCTGGGCGGGTATCTGGTGCTGGACGGAAAGACCGATGTCGGAACGGTGGTTGCCGCCACCAGCGGGCTTACGCGTATTCAGGGACCGACGGCGTTTCTGATCGCGTTTTACAGGCAAGTCAGCGCAAACCGCATCAAATACGAGCTGATGCTGGAACTGTTTGGCCCGAACCCGGAACGCTATCGCCGGATCGGGCACCATTCGTAAAAAAGACCGCCCCGGCCAAAGCCATGCGGTCTTGTCGGTAGAATTTCCGGATCAGGCGCGTTCCGAATATTCCATGGTCTCGGTATTCACCACGATCATCTCATCCTGACCGATAAAGGGTGGCACCATAACCTTTACGCCATTGTCCAGCACAGCTGGTTTGAACGAGTTCGCAGCGGTCTGTCCTTTCACCACCGGCTCGGTCTCGACAATCTTGCAGGTTACTTTCTGAGGCAGCGTCGCGTTCAGCGCTTCGCTTTCATAGAACTCCACCACAATGGTCATGCCATCCTGCAAGAACGGTCGGCGTTCCCCCAACAACTCGGCGGGCAGTTCGATCTGCTCATAGGTTTCGGAGTCCATGAACACCAACATGCCGTCGGATTCGTAGAGGAACTGCTGATCTTTCTGCTCCAGACGCACACGCTCAACCTTGTCCGCAGACCGGAACCGTTCGTTCAGCTTCGATCCATTGCGCAGGTTGCGCAGTTCGACCTGTGCAAAAGCGCCACCTTTTCCGGGCTTTACGTGATCAACTTTTACAGCAGCCCACAGCCCGTCATTATGCTCAAGCACATTGCCGGGGCGAATTTCGTTCCCATTTATCTTGGGCATGACATAAATCCTTCACAAACGGTTGATGCGTCAGTTGTCGTCCCTATATCTGGCGTGGCTACACCTGGCAAGACAACGAAACCTAGTGCTGCAGGTGCAGCAAGCCATGCAAATGACGCAACGTAGTTATGCAAATTAGGTGTATCCGAATCGCAACTAATCGGTCATAAGAACCGTCACGCCGAAAATTGCAAGAGCAAGAAAAACAAGGAAGACGAGATGAGAGATTTCGTTGACGGCACTGCCTTTAACAACGAGCAAGGCAATCGTGCACGCAAACTTTTCGCGGCTGTTGTGTTGGCCGCACTGGACGACGCCATTGCGGATGACAAAAAATATGGCAATGGCCCGGAACAAATCGCCCGCTGGGCACGCTCGCGCGATGGGCGCGAAGTGCTGTCTTGCGCGGGTATCGACCCCAATGAGCGGGTTGTCAGCGGACTGATGGAGTTCGTTGGCCGTGGTGTGCGCACATCCGTTGCGCTGTCGCGTGAAGAAAGCGAGCGTCGGAACGCCGCGCAGCAGGCCGAAGCCGCCTGATCACCGTCTCAAACGGACGAAAAAACGCGCCCCTGTCATCGGGGTGCGTTTTTCTTTGGGCTCAGAAAAACAAAAGCCATTGCCGTGCAACCCACAACTCGGCCAGTAGAAGCGCGCCAAAAAACAGTTTGGCGCCAGGTGTCAGGCCGCGCAGCCACAACGCCCCATAAGCCGCCATGCAGGCGAGCGCCAAAACCGGCGCCACCCAGAACGCGTGATGACTGCTGTCCCAATAACTGACAGGGCTGTGAAACACCCAACCGCTGAACGGCCAGAACTGCGGGCGTCCGTCGCCGGCATGCAGCACAAAGTCAGTGACCAAGTGCAATAGCCCAGCGCCAGCCCCCAGCACCACCAGACGCCAACTGCGCCATAACCCGATCAGCAGGGCCAGCCCCCACAGCAGAAACGAATTGTCGATGGCAAACACAGTTTGCCAGGCGGTTGAGAAATAGAGCTCGCGAAACACAACCTGCGGCGGGATGGCCAGCACATGCAGCGAAATCCCCGCCATCAGGTAAAGCGAAAGATCAGGCAGCAACGATCCGATCAGTACAGCGGCCAGCACGCGCCCTTTGGCCGGGCGGGCAAAGACAGCGGCCCCAATCAAAAGATGCGCAGGCGTGTTCAACTTGTGCTTTTCCTTTGCCTGCAAATCAGGTCATCTGACCGCCAACATAGGAGACAAGCCATGGCGCGGTCCATCATGATTCAGGGCACCGGCAGCAATGTCGGCAAATCGGTTCTTGTGGCCGGTCTGGCCCGCGCCTTTACCCGGCGTGGCTTGCGGGTCGCACCGTTCAAGCCACAGAACATGTCGAACAACGCTGCCGTGGCCGACAGCGGTGGCGAGATTGGGCGCGCCCAGGCGCTACAGGCCCGTGCCGCGCGCCGGGCCAGCCATACGGATATGAACCCTATTTTGCTAAAGCCCGAGACCGATACAGGCGCTCAGATCATCGTGCAGGGACAACGGGCTGGCACGATGAAGGCTGGGGACTACCGCAAAGACAAATCCAAGCTACTGGGCGCGGCGCTCGAAAGCTTTCACCGGCTTTGCGCGGATACCGATCTGGTTCTGGTCGAAGGCGCTGGCAGCCCGGCAGAGACCAATCTGCGTCAAGGAGACATCGCCAATATGGGCTTTGCCTGCGCGGCCAACGTTCCGGTTGTTCTGGTGGGTGACATTCATCGCGGTGGAGTAATTGCGCAGATCGTTGGCACTCAGGTGGTGCTCGACCCAGCTGATCTGGCGATGATCCGGGGCTTTGCTGTCAATCGCTTCAAGGGTGATGTGTCTTTGTTCGACGATGGCCGCGACGATATTGCCGCGCGCACCGGCTGGCCCTGCATTGGCGTCGTACCTTGGTTCCACGATGCATGGAAGCTGCCCGCCGAAGACATGATGGATATCCGATCCACCAAGGGTGGCGCCTGCAAGGTCGTTGTGCCTCAGCTAGAGCGGATGGCGAATTTCGATGACCTCGATCCGCTCTCGGCTGAACCCGGTGTCACGGTCGAGATTGTACCCGCCGGTAGCGCCCTGCCCGGAGATGCCGATCTGGTGCTATTGCCCGGCAGCAAGTCGACGATCGGCGATCTGACCTATTTCCGTGCGCAAGGCTGGGATATCGATCTGTTGGCCCATGTCCGCCGTGGCGGTCATGTCCTGGGCCTTTGCGGTGGCTATCAGATGTTGGGCCGCTCGATCGATGATCCAGACGGCGTGGATGGCCGCCCTGGCAAAGTTGAGGGGCTTGGTCTTCTGGACGTGGAAACAGTCATGACGGGCAGCAAGCAGGTAAAGCTGACACAGGCGACAGCCCTGCCCGACCAAGAGCCTGTCAACGGGTACGAGATCCATATGGGTCGCACAGTTGGCCCGGATTGCGCGCGCGCCTGGTTGGACATTGATGGCCGCCCCGAAGGCGCCAGCAGCGCCAATGGCCGCGTGCGCGGCAGTTATCTGCACGGGATCTTTTCATCGGATCCATTTCGCGCCAGTTATCTGTCGCGGCTGGGCGTCACCTCGGATATCGCTTACGAAGACGGCGTCGAGGATACGCTCGACGCCTTGGCCGACCATCTGGAACAGCACATGGATCTGGATCAACTTCTGGCGCTGGCGCAACACCCCAACAAAGGGTGATCGTCAATCAACCTTTTCGGCGATCAAGGCACGCGCAATCTCGCGCCGGACCATTTTGCGCAGATTGCGCGACACGCGTTCACCCAACTCGCCCTGCAATTCTTCACGCACGATCTGAGCGATCAGCTCTTGCAATGCCGTTTCGTCCAGACCTTCGGGCAGAAGTGCTTTCCTGTCGCTCGGCGCGGCTACATCAGTGGTGTTTTTTCGGGCGCGGATGAAAATCGCAGCACCATCGTCGTCGACTGTCTCATCCGCTTCGGCAGGCCAGTCCACCGCGCGCGTGCGCGTCCCGGAATAGGCGTCGTTGCTTTCACCGTCAGGTTCCCATTGATCTTCGGTACGCGCAATTGCCGCTTCCAGCGCTTCAATCTTGGCACTCAGGCTGCCAGCCAAGTCGCGACCAGAACCATTTGCAGTTTCGCTCTGAACCGGGTCGGCAGACCCGTCAACCGCACAATTCCTGCGCTCAAGCGGTGCAGGGCCAACCGCATCTCGCGCGCGCAATCGAATCGGACCAGTATCTTCAGAACCGGGTTTGCGAGCGGCGATTTCCCGGCTTTCGTCCAACTGTCGCACCAACTGAAGAGGCGAGTCGCGCTCGACGTCCGCACCGGCATCTTCTCCGACGCGCAGCGCTTCGGTCAGAACCAGCCGCCCTGGCTTGGCTGGCTGCGCCGTTGGGATAAAAAGAAACTCTGGCTCGTCCCGCACTTCTTCGCTCACCAATCGTTTGATCGAAGAAAGCACATCCTCACCGCCTGCTTTGACGACACTATCCGACATTCTTCTCTACCGCTCTACCTGTGCGAGCGAGTGTAGCCAATCCGCCCTCGCCCCACAACAGGTAGTATTGCGGCACTAGTCGCGCCGCAAGGCTTTCAGCACACGATCGAGGTCTCGGCTCTGTTTGCTCACCGCTGATGGCGCTTTTTTAACCAGATTGTAGTACAGGGTCGGATCGTAAATCTGCACTGCCAAACCAAGACGTTCTGCGGTCAAAAGCCCCTGCGCCTGCAGCAATTGATAGGCCGCCAAAGACCGCTCAGTACGAGAGGCGATTTCCGCCAATTGAGCGTCAAGGAGGTCTTGCTGAGCGGCCAAAACGTCAAGCGTTGTACGCGCACCCAGCGTCGCTTCTTCGCGAATCCCATCGAATGCCACCTGAGACGCACGCACCCGTTCGGTCGACGCGCGCAGGCTGGCTGTGGCGGTCTCGAAGCGCACATATGCATCTGTGACGCCCTGAGTGATATCTTTTTCAACGTTCAGCAAGTTCGCCCGAGACGCATCGCGCGTGGCCATGGCCCGACGAACAGCCGCAGCAAGCCCACCACCCTGATAGATCGGTTGGGTCAGGTTCAGCGAGACCGAACCTGCGTTGCTATAATCATCGTCGTCAAAGCTTTCGGTCACACCCGCGCTTGCATTCAGGCTGACATTAGGTCCGAGGTTTGCGCGCTGTTGTTCAACCAACAGATCAAACGCACGCACCTGGTGCTGCGCCGACTGGATCGCAGGGTGGTTGCGACGTGCCAAGCCCTGAGCCTCAGACAGACTGCTGGGCAGGTTTGGAAGCCTTGGCTGCCCGCTTGTCTTGCCCGGTTGTTTGCCGACGGCATTAACATACTCTGCCTGTGCTGTTTCCAGATCACCGCGCGCATCGGCAAGATCGGCCCGCGAACTGGCCAATTGCGCCTCAGACAGCGCAACGTCCGTTCGGGTCACCTCGCCAACCTCAAACCGGTCCTGAGACGCACGAAGCTCTTCGCTGGACAGATCGACGTTGTTCTGGCGGATGCCGACGGTTTCTTCCTGCAGCAACACGCTCAGATACGCAGTCGCCGCCCGGAATAGAATTTGCTGCTCGACATCCAACAATGTTTGCCGCGTCGCCAACACAGTTTCCTGGGCCGATTGCTTGCCAAACAAGGTTGCGCCACCGTCATAAAGCAATTGGCTAAAAGTCAGCCCGGTGAAAAAATCCGTTGGTTGACTGGAGGTTACGAAATTGTTGGTTCGTGCGCGATTGAAATCCTGCGAGATTTCGACGGTCCAATTCACAATCGGACGCAATGCAGACAGAGCAATTGCGACGTCTTCATCTTCAACCCGCAAAAGCGCTCTGTTTTGTTCTAATAGACCACTGGTGTTGTAGGCACCGATAAATGCATCGGTCAGGTTATCCGCCCAAGCCATACGCACCGGAAGGCTAGAAACTGCGATACCCGCGGTCAAAGCCAGCGCGTGCGCCAACTTTCTTGTTAGGGTCCCACCCATCTCCGATTCCTCTCGAATTCAAAAAAACACTGCCTCGACCGCAATTTGCGCCTTTGAATTGAACTAATCAAGGCAGTCAAAAACTTTGAATCAGGACTATAGCGAAAATGCACACTCTTGGGTGAACCCGGGCAAAACCGGCGCACTGGCGTTAAACGCAAATCGCCAATTGACTTCCCCGTCGATCTTGTGACCAACGCGCACAGTACCAAGGTCGCCTTCCATGAAAACGCAGGCAATCCGGCCTTGGTCCTTTAGCTGATCCAACAGCGCCTCGGGCACTCGCTCGACCCCGCCTTGAACAAGGATCACGTCATACGGTCCATGCTCTGCCGCACCTTGTTCCAAAGGTCCGATATGGACAATCGCGTTATCTTCACCCGTTTCCATCAACACGGTCTGCGCCTCAGAAGCCATGGCTTCATCTGCTTCGACGCCAACAACAAGCTGCGCCATGCGTGCGGCCACCGCCGTAGAATACCCATAGCACGAGCCAACATCCAACACCGCTTCGTCATTGGAAATATTCAATGCATCCAGCATCTTTGCCAGTGTTCGCGGTTCCAGCAGGCATCGCCCCTGCCCCAGATCGGTCAGGTCTCCGACATAAGCTGCCTCACGCAGCGCATCGGGCACGAATTTCTCACGCTCGACGCTCAGCATGGCATCGATGATGGGGAATTTCGTGACATCGGACGGACGAATCTGGGTGTCGACCATTGTCAGGCGTCGGGCTGCGAAATCTGTCATGGGATCGGTCTTTCTGTTTCCCTTGTTTTCGCGCTTTTGCCATATCCACAGCGCTGCGGCAACGGGCCACGACCACCAAAGCGTTGGTCAAGCAAAATCCAGAGCCATGAACCCCGATTTCACTGCAACCGAATGGTTTTGCCCTCAAAGCTCTGGACGTTCCCACGGAAAGCTGCTAGAACGCCCACCACACCACAGCAAGTGATTGATTTCATTTACAAAGGCGAGTTGGCGGAGTGGTGACGCAGCGGATTGCAAATCCGTGTACACCGGTTCGATTCCGGTACTCGCCTCCACACATCCTTATTGTATTTTTTCTCAATAAATTAGATACTTGGAGTATCTCACGGAGGATACTTTGGAGGATACAGGTGTTTGACTACCCCGCGACAACCTTGGCGTTAAACAAAGGCAAGTATTACGTACTTCTCACAATCCCTGCTGAGCTTCGCCAGCACTTCAATGGCAGGAAGCAACTCAAGAAGTCTACCGGCACTAGTGATTTGGCCGATGCCAAGCGTAGGCAGCACAACCTTTCAGCCGAACTCTATAGCCAACTGGACAACTGCAAGCCTGATCCGCGCGACGTGATCAGTGATCTACTCGGTTGGATCGGTGACGCCGACGAGGTTCAACGTATGGAGGACATCGGGGAACTTGAGGACCTCATCAAATACCACAAAAACCTCGAATACGGGGAGAATGAAGAAAACGACGTTGCTGTAGAGGTGGTCAACGAGCAGGCCATAGAAGCTCTCAAGGTCTACCAAGAGTGGAAGGCTGGCGGCACCGAGCGAAAGGTTGCACCGGGAACAGTTTACCTCGCCAGCGCCTCTAGGGAGTACCTTGAGACCAATCCGTACAGCACGATCAAGACTCAGCGCGAAGCAGAACACGCCCTTGAGCAATTCAAGGACTTCGCCGGAGATATTTCCCTATCTGACGTCACTGCGGTGATGGTTCATGAGTTCGCGGAGGATGAACGTCGCCTTGAGCGGCCTTGCGGTAAGCCTCAATCACTTTCCTGATGAGCGCTCCCCGCTTGGGTAATACGCAAAGTCAGCTATGCGGACGGAGCTGCCATACGAAGTCTCTGCATCAATGACCGCTTCAAGAGCTTTCCGGCTGCCAAAGCTGAACGACATTGCCCTCAGGATCAACAATGTCTTGAACAAGGTTCTGACGGAACTTCCATTGCTTCATATCTGGAACCGGCCTGCCACCGATCTCTGGCAGTATTTCGAGCACATCAGCAATGGAAATGGTGCTGATTATTGGTTTCATAGGCGTGCCGGAACGCACCACTGGGGGGTCTTCGATGACAATTTGTGGTGCAATTGTCTGTGGAACCTGCAGAATTATGAGTTCGGTATCGGCATTCGAGATGGCCGCAAATTCACCGTCGATCCCGTCGGTCTGTTTGCCGCCAATCGCGAGATAGAAAGCACGCAGTTTTTTCAAGTCTTTTGCGTACAATACGGCACCTTTGAGCATTGCAAAATACCTCCAGAGCCTTGCGTAGCAGACATTGGCCGACGTTGCAGCATCGGTGAATTCGGGCTCGCTCAGGACCTTCGCCGCATGACTCATCAAGGTCTGCGGGGCGGGCAAAGCTCCAATTCGCTACGTCAACGCCAAAGTCTGATTTCGGGTTAATGCTCGTGATTGCAAAGCTTGTGATCCGCTAGAGAAGCCAGAACATAGCAGTCTTCCGACACGCCATCGCCGTCACAACCCTTGGAAATCCGAACCAGCTCTTTTTCAAGTGACCTTAGCCGTTTGATCTTGGCCCTGACTTCGGAAAGCTGTGAGATGGCGATATCCGTCGCGGCTTGGCATGAACGATCTGGGTGGCATTGAAGCTCGATCAGTTCCGAAATCGCCTCAATCGAGAAGCCAAGGTCACGCGCATGCTTGATGAAGCTAAGGCGTTCCAACCCAGCCGCATCATAGCGCCGTTGGTTGCCTTCAGTGCGTTCTGGTGCGGAAAGCAGGCCCATCTCTTCGTAATAGCGGATGGTCGGAATCTTGACCGCTGTGCGCTTGGACAGGTCACCAATCGAAAACATCAAATTACCTCTTGAACCTCTAGCCACTAGAGAAACTACACTATGCTAAAGACAGATTCAAAGAGGTTTCCTTATGTCAGGATGTTGCGGACACGACGCGAAGTTTGACGGCGTTTCAGATGATTACAAAAGGCGATTGTGGATCGTCATTGCACTCAATGCCACGATGTTTGTGGTCGAGATGACCGCCGGGCATTATGCGAAGTCTCAGGCACTACAGGCCGACGCACTCGACTTCTTGGGGGATGCCCTCACCTATGGCATTTCTCTGGCTGTAATAGGCGCTTCAATCCGAGCGCGAACAAATGCTGCCCTAGCCAAAGGCCTCAGCCTTTTTCTGATGGGTTCATGGGTATTCGGGTCGACCGTATATCGGGTGTTCTACGTCGGCGTTCCTGAGGCTGAAATCATGGGAATGGTGGGGTTCCTTGCACTGCTTACAAACCTTGCCAGTGTTCTTCTGCTCGTCAGGTACAAAGATGGAGACGCGAATGTCCGCTCCGTCTGGCTTTGTTCCCGCAATGATGCCATAGGGAACGTGGCAGTGATGTTTGCCGCTCTCGGCGTTTGGGGCACAGCCACAGGATGGCCTGACCTAATCGTAGCGACGATCATGGCGGGTTTGTTTTTGTCATCATCTGTACAAATCGTGCGCCAAGCTCTGGCGGAGCGGCGTGATAGCAAGCTCCATCAACAGGTTAGTGCCTAACGGAATGAAACTCCTGACGCCAAATTGAGCCAGAGCAAGGATATTGTTTTGTCAGGCGTCAGCGTTTTGATTGACTCGTCGGGAAAGCGCGTGAATAGGATGCGATGCGGTGGTCGGGATGGTTCGTTCCGACTGAAAAGGGAACGAGGTGAGAATCCTCGGCTGCCCCTGCAACTGTAAGCGGTGAGCAAACCCGGAATTGCACCACTGACACACTGTGTTGGGAAGGCTCGGGAGCGCGTTGAGTCGCAAGCCAGGAGACCTGCCGCTAGAGCAACCGCCGAGTTTCTCGGCATCAAATGTCGTCAGGAAGGACGGCAAGGAGACTGAATATGCATATTGAACCGGGCGTCGTAGACGGCGCGAAAATGGTGTTTGCCTACGGAACGGCCGCCGCCGCCGCTGGTTATTCCCTCAAGCTGGTGGCCGACGATTTGAAGTCGCACTCGGTGATTTCATTCGGGGTACGCAGTGTGCTGGCTGTGGCTACGGTGTTTTTGTTCTTCGAGGTGTTCCCGCATTTTGCGGTTGGCATCTCTGAGGTGCACTTCATATTGGGAACCACGATACTGCTGCTGCTTGGTGCGGGACCCGCAGCAATTGGTCTTGCGGGTGGGCTTTTTGTCCAAGGTGCTTTGTTTGCGCCGAGCGACATGCCCATGTACTTCGTGAACGTGACAACGCTGTTGTTCCCGCTGTTCCTCATCGACGCCTTGGCAAAACGCATCATCCCTGAGCAAAAAGCCTACGTCGATTGTAGCTACGGCGAAGTATTCAAGCTTTCACTTGCTTACCAAGGTGGTGTGATTGCTTGGGTGGCATTCTGGGCGTTTTATGGCCAAGGCTTCGGAGCCGAGAACATGGCCGCCGTTGGAAGCTTCGGCGCAGCTTACCTGATGGTGGTTCTGGTTGAACCCATTGCTGACCTGGCAGTGTTGGCTGGCGCGAAGCTTCTTCGTGACAGCAAGCAAAGCGGTGTGTTTACGCGTCGGCTATACCACCCGGCTTGAGTCTAACAATCAGGGCGGCTCCAGTAGCTGCGGGCCGCCTAAATCCGATGCTGCGCAAACACTTGGTGAGCCGCCGAAGTCGATTGCAGGTACGGCAGCACATCTTCACCAAAGCCATCTCTCATAACCGGGTCCAACATCGGATACCTGACTTTCGCAGCTTCGCAGCAACTTGATGGGTTTGGCTCGGAGCGGTCATTGAGTTGTTCTTTGCGGATGCGTTGCTGGTCAGATAAGTGCCCTTGCCCGACGAAAAAGGAAGGGGCCTAAGCAGCTCCCTCTAAGTTCTCTCTAGGTCACTCTCTCAGCAAAACCTCGAACATCCGACGCCCCACCAGCATTCGCCGGGAACAACTCACGGTTCCGCCTTACGTGAGCCTTTCCTCAGCGCGACCCGCGCCGAACACTGAGTTAAACGCGGGGGCTACTGTTGGGTTGGCGACCAGCTTATCGATGGCCTCTTGGGGGATTACTTCAAAGTCTGCCATTCGGTGCGTCCTTGGTTATCCCGAGCAACCCATCGATCTGCGACAGTTGTGTTCGGAGCTTGGTTTTCATGACCCTGCGGGCATGTTCGAACGGAACGATCTCTGCACCGAGAATGTGGTTTGATTTTGCTTGGAAGCCTCGAGCGGAACTCAGGTCAAACGTCCAGGCACCAGGACGGTCCGTGTAGACGGCTCCTGACGGTTGTTGGAGGACGAAGGCTGCACCCGAAGTGCCTGCGGTCAACACCTCACAGTAGGCTGCGGAGAGGTTCTCGCGGAGACGCATCAGGTCAAGTTGCAAGTGACCCTTGTACTTTGAGTTGCTCATTTCAGTTCCTCCGGCATAGTCAGCCCGCTACTTCTTGCGACCCTGCGGATGTCTGTGGATATGAAAGCGTAGGTCTTGTTTAGGATGGCTACGATCTCAGCCCGCTCGCCGTATCCTGGCTTGATCATCTGGTTCGGGTGGGCTGTCTCGATCTGTTCAGCCTCGTCTCGCATTTCTTGAGCGATCTGACGGAGACCTGCGAGTATCGAGAGGGTTCGCTTCCAGCTTTCGGTCTCGTCGGTCAGCGGTCCCGTTGTGGGGTTGGTCTTTGATGTCATGTTGTTGGTCCTTTGGTTGTGCGATCTCATTGAGCCGCTGGGTTGAACATTGAGTGCTGCTGGAAGATCGCGCGGGCATCCCGAAAGAACTCGGCTTTGCCAAGCGTTGTCCCTTTCGACCGGCGCAACATGTCCCGCCAGATCGGCAGTTGCGTGTTGGGGTCGAATGGGTCATCGGTCAGATGCTCAAGGGCGATCACTGCGGACTGGTCATAGCGATGCCGGGTGCGGCGTCCTTGGAGACGCATGAGCATGTCACCGATCTTTCGGTCGATCACCTCGTCACGGCGTTTGGAAACCATGTTCTCGGCCTTGGTCATCGGAGCGGATGCCTTGGCGATTGCGTCGAGGTCTGCCTTGTGCTGGCGAGTTCTTCCGTGCAGCGGTGTGTGCTTTTGGTAGTGACGTTTGGCGTCACCAATTGTGATAGCGTTGGCCATATTTGGAGTCCTTTGTGGAAACCCTCAGAACCCTCAAAACAGCATTTCCCTACCGACCCCTGCGGAGGGTCGATTTTAGCCTCAGAAAAGCTAATGAAATCAATGGATCACGGGAGGTGATTTGGGGAGTCGAGGGATGTTGATGGGGAGGCTTTCGGTAGTACGGAAGCTGCAACCTGAAAACGTGCGGTTGCTATCGTGGTTTGCTTGCGGACTTAATGGTTGGGTGAGACGCGAACTCATCAAAGGGGAGGAAACTCAACATGCGCAAGTTGCAGGCACAGGGCATTCACCACATTACCCTGACAGGTGCAGACCGGCAGACATCAATAGACTTCTGGGAGGGTCTTCTCGGGTTTTCGCTTATCTTTGATCAACCAAACTTGGATGATTACTCACAGGGTCACTTGTACTTCGCTGCCGGAAACGGTCAGACGATCACCGTGTTCACTAATGAAGATCGAAAGCCGTCCGGCAGATTGCTCGAGGATCAAGTCGGCGCGGTTCATCATCTAGCATTTGCTGTGTCCCGTTCGGTCCTCATGCAAGTTGAGGAGCGGTTGGATGAAAGGGGCATCAAGCACACTCCGATCAAAGACCGAGGCTTCATGAACTCGATCTATTTTCACGACCCGCTGGGCTTGAGGATCGAACTTGCGAGTTACCGGTTTGAGCCACCCGAAGGAGCAACTCACGGTGACGTTCTGGCTGAAGCTCACAGGCTTCGTGTGGAACGTGGTGACCTGGCGATAGCCGATGTTCACCTAGCGGATGCGATCGAGAACATTGTTTCGGAGCGAACCCCGAGGATGTAATTTTCTTTTTATTGTTCTTGGGCGTCATCAACCGCCTATCATCATCGCTTCTATGCAGTCGAGACGTCCTTCAAGTTCAGCCTCGGCAACTTCGGTTTGCTCGTGCCGTGCAAAGGTGAACTTCTCGAGGCTCTCATCGATCTCGAGTGCGACACCGAGTGTACCGGTGGGTGTGCATCACCAGAGGCTAGGAGACGACCGTATGGCTCATCCAGGGCGACTGCAGATACTCTTAAGACTAATGGAAGGTGAGAAAAACGTTTCAGACCTCTGCAGAGACTTATCGATGCCTCAGGCGGGTAATGTCAGAGGAATCACATTCTGCCGTCCTTCTTGGCACTCGCTTCGAACGAGAGCTCGCAACAAACTAATCTGTAAACAAAAAGACTTTGCAGAGCGGCGCGAAACAAAAGAACAGGCAACTGAAACGGTATCGGATCAATTTAATCTGACAAGACCGGCACAATGACAAATCCCAACCAATGCGGGATCAAGCTCCGCCGCTTGCGTAATCGCGCCACAGTGGCGTTCTCCGTCAATCTTCATAACTTCCCCCGCACTATCCGCTTTACGTAACAGTGCAAAATCGATCAGCGACTGTCACTTGAAAGGCTCCGGTTGAATTCCATGTACATCGCTTCTTAATATTAATAGCCCGTCGTGGTCGGTGGCGCTTGTTGTCTGCAAAGAAGGCGGACCTCCGTGCAATCTGCATCAACGGTCAATTTTGGGCTCGAAGTCGTCATTTGCGTCTTTCTGTCAGTTGACCGCGTGTGGGCGGAAAGCAGCGAGTCGTTGGTTTCGTAGCGCGGATTTTCTGTTTCACATCTCCTCTTACTGGACAGATGCAGGTTTAAAAAAGTCCAGGGGATTCCCCAGACTTTTTGCCTCAACTGCCTTGCATCAGGCTTCTTGCTGGTCTTTGTGGTGCCACGCCGAGTGATCCAATTCGAGGTCCGGGAAGTCTTCTGGATTGAAGACTGGGCGGGCCACACCGGCTTTGCGCTGTTCGTCAAAATCCTTAAGTACGCGGCGTAGGATCGGGAAGAGCATCATCAGAGCCAAGAGGTTCACTAGGGCCAAGACGCCCATCATCGGGTCAGAGAAGAAGAAGATCGCCGTTGCGCCCGGAGCGACAGCGCCGACGAAGACAATGGCCATCAACACAAGCTTGAACCCGAACAATGCCTGGGGCGACGGTGTCATGAACGACAACGCGTTTTCCCCCAGGTAGTAGTTGTAGATTATTGAGCTGAACGCAAAAAGCAGGACTGCGATCGTCAAGAAGTACTGCGTCCAGGCACCCAAGTGATCCACAAGGGCGTTTTGTGTCAGGACCACGCCATCTACATCAGCGCCGGGTACATAGACATCGCTCATCAGGATCACAAAGGCTGTACAGCTACAGATCAAGATAGTGTCAATAAAGACCGAGAACGACTGAGTGATGCCCTGGCTGATAGGATGCATCACGTCGGCGGCGGCTGCTACGTTCGGAGCCGAGCCAAGACCAGCTTCGTTCGAGAAGAGACCGCGACGGAGACCTTGGGCGATTGCAGCGCCCATGCCGCCCGAGACGGCCTCTTCAAAGCCCAGTGCGTTGCCCACAATCATTGCAATAATGCTGGGAATTTCGGCGATGTTAATGATGATGACGAGAAGCGCCATGGCGATATACCCAAGCGCCATGATCGGAACAATGATATCCGACGCCTTGGCGATCCGGTGAATGCCGCCGAAGACGATATAGCCAGTTCCGATGGTGAGTATCGCGCCCGTTATGAAGCGATTCAGGCCAAAGGAATTTTCAGCTGCACCAGCCACTGTATTGCCTTGGAACGCCGGAAAACCGATCCCGAAGGCCGCAATCAAGCAAATCGCATAGAGGACAGCGAGCCACTTAAACTCTTTGCCAAGACCATGCATGATCATACGGGCCGGACCACCTCGGTAGGAACCGTCTTCCTGTTTCTCCTTGAAGACTTGCGCCAAGGTGCATTCGACGAGGCTGGTCGCCATGCCGATAAGCGCGATCATCCACATCCAAAACACAGCACCCGGACCGCCAAGTGTGATGGCGACCGCGACACCGGCGATGTTACCACCGCCGACGCGGCCGCCGACGGAAACGAACAATGCCTCGCGCGCAGAGATTGTGTTAGGATCTGCGGATTGATTGCCCGCTTTGAGTACGCGGAACATGCGTTTAAAATACCTAAACTGAACGAAATTTGTCGCTATGGTTAAAAACAAGCCGAAGATGACGAGAAACGGGATCAGTGCCCACCCCCACGTCAAATCGCCTATCAGGCCAAAGATTGATTCCAAAAAAGCCATTTTATTCTGTCCCTTTTTTTGATTGTGCGGCTTCTGTTAGGCCAAGCACGTGCTTTTACCCTGCGGGGATTGGATGGGGCGAGCAAGTAAAGGGAGTCTATTTTTCAGCAACCGCTCGGCTATTCAGAAAGATCCTAAATTTTTTGCACCTTTATGCCCCAGCTGCTGATAACAGCATCCGCTGACAAGCGTAGGTGCGAGGCCCTCAATGACTTCCGCGGCGCGAATTTCATACTCATGCTGAATTGTTTTCGTGAGAAAGGGCTCTACGGAAGGCGGCAAGCGTGAGCACAGCCGCAAGCCAGATCGGCCACATTTGCAGCGCGGATCCGAAATTGTGACATTTGTCATAGTTTTCTGAACGACCAATTCGTAGACATTCAGTCGTAACTATGCAAATGGCAGCTTAACCTGCTAACATTCTTTGATACTTTTTGGAGCAGGCAAATGAACTTGCAAAAAGCGTTAATGGGCGAAAGCCGCAAAGATCGATTCAAATCCGTCCCGAAGAAGATAAAAGACGGTGCCCCACCATGGCATTTTTCTTTCATGGATGATCGCAAGAAAAGCGGGGAGAAGTTGCCGATTTTCATAATTGGCTCCAAACGGATCGAGTTGGATATAAAGCAGTCGTGCCAAGGCGAAATCCAACGGGAAGGGGACACGTACTATCTCAGCTACCGTCGCGGCGGTGTGAAGCTCAATGCGCAGACAGAGAAGGCCATCCGAAACGGCTTCAACCGTGCGGGCCTTTCAGATCTTAAGTTGCAGTTTTCAGATCAGGCCGCGCCGGGCGAGCAACACCATCAGCGCATCCCGGAAGAATTGCGAGCCGTGCCCGCCGCGATCAAGGAGGCACGTTCTTACATTGGGAACTGGGTTCGGTGGAAGCGTGAATATGGTGCCGAACTGATCCAGGATGACAAAGACAAGATACTGGGTAACTGGCTTGAAGGTTTGTCGAAGAACAATTGCGCCAATATTGGCGAGGACAGCGCGACCAAGGTCAAACCGACGATCATGCATTTTCACAAAAAAGTTGTGAAGATCAAAGCCGATCGGAAGGCGCAAGCAGCCGCTGCTGACCAAAGCCCTGCCGCATCAGCTACGGCAGCCCCAACCGATCCGGACTATCAGGGCTGAAGCGATACCTGTCATTGAGGCTGTAGAGCCTTTTTGGGAAAAGACACTGGCGGAGGCGGGTCAGATCGTCCGCTCGCCACTCCCAAGCAGACATTCGAAATCTCCCGTTCATCTTCCGCTTCGAGCCCAAAGGCGACTTAGGCTATGGGCGCAGCATTTGTCGTTTTGGGCGTATTCCGTTGAAAAACTCTTCCTTGATCGACTGATGAGTCGCTGATTCAATTCGT
>NZ_WQAG01000019.1:0-38499 GCF_013031565.1 Ruegeria sp. HKCCD7255 | reverse complement strand
TTTTCTCACCTTCCATTAGTCTTAAGAGTATCTGAAATCGCCCTGGATGAGCCATAGCCTTTGCGAAACTGGCGACCTCTTGGACATGCTCTTTCATCTGCTCTTGCAAGGTGCATCTCCTATTGGCCGTTTGCTGGCTCCAGCCGAACCTTTGACACTTCTCCATCTACCAATGTTCATTTCGCTGCTGATGTCTTAGGTTGTTTGCCCCGCCTAACGCTACAACTTTTACGCCGAAGCGCATCACCTGCTTAAGTATCACGGAAAAACGACCAGGGCTTTCTGCCACTTTTGACAGGTTGTCGGTGAGTAAATATGAATCAGCATTAGTAAGACGCTGAGCCCGTCTAAATTTGGCGTCCTATCATCAAAAATTCGGGGGATAAATTAGGGGATAAAAACACGCCGCTAAAAATAACTATTTTAATTCAATAATTTGCGGGAATATTTGGTGCCCAGGAGAGGACTCGAACCTCCACGTCCATACGGACACTAGCACCTGAAGCTAGCGCGTCTACCAATTCCGCCACCTGGGCAGGTGTCGTGGAGGGGCGTTTAAGCCGAGTGGCCGGGGGCGTCAACCTGATTCAGGCAGTTTTTGAAAGTTTTTTGAACCGGCGTTTGACAGACTGTTGAACTGGGTCAGCGCGACGCAATTGCAGCTTGTTTGCACGACGCGAGAACGCTACATCAATTCAGGACCCAGACAGCAGGAGCGCCATCATGTCCAAACTGGTCACGGTATACGGTGGATCGGGATTTGTCGGCCGGTATATCACGCGTCGACTGGCAGCCGGGGGCTGGCGTGTTCGGGTGGCTGTGCGGCGACCGAATGAGGCGATGTTTGTGCGCCCCTATGGTGCGGTGGGGCAGGTCGAACCTGTCTTGTGCAACATTCGCGACGATGCCTCGGTTGATGCTGTCATGCATGGAGCAGACGCGGTGGTCAATTGCGTGGGCATCCTGAGCGAGATGGGCAAGAACGAATTCGACAGCGTGCAGGCCGAGGGCGCTGAACGTGTCGCGCGATTGGCAGCGGCGAATGGCATTCCCCGGATGGTGCATGTGTCGGCAATTGGTGCCGATGCGGACGCCGCCAGCGCGTATTCCCGCACAAAAGCCGAAGGCGAGGCCGGAGTTC
This sequence comes from Ruegeria sp. HKCCD7255, assembly GCF_013031565.1. Lineage (NCBI taxonomy): Bacteria > Pseudomonadati > Pseudomonadota > Alphaproteobacteria > Rhodobacterales > Roseobacteraceae > Ruegeria > Ruegeria sp. HKCCD7255. The sequence continues at coordinate 37,358 of NZ_WQAG01000019.1, read as the reverse complement.
TGGCCCATATGCCCAACGCGATCATCCTGCGCCCTTCTGTGATTTTTGGTCCCGAAGATCAGTTCTTTAACCGGTTTGCAGCCATGACACGGATGGGTCCGTTTCTGCCTTTGGTCGGGGCCGAGACCAGGTTCCAGCCGGTTTATGTGGACGATGTGGCTCAGGCAGCAGTCAAAGGCGTATTGGGACAAGCTGCCCCCGGCACCTATGAGTTGGGCGGGCCCGAAGTTGCGACTTTCCGCGCGCTGATGCAGCAAATGTTGGATGTGATCCATCGCCGTCGCGTGATCCTGTCGGTGCCCTTCTTTGCGGCGCGTATCATGGCTGGTGTCCTGGACATCCTCAAATTCGTCAGTTTCCAGCTGTTCCCGAACAATATCCTGACGCGTGATCAGTTGAAAAACCTGGCTCGTGACAATGCTGTGGCGGATGATGCAAAAGGCTTTGCCGAATTGGGTATCCGCCCCACGGCGCTTGAGGCTGTTTTGCCAGAATACCTTTGGAAATACCGTCCGAATGGTCAGTACGATGACATTCAGAACTCGGCCCAGAACCTGCGCAGCTGATCAGCTATAGGCGATCACCAACAGAATGAAGCCCACGATCACCCGATAGATCACATAGGGTGTGAAGCTGATACTGCGCAGCAGGCGCATCATGAGTGTCAGCGCAAGCAAGGCAGCAATGAACGCAAATGCGGCCGCGATAGCACCGTCCTTGGCCAATTGCGCATCCGCTTGACGGATCACATCGACCGACAGCAGCGCACCCGAGGCCAGAATCGTCGGGATCGACATGAGCATGGCGATGCGTGCGCCGTCTTCGCGAGAATATCCTAGCTGCCGAGCGCCGGTGATTGTGATCCCGGATCGCGACGTGCCGGGGATCAGTGCCAGAACTTGCCACAGACCCATGACAACCGCATCACGGATCCCCCAATCTGCGGCTGTTTTGGTCTGCGCACCGCGCTGATCCATCACGTATAAGACCAGGCCAAAGCCCAACATTGCCCAGCCTATTACGGCAACCGACCGCATCGCCTCGTTCCAGCCTGTGACATGCAGGACCAGACCGACAAGTACAACTGGGATAGTCGCGATCCCAAGGCACAACGCCAAACGCGCCTGAGGAGAGGTGATCCGTCCCGATAAGACCTGCGGTATTCCGATCAGAGCCTGTTTTACATCCTGCCAGAAATACAGAACCACCGCCCCAAGTGTTCCAACGTGCACGGCTACGTCGATCGCCAACCCCTGATCGTCCAAGCCGGTCAGGCCGGGGAGAAGAATAAGATGTCCCGATGACGAAATTGGCAGAAATTCAGTGACCCCCTGAATGATCGCCACGAGAATCAATTGAAAAAGACTCATCAACCCAGCCGTGAAATTGTAACGCTAAACTTGGGTTCAATGGGTATTCTTGTGACGTCAGAAAGGGAAGAGCTCATAATAGGTCCGATTCGGTTCTATTTTCCGCACATTTTTTCCGAAAATTGGTGGTGCGGGGCGGTATTTTGTCATTTATGTCAGTAATACTGACTTTTCATCCTCTACCCTATCCCCTAAACAGGCGCGACCAAGCCAATTCATGGAGTCTGACCCGTGGCCAAGCAACCGATGCTCAAGTTTGTGCAGATCGATCGCGACATGCCGGAAAAGCGTGCCGCAGACGACCGCCGAGAAGACTTTGACGAAATCTATGCGGAATATGCCGCCGAGAAGGCCGCTGAGCAGGCCAGCCGGTGCAGCCAGTGCGGTGTGCCTTATTGTCAGTCGCATTGCCCCTTGCACAACAACATCCCTGACTGGCTGCGCCTCACTGCAACCGGTCGGTTGGAAGAGGCGTATGAGACCAGCCAAGCCACCAATACCTTCCCGGAAATCTGTGGCCGCATCTGCCCGCAGGATCGCCTGTGTGAAGGTAATTGTGTGATCGAGCAATCGGGGCATGGTACGGTCACCATTGGCACGATTGAAAAATACATCACCGATACCGCTTGGGACAAAGGCTGGGTGAAGCCCGTGACACCGAGCTTCGAGCGCGGCGAAAGCGTTGGCATTATCGGCGGAGGCCCCGGTGGCCTTGCCGCGGCCGACATGTTGCGGCGCGCGGGTATTCAGGTGACCGTCTATGACCGCTACGACCGCGCAGGTGGATTGCTGATGTATGGCATTCCGGGGTTCAAACTGGAAAAAGACGTGGTTCAGCGGCGCAACGAATTGCTGGCCGATGGCGGGGTCGAGTTTGTTTTGAACTGCGACGTCGATGCCGACAAGTTTCAAGAGATCCGCAGCAAGCATGACGCTGTGATCATTGCCACGGGTGTCTATAAATCGCGTGACCTTTCAATGCTTGGCAGCGGGTTGAACGGGATTGAAAAGGCCATTGATTTCCTCACGGCCTCAAACCGCAAAAGCTTTGGCGACGATGTTGAAGACTTCGACAATGGCCGCCTGAATGCAGCAGGCAAAAAGGTCGTGGTCATTGGCGGTGGTGATACCGCCATGGATTGTGTGCGCACCTCGGTACGACAGGGCGCGACCTCGGTCAAATGCCTTTATCGCCGTGACCGTGCTAACATGCCTGGTTCACAGCGCGAAACGCAAAACGCCGAAGAAGAAGGCGTGATCTTTGAGTGGTTGAGCGCGCCCAAAGGCTTTACTGGAGACGATAAGGTTTCGGGCGTCATGGTGCAGAAAATGCGTTTGGGTCAACCCGATGCCTCGGGCCGCCAAGCCCCCGAAGTGATCGAGGGCGCTGATTATGTCGAAGAGGCTGATCTGGTGATCAAGGCGCTGGGCTTTGAGCCTGAAGACCTGCCCACCTTGTTCGGCCAGCCCGATCTGCCTGTGACCCGCTGGGGCACCGTCAAGGCGGCGTTCCAAACCGGCGCGACCGAGATGGACGGCGTCTATGCCATCGGCGACATCGTACGCGGTGCGTCACTGGTGGTGTGGGCCATCCGCGACGGGCGCGACTGCGCGGATGCAATCATCGACCGGTTCAACGCCAAGGCGGCAGTCGCAGCGGAATAACGGCCCGCAGCAGATCTCATCAAAACATGCTCCGTAAGGGGCGGCGTTCGCAGCCGGACGCCAGCACAGATCAAACCCGGGGACGACGCAGCGATGCCCCTCGGAAGAAGGAGACAGCCAATGACCAAATACGATGCCGATTGGGTGCGGGCGGAAGAGAACAAGCGCAAGTGGATGGTGGAAAATGGTCTCTATTCCGAGGAGGAAGAGCATTCGTCCTGCGGCGTCGGGCTTGTTGTGTCCGTCGACGGAAAGCCGTCGCGCAAGGTAGTTGACGCTGGCATTGATGCGCTCAAGGCGATTTGGCACCGGGGTGCGGTGGATGCGGATGGTAAAACCGGTGACGGCGCAGGGATCCATGTGCAGATCCCGGTTTCGTTTTTCTACGACCAGATCCGTCGCACCGGGCATGAACCCAAGCTGGATCAGCTGATCGCGGTCGGTCAGGTCTTTCTACCGCGGACCGATTTCGGTGCGCAGGAACAATGCCGGACGATTGTTGAAACCGAAGTGCTGCGCATGGGTTACTACATCTATGGATGGCGCCATGTGCCGGTTGATGTGACCTGTCTGGGTGAAAAGGCCAACGCGACCCGCCCCGAGATCGAACAAATCCTGATCTCGAACTCCAAAGGTGTGGACGAAGAGACATTCGAGCGCGAGCTGTATGTCATCCGTCGCCGTATCGAAAAAGCGGCGGCAGCGGTGGGAATTTCGGGCCTGTATCTGGCGTCGCTGTCCTGCCGGTCGATCATCTACAAGGGCATGATGCTGGCCGAGCAGGTTGCGGTATTCTATCCCGACCTGATGGACGAGCGGTTCGAATCTGCCTTTGCCATTTATCACCAGCGGTATTCTACAAACACCTTCCCGCAATGGTGGCTGGCGCAACCATTCCGCATGTTGGCCCATAACGGCGAGATCAACACGCTGAAGGGCAACATCAACTGGATGAAAAGCCACGAGATCCGCATGGCTAGCGGCACCTTTGGCGACTATGCCGAAGACATCAAGCCGATCATCGCCGGAGGATCGTCGGATTCGGCCGCATTAGACTCGGTTTTTGAGGTTTTGGTGCGTGCAGGCCGTTCCGCGCCCATGGCGAAAACCATGCTGGTGCCGGAAAGCTGGTCCAAACAGGCGGTCGAACTGCCGCAAGCCTGGCGGGACATGTATTCCTATTGCAACTCGGTGATGGAGCCGTGGGATGGTCCGGCGGCTTTGGCGATGACCGATGGCCGTTGGGTCTGTGCCGGGTTGGACCGGAACGGCCTGCGCCCGATGCGCTATGTGGTCACCGGTGACGGGCTGGTCATCGCTGGATCTGAGGCGGGCATGGTGCCCATCGACGAATCCAGCGTTGTCGAAAAGGGCGCGCTTGGCCCCGGTCAAATGCTGGCCGTCGACATGAAAAAGGGCAAGCTGTACCGTGACAAGCAGATCAAGGACAAACTGGCCCGGGCGCTGCCGTTTGGTGAATGGGTCGCCAAGATCAACGATCTGGATGAATCGCTGGCAGGCGTAACCGAAACCCCGATCTTCTCGGGCGCAGAGCTGCGCAAGCGGCAAATCGCAGCCGGGTATTCGGTTGAGGAACTGGAACAGATCCTAGCGCCGATGGCCGAAGATGGCAAAGAATCTCTGGCCTCTATGGGCGATGATACCCCTTCGGCGGTTCTGTCCAAGCAATACCGCCCGCTCAGCCATTTCTTCCGGCAGAATTTCAGCCAGGTGACAAACCCGCCGATCGACAGTTTGCGCGAATACCGTGTGATGTCGCTGAAGACGCGGTTTGCCAACCTCAAGAACGTTTTGGACGAAGATAGCAGCCAGACCGAAATCGTGGTTCTGGAAAGCCCCTTTGTCGGCAATGCGCAATGGGACAAGCTAGTCGAAAGCTTCGACGCGCCGCTGGCAGAGATTGACTGCAGCTTCGAGCCTGGACAAGGCGCGCTCAGCGCCGCTTTGGCCCGTGTCAGAGCCGAAGCAGAAGAGGCCGTGCGCTCGGGTGCTGGGCATCTGGTTCTGTCAGACATGAATTCAGGCGAAGGCCGCGTGGCGATGCCGATGATCCTGGCAACCAGTGCGGTGCATTCGCATCTGACGCGGCAAGGGCTGCGGACCTTCTGTTCGCTGAACGTGCGGTCAGCGGAATGTGTTGATCCGCACTATTTCGCCGTCCTGATCGGTTGCGGAGCGACCGTTGTAAACGCTTATTTGGCCGAAGATTCGCTGGCCGACCGCATTGATCGTGGCTTGCTGGATGGCACTTTGACCGAGAATGTCGCGCGCTATCGCGAAGCCATTGACCAAGGTCTGCTGAAGATCATGGCCAAGATGGGGATCTCGGTGATTTCTTCCTATCGCGGTGGTCTGAACTTTGAGGCCGTTGGCCTCAGCCGTGCGATGGTGGCTGAGTACTTCCCCGGCATGACCAGCCGTATTTCAGGCATCGGTGTTACCGGGATCCAGACCAAGCTTGAAGAGATTCACGCCAAAGGTTGGGACAGTGGATTGGACGTGTTGCCCATCGGCGGTTTCTACAAGGCGCGCCAGTCGGGTGAGACCCATGCGTGGGAAGCGACCTCGATGCATATGATGCAGATGGCCTGTAACAGAGCCTCATATGAGCTGTGGAAGCAGTATTCGGCCAAGATGCAATCGAACCCGCCGATCCATCTGCGCGATCTGATGGATTTCAAACCAATGGGCAAACCGGTGCCGATTGAAGAGGTCGAATCGATCACCTCGATCCGCAAACGCTTTGTCACGCCGGGCATGAGCCTTGGCGCATTGAGCCCCGAGGCCCACAAGACGCTGAACGTGGCGATGAACCGGATCGGGGCCAAGTCCGACTCGGGTGAGGGTGGGGAAGATCCCGCGCATTTCGTGCCCGAGCCCAATGGCGACAACCCGTCTGCCAAGATCAAACAGGTGGCCTCGGGCCGGTTTGGTGTGACGGCTGAGTACCTCAACCAATGTGAGGAACTTGAGATCAAAGTGGCCCAGGGGGCGAAACCGGGTGAAGGCGGTCAGCTGCCAGGCATGAAGGTCACCGACCTGATCGCACGTCTGCGCCATTCGACCAAGGGCGTAACCCTGATCTCTCCGCCGCCGCATCACGATATCTATTCGATCGAGGATCTGGCGCAGCTGATCTATGACCTCAAGCAGATCAATCCGCGCTGCAAGGTGACCGTGAAACTGGTGGCGTCCTCAGGCGTGGGCACGATTGCTGCCGGTGTGGCCAAGGCCAAGGCGGACGTGATCCTGATCTCGGGCCATAATGGCGGCACCGGGGCCTCGCCCGCGACCAGCATCAAATATGCCGGTCTGCCATGGGAGATGGGCCTGACCGAGGCGCATCAGGTTCTGGCGATGAACAACCTGCGCGACCGCGTGACCTTGCGCACCGATGGCGGGTTGCGCACCGGGCGCGACATCGTCATGGCCGCGATGATGGGGGCCGAGGAATACGGGATCGGCACTGCCGCGCTGATCGCGATGGGCTGTATCATGGTGCGTCAATGCCAGTCGAACACCTGCCCGGTTGGCGTCTGTACGCAGGACGAAAGCTTGCGCGCCAAATTCACCGGCAATGCGGATAAGGTCGTCAACCTGATCACCTTCTATGCGCAGGAAGTGCGCGAGCTGCTGGCCAGCCTGGGCGCGCGGTCCATTGACGAGATCATCGGGCGCGCGGACCTTCTGGCGCAGGTCAGCCGGGGTTCAGCGCATCTGGATGATCTGGACCTCAACCCGTTGCTGATCACTGTCGATGGCGCACATGACATCGTTTATGACCGCGAAAAAGAGCGCAACGCGGTACCCGATACGCTGGACGCCGAGATCGTGCGTGACGCCGCCCGGTTCCTGAAAGACGGTGAAAAAATGCAGCTGTCCTATGCAGTGCAGAACACGCACCGGACCGTGGGCACGCGCGTCTCCAGCCATATCGTGCAGAATTTTGGAATGCGGAACACGTTCCAGGACGACCACCTGCATGTGAAACTGCAAGGCTCGGCCGGTCAGTCTTTGGGCGCGTTTGCAGCACCGGGTCTCAAGCTTGAAGTTTCGGGCGACGCCAATGACTATGTTGGCAAGGGCCTGTCGGGGGGCACCATTGTCGTGCGCCCGCCACAGATCAGCCCCTTGAAAGCGGATGAGAACACCATCATCGGCAACACCGTTCTTTACGGGGCCACCGACGGCCACCTGTTCGCCGCAGGCCGCGCGGGTGAACGCTTTGCGGTCCGCAACTCGGGCGCCAAAGTGGTGATCGAGGGCTGCGGGTCGAACGGGTGTGAATACATGACCGGCGGTGTAGCCGTCATTCTGGGTGAGATCGGTGCCAACTTTGGCGCTGGCATGACCGGCGGCATGGCTTACCTGTACGACCCCGATGGCAAAGCAGAGGCGTTGATGAATCTGGAAACGCTGGTGACCTGCCCGGTAACGGTGGACCATTGGGAAGATCAGCTGAGATCGCTTGTCGAACGTCACGCGGCAGAAACGCACAGCCGTAAGGCAGCCGACATATTGCAGCACTGGGATGTGGAAAGGGGTAACTTTATTCAGGTCTGCCCCAAGGAAATGCTGAACAAGCTCAGCCATCCGCTGACCAACGAAGTTGAGGCTGTTCCAGCGGAGTAGGCCTACTTGTCGAACACGTTCCAAAGCCCTGCGTGACTCAGAAACCACGCAGGGCTTTTCGTTTTCGACGCCAATTTGTGTCAAATCTTGCGATCCAACACCTAAAACGCCTAGCTTTGGCCACGGTTTCTTCGGGAACGCGCAATAGAATGCCTGGTGATACCCCGGCAGAAGTGGATTCTGAATGCCTACGACGTATACAGATCAGTTCTTTGTGCTCGACCCAGCAAACCCCGGTGCCAACGGTACCGTAGTCGGGTCGACTCTGACCGTTTCGCAATTTGATATTGTTGATCAGAATGACAACGGTCTGATCAATCGATTGAATAACGATTCCGTCGATGGGCAGGACATAACGGCATCCTACTTCGACGATATCGTGACGATCCAACTGCCAGGTGGTGGTCAGGTGACCTATACAGGGGTGACGTTTTATCTGGCCGACGGTCGTGAGGTTTTCACGCCAACCGACGGTCAGCTTCTGCAGCAAGGGACCTTTGTCAGTTCGTCTGTTACCGATTTCAGCGATACCGGTGGGTCTTTTGGTTCGGTGGACATTGCCGGTGGCGAATTGGCGCCGCCCTGTTTTACTGCGGGGACATTGATCGAAACGCCGAAGTGTCAGCGCAGAGTTGAAGACTTGCAGCCCGGTGATCTGGTCATGACTCTGGATCGTGGTGCGCAGCCGTTGTTGTGGACCGGAAAAACAACGGTTGCGGCAAATGACACGTTTGCGCCGGTCAGGTTTTCAGCAGGCACCTTTGGCTTGTCACACCCATTGTTGGTATCGCCGCAGCATCGCATGTTAATCGACGACTGGCGCGCGCAGTATTTCTATGGTCATTCCGAAATTCTGATTGCAGCGCATTGTTTGGTAAACGGCGATACGGTCACGCGCGCTCCGGTGGATGAGATCGACTATTACCATCTTTTGTTTGATCGCCATGAAATCATCTTCGCAAATGGTGCCAAGAACGAAAGCTATTACCCAGGGCACGCTGTGACGCAGGCTGAACGGCGGACGCAGGCTGAAATACTGGCATTATTTCCGGAATTAAGCCGGACCGAGCTGGGCAACTCCAAAACTGTTCGACCAGTCATTCGCCCAAGAGAGGCGCGGTTGATCGCGAATTAGGCCGTTCCAAATCGCCAAGTCGCGACGTATAGAAAAAACATGGCAAAGAAAGCAGCGCGCAAAACGCGTGGGAAAAAGAAGCAGGCATCAAAATCGAAAACCGGCCGGTCGCTGTTTGCGCGGCTGCGGCGTTGGATTGTGATGGCTGCATTGGGTTTTGCGGCCTTTGTTCTTGCACTGGTTTTGCTGTTTTCCGTGGTCAATCCACCGGTCACGCACACGATCTGGTCGGAATGGCGCAGGTTGGGCAAGGTCGAACGAGAATGGGTTCCGATTGAAGAGATCTCTCCGGTCATGGCGCGGTCGGTTGTGGCGGCAGAGGATGCGAACTTCTGTCTGCATTGGGGCTTTGACGTCGAAGCCATTCGCGACGCGCTGGAAGACGGTGGCGGCCGGGGCGCCTCGACCATATCGCAGCAAGTGGTCAAGAATGTTTTCCTCTGGCAAGGGCGCAGCTGGGTCCGCAAAGCGGTTGAAACCTCGATCACGCCGGTGGTCGAGATGGTCTGGACCAAAGAGCGTATTCTTGAGGTCTATCTGAACGTGGCAGAGACCGGGCAGGGCGTGTTTGGCGTTGAGGCCGCGGCACAGCAGTATTTTGGAACCAGTGCCGATAAGCTGACCCCGGTACAGGCCGCGCGACTGGCAGCGATCCTGCCGTCACCGCGCAACCGATCGGTCACCGACCCCTCGGCCCGGACCCGCAGGCGTGCCGCTGCAATCATGGACGGGGCGGCCACCATCCGCGCAGATGGTCGCGCGGATTGTTTCGAGGATTGAAACTCTGCCCCCTGAACGGCTAAAGCTGGTGGGGTCAAAGCTGGTTTCGAGTGGAATTTCATGGCGCGTCTGTTTCACGTCCCCCTATCCCCTTATTGCCGAAAAGTGCGGTTATCGCTTGCCGAGAAAAAGATCGAGGTCGAGCTTGTCGAGGAGAGGTATTGGGAACAGGATCCCGACTTCCTGCGTCGCAACCCGGCAGGCAAGGTCCCGGTTTTGCGACTGGACGGGCAGATCATGTCGGAAAGCACCGCGATCTGTGAGTATATCGAAGAGACCCGGCCAGAGCCGCCCTTGATGCCCAAATCACCCGAAGCGCGGTTCGAAGTCCGCCGTCTTGTGGGCTGGTTCGATGATAAGTTCCATCATGAAGTGACAGCGAACCTGCTTTATGAACGGGTCAACAAGAAGGTCACCGGGCAAGGCTACCCTGACAGCAAGAATGTCAAAGCCGGGGCCAAGGCGATCAAGTACCATCTGGACTACATGGCCTGGCTGCTGGATCACCGCCGCTGGCTGGCCGGCGATCAGATGACATTGGCTGATTTTGCCGCTGCTGCGCACCTTTCGGCGCTGGATTACATCTCGGACGTGGATTGGAACCGGAGCTCGGCGGTCAAGGATTGGTATGCCAAAATCAAGTCGCGTCCGGCCTTTCGCTCGATCCTGGCGGATCAGGTGCCCGGGTTCCGGCCACCGCCCCATTATGCTGACCTGGATTTCTGATCGGGCGGAATCGAAAGGGGGGCCGTCTGCCCTCCATCGCGCCGGGGCGCGTTTCCCCGCGAGGATATGTTCAGCCAGATGAAGAGCGGACCCGAGTTGAAAGAGCGGCTGGTGGCGCAGGCCTTGTCAGAGGGGTTTGTGGCCTGTCGGATCTGCAGGCCCTGGGATGTGCCCCATGTGCCGGAGCGTTTGCAGGCCTTTCTGGACGCGGGATATCACGGTCAGATGGAATGGATGGCCGAGCGCAGCCATTGGCGCGGCAACCCGGCGGCGCTTTGGCCTGAGGCGAAATCGGTGATCATGTTGGCCGAGAGCTATTCGCCTGAACATGATCCGACCGAGATATTGCAGCACCCGCAGTTGGGGGCGATTTCGGTCTATGCGCAAAACAAGGATTACCACGATCTGGTCAAAAAGCGCCTCAAGCGTCTGGCGCGCTGGTTGATTGCCGAGGCCGGTGGTGAGGTGAAAGTGTTTGTGGACACAGCACCTGTGCCCGAAAAAGCGTTGGGCCAGGCGGCGGGGCTGGGATGGCAGGGCAAGCACACCAACCTTGTCAGTCGAGAATTGGGGAATTGGGTCTTTTTAGGCTCTGTTTTTACAACTTTGGATCTGCCTGAGGATAAGGCGGAGAGGGATCATTGTGGATCCTGCCGGGCTTGTCTGGATGTGTGCCCAACCGAAGCGTTTCCGGCGCCCTACCAGTTGGATGCGCGGCGCTGTATCTCGTATCTCACGATTGAACACAAAGGCCCGGTTGACGAAGAGTTGCGCGGAAAACTGGGCAATCACATCTATGGCTGCGATGATTGCCTGGCGGCTTGCCCCTGGAACAAGTTCGCGGTGGCAGCCAGCGATATCCGCTATGCCGCGCGCGAGGATCTGATGGCGCCGAACCTGTCTGATCTGGCGGCGCTGGATGATACCGCGTTTCGGGCGAAGTTTTCGGGCTCACCCATCAAGCGGATTGGGCGTGACCGATTTGTGCGCAATGTGCTTTATGCGATTGGTAATTCAGGGGTGCCTGATCTGTTGCCATCGGCTATGGCCTTAACCGACGACCCTGAGCCAACGGTGGCGGACGCGGCGCGTTGGGCTGTGCAACAACTGACATAAGTGCCGCAAACAGGCTGGACGTGTCGCGCAGGACCGCTAGACCCATTCCAAGCAAGTAAGAGGAGAACCCGATGGCTTTGGCTTTGGGGGTGGATACCGGCGGGACCTATACGGATGCGGTTCTGATCCGGGATGAGACAGAGGTGATCGCCTCGGCCAAGTCGCTGACGACGCGCAGTGACCTGGCGATTGGGGTAGGCAAGGCGATTTCTGCAGTTCTGGAGGCGGCTGAGGTCGCGCCTGAACAGATCGCCTTGGCATCGCTCTCGACCACTTTGGCGACCAATGCGCTGGTCGAAGGACAAGGCGGTCGGGTTGCGTTGATCTATATCGGGTTTCGCGACGGTGATCTTGCGAAGCACGGGCTCAGCGAGGCGTTGAAAGGGGATCCGGCGCTGGTTCTGACCGGGGGCCATAACCATGCAGGGGGTGAGGCCGCGCCGCTGGACGTCGACGCCTTGCAACGTTTTCTAAAGTCCCATGACGGCATTTCAGGTTTCGCCGTTGCGGGGCAGTTTGCGACGCGCAACCCGAGCCATGAGTTGGAAGCGGCCCGGATCATCGCCGCGCAGACTGGCGTTCCGGTAACCTGTTCGCACCAATTGTCGGCCAAGTTGAACGGCCCGAAACGGGCGGTGACAGCGGTGTTGAATGCGCGGTTGATTGGGATGATCGACCGGTTGATCGGGCGGGCTCAAGATCAGCTGCGTGACTTGGGAATTTCCGCGCCCATGATGGTCGTGCGCGGCGATGGCGCTTTGATGAGCGCGGAACAGGCGCGCGCGTGTCCGATTGAAACCATCCTCAGCGGCCCTGCGGCCTCGATCGTTGGTGCGCGCTGGCTGACGGGGGCGGAAAACGCGATCGTGTCGGATATTGGCGGCACGACAACGGATGTGGCTCTGATCCGCGATGGAAAGCCCGCCATTGATCCTGCAGGCGCGCAGGTTGGCGGGTTCCGCACCATGGTCGAGGCAGTCGCGATGCGGACCCATGGTCTGGGCGGTGACAGTCAGGTGCATGTCGCGGCTGAAGGGCTGAGCGGTGGCGTCTTTCTGGGGCCGCGCCGGGTGCTGCCCGTCTCACTGCTGGCCACTGAAGCACCCGAGGTGGTGCATGCTGCGCTGGACGAACGGCTTCGGGCCACCACCGTGGGTGAGCATGATACCCGGTTTGCACGAAAACTGCCGGGCATGTCCGCGCAGGGTATCGGCGCGCGCGAAGCCGCGTTGCTGGACCGCTTGGTTGACGCTGTCGTGCCACTAGGCAAATTGTTGCAAAACCGCATGGAGGGGGCTGCACTGAACCGGTTGGTCGATCGCGGCTTGGTTCAGGTGTCGGGCATCACGCCGTCAGATGCCAGCCATGTTTTGGGGCGGCTGGATGTGTGGGATGGTGATGCTGCGACCAAAGCTTTGGAGCTGATCGCACGCAAACGGGTTGGATCCGGTGACCTGCTGGCGACATCTCCGCAACAATTGGCTCAGATGATCATCGACCAGCTGACGGAACAAACCGCTCTGACCTTGTTAGAGACTGCTTTTGCAGAGGAAGCAGACGCCTTTGGCTCCAACCCGCAAGAACTGGCCCGGCATGTTCTGACCCAACGCGGATTGGCGCGCCACCGGGGGCTTTTAGCCCTGGACACTGCGCTGAACGTGGATGTGGTCGGGCTTGGAGCGTCAGCCCCCAGCTATTACCCCGCTGTCGGAGCGCGCTTGCACTGCAAGATGGTTTTGCCGGAACACGCCGGCGTGGCCAATGCCATCGGGGCCGTGGTCGGACGGCTGACGCTGCGCCGGTCTGGCACCATCACCTCGTCTGCCGAGGGACGATACAGGGTCCATCTTGATGACGGGCCACAGGATTTTGCAGATGAGCGCGAAGCATTGGACCTGATCGAGGCCGTATTACGAAATGAGGCTGAACAGGCCGTACGCGAGGCCGGGGCGGAAGACATCCGTGTGACTGTCGAACGCGATATCAGAACCGCGAAGGTCGAGGCAAAAGACGTCTTCGTCGAGGCGTTGATCACGGTCGAGGCCAGCGGCCGCCCTCGGGTGGCCACCGGCTGAAGCGTTTACTATTCCGCAGCATCCACGCGCTTGGGCAGCACCCAATCGGGGCGGATGAAATGGCATGTGTATCCGTTGGGGATACGCTCCAGGTAGTCCTGATGCTCGGGCTCGGCCTCCCAGAAATCGCCGACCGGTTCCAACTCGGTCACCACTTTGCCCGGCCACAGACCGCTGACATTCACATCGGCGATGGTGTCCAGCGCGGTCGCTTTCTGGGCGTCATCCACATAGTAGATGGCCGACCGATAGCTGAGACCCCGGTCATTGCCCTGGCGGTTGACCGTTGTCGGGTCGTGGATCTGAAAGAAAAACTCCAGCAGACGCCGATACGAAATCTGCGCCGGATCGAACCAGATCTCAATACCTTCGGCATGGGTGCCGTGGTTGCGATAGGTGGCGTTGGGCACGTCGCCGCCGGTATACCCGACACGCGTGCGCAAGACGCCAGGCATCTTGCGGATCAGATCCTGCATCCCCCAAAAGCAGCCCCCGGCCAGAACAGCGCGTTCTTCGGTCATCAGATATCCTCCACATGGATCAGAAATTCACCATAGCCCTCGGCCTCCATCTCATCGCGATGGATAAACCGCAGCGAGGCGGAATTGATGCAATAGCGTAGCCCACCATGTTCACGAGGGCCATCCGGGAAGACGTGACCCAAATGACTGTCCCCATGTTTCGACCGCACCTCGGTGCGGATCATGCCATGGGTGGTGTCGCGAAACTCTTCCACATGTTCGTGGACGATGGGCTTTGTGAAACTGGGCCAACCGCATCCGGATTCGTATTTGTGGGTCGAGGCAAAGAGCGGCTCGCCCGAGACGATGTCCACATAGATGCCCGGTTCCTTGTTGTTCAACAGCTTGCCCGTACCCGGCCGTTCCGTCCCGCTGCGTTGGGTGACGTGGAACTCTTCTGGTGAGAGGGACGCGATGACCTGTGGGTCTTTGGTATAGCGGGACATGGAACCTCCGGTCGTTTGGTTGATGTTCTATTATTTGGGGGCGGGGTCTGGGAAATCAAAATCAATTTACGGCCAGCCTCGCAGTCCAGAAACTGCGAACCTCAGGCAGAGGCTCGGTTTTGGCCGGCAGGCTGACGGGAAAGCTGCACGGCCAGAATGCCCAATGTGGTGATCAGTACACCCAACGCGTCCAGCGGTCTTAGCTGTTCGCCCAGCAGAACATAAGCGACGGCCACTCCAAAAACGGGGTTCAGAAAGTGGAATGTTGCGGCTCGGACGGCGCCGATACGGTCCAACAGCAGAAACCAGATCAGCGTCGCAACCAGGCCCGGCATTACCGTGGTATAGGCAAAGGCCAAAGCCAGCGGCAGCGTCGGGTTGACGAAGATGGTTTCAAAGATCGGGGCCGCGACGAACAAAAGGGCCGAACCGACCAGCATCTGCAACCCCACCACCATCATGAAATTCCCACCCGAGGTGGCGCCGCGCACCGCCAGAGTCGCCGAAGCCAGCGCCAAAGCACCCAACCCACACAACGCAACGCCAAACAGATCAACCCCGTCACTGATCCGGCTGCCCATGATCAACGCGACCCCGGCGAAACCGGCCAACAAACCGGCAATCCCAAGGGGCCGCAGCTTTTCGCTGAAGATCAACCATCCGGCCAGCGCGACCAGCAACGGCATAGTCGAGGCGATGATGGCCGCCAACGACGCCTGAACCGTTTGCATCGCATAGAAATTCAGACCCAAATAAAGGGCATTCTGACAAATCCCGAAAATAATCGTCGCGCGCCATTGCCCTTTTGTCAGACGCCAGCTTTGGCCCATCATCCTGGCAATGGCCACCCCCAGAAGCCCTGAAATCAAAAACCGCACCGCAAGCGAAAATAGAGGGGACGCATCAGCCACAATGATACGCGCCGACGAAAAGGCCGACGACCAGATCAGGGCAAAAACCAACCCCATCGCAATGGCGCGCAGATCCATTTTTCGGCCTCTTTTCCGTTTGCGGGGACTGTTTCTGAAATTCGTCGGGTTCGCAAGCGGTTGATCTCTCTGGGCTGGTGTGGTTTTCGAGGAAAAAGAGGTTGGTCTGCGAGGCTCGGTTACTCGAATGTCAGCAACGCGGGCCGAAAAAGACAATCACGTTCCCGAATTGAATGATTGCTTTGGGCGACTTCCACTTAGCCATTTACCTTATCAGTATTGTGGGGGAGTTCCTCACTCCATTTGCGAAGCTCATCGAGGAACCCGAGCGCGGTTCTCCCAAAGTCTGTCACTTCGTAAATGACCGATAGCGGCTTGGTTTCGACGACATCGCGGCGCACCAATCCCTGTGCCTCTAATTGACGAAGTCTTTCTGTGATCATCTTCTTGCTGGCACCGCCGATCATGCGCGAGAGATCATTAAAGCGCACGGGTCCATCCTTGAGGTGCCACAGGATCGAACCGGTCCATTTCCCGCCGATGATCCTCATGCCGCGTTCAATCGCGCATGGCGTTGTACACGTGTCATCGACGCTCTTGCGACCACGTTGGTCCTGTCTGACGCGGGCTTCCATCCGTGGAACCACTTCACTGATCTAGGTTACAAAAAGTATACTAGTTGATTTTCTTCACCTTGTAATCAGTTTAGGTCAAGCCCCTTTGGATGTGGTCGCAAATGGAGACTTAAGATGACCCAACCCGCAGTTCACGTTTACACCGCCGCGACGATGAACGGTTACAAACCTGTCATTTTCTTGCAAGAAGCAGGAGTACCCTATGACCTCACGGTTGTGAATTTCTCAAAGCAGGAACAAAAGACTCCCGACTATCTGAGGCTAAACCCAAACGGCAAAATCCCAACTATTGTTGACCGCGACGAGAATCGCGCCATTTTTGAAAGCGGCGCCATCCTTTGGCATCTTGCAGAGAAATACGGCAAATTCCTTCCCAAAGAGCCGACAAAGCGCTCGGAAGTTATGCAATGGATGTTTTTCCAGGTCGGGCACGTTGGACCCATGATGGGGCAAGCCATGTACTTTCAGCATATCGCCGCGCCGAACGGGCATGAGGAGCCGTTTTCGATAAAGCGGTACGTGGACGAATCCCGCCGGTTGCTAGGAGTTCTTGACACGCATCTCGAAGGTCGCGAATGGCTGGCGGCAGGCGAATACACGATCGCTGATATGATGACCTATCCTTGGGCGCGGGCCTATGTCTGGGCACGTGCGAGCGTGGATGGCCTGCCTCATTTGCAGACGTGGTTTGATCGGATCGACGCGCGCCCTGCTGTGCAAAAAGCTCTGACCATACCCAAAGCCAACCCGCAGTTCTGGGATGAAAGTGCTGATGTAAGTGCCTTTGCCAAAGAAAATGCCGCGCGGTTCGCCGGTGACGTGAAATCTTGAAAGGACACAGAGGCGGACACTCGCGCGGGCTGCTGCACTGAGCACACTGGGCTTAGAGCGGACCATGAAAAAAAGACCTCCGTGTACCCTAAAATCTATCTCCTCATAGCAAAGAAAAAGGGCCCCCAATCGGCGGCCCTTGATCATTTGGCGATGACGGCTGGGATCAGCCGTTTACGCTGTCTTTCAGTGCCTTGGCGATGGTCATTTTGACCACCTTGTCGGCCTCTTTCTTGAACTGTTCACCGGTGGCAGGGTTGCGTACCATGCGCTCGGGGCGCTCGCGGCAGTAGATTTTGCCAACGCCGGGCAGGGTGACTGCGCCGCCAGCGGATACTTCGCGCGTGATCAGGCCAGTAATTGCCTCCAGCGCAGAGTTGGCGGATTTCTTGTCAGTCCCCATTTCCTCAGCGAGAGCAGCAACCAGCTGAGTCTTTGTCATAGGCTTTGCCATTTCTTGGTCTCCTTAACGTGCCCGATAATTTGGGCCTCACCGCGTAACTGTAACGGGATATTGTAGGGGAACACAACGAATAGTAGCGCCGAAAACCCTAAAAATATGGGGAAATCGTTGCTTTTTTGCTTCAGAGAAAGGCGGTTTCATCAAAGGAACGCAATTTCCGGCTGTGCAAACGCTCAAGCGGCATGCCCCTCAGATGCTCCATCGCGCGGATTCCGATGGCCAGATGACGGCTGACCTGAGTGGTATAAAAAGCCGAAGCCATGCCCGGCAGCTTCAACTCACCATGCAGGGGCTTGTCGGAAACGCAGAGCAAAGTGCCATAGGGTACACGGAAGCGATAACCATTGGCCGCGATTGTGGCGCTTTCCATGTCCAGCGCAATGGCGCGGGATTGGCTGAGCCGTTGCACAGGGCCCGACTGGTCCCGCAACTCCCAATTGCGGTTATCGACCGAGGCGACGGTGCCCGTCCGCATGATCCGCTTGAGCTCATATCCTTCCAACTTGGTCACCTCGGCCACCGCGCGTTCGAGCGCCACTTGCACTTCGGCCAAAGGCGGGATGGGAACCCAGACGGGCAGATCGTCGTCCAGCACCTTGTCGTCGCGCAGATAGGCATGGGCCAGCACGAAATCCCCCAGCGCCTGCGTGTTGCGCAGCCCGGCGCAATGGCCCACCATCAACCATGCATGGGGCCGCAGAACTGCGATATGGTCAGTGGCGGTTTTTGCATTGGATGGCCCAACCCCGATATTGACTAGCGTTATGCCCGATCCGTCGGCGCGTTTCAGGTGATAGGTCGGCATTTGCGGCAGCTTGAGTGGTTGCTCCAGCGCGGCATCCTTGGTTGTTATCTCGACATTTCCGGTCGAGACAAAGCTGGTATAGCCGCTGTCAGGGTCGGCAAGCTGTTCGCGCGCGTAGGCTTCGAATTCCGAGACATAGAACTGGTAGTTGGTGAACAGCACATGATTCTGGAAATGGCTGGGATCCGTCGCTGTATAATGCGCCAGCCGGGCCAGCGAGTAATCCACACGCTGGGCGGTGAACAGAGACAGTGACCCAACCTCATCATCCGGATCGCTGACACCATTAACGATGTCATCATTGGTTGTGGTGAGGTCGGGCACATCGAATACATCGCGCAGCGTGAATCCCGCCGCCCCTTGATGCGGAACATGAAGGTTCGGATTGTTGGCCACGGCGAAATGCACCGGGATTGGGGTGTCTGACAGCCCAATTGTTACAGGTTGTGCGTGGTTCTTGATCAGCAATGCGATCTGCTGTGTCAGGTAGGAACGGAACAGGTCCGGCCGGGTCACTGTCGTCGCGTGAATGCCGGGTTCGGAAACGTGACCAAAACTCAGCCGGCTGTCGACCTGCGCATAAGACAGGGTTTTGATGCGAATTTCCGGGTAATAGGCTCTGATCCGCTCAGCAGGCGCGCCATGTTGCAGAGCGTGCGCAAAAGCATCGCACAAGAAATGCGTGGCCGTTGCATAAAGCTCCTCCAGCCGCGCGACAGCGGCTTTGGGATCGGTGAAGTCTTCGGCTTGAGGGGTCTCAGGTGTTTTTATTGTTGTCATGAGAGAGGTTCCAAGAGGTCTATTTTTTCGAATGTGCGCACATCCACTAGCCCGATGTCTGATATCCGTAGTTCCGGGATCACCACCAGGGCCAGCAAAGAATGCTGCATATACGCGTTGTTGAGCGAGCAACCGCAGGCCTGCATTGCGGCAACCATCTGCTCGGCCTTTGCGGCAACCTGAGCGGCAGGGCTGTCGGACATAAGGCCAGCAATAGGCAGTTCGACCAGAGCCAGTTCTTCGCCGTCGCGGAAAATGGTGATACCGCCGCCCACCTCGGCCAGCCTGTTCGCAGCCATGGCCATCTGTGCGCGATCAGTGCCAACAACGATCATATGGTGGCTGTCATGCGCAACGGTTGAGGCCATGGCCATTTTGCCCTGATAGCCAAAGCCGGACACAAAGGCGTTTGTAACGCCCCCTGTTGCACGGTGACGCTCCACCAGTGCGATCTGGCAAACGCCGTCTTCGCCTTCGACCAGCCCGCCGATAATCGGCAGCTCGGCCTTCAAGGCTTTGGTGGGCGCCTGGTTTTCAACCACCCCGATCACATTGGCCCGAACGCGATTGGCCCCGGCTGGGGCTTTGATCTCAAAATCCGTTTCGTCAAGCGCGTGGCCCAGATGGACTGTATTGCGAGCGGTGTCGGGCCAGTTCAAGTGGGGGCAATCCACGGTGATTGCGCCATTCTGCGCCACGATTTGACCGCGCGCAATCACGGTTTCGATCGGCAGTTCAGTGAGATCCGCGCTGAGGATGATATCCGCGCGCCGCCCGGGCGTGATCGACCCGATCTCACGCTCCAGCCCGAAATGGGTGGCGGTGTTGATCGTAGCCATTTGCAGGGCGATCAAAGGATCACAGCCGCAGGCAATCGCGTGGCGCACGACGCGGTTCATATGGCCGTCATTGACCAGCGTGCCGGAATGGCAATCATCAGTGCACAGGATGAAATTGCGCGGGTCCAGCTCCTTTTCAGTAATGGCCGTGATCTGGCTTTCGACATCATACCAGGCCGAGCCCAATCGCATCATCGACCGCATTCCCTGGCGCACCCGTGCGATGGCATCGGCCTCGCAGGTGCCTTCGTGATCATCGGCGGGGCCACCAGCCACGTAAGCGGCAAATTCAGGCCCTAAATCAGGCGATGCATAATGACCGCCCACGGTTTTGCCGGCCCTTTGCGTGGCTGCAATCTCAGCCAGCATCTTGGGGTCGCCGTGGATCACACCGGGAAAGTTCATCATCTCACCCAGGCCGATAATACCGGGCCAGTTCATTGCCTCGGCCACGTCCTCGGGTGTGATCTCATACCCGGTGGTTTCCAGGCCCGGCGCAGATGGTGCGCAAGACGGCATCTGGGTGAAGATATTCACCGGTTGCAAAAGCGCTTCATCATGCATCATCCGCACACCATTCAGGCCCAGCACATTGGCGATCTCATGCGGGTCTGTGAACATGCTGGTTGTGCCATGCGGGATGACCGCGCGGGCGAACTCTGCCGGGGTCAGCATCCCGGATTCGATATGCATATGCCCGTCGCACAGGCCCGGGATCATATAGCGCCCGTTTGCCTCAATGATCTGCGTGTCGGGCCCGATACAATGCGTGGCGTCGGGCCCCACAAAGGCGATCCGACCGGCGGTGATGGCAATGTCATGATCCGGCAGCGCCTCGCGGCTATGCACATTGACCCAAATGCCACCCTTGATCACCGTATCTGCGGCCTCGCGGCCTGCGGCGACAGCAATGAGTTTGGGGGCAGAGTCGGGCCAACTGGGGAAAGGTGTGTATTCCATGGCCCAACTTTCCCCAATGTGCAGGAAGGTGCAACCCCTGCAAAAGCGGTATCATGAAACCGTCACAGGTTGCATTGGCGACGGCGTGCCGGGCCTCAAAAGGTCTGCCACCGAATGACTCTGCTCCGATTTTCGTTGGCCGAACCCGAATGATAGGGCAAGCTTTCAATACGCGGCAGCAAAAACCGGAGACCGAAGATGAGCGTGACGAATCTGCGAACCAACATCGACCATTGGTCGGAACGAGTGGATATGGCTGCGGCGTTCCGGTGGACCGTGCGGCTGAACATGCACGAGGCTGTGGCCAACCATTATAGCCTGGCGGTCAACGAGGATGGCACCCAGTTCCTGATGAACCCCAACCAGATGCATTTTGGACGGATCAAAGCGTCTGATCTGCTGTTGCTGGATGCCAATGATACCGACGTGATGTCTCAACCCGGCGCACCGGATCCGACAGCGTGGGGTCTGCACGGCGCGATCCATCGCCACTGCCCACATGCGCGCTGTGTTCTGCATGTGCATTCAATCTTTGCCACCGTTCTGGCCAGCTTGACGGACAGTACATTGCCGCCGATCGATCAGAACACCGCCACTTTCTACAACCGTTACGTGGTGGATGACGCTTTTGGCGGCTTGGCCTTTGAAAGTGAGGGCGAGCGCTGTGCGCAGATGCTGTCCGACCCCAAAAAGAAGGTCATGATCATGGGCAACCATGGTGTTCTGGTGATCGGACGTGACGTCGCGGATGCCTTTAACAGGCTCTTTTACTTCGAGCGGGCTGCAGAAACATATATCCGCGCGCTGCAAACCGGACAAAAGCTTCGGATCCTGTCGGACGAGATCGCAGAAAAAACGGCGCAAGAGCTGGAAGACTATCCCGAACAGGCCGAGGCTCATATGCGCGAAATCAAGGCTTTGCTGGACGCGGAAGGATCAGATTACGCCAGCTAAGCAGGCAGCAGGGGAGGAGTTGCCATGACCGATGCAAGCCACGACGCGGAAGCCGCGCGCTGGAATTACCGGCCTGAAGGGCCTGTTGGGTTGAACCCGTTGTTCAGTTGGCCGCCGCGCCCGATGGAAGTCCTGAACTGGTACAAGCGCGCTTGGTTGCAAATAACAGCGCTGACCTTGTGCATGTCCATCGCACTGATCGTTTATTTCGCGTTTCTACCGCCGCTTGAGGCAATGCGAAGCTTTGAACCGGGCTGGATGTTTCGCATCTGGCTGCTGAATATGGTGCCTCAGATCCTTGTGGCTGGAACGCTGCATTGGTGGCTGTATATGCGCAAGGGGCAGGGGCTCTACAAAAAGTTCGACCGGCGTGATCTGACGCGAAAGAACGGCAATTTCACCTTCAGCAATCAGGTCTGGGACAATATCTGGTGGACGCTGGGCAGCGCGATGAGCGTCGCGACCGTGTATCAGTGGGTGATCTTCTGGGCCATGGCCAATGGATATGTTCCAACGGTCACATGGGCCGCCGCGCCGGTCTGGTTTGTGGTCTGGATGCTGTTCATTCCGATGTGGTCGGGCCTGCATTTCTATTGGGTGCACCGGCTGGAACATCACCCGAAGCTGTACAAGCATGTGCACGCCGTGCACCACCGAAACGTCAATATCGGGCCGTGGTCAGGGATTTCGAACCATTGGTACGAGAACCTTCTGTATTTCTCGACCTATTTCATCCACCTGATCGTGCCATCCCATCCCTTGCACCTTCTGTTTCACGTCTATTTCCAGCAGATCAGCCCGGTCCTGTCGCATTCGGGCTTCGAAAAACTGAAAGCGGGCGAGGCCGACGCGGCCAAGGCTGGCGATTTCTTTCACCAGCTTCACCACAGGTATTTCGAGTGCAACTATGGCACCTCGGAAATCCCCTTCGACAAATGGTTTGGCACCTATCACGACGGATCTGCCGAAGCGACGGCGCGGACGCGGGCGTTCAAGAAACAGATGTATACCTAAGCAGTGCGCAGCGCGCGCGGGGTGGTGCTGAACTCGGTTCGAAACGCGCGCGTGAGGGCGCTGGGGTCTTGGTACCCGGCACGCAAGGCAATCTCGGCGATGGACATGTCGGTCTCGGTCACCAGCTTGCGCGCCAGGTTCAGGCGGAGGCGGCGATAGACATGGGCGGGGCCCGCGCCCAATTCCGTCTTCATACGTGCCTCAAGCACGCGCTGCGATCGCCCGACCCGTTTGGCCAGATCGGGGATGGTGAGAGGCGTTTCCAGATTCTCCTGCATCACGGCCAGCGCTTTGTTCACCGGCCCCGTCCGCGCCGTATGAGAGCGTGCGGACTCGCGGGTCATGAAGGTTTGCGCGATCTCAAGCGCCAAAGCCTGGCCGTGATCCTGCCCGATCAGATGCAGGATCAGATCAAACGCCGCCATCGCGCCCGAACAGGTGATCCGGTTGCCGTCGATGACAAACCGTTCGCGGCAAGTTTCGATTTCCGGGAAACGTTCGGTAAAGGCCGTAAGCTCTTCCCAATGAATTGTGGCCCGGTACCCATCCAGTAGACCGGCCTGTGCCAACAGCCAACTGCCGGTGTCCAGCCCTGCCAGAGTGGGAAAGCGCCGCGCGGCGGCCCTGAGGCTGACCTGCGTGCGCCAACCCCCAAGATCCTGAAACCCATAAGACGGCATCACCATCAGAATATCCCCCGACGCGTCCTGTAACCGCGCCTGCGGAGCAACCTGTAGCCCCGAGGATGAGGTGACCGGATCTGGCGTCATCGCCAGAAATTGCCAAGTATAAAGCTGCCGCCCAGACAGGGTGTTGGCCGCGCGCATCGGTTCAACCGTGTTGGCAAGGCAGTGGTTGGAAAAGCCATCGAACAGCACAACACCGATTTGCCGCGTCTCGGCAGAGGATTTCGACCAAACTTGCATGGTCAATACCTAATCCTGCATGAATTTAACCTCAAGCTGGTTCACTCTATCCCCAGCGAAAAACGGGAGCCCATGATGCAATACGGCCTGTCAGAAGAGCAGGAAATGATCGCTTCGACTGTGCGCAGCTTCGTCGAGAACGAGATTTATCCTCATGAAGACCTCGTTGAACGTAGCGGTGAGGTGCCGAAAGAGATCGCGGATGAGATCAAGCGCAAGACGCTTGAGCTGGGCTTCTATGCCTGCAACTTCCCCGAAAGTGTCGGATGCGCTGGGCTGAACCATCTGGAAATAGCCTTGGTTGAGCGTGAATTGGGGCGCGGTTCCATGGGCTTGAACCACTTTTTCGGAAGACCGCAGAACATTCTGATGGCCTGCGAAGGGGAACAGATCGAACGTTATTTGATGCCAGCGGTGCGCGGTGAAAAGATGGACGCGCTGGCCATGACCGAACCGGGCGCGGGCTCGGATGTGCGCGGAATGAAATGCGCGGCTGTGCGGGATGGTGGCGATTGGGTCGTGAACGGGACCAAACATTTTATCTCGGGCGCTGAACACGCAGATTTCATCATTGTCTTTATCGCAACCGGCGAAGATCAGACGCCAAAAGGGCCTAAAAAGCGCATAACGGCTTTTCTGGTCGATCGCGGTACGCCCGGATTTACCATCCGCGACGGGTACAAGTCGGTCAGCCATCGCGGTTACAAGAACATGGTGCTGGATTTCGACGATTGCCGCTTGCCGGATACGCAGGTTCTGGGCGAAGTCGACGGCGGGTTCGAGGTGATGAACACCTGGCTCTATGCCACGCGCATCACCGTGGCCGCGATGTCGGTCGGGCGCGCGCGGCGGGCCTTTGACTATGCGTTGGATTATGCCGCCACGCGCGAGCAGTTCGGGCAGAAAATCGGCAAATTCCAAGGCGTTTCGTTCCAGATCGCCGATATGATCACCGAGATCGATGCCGCCGACCTGTTGACGCTGGCTGCGGCGGACCGGTTGGACAAAGGGCTGCCCGCCAACCGTGAGATCGCCTCGGCCAAGCTTTACGCCTCAGAGATGCTGGCCCGCGTGACGGATGCGGCGATTCAGGTGCATGGCGGAATGGGGTTGATGGACGACTATCCGCTGGAACGGTTCTGGCGAGACGCGCGGGTCGAGCGTATCTGGGACGGTACCAGCGAGATTCAGCGCCATATCATAAGCCGTGATCTATTGCGCGCGCTGGGCGCCTAAGGAGCCTTCATGCCAGCGCTAAGCCGCCTCTTTACCCCCAAGACCCTTGCCGTGATCGGTGGCGGCGCATGGTGTCGTGCCGTGATCGAGCAGGCGCAAAAGTTTGGGTTCACCGGTCAGATCTGGCCCGTGCATCCCAAGGCGGATGCAATTGCGGGCTTACCTGCTTTCGCTTCCATCGAGGATCTGCCTCATGCGCCGGACGTGGCTTTTGTGGGTATCAACCGTCATTCGACCGTTCAGGCTGTTGCCGCGCTCAGCCAAGCGGGCGCGGGGGGGGCGGTGTGTTTCGCCTCGGGCTTTACCGAAGCACAGGCCGAGGATGAAACCTCGGCGGATTTGCAGGCGGAATTGGTGGCCGCAGCGGCAGAAATGCCAATATTAGGGCCGAATTGCTATGGGTTCGTCAATGCGCTCGATCATATTGCCGTCTGGCCGGACCAGCATGGAATGCAGCCGGTAGATCGTGGCGTCGCGATCCTCACCCAAAGTTCGAACATCGCGATGAACATGACCATGCAGCGCCGGGCGCTGCCGCTGGCCTTCATGCTGACTTGCGGCAACCAGGCGCAAACCCATCAAGCGGATATCGCCGCGTCGCTGCTGGATGATCCCCGGATCACGGCGATTGGGGTCCATATCGAAGGCTTTGGCGATATTAGGAAATGGGAAGCGCTGGCCACCAAGGCACAGGCACACGGGGTACGTGTTGTTGCGCTCAAGATGGGGCGGTCGAGCCACGCTCAGGCGGCCACAATCTCGCACACAGCCTCACTGGCTGGCAGTGACGCGGGCGCGCAGGCATTTCTGGATCGGCTGGGGATCGCGCGACTGGAGGATGTGCCGAGTTTTCTGGAAACGCTCAAGCTGTTGCATGTGACCGGCGGGTTGGATGGAAACGGGCTGAGCATGATAAGCTGCTCGGGTGGCGAGGCCAGCCTTGGCTCGGATATGGCCGAGCAGCGACATGTGTATTTCCCGCCGCTGACCGCTGCGCAAAAAACAGAACTGCGCACGGCGTTGGGGCCGATGGTGGCCGTCGCCAATCCGCTGGATTACCACACCTATATCTGGCGCGATGCAGAAGCGATGAGCCGGGCCTGGTCAGCGATGATGGGGCCTGAAACGGCTCTAACATTGTCGATTGTGGACTATCCACACACCAATGCCGAGGATTGGGATTGTGCGACGCAGGCCGCTTTGAACTGCGCCGAACGCGTCGGTCGCCCCTTTGCCGTTGCCGCAACACTGCCCGAGTTGATGCCCGAAGATGTTGCCCACCGCCTGATGGCAGGCGGTGTCGTGCCGTTTGCAGGGCTGAATGAGGCGCTCGCGGCGGCAGAGGCCGCATCCATCGCGCCTCCGGCTTCGGCTGACCCGGTTCTGTTGCCGTCGGACCGTAACGCTGATCAGGTTTTGACCGAAGCGCAAGCAAAGGCGCAGCTGTCACAGCATGGCGTGCCCGTGCCGCGTAATGTTGTCACCCGTCTGGACGCGCTGGGCGCGGCGGACAAGCTGAACGCGCCGTTGGCAGTGAAAGGCGTCGGTCTGGCCCATAAATCCGAACATGGGGCGGTGCATCTGAATGTCACGCAAGAACAGCTGCCAGCGGTTGCGGCGTCAATTGGAACGGCTGAGGTTCTGATCGAAGAAATGGCCCCACCCGCTGTGGCCGAGCTGCTGATCGGTGTCACACGCGACCCTGCCCACGGCTATGTTCTGACCTTGGGTGCGGGCGGTGTTTTGACCGAAATCCTGCGCGATACTGCGCAGCTTTTGATCCCTGCATCGCGAGAGGCCATTCACCGCGCTTTGATGAGCTTGCGTTGTGCGCCTTTGCTGCAAGGGTATCGCGGCAAAGCCGCTGCTGACCTCAATGCTGTTCTCGACACGATTGAGGCCGTGCAAAGCTATGTCATTGCCAATGCCGACACACTCGGCGAAGTTGAAATAAACCCGCTGATCTGCACGGCCCACGGGGCGGTTGCGGTGGATGCGCTGATCCGAAAGGCACGTTCATGAACCCGATCAAAACCCGCCGCGATGGGGCCATTCTGGAAGTTACCCTGGACCGGCCCAAGGCAAATGCCATTGATCTGGCGACCAGTCGGATCATGGGCGAGGTTTTTCGCGAGTTCCGAGACGACCCCGAGCTGCGCGTTGCGATACTTACGGGTGGTGGTGAAAAGTTCTTTTGCCCCGGTTGGGATCTGAAAGCCGCCGCGGATGGAGACGCCGTGGATGGTGACTACGGCGTCGGTGGGTTTGGCGGGCTGCAAGAGCTGCGCGATATGAACAAACCGGTGATTGCGGCTGTGAACGGAATCGCCTGTGGCGGCGGGCTGGAACTGGCGCTGAGTGCAGACATGTTGGTGGCAGCAGATCATACCACATTCGCCTTGCCCGAAATCCGGTCCGGTACGGTGGCCGATGCGGCAAGTGTCAAACTGCCCAAACGTATCCCCTACCATATCGCGATGGAGCTGCTTTTGACCGGTCGCTGGTTTGATGCGGAGGAAGCGCATCGCTGGGGGCTGGTGAACGAAATCGTTCCTGCCGATCAGCTGATGGACCGCGCTTGGGACCTGGCGCGCCTATTGGCAAGCGGCCCCCCTCTGGTCTACGCGGCGATAAAGGAGATTGTCCGTGAGGCCGAGGATTCCAAGTTCCAGGACGTGATGAACCGGATCACCAAACGCCAATTGCCAACCGTGGATGTCCTCTATGGTTCGGAAGACAATCTGGAAGGCGCGCGTGCCTTTGCAGAAAAGCGCGATCCTGTCTGGAAGGGGCGTTAACGTTTCTCGAACAGGGTGATGAAGGCTTCGTCGTCTTTGTTCGGCCCGGTCGCAAGGTCTCCGTAAATCCGAACTGTCTGCAGCGCCGGAGTGGTGATTTGAGTCACTGCCAGATCAGCAAGCGCGTCAGCAAAACCAAGCGAGGAATAGTGCTTGGCGTTGATCGACAGCGTAAACAAAGCACCGGGTCGCGCGACGCGCAACAAAGCGGGCAAAACATCGGGGCCAAGATGCCCGTGCGTGAACGTGCCCGAGGACACAATTCCGGCATAGCTGTCGCGTGGCACGGGCAGGCCGACATGCAGGTCGGCCTCGATTGCGTCGCGATATACATCCTTGCGCATGGCTTCGGCCAGCATCTCGGCGCTGATATCGGCGGCATCAATTGGCCCGACGCCCAGTCCCGACAAAACCGCGCCGCACAGCCCGGTTCCTGCGCCAACATCTAACACCGGGCCCTGCCCATGGGCTGCCACAAAGGCCCGCGCCGTGTGGATATGCAGTTGGTAATCCTCGAAGGCCGCAAATCCGTCATCATAGTCACCGGCCCATTCCGCATAGAGGCGTTTGTTATCTTCGGGCGATTTCAGGGCATAGGCCGAGTGTAGGTTCGGTGTCTTGTCGTTCATGGTTTCATCAAGACGCAGCTTCGGATTCGAATCAAGTGCGGCCATCAGGCTCTTGCATCCCGGCGCTTGGCAGCCCATCAAAGGGCCATGACGGGGACACTCTTTTCATTCGGACATGGCTATTCCGCCCGGGCATTGTCGCGTGTTCTGGTGCCGCAGGGATGGCGCGTGATTGGCACGTCACGTGACCCGGAGCAGATGGACGCCATCCGCGATGCCGGTGCCGAGCCGTTGGTGTGGCCGGGCGATGACGTGAATTTCGATGGCGTCACGCATCTGCTGATCTCGACCGCGCCGACGAAAAAGGGCGATCCTGTTTTGGCGCAATTGCAGGATGCAATCTCTGCGCGCGCGCGCCAGTTCGAATGGGTGGGGTATCTGTCTACGACGGCTGTATACGGTGACCACCAGGGGCGGTGGGTGGACGAAACGACCCTTGCGACGCCAACGGCTGAACGCGGACGTTGGCGCCTGCGGGCCGAGGAGCAATGGGCCTCAATCCCCGCTTTGCCTCTGCATATCTTTCGCCTGGCCGGTATTTATGGCCCTGGTCGTGGGCCATTCTCGAAGCTGCGCAAGGGTGGTCTGCGCCGGATCATCAAACCTGGTCAGGTGTTTTCACGCATCCATGTGGATGACATAGCGCAGGTATTGGCGGCCTCGATGGCCCAGCCCAATCCGGGCGCGATCTATAATGTCTGCGATGATGAGCCGGTGCCACCACAGGACGTGATCGGATATGCGGCGCAGCTGCAAGGTTTGCCGCTGCCACCTTCGGTTCCGTATGATGAGGCCAATCTGACACCCATGGCGCGCAGTTTTTACAATGAAAACAAACGCGTGAAGAATGACCGGATCAAATCAGAGCTGGGTGTAAAACTGCGCTATCCCAACTACCGTTTGGGTCTTGAGGCGCTGATGCAAGACTGAGCCAGCGCCCCAAGCGTTTGCTTTATTCAGCGTCGATGCCGCCCATGCAGATATATTTCATCTCCATGAAATCATCCAAACCATAGCGCGAACCTTCGCGGCCCAGACCCGACAGTTTGACGCCACCAAATGGAGCCTCGGCTGTTGAGATCAGGCCGGTATTGACGCCGACCATCCCGTAATCCAGTCCCTCGGACACACGCCAGACGCGCGCCAGATCGCGGGAATAAAAGTAGGATGCCAAGCCAAAGTCGGTATCATTTGCGGCGGCTACAACCTCGCTTTCGGTCTCAAACTTGAACAGCGGAGCGACCGGGCCAAAGGTTTCCTCGGTCGCGACGGCCATATCGGATGTGACACCGGTCAGGATTGTGGGCTGGAAGAACGTGCCACCCAGTTCATGCGGTTGACCACCCAGCGTGACCTGAGCGCCTTTTGAGGTCGCGTCCGAGATATGCTCGGTCACTTTCTCAACCGCGGCCTGATCGATCAGCGGGCCAAACACGATGCCTTCGTCAAACCCGTTGCCCGTGGGCAGGGTCGCCACCTTGGCGGCCAGTTTTTCGGCGAACGCGTCATAGACACCGCTTTGCACATAGATTCGGTTGGCGCAGACGCAGGTTTGCCCATTGTTGCGAAACTTCGAGATGACGGCGCCGTCAACAGCTGCGTCGATATCTGCGTCGTCGAACACGATAAAGGGTGCGTTGCCTCCCAGCTCCAAACCCAGTTTCTTGATGGTCGGGGCACATTGCGCGTAAAGCTGCGCGCCGATTTCGGTCGAGCCGGTAAAGGTCAGTTTGCGCACAGTGGCATTCCCGGTCATCTCACCCCCGATCGCGCGCGCGGATCCGGTCACGACCGAGAACAGACCGTCCGGCAGCCCGGCGCGTTCGGCCAGAACTGCCAGCGCGATGGCCGAAAACGGCGTTTGGCTGGCGGGTTTCAGAACCATAGCGCAGCCAGCCGCCAGCGCGGGGCCGGCTTTGCGTGTGATCATCGCGTTGGGAAAGTTCCAGGGCGTGATGGCCGCTACAACACCGATGGGCTGTTTCACCGTCAATATGCGTTTGTCTGGCGCGTGGCCCGGTGTGACGTCGCCATATGCTCGGCGGGCCTCTTCGGCAAACCATTCGATAAAGCTTGCACCATAGGCGATTTCGCCCGTGGCCTCGGCCAGAGGCTTGCCCTGTTCCGCGGTCAGGATGGCCCCCAGATCGGTTTGGTTCTCCATCATCAGCTCATACCAAAGGCGCAATACCTGGCTCCGCTCTTTTGCGGTGCGCTTGGCCCAGCCATGGCGGGCCTCTTCGGCGGCGGCAATGGCCTCGGCGGTCTCATCCGCGCCCAGTTTGGGGACGTGGCCGATCAGTTCGCCGGTTGCCGGGTTGGTAACGGCGAGATCTTTTTCAGGATCAGCTTCAATCCATCGCGCACCCACAAGGGCGGCCTGTCGCAACAAACTTGGGTCTTTTAGTGTGATCATTGCTGATTCCTTTGGATTACACAGTGGAGGTTCGGTGCGATGCGCCCGAGACAGCGGGACCATACTCTTAGTTGACCTGTGCCGAAAGGCAGGTTTCGCGGCAAACTGCCTATGAATTCGCGTTCCTGTGCCGGTTTTCTGAGGATCTGGCTTCAAATCTTTTTCCAGACCCGTCATAGGTAGACGCCGCATACCGGGTGACCAGGTCGTGGCAATCGAAGTTGCACGGGATTGAACAAGGCAGACTTAATGACGTTGCAAAACCCTTTTAACGAACCCGGTCCTGAAGAGCTTCGAGCATTCTATCTGGATACAGCACATTTCGACCATGAATTTGTTGCGCAAAAAATGGGAATTCCCGGGGCAGTCGGGCGGGCCGGTATCCTTGATCGATGGATGAAAGCTGGTGCCTCGTCCAAGTCGGACCCAAACGCGTATTTTGATCTCAAAGCCTATGTTTCCAAATGGAAAACCAAGCCTTCGCATGCGCTTCACGATTTCCTGGTTCATGGCTGGCGTGTTTGTCGTGACCCTTCAGAGTCGCTGGATATCTGCCAGTTTCTATTCCACACCAGCACGGATTCCTTCGCGCGAGAAGCCGCGTTAAGTAATTTGTTGTCTCAGAGTATTCGAGACAAAGTGGCTGCGTCAGATGAGTTAAGTGAGCAAGACAGATCGCTTTCCGTGGTGACGATCAATTACAACAACAGAAACGGACTGTTGCGCACCATTGAATCGGTGGCCAGTCAATCCGACCAGAATTTTGAATTTGTGGTTGTCGATGGTGGATCAACAGACGGATCTGTTGAACTTATCAAAGAGAACCAAGATCGCATCAACATTCACGTGTCAGAGCGCGACAACGGCATATTTGACGCCATGAACAAAGGAGCCCGAATGAGCAGCCGCGAATATGTGGTGTTCATGAACTCGGGCGATGCGTTCTTTGATGATCAAGCGGTCGACTATGTGAAGTCATGTCTTGGATATGCGGATATTGTCTATGGGCATACTTGCACCATGGAATCAGACAAGATCATGCCGCACAAAGCCCTGATGTCGACGGGCATGGCGTTTTCTCATCAGGCGCAATACACGCGCCGAGACTGGTTGTTGCATCAACCGCTGGATACCACGTCGCCCCTATCCGATTGGAAATTCAATGCCGTGGCGTATCTTAACGGCGCTACCTATCGCGCGCTGGACAGAAGGCTTGCAAGTGTAGAGCCCTATGGATACTCAGACGAAAATCATTTGATGCGCTACCTTGAACGACGGTCAATCGCGCAAAAGCTTTATCCTTTCTCAAAAACCTACAATTGGTTTCAAGGAGAATTGGAGCGACGCAACGACTTGAAAAAGGCGATTGAAGAAGCGGAGCAATTGTCGCAATGAGAGATCAGAGTGCATCTAAAAGCATGAATGTGAAAGGTGACGGCGTGGACGCATCGGCGAACAGCGTAGTAATTTTCGGCGTGGGACGATCAGGCACGACCGCTTTGTTCCACTACCTTCACAAAGCTTATCAATCGATGCAGCAGGATCACCAGATACGGTACGAGCCCTTTTTGTGGGGTGTCAAACAAGATGATCTGGACACTGCGTTTACGACCACAGACGAACTCTCTGTTCCGGGCATGTATGCGCACACGCAAACCCCATTGTTCCTGAAAGGCGCCGAGCATGAGGCGCTTGACCGGTTCATCTCGGATTTGACGCTGGATGACACACCTTTTTTGGTGAAATTCATCAAGGCCAATGGACGGATCGATCACTTTCTGAAGCGCTGGCCAAATGCAAAATTCGTTTTCATTTTTCGCGAACCCTGTTCGGTGGTGAACTCTGTGTTGCCGATGTTCAGCTTCTTCGGCGATGAATACCATCCTTCGGATACGCGCAGGTTTCCGTCTCAGGCCCTCCTTGATCCTTCCGTTTTTCATGCAGCATCTTATGCGGTCAAACAGTTGATGTATTGGCGCGTCATGAACGAAGCAGCCATTGAAAGCCTGGATCGCCATCCCGACCGAATTCTTCCGGTGTCGCAGGAAGCTTTGTTGCTCGACCCAAAAGCAACATTGAGCAAGGTTTTGGACTTTTGCTTCCCCGGGGCAGAGAACAATAGCGCGATCGTTGACGAGCTGGCCGCTGGACGCGAAGGTCAAAAACCAAGATTTGCGTTCAAAAACTTGGGTGTGACCGACTTTGACGAGTTCCGGTCGCAAATGGACTGGTACGAAAAAACACTTTTGCCGCGTTGCCAATCTGGTGTCGATGTCAACTATTCCAGAATGCGTGACACCATAAACGCCGCTTGGACAAAGGGACGATTTGCTGACTCGTTGCCAGAAGGCATTCCCAGAAACACGATCTCGATGGCGCTCAGGCATGACTATCTGGACAATTTCGGCACAACGAGGCGGATTTTTAACAGCGAAGGTGCTGTTGTCTTCCATGGATCACTGTTTTCGCGCTTTCCGTTGAGTTGGAAAACCATAGTTGGTGGTGCCATGCCACTTGGGCGCACCACTTATCTAAGATTGCATAATGCAACCAGCGTGGAAGACGGGCTTTTGCCGGAAACCTGCGAGTTGAAAAAACGAAATGCGGTTTTCAAGCTTAAGGTCTACTTGCTCTGTGCGCTGGGAAAGACACTTCCAGCCGACAAGTACTTTTCGGGAATACCGTCAACATCCAATGATCACGGGATCGTCTTGTCGCGAAAAGGGAATGTGTTCAGGCGAGTTTTTTCATCCTTGAGAATTTTAAGGAAAAGGGAAATCCCGCTGCGCAAATTTGACGTTTTCGTCGTTGACAAGTAACCGAATGAATTGGGTTACACCCTGCCGAATACGTGGTGCGCAGACACTGCAAAAGCGGTTTTGTCGGGCGCCATAAGGAAAAAGTAAT
Source organism: Ruegeria sp. HKCCD7255 (assembly GCF_013031565.1). Taxonomy (NCBI): domain Bacteria; kingdom Pseudomonadati; phylum Pseudomonadota; class Alphaproteobacteria; order Rhodobacterales; family Roseobacteraceae; genus Ruegeria; species Ruegeria sp. HKCCD7255. Next base: position 3,749 of record NZ_WQAG01000019.1, on the reverse strand, counting down.
GAGCGATACACCTGCGGTTCCTGTCTATTTCGAAGGTAAAACCCTGGCCGAATTGGAAGCGGGTTTACGCAAAGGGTATCTTCGAAAAAGCGGATGGATCGAAAGCGCAACGCGGAAGATGTCGGTGCGCATGGGCGAGCCTATTCCGCGTTACACCTATCCCGCGCTTGAGTTCTTGGAAAAAGAGATCAAGTCGGACGTTAGCCTGTTCGAATATGGTGGCGGGCAGTCGACGGTGTTCTGGTCAAAGCGGGTCAACCGTATTGTCAGCGTTGATCACGACCCTCGGTTTATTGCACATCTCAGAAAGCAACTGGACCGCAAAGCTGAATTGCACGTGGTCGAGGAAAACGCCGCCCTTTCCGAGACGGCGTCCGAGCATTTGTCTGCAGCCCCCGCATTCCAGGACCCTGAGCGAAGTAACAACGCCTTCCTGACGGGACAATTGAACACACCGTTTCAAGCCTACGGCCTGCACATTCTGGAGTACCCAAAAGACACGTTCGATGTAGCGATCATCGATGGGATGGCGCGCAATCTGTCAACCTGGGCTGCGCTTCAGAATCTGCAAAAAGATGGGATCATCATCTTTGATGATGCCGAGCAGGCCTATTACAGCCAGGCCCTGCAAATGCTTGAGGATGCCGGATATCGCCGGATCGACTTTTCTGGTTTAGGTCCGGTCAGCGCCGAGGGGTGGACAACATCGGTGTTTCATCAGGCACCCCGGTTTCTCAATGTGGGCGGTGCCACCCCCGTGACACCAGAGGTGGCAGTGCTGGAGCAGCAGGACAAGACCGGTATCATGGTCATCGGCTATAACCGGCCCAAACATCTGCAAACCGTGCTTGAAAGCCTGAAGCTGCAGGGTCGGCTTTCAGATGTTCATGTCTGGATCGACGGCACCCAGGGGCGCGGTGAGTTTGACGGCGTGAACAAAGAGACGCTTAAAATCGCAGAATCTTATGACGTTGCCGAAATTCATGCACTGCGATCACATGTTGGCATCGAAAAGCTGATGCTGGACTCGCTGGATTGGATGAGCCTTCGCTATAGCCGTGTTCTGGTTCTTGAGGATGATTGCTTCCCGGTAGAAGGCGCGATTGATGCTTTCGATGCCGTTCTGGACGAAGTGAAGAACAACCCAAACGTCTATTCGGTTTATGGCCATCATTTTGGGGTCGAACCCGAGCACGACCCGAATTTCACGCGTTTTCAAGGTTGGGGCTGGGCTGCTCATTCAAGCCGCATCCGTGCGCTTATTCCGGAACTACGCGACATGTTCCTGATGTCCGAAGACGACTATATCGCGCATGTTGAAGACACCAAAACCAAAGATGTGGTCGAACGCCTTGATCGGACGCCGGGCCGCGATGTTTTGAATGTTCTCAAGCTGTATTTCTCGTGGGATTCGGCAACGGCATTGGTAACCGCGCGTCGCGGGATGACACATCGCAGAACACCAGACCCAGTGATTTTGAACAGCGGCATCGTAGCCGGGATCGGCCATTTCCGGGAAGACAAGCCGTGGCTGCGCAAACCACCATTCAACATGGTGACGGTCGATGAGGTTTGGGACCTTTATAGTCAGCCCAAGGCCAAGAAAGGCACGGCCAAATAGGCCACTTTGATCGTCGAAACTCCTAAGGTGCGGTTGAGTTTTCTTGATCCTCAAGGATCATATCGGCAGCCTTTTCCGCGATCATGATTGTAGGGGCATTTGTGTTTCCCGAAACCAGAGTGGGCATCACCGATGCATCGACAACGCGTAACCCGCTGACGCCGCGTACGCGTAGTGCAGGATCAATAACCGCCATTTCGTCAGTACCCATTTTGCAGGTGCCGACTGGGTGATAGATCGTATCCGCCCGCGCGCGAATGTGTTGTTCCCAGTCGGCATCCGTCTGCGCCGTCTCGGTCCCGAACATCTCACGATGTTTGTACGCGGCAAGCGCTGGGGCCTCCATGATCTCGCGGGTCATGCGTGCGCCTTTGATCAGCGTATCCAGATCTCGGGCGTCGGACAGAAATCGCGGATCGATCGCTGGCGCCGCCATCGGATCAGCGCTGCCCAGCGTCACTGTTCCTCGGCTCTCGGGTCGCAATTTGCAGACATGGCAACTGTACCCGTATCCCATATGCAATTTGCGAGCGTGGTCATCGACCAGCGCGATGGTAAAATGCAATTGGATATCTGGTCGATCCAGATTGGGGCTTGTTTTCAGAAAGGCTGCCCCTTCGGCAAAAGGGGTCGCGGCCATGGACTTTCCGCTTTGCCGCCAACGCCAAATATGGCGCAGCAGGTTCACAGTTCCAGTGAGCCCGATACCGAAATTGTCGGTATCCCTGGTTTTATACGACAGTATGAAATCCAAGTGGTCCTGTAGGTTCTGACCAACACCAGGTAGCGCATGTACCGTATCGATCCCATGCGCGGTCAGGGTGTTCGGGTCGCCGATCCCCGACAGCATCAAAAGCTGCGGCGACTTGAATGCGCCTCCGCATAGTATGACTTCGCGCCGGGCTGTGACCGAGATGTCCGGGCCCTTTCCATTCTTGCGATACACCACGCCGTTTGCGCGCCGTTCGTTGAAAGTGACGCGCCGAGCAAAAGCGCCCGTGATCACAGTCAGGTTCGCGCGCTTCATGACCGGAAACAAATAGGCCGCCGCGGCCGAGCATCGCTCGCCATTGCGGGCGGTGTCATGAAACTGGGTCACCTGGTACAGGCCTGCCCCTTCATTGTCGCCTCGGTTGAAGTCATGCGTTTCCCGATGCTGCAATTGGGTTGCTGCTTCGACAAAGGCGCGCGAGATCGGGCGCTCTGCCTTTTGATCCGAAACCTGTAGTGGACCATCACCTCCGTGATCGTCATCCGATCCGCGTTCATTGTTTTCGGCTCTTTTGAAGTAAGGCAGAACACTGTCCCAATCCCAACCTGTGCAACCCTGGCTGGCCCAACCGTCATAATCCTGGCGTTGCCCCCGGATATACAACATCGCGTTGATCGCGCTGGATCCTCCGAGCGCCTTGCCGCGCGGCTGATATCCTTTGCGCCCGTTCAAACCGGGTTGTGGAACCGTTTCAAAGGCCCAATTGTTGATCTTGGGGCGTCCCGGCAGCATCGCGACAACCCCCGCTGGCATACGCACAAGAATGCCATCGCCTGATCCCCCGGCTTCCAGAAGACACACTTTTATGCGTGGGTTCGCACTCAGACGGTTCGCCAGAACTGACCCGGCAGAGCCTCCTCCTACAATGACATAGTCAAATTCCATACCATCCTCCCTGAAGACCCCGTAACGCCAGTCACGCATCGCAGCTGTATGGAACCACTCTGATAGGTTGTGTGAAAAACACAATCGGGCGGGCCGGGAACGTCGCGTCAGGTGGTCCGAGATCTCTGCATCGGAGTTTTTGTTCAGGCTGAAACCATGTGGGGCTGAGCGCGATCGGATAGGGCTCTGTCCGTGAACAAGAAGACACACCCCACCGAAGCTCCGCAATCCCACCGAATCCAGACCTTGCCTTTGGTTTGGGCTTGGTGCTGCTGTGTTCTATATCGGTAAATCAGACATTTCAGCGGAAAAGTTAACTTAACATATTGTTTTTGTTAAATTTCAGAAACCTCCCGAATTATTTTGAAGTTTTTTCAAAATGGGGGTTGCGGCTGACAGACCTAATCCGTAAATACCCCTTCACCGGCGCAGCTGAGGTTGTGCGGACCCACTGGAGAGACGGTGTGACGG
>NZ_WQAG01000018.1:0-61820 GCF_013031565.1 Ruegeria sp. HKCCD7255 | reverse complement strand
CAATCCCGTGCATCTGCAAAACCTTCACAAACGCTTCTTCTGTGGTCATCTTCATGGCTACTGTCCTTTCAATATCCAAGAGCGGTCGCATAACGCTCGGAGGGAGTTCGCGGGGCCAAACAGCCCCTGAGGTCGTTCGGTAATCTAAAGAGTTCAGGAAGCCCGCGCGCGGTCTTCCAGGATCATATCGCTGGCCTTTTCGCCAATCATGATGGCGGGGGCGTTGGTATTGCCGCTGACAATCTCGGGCATGATCGAGCAATCGGCCACACGCAGGCCGCGAATACCATGCACACGCAGACGGCTGTCGACCACCGTGTTCTCACCCTCACCCATCTTACAGGTTCCGGTCGGGTGATAGATCGACGAGGAATAGTTCCGCGCCCAATCCAGCGTGCCCTCGTAATCGTCCATATCCAGATCTTTGGTTGGACGGAATTCTTCCGAGATCTTCGAGGCCAACGGATCGCAACGGGCGATCTTACGGGCGATTTTCACCCCTTCGACTACAGTGCGGCAATCCAGTTCCGTCGACAGGTAGTTGGGGTGGATTTTCACGTGCTTGCGCGGGTCGCTTCCATCCAGCCGCAATTCGCCACGGCTTTCGGGGCGCAGCTGGCAGACCGACATGGTAAAGGCCGAGAACGGGTGAACCCCTTCGCCCGGGCTGTCGGCCGACCAGGGCTGAACGTGGAACTGAATATCGGGCGTATCCACATGCGGGCCGGTCTTCATGAAACCCACCGCAAGGCTGGCGGCCATGGTCATCGGGCCCGCACGGAACATGGCGTATTTCGCCGCGATCTTGGCCTGATTGAACAGGCTGCGCACTTCGTCGTTCAGCGTGGGTTCGTTACATTTGAATACAAGACGGGCCTGCAGGTGATCCTGCATATTCTTTCCGACCGCGGGCATGTCGGCCACTACGTCGATGCCGTTGTCCTTGAGGTGCTCGGCTTCGCCAATACCCGACAGCATCAGGATATGCGGCGATCCAAGCGCGCCCGAAGACAAGATGACCTCGCGATTGCTGGTCACTGTATGCTCGTGCCCTGCCTTATCCAGAAAGGTCACACCGGTCGCGCGTCCGTCGGCCACGTTCACGCGTTTGACCTGCGCATTGGTGATGATGTTGAGGTTCGGACGCTTGCGTGCCGGGTTCAGGAAAGCCACGGCAGAGCTGCACCGGCGGCCGTTGCGCGTGGTCAGCTGGAAATAGCCCACACCTTCCTGCGCCTTGCCATTATAGTCGGGGTTGAACGGGTAGCCTGCTGTCTGCGCGGCGGCGACCCAGGCGTCACAAATCGGGCGTTGCAGGCGCATGTTCGATACCGACAACTCGCCCTCGGTGCCGTGGAACTCATCCGCGCCACGCTCCTGCTGTTCCGAACGCTTGAACAGGGGCAGAACGTCATCCCAGCCCCAGCCTTCATTGCCCATCTGGCGCCAGCGGTCATAGTCCTCGGCCTGTCCGCGCACATAGAGAAGACCGTTTAGCGAAGACGAGCCACCAAGCACCTTGCCGCGCGGCCAATCGATGGACCGGCCATTCAATCCCGGATCGGGTTCGGTGCGATAGCACCAATCCACGGTCGGATTGTGCATGGTTTTGAAATAGCCCACTGGGACGTGGATCCAGGGGTTCCAGTCACGCGGACCGGCCTCGATCAAGACAACATTGTTCGCCGGGTCTTTGCTGAGGCGATTCGCCAAAACACAGCCAGCCGAGCCCCCACCGACGACAATGTAATCAGCTTGATTTGACTGCATCTTTTGTTCCTCCCTTGGATTTTGACTTGATCCAGAACAACTTTCGCTTGCCTCATTGGGAATAACTGACTAAAAATGATACTGCAAGTCTCATAAATTTCATTTTCTGCGCAGGAGGAGGTGCACATGAAAGTTTCGGAGAACCTAAAAGGGATATCGCGTCGCGACTTTTTTAGGGTTGCAGGTCGGTATGGAATGAGCTCGACGCTGCTGGCTGCGGGTGGATTTGGCGGTGCGATGAGCCTGGCAAATCTGGCGCAAGCGGCTGAATCGACTTACGAAAAACGCTTTTCGAAAGAGCCGAAGTTCACACTGAAGTTCGGTGCCTCGGGTTTCAACACGCGCAACCTGTTGATCGAACGCGCGGGCGCGATCGAATTTGCCCGTGACTTGGAAGAACGCACCGACGGTGAGATTCGGATCGAGTTCATCGGTGACAACCAGATCTGCGGTCAGTTGAGCTGCGTCGAAAAGACTCAGCAGGGGATTGTCGATATCTATGCTGCCTCGACCCAAAACTCGGCCGGTGGCGCGCCTTATCTGAACGTTCTGGACTATGCTTATATGTTCCCGAGCCGTGCGGCGCAGTATTACTTCTTCTATCACCCGGCGAGCCAGCGCATCCTGCGTGAACCGCTGGAGAAGCGTCACGGACTGAAGTTCCTGTTCACACATTGTGAACTGCGCGGCCTGCAGATGGGCTCGAACTTTGCGGACAAGCCTACCGTGACCAAGCTGGAAGATCTGTTCGGCACCAAGAACCGCGTCACAGGAACTCAGCTGGGCCGGATCGCGATGCAGCTGCTCAACCTGAACCCGGTTCCGGTGGCCTGGGAAGAAACCCTGGACGCTCTGAAAACCGGCTTGATCGACGGTGCGGAAACATGGGCATCTGCGGTGGCCTATGCCAACATGGCACCTGTGGTCTCGCAGTCGGTGAACCTCAAGTTCTTCTGCGGCACCGAGCATACGTCGATGTCGGCAGAAGTCTTCGACAGCCTGGGCGGTGAACTTCAGGATGCTGTCATGGAGTCCTCGTACTTCACGCAGGCCCTGATCCAAGGTGCAAACGAAGCCGCGCTTCTGAACACCGTTGGGTTCTCGGATCCGCAACTGCCCAACACGATCTTCGCCGAAAACGGCGTACGCCCGGCCTTCCTGCCGGATGACCAGATCAAGCTGGCTGAAGAAATGTGTGCCCCCAACTACAACCCAGAGCCTTGGGCGCAGTGGCGCGAGCGGCTGAACAACTGGGCCGGTGGCATTGACACCTATCAAGAGATCTACGACATCGCGCGTGAGATCCCGGCAGACATGCTGCCAGAAAACGTCGAACCCCGCCGCTGGTGGAAAGACGAAGCCTAATCTAAACTCAATACGAACCGGCCCAAACGGGCCGGTTCCATTAAACACCGACTGGGAGGACGGGGTTCATGTCTTTTTGGGCAGACGTCGGCGCTATCTTCAGCGCGCTACTCACCTTCGATTCATTCGAAATTCAATCCGCACTGGAATCCAACGCGACATGGGTCGTTGGTGCAGTGGTATCGGCAATAGGTGGGTACCTCATCATGCTGATCTACCGCAAAGTTCCTTTTGTAGAACGCCACTTCGAGCGTTCGGTTATGGTTTATTCCTATCTCGCCATCGCCCTGATCATCTTTTGGGGTGTGATCGATCGTTTTGTGTTCAATGATCAAGAGCCATGGTCAACGACCATTCCTCCTCTGCTCTTCATGGTTATGGCCTGGTTTGGCGCATCCTATAACGTCCGGCTGCGCACCCATCTGAGCTTTAGCGAATTTCGCAGCGCCATGCCGCGCGCAGGTCAGTTGGCCTGCCTGATACTGGATGCTGTTCTTTGGTATGTTTTTGCGGTCATCGTGATCGTAACAACCATCCGTCTGGTCGCCTTGTCCGCGTCGAACTTTCAGATCGTTCTTGGAACGGACAACATCATGCAATGGTGGTTCCTGCTGGCCGCGCCGTTGTCGTTTTTCCTAATGGTTGGACGCGTGTTCCAAAACCTCGCCGACGACCTGAGAAACTGGAAAACCGGTGAGCCATTGATCAAACAAGCAATGATTGGGGCAGACTAATGGCTGACGGAACCTGGGTTACACTAATTTCGCTGGGCGTTACGTTCCTGTTTATGCTGGGCGTCCCCGTTTTGCTGGTCATCGGCTATTGGGTTATCGGCTGTTCCTTTGTTCTGGGTCTGACCCTGGACAACATGGGCGCCGAGCTGCTGAACGTCTTCAACAAGGGTTTTGCCCTTCTGGCGATGCCGCTCTTCATCCTGACCGGTGACCTGATCAACAAATCGGGCATCGCGCGCAGGCTCAGTGACTTTGCCTATGCCTGTCTGGGCTGGATACGCGGCGGGCTTGCCATGGCGTCGCTAGGCGCCTGTGGTCTATTTGCCGCGATCTCGGGCTCGAACTCGGCTACAACGGCCACCATCGGCTCGATGCTGCACCCCGAGATGGTCAAGGGCGGTTATGACGAACGGTTCAGTGCTGCCACCGCTGCCGCGGGTGGTACTGTCGGGATCATCATCCCACCGTCGATCATCTTCATCGTCTACGGCTTTTTGATGAACCTGCCGATCTCGGAACTGTTTGTGGCGGGTATCCTGCCCGGCGCCTTGATGGTCTTTGGCATGCAGTTCGCCTGCTGGGTCATCTGCCGCATGAATGGCTGGGGCTATCTGATCCCGCTGCAACTGAACCGGGTACTCAAGACCGCTTTTGGCGCATGGCTGGGCTTTTTCGCCATCGGTCTTGTGCTTTGGGGCATCTATACCGGTAAGTTCTCGCCGACCGAGGCTGCGGGTGTAACCGTTGGCTTCTGTGTCATCGCGGGTCTTGTCAGCTATCCCATCAACAAGATCATGGGTGCGCGCGACGATATCCCGCCAACCGAAAAGAGCTTTGCCGAGATGCTGGTTGTCGAAGGCTTCACCATCCCCGAGATCCCCTCGGTCGTGATCCGCTCTGCTCAGATCACCGGAATTCTGGCCCCGTTGATCGCGATTTCGGTGGTGATGCAGCAAATCCTGTCGCTTCTGGGCGCGCAGGAAACCATCGGGAACTTTGTGACCTCGATGGGTGGCTATCACGCGGTACTGTTCACCTCGATGGTCATCGTCTTCTTCTCGGGCATGGTGCTGGAAAGCTTGCCGGTCACGATCATCCTGGCACCGATTCTGGCACCCATTGCGGCATCGGTTGGCATTGATCCGATCCACTTCTCGGTGATCTTCCTGGTGGGCGCTTCAATCGGGTTCATCACACCGCCATACGGGCTCAACCTCTACGTGGCATCGGGAGTGACGGGCGTGCCCTACTTCCGATTGCTGCGCTATACGGTTCCCTATCTGGCGGCGCTGCTGTCGGTGTGGATCCTGATCTCGCTGGTCCCGCAGCTAGCCTTAGCGCTGCTGCCCGGCAACTAAACCGCAGGTGGGCGGATTGTGTGTAAGCAAACACAATCCGCCCCCTTACACGTAAAGGTATTGGTCAAGGTAAGTTAAAGCCCCTCGACAACTCTGGCTCGGTCTGGATAGATCGACCCGGAACCGAACCGGAGGCAGACAAGGACTATGGCAAAAGACGAAGAGAAGAAGGAAGGCATTCCAACAAACTTGCGTCTTCTGCTTGTTCTTGAGGCCATGGCAAAGGCCGGGGTTCCGCTAACTCCGACGGAAGTCAACCAAGACATCGGCCTGCCCAAACCAACAATTCACCGTTTGTTTCATACGCTGGAAAGCGAAGGTTTCATCCAACGTGAGATTGACGGTCGAGCCTATTCGCCCGGTCAACGCTTGCGCAGGATGTCGACGGGTATCTTATCGTCGCTGCGCATTCGAACCGCCCGTGTCGCTGTGCTGACCATGTTGGCCGAAGAAATTGGCGAGACCTGCAACATCGCCATCCCTGACCGGGACGAGATGATCTATCTTGATCGGATCGAAACCAAATGGCCGTTGCGCATTCAGCTGCCGGTCGGAACACGCGTGCCCTTTTATTGTACCGCATCAGGCAAGATGTATCTCAGCACGCTCGATCAGCGCCATCTGCGCAGCTATGTCGCCACCACGCCACTTGAACCGCGCACGCAGGCCACGTTTTCGGATTCACAAGCGTTGCTGGAAGATATCGAACGTATCCGGAAAAACGGTTACGCAACCGACAACGGTGAGTTCATGGAAGACATGATCGCGGTTGCTGTGCCCATCTTGGATCACCATGGGCGCTTGGTTTCCACACTTTCCTTTCATGCCCCCGAACAAAGATTGTCGATGAAAGAAGCTGTCACGCATGTCGAAAAACTCATGTCTGCTGCCAAACAGCTTTCTGCTCTGCTGACGGTTTGAAGGCACAGATTGCGATCCGAAAACGTTTTTTTCCAAAACAAAGCAGCACAGACCAGGTAACCAAGCCGTTACAATCGCCAAGTATTCGTTTCAATTGCAACGAAATGAGTGTACGAAGCCCTCATTCAAATCCACAAGATTGCGCAGGCCTCAGCGTCTGCCGGTTCCCGAACCGTACGCAAGGCAGGACAACAGATGACCGATATCACCATCACACGCATTAACCGCTTCCCGATCAAAGGTCTCAGCGCAGAACGGCTTGAGTCTGTTCAACTTACCGCAGGAGACGGCATTCCCGGTGACCGTCTGTATGGGTTTGCACGCCATAACTCGGGTTTTGACCCACAAAACCCCAAGCCGTTGCCAAAAGATCGTTTCGTTGTCCTGCTGAAGGAAGCCGCATTGGCCGGTCTTGATACGCAGTTCAACTCGAACACTCAGCAGTTGGAAATCAATTCTGGTCAGAAAATTTCGTCTTTCGATATCCAGACTCAGGACGGTCGCATCGCGGCAGCGACGTTTCTTTTTGACGAACTGCAACTCAGCGACCCCGAGCCGCCTGTTTTCGTGTCCTCTGCACCTCATCGCTTTACGGACGTTTCGGTTGTATCGCCTGTGATGATGAACGCAATTTCAGTCGTTAACATCGCATCGGTCAAAGAACTGGGCAAACGCCTGGGAACAGAGCTGAACCCAGCCCGTTTTCGCGCGAATATCGAAATCGACGGCCTGGACCCGTTTGAAGAACTAGAAGCAGTCGGTGCGTCCTTCAAATTCGGCGACGTGACCTTGCGACTGATTTCGCGCACAAAACGATGCGCTGCAACCGAAGTGAACCCCGAAACCGCAGAGCGTGATCTTAAACTTCCATATCTTTTGCGCAAAGAACTTGGGCATATGGACATGGGTGTTTACGTCGAAGTGGTTTCAGGCGGAACCATCCATCAGGGTGACACGGGCCAGTTGGTGCTCTGAAAGCGCGACTACATCAGTGTTCCGCTTGATCGTCGCATTCAACTGCCCACAAAGCAGCGAACGGCCGATATGTTTCGATGATGACGCTCTATAGGTTACGGTTCAGGGCAGCCTCGGACCTGAGCCGTTCTTTTGCAAAATCAATAAAGGTTCGGACTTTCGCAGCAGCGCGGCGTCCTTCGATATGAACAAGATGTATCGGAAGAGGATCGGGCTCGAAATCTTCGAGCACCGTCTTTAGCTGCCCGCACTCAAGTTCGGGACCGACTTGGTAGGACAAAAGGCGGCTGAGCCCCCAACCGCGCTTAATGACCGAGATACTGCCAGCGACACTGCTGACGACCAGTCTTGGATGCAAGCGCACGGAGTGCTGCATTTCTGTCCCAAAGCGCCAATCAGTCACTGGGCTCACCGGAGATGCCGACACAACCTGATGCTCACGTAGATCTTCGGGCGTTTGCGGCACGCCACATCTGTCGAAATACGACGGAGCACCGCAGACAACGCGCCTGACATGCCCGACACGAACAGCCGACAAACCAGACGATGGCAATTGCCCAAGCCGAACAGCGATGTCGAACCCTTCTTCGACCATGTTGACGATGCGATCTACCATCAGAACTTCGACCGAAACATCAGGGTAAGTATCTAGAAAATCGGTCAGAATAGGTGTGACATAGATCCGTCCAAACTCGTTTGAACAAGTAATGCGCAAAAGGCCCAAAGGATTTGAGGCCGCACCCGACGCCGCATCATCCGCTGCTTGCAACTGCGCCAAAACATGTCGAGCGTCTTCCAGGTAGGCCTTGCCAATATCCGTCAATCGCACCCGACGTGTCGTGCGCGTGAACAGGCGCACACCCAAACGTTCTTCCAAAGCGTTTACGCCACGGGTCGTCGATGGTGCGCTAAGGCCTACGACACGCGCACCACCCGCAAAGCTTTCTGCTTCGGCAACAGCTACAAAAACCTCAAGAGACCGTATTCGATCCATAGTCCACTAAACCCTCTTATTATTATCGTTTTACAAAATAATATATTTCCTTGGAAGGCTATTACTTCGTTTCATAGTTTTAGCTATTTCTCTGGGCAGATGATGAAAGCCGAAACAGCACTTTTCGAAGGACTTGAAATGACCAGTGAACCCCCTCGTCACCCATTACCTCCTTTCACCGCCGAAACCGCGCGCGAGAAAGTAAGACTGGCTGAAGACGGCTGGAACGGCCGCGATCCCGCAAAGGTCGCGCTCGCCTATACGCCGGATACCAAATGGCGCAACCGAGCGGAGTTTCCTCAGGGCCGCGAAGAGGTCGAGGCCTTCCTGACACGAAAGTGGAACAAGGAACTGGACTATCGCCTGATCAAAGAGCTTTGGGCGTATTCCGACAACCGGATCGCTGTCAGATATGCCTACGAATACCACGACGACAGCGGCAACTGGTTCCGTGCCTACGGTAATGAAAACTGGGAGTTCGACAAAGACGGATATATGGCCCACCGCCACGCTTCCATCAACGAACTGCCGATCAAAGAGCAAGAGAGAAAGTTCTTTTGGCCGCTGGGCCGCCGCCCTGACGACCACCCGGGCCTGAGCGATCTCGGACTTTAGTCGCCGGCAAACGGCAATAAACTGAAAAGGAAGTGAAATGACTTCTCCCATCAAACTTTACCGCAACCCAAAATCTGGCCACTGCCACCGTGTGGAACTTATGCTGGCCCTGCTGGGGCTTTCCTATGAGACAATCGATCTCGACATGGCCAACGGAGCCCACAAAGCACCGGACTATCTGAAAATCAGCCCGTTTGGATTGGTGCCCGCGATTGATGACAACGGCCACACCATGGCCGATAGCAACGCGATCCTTGTCTACCTGGTGCAAACCTATGCCGCTGGATCTGACTGGATGCCCACAGACGCAAAAGAAGCAGCCGAGGTTCAACGCTGGCTGACCATCGCGGCGGACAACATCTATTCAGGCCCTTGCGCTGCCCGACTGGTCAAGGTCTTTGGCGTACCGCTTGATCATGATGCCTCGGTCGCCAAATCGCACGACCTGTTCAAGATCATGGACGCGCATCTGGACGGCCGCGACTGGTTGGCAACTGACACAATCACAATCGCGGATGTGGCAGCCTATAGCTATATCGCCCATGCACCAGAGGGCGGTGTCGATTTGGCTCCCTACCCAAATATTCGCGCCTGGCTGAACCGGGTGGAAAGCCAAGACAATTTTGTCCCGATGGCTGCGTCACCGATCCCGGAACTGGCCTAAGCACGATGGGCGTCGGCCAATCTCTCCACCCGATGCCCAACGCCCTCTTAACCCTGAAAGGTCCGTCATGTTGAAATCCACCGACACCAACCCCTTTCATACCGGCGAATTAAAGGCCCAAAAGCGGGCCGGTGTCGGTGATGTTGCCAAATGGGCCGCCGGTTTCATTCGGGACTATATGCCTCAACAACATCGGGATTTCTTTGAGCAACTGCCCTTTTTCGTCATCGCTGGTGGCGACCAAAACGGGCGGACATGGGTCACCCTGATCGACGGACCCGAAAACTTCATCCGATCCCCTGATCCGCGCCGAATTACCCTTGCAACCGAGTTGGACGAAACAGACCCCCTCGCATCCAGCTTTGCGCAAGGAGCAAATATCGGCGTGGTCGGGATCGAGCTTGCGACCCGCCGCCGCAACCGGTTCAGCGGATATGTTCAGCGGTCTAAGGTGGGCTATACGATCGACATCCATCAGTCGTTCGGCAATTGCCCGCAATACATTCACGAACGTGTTTGGGAACGTGTCGAGAAAACCGCCGCGCCCGTTGCAAAGCAGTCAACCGAACTGAACGTTGAACAGATCGCACTAATCGGTCGGTCGGATACGATGTTCATCGGGTCAGGCTATATGGCGGGCGAGGATGCGCCTTCGCGGGGCTATGACGCCTCGCATCGCGGTGGTATCCCCGGTTTTGTGCATGTGATCGACGGCGCGCATCTGCAGATCCCCGACTATCCGGGCAACAACTTTTTCAACACCATCGGCAATCTGACAAATGACCCGCATATCGGATTGGTCTTTGTCGATTTCGATACCGGCGGCCTGCTGCATATATCTGGCCGCGCGACGATTGGTTGGGACGGGCGCAACGCACATGACCCGGATGCGCTCCGGACCATTGATGTTGAAATCGACGCTGTGCTCGGCCGCCCTGCGGCATTGTCCCTGCGGTGGGGCAAGCAAGACCATCTGTCGCGGCGGTTGAAACTGGTCAAGCGGGTGAAGGAAACAGATCAGATTACATCATTCTATCTGGCTCCGGTTGATGGCCGCCCCCTGGACAGCTTCGAGGCGGGCCAGAATCTGCCCATCGAAGTGCAGATTCCCGGCCAAAAAGGCACGTCAACGCGAAACTACTCACTGTCCGGCCCGTCGACCGTGCGCGATTTCTATCGGCTGAGCATCAAGCGAGAAGAGCTGGGGCTGGTGTCACGCTTTCTGCATGACGCCACCGCCGAGGGCGCCTATCTTGAGGCGCATAAACCCTCCGGCGACTTTGTTATCCCTTGCAGCAATTGCCCGCTGGTCTTGGTCAGCGCCGGGGTCGGCCTGACACCGATGCTGTCCATGCTCTATGCGTCCGCAGGCGATACGCGCCCGGTCTGGTATGTCCACGGCACCCGCAACAAACAAAGCCATGCGCTGCGCGATGAGGTGGACGCGCTTGAAGCCCAACATGACAATGTGCTGCGCCAGGTTCATTATAGCCGCCCGGGCCCGGATGATGTTCTGGGCTCTGACTACGATGTCGAGGGGCGGGTTACAGCCGAAGGCTTGATCGGTTTGAACGCGGGGCCTGATGCCCACTACATGCTCTGCGGTCCTGCGGCGTTTCTGGCGGATATCCGCAACGGGCTTGAAGCGTTGGGGGTCGCGCCCGAGCATATTCATTTCGAAACATTTGGCCCCGGCAGTTGATGATCTCTGTCATGCGAACCCTGTTGTTGTTCCTGACACTTCTGGCCGCTCCTGCCTCGGCGCAGGATTTGCAAGGAAATGATACCGCCAGCAATTGGGTGAACACCCATTACAGCGCGTTTGGTATCTGGAAGTCGATCTGTGACGAAAGGCCCGAAGACGGCCAATTAAATCAGCGCTGCTATATCCGTTGGGTCGACGTTTTTTCAGGGCGTCCGCATTTTGGCGGTCAATTTATCTTTATCACGCCGCAGGAACAGGGTTACGAGGTCGAATTCGGGATCGAACCCGGCACGCTCTTTGCCCCCAACGGGTTCAGGATCGAACGAGACGAAACGGTCGTTTGGCGCACCCGCTGGCCGGGTTGTTTGACAGGTCTGGGATGCCGGTTCGATGGGCGCAGAGCGGATACGATCATCGTCCAGATGCAAAAGGGCGGTGCGTTCCTGTTTGACTTTCGCGATGGGCGGGGCGTGTCACGGTCTTTGAACTGGCCGCTTCAGGGGTTCCCAGACGCCTGGGCCGATTTCCAAACCCAGGCGCGCGCTCGTGGATTGATCGACTGAATACCCCAAACGCAGGAAATTTGGGCTCGAAAAATCAGGCCCCCATCACCCGCAGCACCAGTTTGGCAACCGGACCATATGGCGGATAAAGCAGCTTGGTGCCGGTCAGATGCCCGATCCCCCTTTGCTCAAACACCGATTTCGAATGGCTGAACGTGTCAAACCCTTCCTTGCCGTGATACGCTCCCATCCCACTGGCCCCGACCCCGCCAAAAGCCAGATCCTCCTGGATGTATTGCAACAACGCCTCGTTTACGCCCAGCGAACCTGAATGGGTTTCACGCATGACGCGCCGCCGGGTCAGCTCATCCCCACTGAAGCAATACAAAGACAGCGGACGATCCTGCCCATTGATCACCTCCAGCGCATCGTCCAGCTTGTCGTAGCCGACCACTGGCAGGATCGGGCCAAAGATCTCTTCCTGCATCAAAGCGCAATCTGGTGGCGCATTCAGAACCACGGTCAGTGGGAACTTATAGGTTCCATCCACCACACTTTCTGTGATCCCGTTGGGTTGCAGAATGGTCGCACCCTTTTCTTCAGCCTCTTGCAGCAGCTCACGTATCCGCCGAAAGAACCGTTCCGAAATGATGGCGGTATAGTCGTAATCGAGGATCGAATTGTAGAACGACTTGAAATTGCGCAACACTTCGCGGGCAAACACTTCTTCCTGGCCGCGCGGGACCAGCGCATAATCCGGTGCGATACAGGTCTGCCCGGCGTTGAAGGATTTGCCCCACGTGATCCGCTTGGCAGCCTCATGAACCGAATAGTCCGGCGCGACGATGGCGGGGCTTTTCCCGCCCAGCTCAAGCGTGACAGGGGTCAGGTTCGGGGCCGCCGCCGCAGCAATCAGCCGGCCCACGCGCGTTGACCCGGTAAATAGCAGATGATCGAAAGGCAGCGCTGCAAATTCAGGCGCGCCCGACCTGTCGCCCAATACCACCTTGACCACGTCAGGCTCAAAGGTTTCGCTGAGTATATTCGACAGATACTGCGCCAGGTTCGGGGTTTCCTCGGACGGCCAGATCATCGCCCTGTTGCCAGCCGCCAGCGCAGCCACCAAAGGGGCAATCGCAAGGTGCAGCGGGTAATTCCACGGTGACATTATCCCCACCACGCCTTTGGGCTGCGGCAGAGCATAGCATTTGGCCGGAAGCGACCAGAACGAGGTGTGACGCTTTTGTTTACGCATCCACCTGCGCAGGTTCTTCTCTGCATAGTGAATGGCACCGTGGCACCCCAAGATCTCGGCAATCAGGGTTTCTGACCGCGCGCGACAGCCAAAATCCTTTTCAATCGCCGAGATCAAACCCTCTTTGTGCTGACCCAGTACTTGCGCCAACAGGTGCAGGCGCTGCAACCGCGTGGCAAGGCTGGGATAAGGCTCGGCCGCATAGGCTGCTTTCTGAGCATCAAAGATCGCGCGAATATCTGTCATTGGTGTTCTCCCTTGCCAAATCGGATATCGCAGCACGCCGACGCTTGGCCCAAACTTAAGTTTGGGTATCTTGCCACCGGGGGCGCTTAGGGTGACCACAAGTGAAACCGGGAGGACCTGATGATCAAGATCACGCTTGTGGATGCCGACAAAGCCACACATGAACTGGAAGTGGCAGCGGGCAGCACTTTGATGGAAGCCGCACGCAACAACATGATCCGCGGGATTGACGCCGATTGCGGTGGGGCTGCGGCCTGCGGAACCTGCGCGATGTCCTTTTCGTCAGACTGGCAGCACATATTGCAAGGCCGCTCGGAAGAAGAAGACGATATGCTGGAATTCTCGGTCGCCGAACCGGAAAAATGCCGCCTGACCTGTCAGATTGTTCTGACCGAAGAGATGAACGGCCTTCACGCAACGGTCGAGACCGAACAGGGCTGAGCGCTAGATCAGCCCGTGTTTGCGGGCTTTGGCCAATGCTCCCATCCGGTTTTTTACACCCAGCTTCTGAAAGACGTTGTGCAGATGCCATTTCACAGTGGCCACCGACAGAACCAGATGCGCGGCCAGTTGCGCATTAGTCATGCCGCTTTCGATCAGCTGAAGCAGTTCAATCTCCCGATTGGTGAGCTCTTCTGCGACCCACAGATCGTCGTCTTTTTCTGAGGGATCGGCTTCGGCGCGTGTTTCGGGATCCATGCGCTGAAGGAGTTTGAACGGCCCCGACTGAGCGATCAGTTCACTGTCAGTACCGGCAGCCCGTCTAAGCTCGACAATTTTTTGCAGGACAGGGCGCGCAAAATCGGCAAATTCCAGAAACGGCGCGACAAGACCCAAACGATGTGCCTGATCTGCTGCACGGGACAATTCGCGCGCGGCTTCGGTGTACCGGTCAGATTGCGACAGCCCATGGGATTTCAGGATCGCAAAGCACAGCAATTCGTCTTGAGGCCATTTGAATTTCAGTCGCCGCTCCAGATCTTCGAGGATTTGCACCGCGTCGGCAAAACGCCCCTCGGCCAGAGCCAGCTCGGCCCGTATCCGCTTTTGCCAAACCGCAATCACATCATGTGACCCCTTGAACCGTGTCTGCCAACTACCGTCGAAAACACCCCATTGTGTGGCCAAACGATGCGCTTCGGCCGCGTTTCCACGCCGCGCCAGAAAAGAGATCTGCATACCCAAAGTGACAAAGGCCAGCCCCGGCAACCCGTTGCGCAAGCCCAGAGACTGCCCGCGCTCTAGCACTTCCATCACACGAGCGTCCTGACCTTCCAGCGCTGCCAGACCCGCGCGCACCTTATGTGAAATCAATAGCGGTTCCAGCGGGCCATAAGTGGCACTAAACCCGGTCCCCAGCGCAAGTTCGTCTTTGGCAGTCGACAGGTCACCCTGCAAATAGGCCAGATTTGCAGACAGCATATGCACCATCAGCCCAAGCAAGGTGTTTTCGCCTTCCTGAACCGCATCCGAAAGCGCGCGCCGCAAAGCCTCATGCGCGGCAGTCAGATTGCCGGTCCGGCAGTGCACCATAACCTCGATACAATCGGCCCAAAGCCAGACATAGCGAAGCCCGGCCCGCATCCCCAGAACGCGTCCATCCATCGCTTCTCGTAGGGCGATATCGGGGTTCTGCGCTGCCATTTGGCAATAGGCAGCGATGTTGCACAAGATCCCAAGCACCCCGGCCTCGCATCCGGGCCAGCGTTTGCGCGTGTCCTTGATCTTGGCCAGCGCCGCATCCCGGTCATCCTGCGCCGCCAAGGCCAGCGCTTCAACCGTCTCGGCATAGGCGAGAATGTCCTGAAACTCTGCCTCTGACGAAATGCGATCCTTGACCTGCCGCACGATTGTCAGCGCCTGAGGGGTTGAATGGGTGAACGCCAAAGAGAAAGCGTAATCCAGCATCATCGCGGGGTAGGCGTTGTGATAGGATGCTGGCAATGCCTCGATCCACCGGATCAGCATCGTGTTATCCCCCTGCTGACGCGCGATCCGCGGCGCGCTCTCGCTGATCAACCGTGCGGCCTCGTCGAAATCGCGAATGTCGAGCAGGTAATGGATCGCCTCGTCCAGATAGCCAAATTCCAGACACCATTCGCTGGCACGGCGATAGATATCAGCTTTCTGAAACGCCGGATCCTGCTGCGCTGTTTCGGTGAGGAATTCAGCAAACAGATGATGATAGCGAAACCAAGTGGCGTCTTCGTCCAGCGCAATGATGAAAAGACCGGTGTCGATCAACCATTGAACAATCTTTCGGTTGCCCTGCTGACCGCGCACATATTCGCACATCGGAACACTGAAACGGCGCAGCGGCGCAGTGCTGAGCAGAAAGTCCCGTACGTCATCGGGCAGGTTCTCCATGACGTTGTCATAAAGATACCGAGCGACCCGTTCCTTCGACCCCCGGAACCTGGCCGGGATCTGCCCGATCCTCTTTCGGGACGCCACGATCGACGCCGTGGCGATTTGCAGACCCGCCGCCCAGCCCTCAGTCGATTTCATGATGTTCGACACATCCGACGGCAGCAAAGACTGATCCAGAGACTTTTCGAAAAACCGTTCCGCCTCGATCTGCGAAAACTTCATCTGCGCAGCGTCGATCACCACCAAACGGCCTTCCATTTCCCGGCGCTGAATCTCAAGCCTCGGGGTCGCGCGGGCCGCGACATATGCCCGCAGATCGGTCGATGCCGAATCCAGGAACCGACCACAACCACGTAGCAACACCGGCGAGTCGATACAGTGGAAATCGTCGAAAAACAGCGCAGTGGGAACGTTGACACGGGCGGCGGCCCGGCTGAGAAGTTCGAACGCGCGATCCAGATCTTCCGGATCGGTCATGCTGGTCTGCTGAAACAGCTCTGCCGCATCGATGACACCGGCCTCGGTCAGCAAGCGAACGAAATAGGCCAGGAACACGGTGGGCCGGTTGTCCAAGCCATCTAAACCCAACCATCCGACCCGCTGACCTTGCGCGGCGGTTTCGTCGAAAAGCTGACGCATCAAAGTGGACTTGCCATAGCCGGTCGCAGCCACAAACAACGCCGATTCCGATTGCTCGGCCGCAAATCGCGCGACAAACCTCTCGCGTGAGATGTTCGATTTGGTCAGTTTCGGCGACTGCAGCTTCGTCTCGATCAGGATGGTCACATCCTGATGGTCTGGCGTGTCATCCATATCTCTCTCCCTGCGCGCACAATAGAGCCAAGGCGCAAGGCGCGGCAATCACCTAACCGAAAGTTTGGGGTCAAGGTTGGCTTTGGCACCTAACCTTCGACAACTGACAAGAACGGGGAGGATTACATGTCAGATCAATTGCACGCCAACCGGCTGATCAAACACGGAATTTTAGTGATGATCATCGGGCTTATCTGCGGATTCGGCCTGACGTTTTCGATTCTGGGCCAAATCAGCCTGTCACCAATCCCTCTTGTCATCGACTATCAGATGCCCGGCACCACAGCCGCGTGGGCGCGCATGCATACGGGCTGTTTGATGAACGGGATCATGCTGCTGGCCGTGGCCGCTCTGTATCCGCGCTTTGTCCTGACCACACGACAAGAGGCCGGAATTTCCAAAGGTCTGGTCTTTGTGGCCTGGGCAAATGTGCTGTTCTACATCTTTGGCGCCTTCTCGCCCAATCGCGGTCTGGCGCTGTCCGAAACCCCGGCAGGGGGTGCGAACTGGGCGTCGTTCATCGCCTATATCCCGGCCGTGATCGCGGCGGTCTTGCTGCAGATCATCCTGGCCCGCCTGCTCATGGCCCTGCCCAGTAAACGCGACCTGTAACCAATCGAATGGAGGAGACGATGAAGATCACCGACGAACATCCGATGGACAATATCAAGGTCCGCACATTGAAGTTCGACACCACCGAAATGGACTCGCCCGTTTGGAGCAAATCCTGCCCTGAATTTGCAATTTTCATCAATGCGCTTGGTGTCCACGTGCCCTATTTCGAGCGCTACCTGATCGCGGCGTTGGGTAAGGCAAAGCCCAAGATCACCGATGACAAGCTGCGCAGCGATGTGTCGGACATCATTGGCCAAGAGGCGCACCACGCCAAGAACTTTATCGCGTTCAACAAGTATCTTTCGGAATGCTACCCCAAGGTGGATGCGCTGGACAAACATGCCAAACAGGACTTCGCCAACATGGCGCGCAAGGACGACTTGCGCCGTCTGGTCGGTTTTACAGCAGGGTATGAGACATTCACTTTTCTGGCCGGCATGATCATCCTGGACAATTACGAAAAGTGGATGCACGACGCCAATCCGGTGGTGCGCGCCCTTTGGGTCTGGCACCAGGTCGAAGAGGTCGAGCACGGCGCCGTGGCCTTTGAAGCCTATCAGCATCTTTATGGGGAAGACGAATGGTACCGCCGTCGCATGGTGGCCGAGGCGCTGTGGCATATCGTCAAGGAAACCTGCAAGGCCTATTTCCACATGTGCAAGGTCGAGGGGTATTTCAAATCCATCCGCGGCACCTGGAAAAGCGTCAGTTTCCTGACCAAGACCATGGCGGAAATGGCCTGGATGGCGCTGCCAGTGCTGAACCGCAAATACACACCGCGCAACCACCCACTTGTAAACCAGCGCAAAAACCCCGTGGGGTTTGCCTGGCGCAACTGGGAAAACGACGGCGGAGAGGTCCTGTCGATTGATCACCGCCAGATGGCACAAATTCTTATGTATGAGATGCCCGACTGAACCTGTTTGCAAAGAACAGGACTGACTGGACAAAGGAACGAAAATGTTTGGAAAAATGATGATGCAGCAGCTGACCATCGGCGCTGCAATTGAGCACGCGGAACGCTATCACGCCGCCACCGAAGTGGTCGGGGTCGAGACCGACGGCTCGAAAACCAAAAGCAACTGGGGCACCGTGGCACGCCGCGCCCGTCAGTTGGGCAGCGCTTTGACCAAGGCCGGACTGGCCCAAGGGGACAGGATAGCAACCATCGCCTGGAACAATCTGCGCCATCTCGAGATCTACTTTGGCAGTTCTGGTGCAGGGTTCGTCTGCCACACGATCAACCCGCGTCTGTTCCCCGATCAGTTGGAATACATCGTCGCCCACGCGCAGGATCGCATCCTGTTCATCGACGAAACCTTTGTTCCCATCGTCGCTGGCATGGGCGAACGGTTGAGCGTCGTGGAACGCGTCATCATCCTGGCCCCCAAAACCGACGCTTTGGCCGCACAATTGCCCAATGCCGAGTTCTTTGACGACTTCCTGACCACTGGTGACGCCGATTTTGACTGGCCCGAAATCGATGAGACCAGCACCTCGAGCCTGTGTTACACCTCGGGCACCACTGGCAACCCCAAAGGCGTCGCCTATACCCATCGCAGCACCATGCTGCATTCGATGGCTCTGATGGCCGCTGATGGCATGGGGCTGGGCGCGTCCGAGGCGGTTCTGACCGTGGTTCCCATGTTTCATGTCAACGCCTGGGGCATCCCCTATGCGGCGGCGATGGCGGGCTGCAAACTGATCTTGCCCGGGCCAAAACTGGACGGGTCCAGCCTGTTGTCATTGATCCTGGAAGAACGCTACCTTTGCCGCTGGCGTGCCGACCATTTGGGCCGGGTTGTTGCAGGCCCTGGCCGAAAACACGCCCGATGACCTGCCGTTGAAACGCACCGTCGTCGGCGGCTCGGCCTGCCCGCCGTCGATGATGGATGCATTCCGGGACGTATTCGGGGTCGAGGTGATCCATGCCTGGGGAATGACCGAAACCAGCCCGCTTGGGGTGATCAATCATCTGACAAATGCGCAGCTTGCGTTGACGAGCCGACAGCAGAACAAGATCCGCGTTTCACAGGGACGCCCTCCGTTTGGTGTTCAGCTCAGAGTGTTGAACGAGGATGGCAGCGAAGCCAGCACGGGCGACGGCGCTACCGGCATCTTGTAGATCAAAGGTCACTGGATCGTCGAGCAGTATTTTGCAACCGATACCCCGGCCACGCAGGACGGATGGTTCGATACCGGAGATATCGCAAGTATCGACGCGGATGGGTTTGTCACCATTCTGGATAGGTCCAAGGACCTGATCAAATCGGGTGGCGAATGGATCTCATCGGTCGAATTGGAAAACATCGCAATGGCGCATCCGAAAATCGCCGATGCCGCTGCAATCGCGGTGCCACACCCCAAATGGGATGAACGACCGGTCATTCTGGTCAAACTGGTGGATCGGGCCGAGCTCAGCGAGGCTGCGGTTCTGGAAATGTATGGGCACAAGATCGCGAAATGGCAGATCCCGGATCGCGCAATCTTTGTCGACGAAATCCCGCGCAACGCAACCGGCAAGATCGTCAAGACCAAGCTGCGCGAGACTTACGCAAAAGAGGTCACACTGGCCTAATGCAAATTGGCAAAGGGAGGGTAAGAACCCGCCCTTTCGCGTTCTCTAGCGGCGCGCCAGATGGACCCCCGCAATCGTACAGCGGACCGAGCCGCCCGCCATTTCAATGGTCGGGATCGGCAGCGGGACAAGCGCAGCGCTTTTTTCAATGATTGCCTTTTGGCTGTCGGTCAGCGCATCAAAGGCCGTTTGCGACAGGGCCAGAATGCGCCCGTTTTTCCCCTGAAGTTCAATCGCGTTGCCGGCAAAGGCCTCGATCTGATCATGGCTCAGATCAATCACCTCGCGACCGGGCTGGGCAAGACGATCAACAACTTCCTGGCGGCGCTTTTCATCAGTGATCATCTCGGCCCCGATCAAGGCATAGTCGGTTCCGATGCACATCAGCACATTGGTATGGTACACCGGCACGCCCCGCCGGTCGGTCGCGGCAAAGGCCATGGGTTCATAGTTGAAATGGGTGCAAAACCGTTCCAGCAAGATCGGGCTGGTCCGATCGGATTCAACCGCATAGGCCACGCGATCTGCGTGGTCGATCACCATCGCGCCAGTGCCTTCGAGGAACAGGTTGTCCTGCTCCAGCCCTGAATAGTCGATGATGTCCTGAACACGGTATTCCTGTTTGAGCAACTCGATCACATCCGTGCGCCGTTCCAACCGCCGGTTTGGCGCTTTCATCGGATAAACAGCCACGTGACCACCCGCATGGGTCGAAAACCAATTGTTCGGGAACACGCAATCCGGCGTGCGAGGGTCTTCGCCTTCGAACACATGCACGAGCACACCATGCTGACGCAAGATTTCGGCCGAGCGCGTCGCCTCATCATAGGCTTGCTGCGCGATATCCCCATCGGCTGGCGGGTTGGCCTGAAACACGTTATCACCCGTCTGCGTATTTACCGAGAAATGGTGCGGACGGATCATGATCGCCGAAGACGGTGCCTGAATGCTGGGTTTTTCCATTGAATAGCCTCTCGCCTGATCACGCCGAACGCAACAGCATACCGAACAGATCGCGAGGATCGTCGGGGTCGGCCAGCATATCCAGATCCTGAAAGTAATCCGTGCCTTTGATGCGATCACGAATGAAGCGCAGGGCCGAGAAGTCTTCAATCGCAAAGCCCACGCCATCAAACAGGGTGATCTGACGATCACCGGTCCTGCCGGGCTTGGCGCCGGTGATAACTTCCCACATTTCGGTCACTGCAAAACTTTCGGGCATCTGCTGAATCTCGCCCTCAACCCGTGTCTGCGGCGGGTATTCGACAAAGACGTCCGAGCGTTCAAGGATGTCCTTGTGCAACTCGGTCTTGCCCGGGCAGTCGCCTCCGATTGCATTGATATGCACACCAGCGCCAACCATGTTATCCGTCAGGATGGTCGCATTCTGCTTATCAGCGGTGCAGGTCGTGATGAACTGAGCACCCTCAATGGCCTCTTCGGGCGTGTTGCACGCGATGATGTTGAACCCGCGCCCGGTCAGATTGCGCACCAGTTTTTCTGTGGCTTTTGGATCCACATCATAAAGGCGCAAGGTGTCGATACCGCAAAGCACTTTCATCGCCGTGGCCTGAAACTCGGACTGGGCCCCATTGCCGATCATTGCCATGCAAGTCGCACCTTTGGGTGCCAAATGCTTGGCCACCATCGCCGAGGTCGCGGCAGTGCGCAGCGCGGTCAGGATGGTCATCTCGGTCAGCAGGACCGGGTAGCCAGTATAGACATCCGCCAACAGGCCAAACGCCGTGACCGTTTGCAGCCCTTCCTTGGTGTTCTTGGGATGCCCGTTGACATATTTGAACCCATAGGCCTCACCATCCGAGGTCGGCATCAGCTCGATCACGCCGACATCCGAATGGCTGGCGACGCGGGGGGTCTTGTCGAACTTTTCCCACCGGCGGAAATCGTCTTCGATATAGGCGGCAAGCCCTTCCAGCATCGCCTCGATGCCGACGCTATGCACAAGCCGCATCATGTTTTCGACGCTGACAAAGGGAACAAATGCAAGTTCAGAGGGGGACGGCTTTGTCATGAGGCACCTTCGATTCTTCGTTTTTGACAGTATCGCCTGTTAGAATTTCAGGATAAATGAGCTAATTGTTAGATGACGGGATCACGCGATATACATAATGCGCACCCCAATTTGACAGAAAGCCAAGAATGACACGACCTGGTCAAAGCAAACATATCTATGACGATCTTGACCGACAGCTGATTGCGTTGCTGCGGCGCGATGGCCGCGCGCCAGTGTCAAAACTGGCTGATCTGCTTGGCGTGACCCGCGCCACGGTGCAAAGCCGGATGGACAAGCTGTTGGACACCGGTGCGCTGCTGGGCTTTACCGCGCGCGTGCGCGAGGACTACGAAGAGGACTATATTCGTGCGATCATGATGATCGAGGTTGTCGGGAAATCCACCAGCCAGGTCATTCGCGCGTTGCGCGGGATGCCGGAGCTATTTGCACTGCATACGACAAATGGTAACTGGGATCTTGTGGCCGAGGTGCGCGTGGCCAAGCTGCACGATTTCGACCGCGTGCTGCGCGAGGTCAGGATGATCGACGGCGTTTCAAACAGCGAAACAAGCCTGCTTCTGTCCAGCGTGTGACGCAGCTGGCTATTGCTGCTGTTTTTCCCGAATCCGAATCGCTTTTGCAGCCGCATGGTGCTGTTGACCTGCGCCCGACCGGTTGAGTTGCTTATTCTTTACGCACAAGCCGCGCTGGCTCTGGGGCGGCGGTCCGGCTGAAACACGACCACTAAGCATCATTAAATCAAAGACTTAATGCCGAACCGTGGTGAAAGACCCGGAAGTTTGGCGCTAGTTTCTGTAGTGTCGGCCCGTGTATTTTTTCTTGAAATGTCAATTAGGTCTTTTCAACATGTCAGAACGAAAAGGATGAAATTTTCATGTATGATCCCAGCTCACCTCTTTTGCGTTCCGGCTCCGAAGACGGGGCGCCCCCGGCACCCGAGGCCAAGGCGCGGTTCGCTGAAGACCGGCTTTTGGATGCGGTGATCTGGTGTGAAATCCGGCCAGGCGAAATTCTGACCGAAGCGGATGCGATGGAGCGGTTCGGGCTGACCCGAGCGGCGGCACGGGCCGGGCTGACGCGTCTGGGATATGACAATTGGGCTTTGCCACAACCCCGCACCGGCTGGCTGATCCTGCCGGTCACCGGCGCGCTGATCGGTCAGGTTCTTGAAGCGCGCCGGATCGCTGAACCTATGCTCTCGACCGCGCGTCTGGATGTGCAGGCGCGGGCCGAGTTAAAGAATATCGCCGATGTGATCGAAGCGCTTCACCCTCGGGATGAAGCCGCTGCCATCGCTTCGTTCCGGCACTATGTCGACCGGATCGACGGTTTGTTGCTGGGCGCTATCAACCCCTTTACCGCCCGGCATCTTCGAAAGCTCTGGCATCATACCGCACGCATCACCCGGTTTCTCGAAGATGAATCCGACAGCACCATATTTCGCCGCGATGACATCAATGCCTTGGTCAAAGCGGTCCTTTCCGAAGACGCCGAAGCCGTGGCTGCGGCCCGGCTTTCCCTCATTGACGCGCAAGAGGCCTTCTTCCTTCGCCAACTCCTGAAAAGCGAGGCTCCTCTCACCCCCGGCAGCGGGGTCATTGCGCGCAGCAAACAAACAGCTGCCCCCAACAGGAGAACCTCATGACTTCAACCTTCAAAGGACTAATGACTGGTGTGGCACTGGCTGTTTTTGCCCTGCCAGCCTTTGCGCGTGACATTACAATCGATCTGGCGGGCGAGCCGTCGTCGCTGGATCCCCATCTGCAGTGGAACCCCGACAGCTATTACGTCTATCGCAATGTGTTCGACAATGTGGTCACCCGCAACAACGCAGGTGAAATTGTCCCCCAACTCGCCACCGAATGGGAACAGGTCAGCGATACCGAGCTGGTTTTGACCATTCGAGACGATGTCACCTTTCACGATGGTGAGCCGTTGGAGCCGTCCGACGTGGTCTATTCGGTTCTTCGGATCACCAACCCCGATTTCGCCTCGCCACAGCTGGGGCAATTCAACCAGATCATCGGGGCCGAAGTCGTTGATGGCAACAAGGTCAAGCTGACCACCGATGGCCCCTACCCGGCCCTGATGGCGCAGCTTGTCAAACTGTCGGTTGTGCCCGAGCATGTTGTCGAAGCGGTGGGCAATGAGGCGTTCAACGCCTCCCCGCTGGGCTCGGGCCCTTACACGTTCGAAGAGTGGGATCGCGGCGTGTCGGTCACACTAGCGCGTAATGATGCCTATTGGGGCGAGGCCGGACCCTTTGACAAGGCCATCTTCCGCGCGGTTCCCGATGCAGCCACACGGGTGGCTGACCTTTAGGCCGGTACCGCTGATCTTGTTGTCAGTATCGATGCCGATGCAGGCGCGCAGCTGGCCTCGAACCCCGATGTCAAGGTTCTGTCTGCCCCGACCGAGCGTGTGGGCTATGTCGGTCTGAACCTCGACAAACCGCCGTTCAACAATCTTGAGATGCGCAAAGCGGCCAGCCTTGCGATTGACCGTCTGGGCATCACCGAAGGATTGCTACAAGCCGGTGAGGTGCCGATGGCGCAAATGGCAAGCCCGGCGCATTTCGGCTATAACCCTGATCTGCCACTGTTCGAATACGATCCGGACATGGCGCGCGAGATCGTTGCGGCCAATGCCGATCTGGCCCAGACACCTGCCACGCTTGCAACAGCGCCTGTCTTTGATCAGCGCATCGTGCAGGCGGTTCAGCAGATGTTGAACGATGTGGGGTTCAATGTGTCGATCTCGATGACCGATATGCCGACCTATCTGGGCATCGTGCGCTCCGAGCCGGCAGAGAACAGCGAACTTAGCTTTGGGCGTTGGTCCTGTGCGTGTCAGGACGCGGATGGCATCGCCTATCCGACCCTGCATTCCGACAGCGCCTGGAGCCGGGTAAACGAGCCCGAACTGGATGCATTGCTGGAAAAGGCCCGCGTATCGTTGGACCCGGCCGTGCGTCAGGATGCCTATAACAAAGTGTCCCAGATAGTGCGCGACAACTATTACCTGCTGCCAATGTATCAGGCTGCCGTGCTTTACGGTGCAACCGCCGATCTGGAATTCGAGCCGACGGCCAACGAAAGCATGTTCCTCAACCGCATGAGCATCGCTGAATAATGATGCGCTTTGCTTTGCATCGCAGCGGGCAGGCTTTGATCGCGGCCTTTGGTGTGGTGACGCTGGTGTTCTTTATCCAGCGTCTCACCGGAGACCCCGTGACCTTGCTGCTGCCCGAAACCGCGACGCAGGCAGATATCGAGGCCATGCGCAGCGCGCTTGGCCTCGACCGCCCGATCTGGGTTCAGTACTTCACCTTTCTGGGTGACATGGTGCGGCTGGATCTGGGCCGCTCGTTCGTTCAGAACGCGCCGGTCTGGGACATTCTCGCCAGCCGCATTCCGCAGACGCTGCAACTGGCCAGAGGGGCTTTGTTCGTTGCTCTGGTCATCGGCTTGCCGCTGGGGCTGCTGATGGCGCTGAAGCGGGGCAGCCGCGTGTCGCGTTACAGCATGGGGCTGGTTCTGGCCTGCCAATCGCTGCCGACATTCTGGTCTGGCATCATGCTAATCCTGGTGTTCGGCGTGCAGTTGCGTTGGCTGCCGTCCTCGGGCACCGGCACATTGGCGCATCTGATCATGCCGTCAATTGCCCTGGGCCTGCTGTCGCTGGCGACCTTTGCCCGGATTGCCCGCGCCTCGGTCGTTGATGAATTGGGCAAGGACTATGTGCGCTCGGCCCGCGCGCGCGGTGTTGGCACCGGACGGTTGGTCCGGCGACACCTGCTGCGCAATGCGCTGATCCCGGTCATCTCGATCACCGCGCTGGAAGTGTCACAGCTGCTGGCGGGTGCAGTCATCGTGGAAACGGTCTTTGCCTGGCCCGGGCTTGGGCAGTTGACCGTCCAATCCATCGCCGCCCGCGATTTCGTTGTCGTGCAAGCGGTTGTTCTGTTGGGCGCCTTTGTCACCATCGGGGCCAATCTTGCGGCAGACATACTCTATTCCGTGGTTGATCCCCGGGTAAAACTGAGCGGCACCACATGAACGCACGACCCTATCTGACTTGGTGGCCTGCCTGGCTTTTGGCTGCGCTTGTGCTGTGCGCCTTGTTTGCGCCCGCGCTCGCACCACTTGACCCGGACCGGCAGGATCTGCTGGGGCGGCTGAAACCTCCCGGACACGAAGGCCGTAATGCCGCAACCTTCTGGCTGGGCACGGATGAGCTTGGCCGCGACATCCTGAGCCGTGTCATCCATGGCGCGCGGGTTTCCATCGCGGTGGCGGTGCTGTCAGTGCTGCTGTCGGGCGTTGTCGGTGTGGCTGTAGGTATGACCGCAGGCTATCTGCGCGGCTGGGTCGAAGCGGTGCTGATGCGCCTCGTCGACATCTTCCTGTCGATCCCGGCCATCTTGCTTGCCATCATCATGGTCGCGGTTCTGGGTCCGGGATTTTTCAACGTGATCCTGGTGCTCGCCCTCACCCGCTGGCCGCGTTATGCGCGGGTGGCCTATGGTCAGACCCTGGCCATTGCCGAACGCCCCTATGTTCGTTTGGCCCGCGCGATGGGCGCCACAACGCCGCGCGTTCTGGCGCTGCACATCCTGCCCAACATCATCGGCCCGCTTCTGGTGGTCGCGACGCTTGAATTTGGCCTGATGGTCCTGTTCGAGGCCGGACTGTCCTTTCTGGGCTTGGGTGTACAACCGCCCACCGCAAGCTGGGGCGCGATGCTGTCGACCGGGCGCAACTATGTGGCAACCGCCTGGTGGATCGCAACCTTCCCCGGGCTGGCCCTGTTTTTGCTGGTGCTCAGCGCCAATCTGATCGGCGACCGGGTCAGCGACCAAATTGGAAAAGGACGTTAGAAATGAATTTCGGAGCCGAGTTTCACGGCCAAAAAGTAGTGGTCACCGGGGCCGCAGGGATCATGGGCCGTGCTTTGGCGCAAAGCTTTGCCGATGCCGGGGCCGAGGTCTGTTCGGCTGACCTAAGCACCGAAGGTTTGAGCGGTTTTGCCGTCGCCGCTGACCTGACCACCGATGCTGGCACCGAAACGCTGTTGGACGCGGTGGCCGCGCGCTGGGGGGCGCCGGATGTGGTGATCAACAATGCCGCCATCTATCCCTCGTCCTTCCTGCTGGACATGCAGGTTTCCGACTGGGATCAAATCATGGCGTTGAACCTGCGCGCGCCTTTTGTGTTGATGCGCGGCTTTGCGCTGCAAATGATCCAGCAGGGCAAAGGCGGTGCTTTCATCAATATCTCATCTGGTGCGGCGCGCAAAATGCGGCGCACGGCGGTGACCTATTGTATGTCGAAAACCGCGCTGGACCGGATGACCAAGGGCTTTGCGCTTGAGCTGGCCGAATACGGGATCCGCGTGAACTGTCTGGAACCGGGCTTTGCCGCGGGCTCGGCAGTGTCCGAGCTGAGCCAGGAACATATCGACCGCGTCATGGCCGCGATCCCGCTGGGGGCAGAGACGCGAAGCGAAGATATCGGGCAGGCTGCGCTCTACCTGGCCTCATCGGCGGCCAAGAATATCACCGGCACCTCACTGGCCGTTGATGGCGGCAATTCCGCCGGAACCATGGATGTTTACCAAGCCAAAAAGAGCGCGCTGTGAACTGGAACCCAACCCCATATCCCTGGCCCGATGGCTATCGCGCCGCCGCATGTTTTACGGTGGATGTCGACGCCACCGCACCCTGGCTGTGGCAGCATCGCGATAAGATCCCAAGCGGCATCGCGGCGCTTGAGCACCGGCAATACGGCATGCGGCAGGGGCTGGCGCGCATGGTCGCCATGCTGGACCGTCTGAACATCCCCGGCAGCTTTTTCGTGCCCGGCATCGTCGCCAAGGACAACCCCGACCTGCTGCCCGGCCTGATTGAGCGCGGTCATGAAATCGGGCTGCACGGGTTTTACCACGAGATCGTCTCCGAGACCTCGGATGCGCAGTTCACCGACGCGCTTGAAACCTCGATCGAACTGTTTGTCGCACAGACCGGCGCGCGCCCTGCCGGGTTCCGCTCACCTGCCTGGGAAATGACGCCCCATATGCTGTCGGAATTGCGGCGGCACGGGTTGTGGGATTCCAGCCTGATGGGTCACGATCTGCCCTACCAGATTGACGGGGTCACCGAATTGCCGGTGCGCTGGGACAATGATGATGCGATCTTTTTCAAGTTTCTGGGCGCAGGTGACCGCCCGCCACGCTCGGAAGCCGAGATCTGTGCCCGCTGGACCCATGAGGCCCGGGCCCAGATCCGCGACGGCGGGCTGTTCATGCTAACCGTTCATGACTGGATCTCGGGCCGCGCGGCGCGGGTCGAGTTGCTGTCGGATCTGTTCGAGCCTTTGTGTGCGGATGAAACCGTTTGGGTCACCACCTGTGGCGAGATTGCCCGACATCACCTATCGGTGGGCGGGCTGGAGGTCACTTCGCAAACGGTGACACCGATCAATGAAAGGACAGGCCATGAGTGACGCCCGGACCCAAGCGGCAGGTCACGAAACAGGCCCGCTCTGGGATGTCAGCAAACCGGCTGTGCAAAGCGCGGGCGGCATCGTGGCCGCGCAGCATTTCGAGGCCGCGCAGGCCGGGGCCGATGTACTGGCTGCCGGAGGCAACGCGATGGATGCTGCCGTGGTCGCGGCCTGCGTATTGTCGGTGGTCGAACCCTGGCTTTCCGGGCTGGGTGGTGGCGGGTTCCTGCTGCACGCCAGCGCCGCGGGTCACATCGAAGCGCTGGATTTCAACCTGCGCGCGCCGCGTGGCATTTCTCTGTCCGACTATCCGCTGACCGGCGGCGAAGGGGGCGACTGGTTCAACTGGCCCTCGGTCGAAGGTGATCGCAATCTGATCGGGCCCCATTCCATCTGCGTGCCCGGCGCGGTTGCCGGGCTGGCCGAAGCTTTGTCTCGCCATGGCAGCCTAAGCTGGGCCGAGGCGCTGGCCCCGGCAATTGCCGTCGCCGAACGTGGAATGCGGGTGGACTGGTTTGCAAAGCTGGCCTTTGCCATCGACACACCCGGCCTGTCCAGCAACGCGGCGGCGGCTGCGGTTTTTCTGGATCCTGCCCGACTGAAACATGATGCAGAGGATCCCACCGTGCAAGTGCTGCCCCTGCCCAAGAAGGCCGCGATGCTGCGCGCTTTGGCCAAACACGGTGCGCGGGATTTCTATGAAGGCGCGGTGGCAGCCCAGCTGCTGGCGGACCTTTCCGACATAGGCGCTAAACTTACGGCAGAGGATCTGAGCAGTTATGCGCCGCAATGGTCTGCGCCCGCAACGCTGGCCTATCGTGACCGGGTGGTGCACACGATGCCGGGCCTGTCCGGTGGGGCCTCACTTCTGTCGGCGCTTTCCAAACTTGAACCACAGCCCCTGTCCACGTTCGGCGATGTTGATCTGGCGGTGGCCTATGCTGATGCGATCCGATCTGCCTATGAAGACCGATTGACAAAGATGGGTCACGCGGCGGCGGGTGGGGATTGTACCAGCCATGTCTCAGTAGTGGATGCGGCCGGCAATATGGTGTCGCTGACCAACACGCTGCTGTCGCGGTTCGGGTCCAAAGTCGTGGCCCCTAGGCTGGAATTGCTGATGAATAACGGCATGATGTGGTTTGATCCACGCCCCGGTCAGCCCAACTCTATCGCGCCGGGGGCACGGCCCTTGGCCAATATGACACCGGTGATCACCACCCGCGACGGTGTCCCCGACATCGCCATCGGGGCTGCCGGAGGGCGGCAGATCTTCCCCGCAGTGCTCCAGATCCTGTCGCAGATGATTGACCGCGGGCTAACGGCCCAAGCCGCGCTGCATCATCCCCGGATTGATGCCAGCACGCCCACCATTCTGGTCAATCGTCGCGCCGCGGCCGATACCGCCACGGCCATTTCGGCGCGGCACCCGGTGCAGATCACCGAAGACTCGCTCTATCCCGTGCAATTCGCCATCCCCTCGCTGGTGCAGCGAGGCGCGGGCGGTGCGACCAATGCGGGCGCAGTTCATCCGACCTCTCCCTGGACCGCAGCGGTGGCCGCGTCATGAGCTTGCTGCGCATTCAGGATCTGGCCATCACTGCGGGCGATCTTTCACTGGTTGATGGTGTCACGCTGGACGTCAATCCAGGTGAGGTTGTGGCGCTGGTTGGCGAAAGCGGATCTGGCAAATCCCTGACCGCGCTGTCTATCATGGGGCTGCTGACCGAGGGGTTAGAACGCCAAGAGGGCCAGATTGTTTTTGACGGCAAAGACCTTGCGGCGATGCCCGACGCTCAGTTGCAAGACCTGCGTGGCGCCGATCTGGCGATGATCTTTCAGGAACCTGTCTCATCGCTCAACCCGTTGCTGAGTGTTGGCGAACAGGTCGCCGAAAGCCTGATCGTGCATGGCCGGGCCAACCCCGACACCGCGCGACAAAGCGCCATCGACATGCTGGCGCGGGTCGGCATCCCGGATCCCACCCGCCGCGCACAGCAATTGCCGACCGAATTGTCCGGCGGCATGTGCCAGCGTGTCATGATCGCCGCCGCTCTGATCTCGCAGCCGCGCCTGCTGATCGCGGATGAGCCGACAACGGCTCTGGACGTCACCATTCAGGCTCAGATTCTTGCACTTATGGGGAAGCTGGCCGCCGAGGCCGGAACCGCCATCCTTCTGATCACCCATGATATGGGGGTGGTGGCCGAACTGGCGGATCGCGTCTGCGTCATGTATGGTGGACGGGTTGTCGAACAGGGCCCGGTCACGCAATTGTTTGCAACCCCGCTACACCCCTATACACGTATGCTGTTGCAGACGATCCCGCGTCTGGATGATCCACCCAAACGCGAGCTCTTTGCCATTCGCGGCAATGTGCCCAGCCCGCGCGACTGGCCCGAAGGCTGCCGTTTTCGCAACCGGTGTGATCGCGCGTCCGATGCCTGCCGCACACGTCCCGAACTTGACGGCACCACCCGCCGCGTCGCCTGTTTCCACCCGGCTGAGGTTCCCGCATGAGCCTGTTGCAGATCGAAGATCTTCGGGTCCATTTCCCTGTCCGCACCGGTCGGTTCGGTGGCGGTCGCGGTACAGTTCGCGCGGTCGACGGGGTCTCACTGACCATCGAAGCCAATGAAACACTGGCTGTTGTGGGCGAGTCGGGATGCGGCAAATCCACCACCGGCAACGCGGTTCTGGGGCTCGCCCCGGTGACCGAGGGGCGCATCCTATTCGAAGGACAGGATCTTGCCAGTCTGGATGCCGCCGCGCGCCAGAATGTCTGGCGTGAGATGCAGGTGGTTTTTCAGGACCCGGTCAGCGCCCTGAATCCGCGACGCACGATTGGACAGTCCATTGCCGAACCTCTGGTCATCCATGGCTGGGCCAAGCCCGACATCTCGGCGCGGGTTGACGAACTTATGGCGCTGGTCGGTCTGAACCCGGATCAACGCGAACGGCGTCCGGGCGCTTTGTCGGGCGGGCAGCGGCAACGCGTCGTAATCGCACGGGCACTGGCGCTGAATCCCAAGCTGGTCATCTGCGACGAGCCGGTCAGCGCGCTGGACGTCTCAATCCAGAGCCAGATCCTGAACCTGTTGATGCGATTGCAGCGGGAATTGGGACTTAGCTATCTGTTTATCGCCCATGACCTGAGCGTGGTGCGCCACATCGCCGATCGGGTGGCCGTGATGTATCTGGGTGTGGTGGTCGAGGAAGGCCCCGCCAGCGCGGTTTTTGCAAACCCGGTCCACCCCTATACCCAAGCCCTTTTGTCCGCCATCCCGCTGCCGGATCCCACGTTGCGTGACCGCAAAAAGCGCATCGTTCTGGAAGGCGATCTCCCCTCGCCTCTGGATCCGCCAGCGGGATGCCCGTTCGTGACGCGTTGCCCGCTGGCCGAAGCGGCCTGTTCTGCGGCGCGTCCGGGGCTGGACCTGGCGGCGCCCGGCCACAAGGTCCGATGCCCTGTTCGGCTGCGCGCCGCGGACCAGCCCTGATCAGGCGGGCTGGTTTGGGCACAAATGTCACCCTTGGTGATGCCAATCGCAGTGATCCTGCGCTAAGCTGACACAATGCCCAATGCCAAACCGCCACATCCGCAAGACTATTTCCCGCCCTTCGGGGGCCTGAAATCTTTCTACGAGGTTGCCCTGACTGGCAGCGCGGTGGCCGCTGCTGCGCGGCTGAACGTGTCGCCTTCGTCCATCAGCCATCAACTCAAATCGCTTGAGGCCGAGCTTGGTGTGCGTCTGATCGAAAACCGGCGCGGGCGGCTGTTTCTGACACCGGATGGCAGCCAGTTCTTTGACCGGATCAAAGGCCCGATGTCCGAGATCCTGCGCGCGACCGAGGCAATCCGGTCGATGCCCGGACGCAAACGCATCTCGTTGACACTGACACCGTCATTTGCGGCCGGATGGTTGCTGCCACGCTTGGCCGATCTGGAACGCAAACACCCCGATCTTGAGGTCAATCTGGTCACCACGACCCGTGTGGTCGATCTGGAGCGCGAGAATGTCGATCTGGCCATTCGCCGGGGCACCGGGGACTGGCCCGACACCATCGCGCAGCCTTTGTTGGGCGAGACGATCATACCCGTCATGTCCCGCGCACTTGCAAACCAGCTGAACGGCGCGCCCTTGCACGAAGTGCTGAAAACGCAGCGCATTCTGGTCAACACAACCGTCGATGGTGAGTGGGACCGGTGGTGCGCCGCCCGTGGGCTGGATCTGCCCACCGCCAATCAACGCTATGGGCTTGAGACATACGAGCTGACAATCCAAGGTGCGCAAGATGGGCTGGGGATCGCGCTGGGGCGACGCCCTTTGGTGGATCCGCTGCTGGATATGGGTGGTCTGGTTGCCCCGTTCGATGTCGCTGACGCCGACAATATGGCCTATTTCATTGTGCGTCCCAACACGCCGATGCGATCTGATCTAAAACGGTTTCACGACTGGTTGATGAAACAGAGCAGTTGAATTTTTTTCAACTCCTGCTGAGATTTTTGCACTTCGATTTGGTGGCCCGACACGGTTACGTTCTGGGTAAGGATCACAGGAGCAAGTGACAATGCAAAGCGACGATCTTCCAAGACATGGCCCGCTGACGGGTGTTCGGGTTGTGGATCTGACAGCCGTGGTTTCGGGTCCGATGTGCACCATGATCCTGGCCGACCAGGGCGCTGATGTGATCAAGATCGAGCGCGCCGATGGTGATTTCACCCGCCATGTCGCCACCCGGCGCGGCGGGCATTCGGCCTCATACCTCAACAACAACCGCAACAAACGCTCGGTCGTTGCGGATCTGAAGAGCCCCGACGATATCGCGATGATCAAGCAGCTGGTCAAGGATGCGGATGTGTTCATCCAGAACTTCCGCCCCGGTGTGATGGACCGGCTGGGCCTGAGCTATGAGGTGCTGAGCGCGATCAACCCGCGCCTGGTCTATATGTCGATTTCGGGCTTTGGCTTTGATGGGCCGCTGTCGGGCAAACCTGTTTATGACCCACTGATCCAGGCGCTTTCGGCGCTGACCACCGTGCAGGCGGGCAGCGATGAAGAACGCCCACGCCTGGTGCGCACCATTCTGCCCGACAAGCTGACCGCCGTGCAGGCCAGCCAGGCCGTCACCGCCGCCCTGTTCGCGCGCGAACGCACTGGCAAGGGCCAAAAGGTCACCTTGTCGATGCTGGACACGGTTGCGGCCTTCCTCTGGGCCTCGGATATGAACGGGCATACTTTTGTTGGTGACGAGATGGAGAAAGAGGAAAGCCAGTCTTTCCACGATCTGATCTATGAGGTGAAAGGCGGCTATCTCAGCATCTCGATCATGCAGAACAAGCATTGGGAGGCTCTGGCCCATGCGACCGGTCGGCCCGATATCCTTGAGGATGAGCGGTTCAAGACCACCGAGCTGCGCGACATCAACCGCGATGCGCGTTTGGATCTGACCCAAACCATCGTGCGCGAGGTGGATCGTGACACGCTGCTGGCTGCGCTGGAACAGGCGGGCGTGCCCTGTGCCCCGGTTTTGACCCGCCGCGAGATGCGACAGCACCCGCAACTGCAGGCCAATGGCACCATCGTCGAATATGACCACCCCTCAGCGGGCCGCCTGCGCCAGACCCGCCCGGCGGCTATGTTCCACGGCACACCCGCAACCGATCTGCGCCCTGCGCCGGAACTGGGTGAACATTCCGACGAAATCCGCGCCTTGGCTGGCCGCTCTGATCTGGCGGATGCTTCATGATCGATTTCTACTATTCCCCCACCCCCAACGGCTGGAAGGTTGCGATCATGCTGGCCGAAACGGGGCTGGAGCATCGGACCGTTCTGATGAACCTGCGCGCAGGCGACCAGCTGACCCCCGCCTTCCGCGCCATCAGCCCCAACGCCAAGATGCCCGCCATCGTGGATCATGACACCCCGGATGGCCCGCAAACCGTGTTCGAAAGCGGCGCAATCCTGCTGTATCTGGCCGAGCGCACCGGCCAATTCGGCCCCCAGACCCCGACCGAGCGTATCGCGTTCAACGAATGGCTGTTCTGGCAGGCCGCCAATCAGGGCCCGATGGGCGGGCAGCTCAGCCATTTTGTCAATTACAGCCCGAAGGGCGAAACCTATTCCCACAATCGGTACAAGGGCGAGTTTGAGCGCGCGCTAGCTGTGATGGAAACCTGGCTGGACGGGCAAGACTATATGCTGGGGCGCTATTCGATTGTCGACATGATGTGTTTTCCCTGGGCGTTTATCGCCAAGCCCTTGGGCGTGTCGCTGGACAATTTCCCGAATGTCGCCGCCTGGCGCCAGCGGATCAAGACGCGCCCGGCGGTGATCGACGCCATCAACCTGCACAAAGACGCCCAGTTTTCCGGCAAAGCCACTGCCGAACAGAACGCCACCCTGTTCAACCAATCCGCCGCGCATCTGATGCAAGGCCAAGAAAAGACCAACTAAAAGAAGAAAAACCAACACCACCACCAACACGGAGAGAACAATGCCCAAGATCGAAGGAAGCTGCCTGTGCGGCCAGGTCACCTATAGCTCAAGCGCCGAAGAACCGGCGATGATGGTCGTCTGCCACTGCCCGGATTGCCAAAAGCAAAGCGGATGTGGCTATTCCACCAATGTGCTGGTTCCCACCGCCTCAATCTCATTCTCGGGTGATAGCCGCAGACAATATGTGGTGAATGGCGCATCGGGCCTGCCTGTGACACGGAACTTCTGCAGCAATTGCGGCTCGCCCCTGACCACGGAGATGCCAGCCTTTGATCATCTGGCCGCCGTCAAAGCTGGGACGTTGACGGACAGCAGCTGGGTGAAACCAACCACCGAAATCTGGTGCGATTCATCGCAACCCTGGAGTAAGCTGACAGACGACATGGCAAAGGCGCCCGCAAACCCGGGCTGAGTCTTGCCTGACCAAGCGGCCCCTGTGCCAAGGAGCAAGCGCAATGAAAATAGCCGCGGTACAGGCCGCCCCGGTTTTCCTTGATCCGCAAGCCAGCACCGACAAGCTGATCAGCTTGTTGCGTGCGGCTGGGGCGCAGGGGGCCGAACTGGTAGTGTTTCCCGAAGTATTCCTGTCGGGCTACCCCGTCTGGCTGCGCGCGCCCGAAGTGGCCCACAATGATGAGCTGTTGCGGATCGGCCATCTGGCCTATCTTAAATCGGCAATCACCACCGACGGGCCCGAAATTGCAGCCATTTGCGCCGAGGCAACGGCCTTGGGCGTAGCTGTTATGACCGGGATTGTCGAACGCGCGGGCTCGGGTGGGTCGGTCTATGCCACGCTGGTCACCATTCTGCCCGACAAGGGTGTGGTGAACGCCCATCGCAAGCTGAAACCTACCTTCCATGAGCGGCTGCTCTGGGCCGATGGCGATGGCCACGGGCTGGCGGTGCAGGAATGGAAAGGCGTCAGGATCGGCGGTCTGAACTGTTATGAGAACTGGCAGCCCCTGGCCCGTCAGGCGCTTTATCAGCAGGGCGAACAGCTGCACATCGCCACCTGGCCCGGTGATCTGGACGTCACCGATCACATCACCCAGTTCATCGCGATGGAGGGGCGGGTCTATGTCGTCTCGGTCTCGGGCTTGCTGCGCAGCGCGGATATCCCCGAAAGCTTCCCGTTGCGGAAATATGTTACCGAAGGGCGCCACCTGATCAACGATGGCGGCAGTATGATCGCCGCTCCGGGCGGGTCGCTGCTGGCCGGGCCAGCGGTCGGAGAAGAGGTCACCCTGTTTGCCGAGATCGATCTGGATGCGGTGACATCGGCCCGGCTCAAGCTAGACCCGGCAGGCCATTACAGCCGTCGGGATATTCTGAGCCTGTCGCATAACCGCCAGAGGCTGGACTAGAGCCAGGCCCTAGCCGTGGTCTTCGTCCAGATCAAAGATCGGATCCAGTACCAGAACAAGTCGGGTTTCGCCGGTTCCAGCGATGGGCGGTGATCGATGCCGCAGCCCCGAGGCCGGGTTTTCGGGCCAAAGCGTGCCGCGCATGACCATCGGAGATCCGGTGGCCACGGTGGCGATATCGCGCGGTTCAGCCCCCCCTTGCGCAAACCCGTATTGCGTTCCGGTGCCGCGATAGGTGCAAATCAGCCGCGCCTTGATCGCATCAATATGAAACTTGCGACACGCGTTGGTGGTGATCACCCCCAGGCGCAGCCGCAGATAAGACGCCCGCATTATGGCGGCGAAGCGTTGCGACAGATCAGCAATGTCGCCGATCAGCCAATCGCGCTCGACACAGGGCGCCATCGTGGAACCGTCGCAAAGATTCGACACCGCCTGCGGGATCGCGTCGGGGCGGAGCACGGAGCGGGTCGCGGGCATTTGGCACGGGTCCAGCCCGTCGATCCAGGCCTGAAAACCTTTTGGCAACGGGCGATCCCAGATCGCCGCTGCGCACTGCGGCTCTTGGATAGCGGCCAAGCCGTCAGCCGTCTTTGCAAAATGCACTACTTCTGAATGATCCTTGATCTCGGCGTATGCGCCAGTCATGCCGCTTCCCCTTCACGGCGCCAGCCCGGGAACGGATCGGGCAGATCCAGGGGCAGCGCGTCGGGATTGGCTGCCACCTCGGCAGGCACCAGACAGCCATCCAGCCGCGCTTTCAGCGCGGGCCAGTCGACACCTGATCCGATGAAGACCAATTCTTGCCGCCGATCCCCCCAAGGCTCGGCCCAATGCGCCTGTATGTAGGCCCGCGCACTGTCATGGTCGGGCCAGCGCTCTTTCGGGGCCGACGCCCACCAGGTGCCCAGGGGTTTGACCGAGGACAGCGCCCCGGCCATCGAAAACTCAGCCACCCAATTGGGGCGCGTTGCCAACCAGAAATGCCCCTTGGCCCGGATCACACCCGGCAGGTCTCCATTCAGCACATCAAGGATCTTTTCCGGCTCAAAGGGCTGCCGCGCGCGGTAGACAAAGCTTGTCACACCGTATTCTTCTGTTTCGGGCACGTGATCGGCAAACCCATAAAGCTCTTTCGCCCACATCGGGTGCTCATGCGCCTTTTCAAAGTCGAACATGCCTGTGTCCAGGATCGCCCCGGCAGCCACATCCGAATGGTTGGTCTCGATGATCCGGGCATCCGCGTTCAGGCTGCGGATGATCTTGCGCGCTGCATCGGTGCGCTCGGGCCCGGCATCCGCAACCTTGTTCAGGATCACCACATCGGCAAATTCGATTTGTTCCACCAACAGATCGACCAGAGTGCGATTGTCCTCGTCGCTCATCGTCTCGCCGCGATCCTTCAGGAAATCGTGGCTGGAATAGTCCTGCAAAAGGTTCACCGCATCAACCACCGTCACCATCGTATCCAGCCGCGACACATCCGAGAGGCTTTCGCCAAGCTCATCTCGAAAATCAAAGGTTGCGGCCACGGGCAAGGGTTCCGATATCCCGGTGGATTCGATCAGCAGGTAGTCAAACCGCCCCTCGTCGGCCAGCCGCCGCACCTCTTGCAGCAGATCGTCGCGCAGGGTGCAGCAGATACAGCCATTCGACATCTCGACCAGCGTCTCATCGGTGCGGCTCAGCTCGGTATCCGCGCGCACCAGATCGGCATCGATGTTGACCTCGGACATATCGTTGACGATCACCGCCACCCGACGTCCTTCACGGTTGTTGAGAACGCGGTTCAGCAATGTGGTCTTCCCCACACCAAGGAAACCGGACAGGACGGTGACGGGCAGTCTGGTATCAGTCATCGAAAGGGAACTCCGTTAGAATTTGAGTGAGGGACGATGGGGCCAGCGCGGACAGAGGCAGGATCAAAGAATTGGCCGGGATGCGTGGAATGTATGGCTCTGCATTTTATGTGATAACATAACATTTCTAGAACGGCGAAGTGAAACTGTCCAGTCCCTCAGCGCTCTAATCCAATGGTGCCGCCTGTTAAGCCCCGCGCCGCAGGTTCAGACCCAGCAGGCTGAAACAGGCGAAGATCACCGCTGCAACGCACACGATCGAGGGCCCCGCTGGCGTGTCGAACACATAAGCGGCCCGCAGGCCCGCAACCGCAGAGAACGCCCCGATGGCCGCGGCAATCAGAGCCATCGATTCCGGTGAACGCGCCAGGCTGCGCGCGGCAGCGGCGGGGATGATCAGCAGAGCTGCGATCAGCAACACGCCCACGACCTTGATCGCCACAGCAACCGTTACGGCCAGAGACAGGGTCAGGATCAATTGCTCTCGCTTGGGGTTAAAACCACTGGCATAGGCCAGTTCCTCGTTCAGGGTGGCCGTCAACAGGTGCGACCACCGCCAGGCCAGCAGCGCCATGACAAGCGCGGCCCCGCCCCAGATCACCACAAGATCAGACCGCGAAACCGCAAGGATATCGCCAAAAAGATAGGCCATCAGATCAATGCGTACGCCCGACAGGAACGACACCGCAACCAACCCAAAGGCAAGTGCGGAATGCGCGAGAACCCCCAGCAAGGTATCCATCGCATAGCCCCGCCCCGACAACAGCGTCACCGTCAAAGCCATGATCAGCGCAACCGCCAAAGCGCCTGCAAAGATCGACATTTGAAAGGTCAGAGACAGCGCCACGCCCAGAATGGCTGCATGCGCCGTGGCGTCTCCGAAATAGGCCATGCGGCGCCACACGACGAAACAGCCCAGCGGAGCTGCGGCGAACGCAACGCCAACCCCTGCAAGGGTGGCCCGTGTCATGAAATCATCAAGCATCATTCAGCCGCTTCATGGTGGTGGTCGTGATCATGGTCATGGTCGTGCCGATAGAGCGCCAGCGCGCCACCCGTACCTGTTCCGAACAGCGCGCGGTATTCCGGTGCCGAGGCCACCACGGCGGGCGAGCCCTGACAGCAGACATGGCCATTGAGGCAGATCACGCGATCTGACGCGCTCATGACCACGTGCAATTCGTGGCTGATCATCAGGATGGCACAACCTGTTTCGCGGCGCACCTCTTCGATCTGGCGATAAAACGCGGCAGATCCGGGTTGATCCAGTCCTTGCGTGGCCTCGTCCAACAACAAAACCTCGGGCTGGTTGATCAGCGCCCGGGCCAACATCACGCGCTGGAACTGCCCGCCCGACAATTGTGACATCTGCCGCTGCAGCAAGTCAGGCACGCCAGCGGCCTCAAGCGCCGCAGCACAGTCTTTCCGCGACACCCGGTCGGTCAGACGCATGAACCGCTCGACCGAGATGGGCAGCGTGGGATCAATATGCAGCTTCTGCGGCACATAACCGATCTTCAATCCAGGCTTCAGCGCCACCTGCCCCGCAGAAGGTTTGGTCGCCCCGATTATCGCACGCAACAAGCTTGTCTTGCCCGACCCGTTCGGGCCTACGATCGTGACGATCTCACCCGGTTCGATGGTCATCTCGACATGACTCAGGACCGTATTGGCGCCATATCGGACGCTGAGGTTTTCGACCTTGATCAGGCTCATTCTTAAGCCTTTTCAGTGCAGTCGGGGCACAGGCCTTCGGCTTCGACAACCGTGCGTTCGATCTCGAACCCGGCGGCGCGCGCGGCGGCACCCAATGCGCCTTTGGCCGGGGCTGACTGTGCCTCGGCCACCGCATCGCATTTTCGACAAATCATGAACGCAGGCGAATGCGTGGCCCCGGGATGGGAACAGGCCACAAAGGCATTCAGACGTTCGATCTTGTGGACAAACCCGTTCTGCACCAGAAAGTCGAGCGCGCGATAGGCCACCGGCGGTTGCGAGCCGAAGCCTTCTTCGCGCAGCCGGTCAAGAATCGCATAGGCCCCAAGGGCGCGATGCTCTTGCAGCAACATCTCAAGCACCTTGCGCCGCACATCGGTCAGGCGCAGCCCATCTTGCTTGCATCGTGCTTCTGCCGACGCCAGCGCGGTCGCGACACAGGCCTTATGATCATGCGCCTGAAAACCCACCGGCGCGGTGTCTTCGGCTGGAACAGGGGGGGAGTCACTTGTCATGTTATTTCATATCATGTATGTCGCTCATAATGTTATAAAATCACACAGAGGGTCCGATGTCCAGAAAGCTTCTTCCACTATCGATTACCGCAGCACTCATGGGTGGAACGGCCCTAGCCGAGGTCCCGAACGTTGCGGTCGACATCGCCCCTGCGCATTCGCTGGTGGCGCGTGTCATGGATGGAGTCGGCACCCCGGATCTGGTCATCCCCCCCGGGGCATCGCCGCATGAATACAACCTGCGCCCGTCCGAGGCGGCAGCTCTGCAACAGGCCGACCTGGTCTTCTGGATGGGTGACGATCTGACACCTTGGCTTGAGGATGCAATCGAAACGCTCGCAGAGGGTGCCAGCGTGACAAGCCTTCTCGATGCGGATGGTACGGTTTTGCTGGAGTTCCGCGAAAATGCTCTGTTCGAGGCCCATGACCACGGAGACCATGAGGATCACGACGATCATGGTCATGACGACCACGAAGAGCACGAAGAGCACGGTGATGAGCACGCGCATGATGAAGATCAGGGACATGACGATCACGATCACGAAGAGCACGCAGAAGACAAAGACCATGACCACCATGATCATGAAGATGAAGCGGCGCATGGCGACGAGCATCACGACCATGATCATGAGGAACACGCTGAGCATGACGATCACGACGATCATGCTGAACATGATCATCACGACCACGGCGAACATGATCCACATGCCTGGCTGTCTCCGGCAAATGCCGAAACATGGCTGAACGTGATCGCGGCACAGCTATCGGCGGCCGATCCGGATAACGCCGGTACCTATTTTGCCAATGCGGCTGCGGCGCGCGAAGAAATGGCTGCGCTGTCTGCCGAGGTCGCGCAGACATTGGACCCGGTACGCGGTGGTAGCTTTATCGTGTTCCACGACGCCTATCAGTATTTTGAGGACGCGTTCGATTTTCCCGCCGCTGGTGCCATTTCGATCGGCGATGCCTCTGACCCCAGCCCTGCCCGCATTGCCGAGATTCAGGCGCGCATCCGGGATGAAGGTGTGGATTGCGTATTGGCTGAACCCCAATTCAACACCGGTATCGTAGTAACGGTCCTCGACGGAACCGAAGCTCGCACAAGTGTAATCGACCCGCAGGGCGCAGCTCTTACACCGGGACCAGACCTTTACCCGCAGCTGATCAGGGCCATGGCCGTGTCGCTTTCAGAGTGTCTGCCACAATAATGCGTCGGGTGAGACAGCAAAACCGGATGTCTCACCCACACCCTCTACAAGTCAG
This sequence comes from Ruegeria sp. HKCCD7255, assembly GCF_013031565.1. Taxonomy (NCBI): domain Bacteria; kingdom Pseudomonadati; phylum Pseudomonadota; class Alphaproteobacteria; order Rhodobacterales; family Roseobacteraceae; genus Ruegeria; species Ruegeria sp. HKCCD7255. The sequence goes on along the minus strand of NZ_WQAG01000018.1, from coordinate 20,584 downwards.
CGCAATTCTCGGCCGAGTACTTGTCGCTTGGCAAATATCTCATCCGCAACTTTTGACGCGGCGGTGATATAGGGGGCATCCGACAAAACACTGTCCCAGTCGACCGCGCCGTGAACAGCAAGGGCTTGTCGCAAGGGTTGGCCGGACGCCAAGGCGTCTTTGACAATGCGCGTCGCCTTCCCCCGGCCCATCGTTTCCGCCAATGCAAATACAGCGGCCTCGGCATGAACAGCAGGCTCAGAACCCACCCTGTCACGCATCGACGTCGCGTCGACCTCAAGCCCCTGCAGCAGCGCGATGCCATGGTCCAGCGCTGCTCCGGCGGTTTCAAACAAAAGTGGCATGAGCAACCATTCGACGGGCCAATTCGCACCATCGCGCTCTTCCAAATGAACGGCGCTGGCAGCCAAACCGGCCTGATATCCCGTTGCAACCGGCACAAGTGATTGAAGCATCTCAGCAAGCACCGGATTGGACTTGTGCGGCATGGTCGAAGACGCCCCCCCTTGCGCAAGCCGCAACTCGGCAATCTCACCACGCGTGGCAATGCTGACATCGCGCCCGATCTTTCCAATGGCGCTCACAACCTGCATCAACCAGGCCGACAGTTTCTGAACACCGCTTCGATCGGTGTGCCATGGCGGACCATCACTCAAGTTCAATTGTGCGGCCATCGCACGGGCCACATCGTCGCCTGAACCGCCAAACGCTGATCGACTGCCAGAAGCGCAGCCAAGCTGTATGCGCAGCGCCCCGGCTCTGAGCTCGCTCAGATCCGACTCGGCGCTGACCAAAGGCTGCGCCCATTGCGCGGCGCGTAGGCCGAAGGTGATCGGCGTCGCCAGTTGCCCGCGTGTCCGCGCCAACATCAGGGTCTTGTCGTGAGTCTGAGAGAGATCGTGCAACAAGTCGACCAAATCGGTCAGCAAATCGGCCAGATCATCCAACGCTGCCTGCGCACAAAGACAGAAAGCGGTATCAACAATATCCTGACTTGTGGCCCCAAAGTGAAAAAAATCGCCCGTCTCGTCAGAAAGCTGGTTGCGCAACGCAGACAGAAGTGCCGGAACCGGAACCCCTGCTTGTGCGACCCCAATCGTCAGATCCTCGACCACGGAACCCGGCAGTTTCAACGCAGATATTTCGGCAGCTGCAGCGTTCGGAACAAACCCAAGCGAGGCCTGTGCCTGTGCCAAAGCCACCTCGACTCGCAGCATCGCTTCAGCAATGGCACCATCGCCGAAATGCGCACGTGTCGGCCCATGCCCAAAAATCGGGGCAGTCAAAGCATTCAGAGCACCTGTCATCGGATCAGGCCGCTACGGGCCGAAGGCCCAGAATGTCTCGGGCCTGGCGCCAAGTTGCCACAGGACGCGCGTGTTTCTCGCAAATCTCGACCGTGCGCTCTACCAAAGCGGCATTTGACGGAGCCAATGTCTCCCGATCAAGCCGAACGTTGTCCTCCAGCCCGGTCCTCGCATGCCCCCCTGCCGAGATTGCCCATTCGTTCAGCGTGATTTGATGACGCCCGATTCCTGCTGCACACCACGGAGCGTCCGAGCCGAACAATCGGTGCACTGTTTGCACATAGAAATCAAAGACAAGGCGATCGACCGGCATTGCGTTCTTTACCCCCATAACAAATTGTACATACGGGGTGCCAAGCAGCTCTTGGGCGTCAGCCATTTCCTTGGCTCTGAAGATATGGCTCAGGTCAAAGGCTTCAATCTCGGGCTTGACCTCATAGGTCCGCATCTCTGAGGCGAGCCATGCAACCAGATCAGGCGGGTTCTCGTAAACGCGGGTCGGAAAGTTGTTCGACCCAACCGTGAGCGATGCCATGTCTGGCCGTAATTGCAACATCCCACCACGTGCCTGTCCAGCACCGGACCTGCCACCCGTCGACATTTGAACGATCATGCCGGGGCAATGTTTCTTAAGACCATCTTGTAACGCTGCAAACTTGTCCGGGTCTGATGTGGGGGTCTCATCGTCATTGCGAACATGGAGATGTGCGATCGAGGCCCCCGCTTCAAACGCCTCCTGAGTACTTTCGATCTGCTCCGAGACCGAAATGGGAACAGCGGGGTTGTCGGACTTGCGCGGCACCGAACCGGTGATGGCAACACAAATGATACAAGGTTTTGGCTGGCTTGCGGTCATCATGTCGTTTCCTGTTTGTGCCGAACCGTATCGCATCGGGTTCGAACGGAAACCAAACGTAGCCGGTTTTTTCTAAACATCAAAAAAGACCGTCTCAATGCCGCCCTGAAGTCGAATATCGAAACGATAGGTTGGCAAATCCCCAAGTACATCCCGATCAGCGATAAGAGTGGCGCGGCGGCTCTCCCACTCAATCAGATTGAGCACGGGGTCGATGGTATTTGCTTCGGCCTCGTCAGCAAAATACATCCTTGTGTTCAGGCCGACATTGATACCCCGCGCGACAATCCAAAGGTTGAGATGGGGCGCCTGCGGAGCGCCAGCGCTGCCAGCGGTCTTGCCTGGCTTTACGGTCTCGAAGGTCCATTCACCGGTTTCGAAATCGGTAATGACGCGACCCCAGCCGCGAAACCCATCCTCAACCGGTCCACCACCACCGGGATGCGCATAGACCCCGTCGGCATTGGCCTGCCAGACCTCAAGCATCGCATCCTTGATGGCGGCCCCCGTCCCGTCGATGATAACGCCGGTGACCCGAATACGCTCGCCTTTGGCATTCGGTCCACAGATGTCATGACCCAGTTCTTGCCGGTAAATATCAAACCCCGCCGCGCCGGGCGAAAGGCCGATATGGACATAGGGACCCGCCGTCTGCGATGCGGTTTCGCTGAGATACTTAAGCGCCTGAACCATGTCAGTTACCCTCTGGACGGTTTTCGAACAAGGTCGAGCGGCGACCGCGCAGAATAATGTCGAACTTATAGGCAACGCTATCCAGCGGAATTGTGGCGTTCAGGTCCAGCCTGGCCACAAGCTGCTCAATCGCGTTTTGATCCGGGATCGTCTGCACGATGGGGCAGAGCGGTATCAAAGGATCGCCTTCGAAATAGCATTGCGTAATCAGCCGCTGTGCAAAACCCGATCCAAAGATCGAGACATGTATATGCGCGGGCCGCCAGTTGTTTGCATGATTGCGCCACGGATAAGCACCCGGCTTTACAGTGCGGAAAAAGAAATACCCGTTTTCATCGGTCAATGTCCGTCCACAACCGCCGAAGTTGGGGTCAATGGGCGCAAGGTACGTGTCTTTCTTGTGCCTATAGCGCCCGCCCGCATTTGCTTGCCAAATCTCGACCAGCGTGTTCGGAACAGGCCGCGCGTTTTCGTCCAATACGTGACCGTGAAGAATAATACGTTCACCAATAGGGCTTTGGCCCGGCGCGGCATAGTTGGTCAGAAGATCGTTATCGCCAGCGTCAATATCATCGGCGCCAAATACCGGCCCGGTCTGTTCTGATATCGTGCTCTGCAGAGACACCAGTGCCAAACGCGGGCTGCGCGTCACCGAAGACTTGTATCCGGGTGACAGCGACACAGGATGAATATCTCGGTTTCGCGGATAGAACTCGCCTGGCTTCGTCATGATGGCTCCTCCATCTCGGCATAGGTTTGTTTGGCGATTTTGATGGCATGATTGGCTTTGGGTACGCCCGCATAGATCGCGACATGCAAGAAAGCCTGCATAACGTCGTCTTTGGACGCCCCGGTGTTGGCAGTGGCGCGGATATGCATGGGAATTTCCTCGAAATTCCCCATCGCTGCCAACAGGGCGAGTGTCAGCATCGAGCGGTCGCGTTGGCTGATCGTGGTATCAGACCAGACGGTCCCCCAAGCACCTTCGGTGATCAAGCTCTGGAACGGCGCGTCGAATTCGGTTTTCTCCATTTCGGCACGCTCAACATGTGCTTTGCCCAAAACAGATCTTCGCGTTCGCATTCCTAGCTGGTAACGATCTGCCATTGATGTGCTCCTTTTATGAGCCCTGCCTCAAGACAGCAGAGGTGTCAGGTGTCTGGCCACTCACACAAAAACAGTTTTCCAACGCGCTTAAAAGACAGAATATCGGGCCACACCAGCTTGTTCGACCACCGCTGCCCATTTTCAGAGATCACGGCAGAAAGGATTTCAGCTGTCTGTTTGGCTTAACTCACCCCAAAGGTGGTCAGGCACCACAACCCCCCGATCACGAGCCTCGCGACGTGCCTGCAAGCGGCGTGTGCCCGGCAGTCTTGCACCGTCCTGTGCTTCGATCTGACCGGCCAGAGCCGCAAGCTGTGCTGCGAAAGGCGCGCCGCTGACGCACCCTGGGTCAATCGCGATGATGAACTGACCCACGCCCGGAGGCGCGCCGTCAGCCTCGAAAAACGAACTGGCCTGCGCGCTGGTATTCGCTCCTGTCAGGGTCGCGGCGAGTATTTCGACGATCAGCGCCAGGGCCGATCCCTTTGCATCACCCATGGGCAGCATCATGCCCGAAAGTGCGGCGTCCGGGTCGGTTGTCGGGTTGCCGTCAGCATCCAGCGCCCAGCCTTCGGGGATCGGCTCGCCCTTTTTCTTGGCCGCCATCACCTTGCCGCGCGCGATCTTTGACAGTGACAGATCAATGACCAGTGGCGCGCCCTCAGCTTGCGGGGCGGCAAAGGCTATGGGATTTGTTCCAAACAAGGCCGCGTTGCCACCCCAGGGCGCCATGGCCTTGGGCGTATTCGCCACCATCAGCGCAACCAGCCCGTTATCAGCGAGCCGTTCCACATGCGCGCCCAATTGGCCGCAATGATGCGAACGGCTAATCGCCGCAGCCGCAATGCCGGTGGTCTTGCTTAGCTTGGTCAACTCGTTGACGGCCAGATCGATGGCGGGATAGGCAAAGCCAAACCCGGCGTCCACCCGCAAGACAGCAGGGCCCGCGGCCGAAACCGTTGGACAGGCCGCACCTGCAACCTTGCCCGACCTCGCCTGTGCTGCATAGGAGGCAACGCGCGAGAATCCGTGCCCGGCCTGGCCGTCCACCTCTGCTGCGACCAGTGCTTTGGCGACCGAGCGCGCGTTTCGCTCGGACACGAAATTGGCGACCAGCGCCTTGGTTACCAGATCCTCGGCCTCTTCGATCTTCAATCTGTGTTCCAGAACAAATCTCCTGTCCTTGCGCGCTTGCCCCGTCCCAAACGTGAAAAATCCCAGCCCGATTGTCCACCGGGCTGGGCCTGTCCTGTGCGGTGCAACCGATCCTATGCCGAGCGATAGAGTTTGGTCATGGAAAACTCGCGATGCCCCAACGCTTCGGCAGCGGTGTGGCGGCCATTGGCGGTGCGGCGGATCATCTCAATCAGCGCGTCGCCGGCCTCTTCAATGGTCATTTCACGGGTCAGAATACCGGTCACATCCAGATCGATATGTTCGCCCATGGTGCGCAGGGTACGCGGGTTGCCCGAGATCTTGATCACCGGAACGATTGGGTTGCCGACAACATTGCCCTGCCCCGTCGGGAAGGTGTGGATCACCGCACCGCCAGCAGCCATCAGAGTCACACATTCTGCCGCTGCTGATGAACTGTCCATGAAGTACAGACCCGGCCCTTTTTCAGGTGCTTCTGCGGGACCAATAGCGTCGATATAGGTCGAAGTCCGCCCGATCTTTTCCAAATTGCCCAGGGCTTTTTCTTCGATGGTCGTCAGCCCGCCCAAAATGTTGCCTTTGGTGGGCTGGCTGTCTGACAGATCGTCAGTTTGGTGCGCAAAAATGACGTCGTCAGTATAGGCCTGCCAGATCTGCTTGAACTTGGCTGCCGCTTCGGGAGTGGCGGCGCGTTTCTCGCAGATATGCTCGGCCCCGGTGATCTCGGATGTTTCACCAAAGAACCCGGTCAGGCCATGGGGCAGCAGCTTGTCATACATGTTGCCCACAGTCGGGCAGGATGACAGGCCGGTCGTTGTGTCGCTTTCACCGCATTTGGTTGAAACCCACAGCTCGTTGATCGGGCAGGGTTCTTTTTGCAGCTCGGTTGCCCAATGGACGTATTCCTTGGCCTTCCAGCTGGCCTGGCGAATGGTCTCAAAGTCGCCCTTTTGCTCGATCGAGAAACCTTCGACCGGTTTGCCGGTCTTGGCGATGCCGTCGACGATCACCTTGGTCCATTCCGGCTCGATCCCGATGACCACCACGGCAGCCACATTGGGGTTGGCCCCGGTGCCGATGATCGTACGGAAATGCAGGTCTAGGTCTTCGCCAAATTGCAAACGGCCATAGGCATGCGGGATCGCCAATGTGCCCTTGACGTTATTGGCCACCGCTTCGCAAGCCGCGTTGGAAATATCGTCAACCGGCAGGATCAGCACATGGTTGCGAACACCAACACGCCCGTTTTCGCGGCGCCATGCGTTCACTGTTACGTTCGAGAAATCCAAAGCCATAATCTTACCACCGTTTCGTTTTGCAATTGTGGGTGTGTACATGATCGCCCACACCAGCAGATCCGACCATACGCCCGATATCTTCACCGTATTTGATCACGGTATCGCCTTCGCTCAGCGGCTTCAGCGCAACCTTGTGGCCGATGGGGATGTCGCTGTTGGCGGTCAGTTTGAAATCGGAATTGTCATGCGTCACCACGCAGAGCATTTCCGTTCCGGCGGTCAAGCCTTCCACCACAACCACGCCGACATTGTCCTCGTGATCATGGACCAGCAATTGCGGTATCGCCATGTCCTTTTTTCCTTTTGCAAAATTCCAAATCCGGTCTTACTTATATGTTTACTCTTATATAAGAGTCAATATAGATCATTGAACATACGCACGCATATCTGATAGCAAGGCAGACCGAGGAAACCCGATGACGACACCGCTCTATCAGTCTGTTTACAATGAGATAATCGCGCGGGTCGCTGATGGCCGGTACCCGCCGGGCACGATGCTGCCAAGCGAGTTTGATATCGCGGCCGAGCTGGGAGTCAGCCAGGGCACCGCAAGAAAAGCGCTGAGCGAGCTGGAAGCAAAAGGAATCGTCAAGCGCCGTCAGGGGCGTGGCACGTTCGTGGCGTTGCGCACGCCTGAAAACTCGCTGTTTCACTTTTTTCGCATGCGTGATGCTGCAGGCAATCAGGTCGCTCCGACGCTGGGGTCTGAAACTGTATCGCGCCGCGCCGCCACCCCGGCCGAGCGCCACAGCCTGTTTGGCGCCCCGCAAGAGGTGTTTCAGATCGACCGGGTGCGGAATTTCAACGACAAGCCGCTGTGTCTGGAAACCTGTGTCGTATCCACCGATCTTTTCCCGGGACTTTTGGAACGCGCGCCCCTGCCCAACACGCTCTATGTGCTGTTTCAACAGGCCTATTCCTGCATTGTCATCTCGGCCAAAGACGATCTGAGCGCAGGCCTTGCAGACAAGGCAACCGCCAAAGCTTTGGGTCTGCGCACCGGCACCCCAGTTCTGATCGGCAAGCGCGAAGGCAAGGATTTGCTGGGCCGTGTTGTCGAATTGCGCACCAGTCGGTTTGTCACCGACGACGTGACTTATTCCGTCAGCCTGGATTCCCTTTGAGCCCAACGGCGGACACAAATGGTGGCTTTACTTGCCGTCTCGCGTGACGGCACACTGGCAGCATAGGGGTGTCACCGGGTGCAAGGACAAAGGCGAGGGTCATGAACACAAAACGCGATCTTGTTGTCGGAGCGCTGGTCGCCGACGCGGCCTCATTGGGGTTGCATTGGCTTTACGATCAGCCACGGATCGCGCAATTGGCGCTGGGTGAACCCGAATTCCGTGCGACCAATGCAAAGGACTTCGAAGGAGTCCCGTCGTATTTCGCCCATCCGCTGAAACAGCCGGGCGACCTGACGCAATATGGGGAACAAACGATGGTCCTGTTGCGCGCTTTGGCGGCTTCGGGCGGCCGCTATGACCAGGCGGCGTATAATGCCGAGTTTCGGGCCCATTTCGGCTATGGCGGAACCTATAGCGGCTATATCGACCACGCAACGCGCGAAACCCTGAACGCCCTTGCCGCCGGTGAGGCTGATACGCCCAAAGGGGCCGAGGATGTGCAAATGCCGGCCATCGCCAAACTGCCAGCTCTGGTGGCGGCTGGGTTAGAAGATCACGCGCGTCAGGCCATCCGCACCACCAACCGCTCTGATCTTGCGGAGGCGTATGGCGCGGTTGCCACGGCAATGCTGGTCTCGGCGCGTGAGGGGCATTCCATCAACGAGGTGGTAGCCGCAGGCCTTTCCGCTGCCGACCCGGCGATCCTGCCGCGACTGGAACTGGCCTGCGCGGCCACAGATCGTAGCACGCAGGATGTGACGGCAGAATTCGGCATGGCCTGTGATCTGGAAAACGGGTTGCCGAGTATCTTGCATAACCTGTCGACAACAAACTCTTACCAGGACGACATCCGTGCCAACATTCTGGCCGGAGGCGATAGCTGTGGCCGCGCCATGCTGCTTGGGGCCGTGGCGGGTGCCGTCTATGGCGTGCCACAGGATTGGGAGGCGCGGTTGAACAGTTTGTCAGACGTGACGGATCTGATGGACCAGCTGGCGCTTTGAGGCGCGGAACACAAAAAACCCGACAGCGCCGGTTGGTAGGGTCAAAGACCCGAAAGCTTGTGCTTTTCCAGCAAGCCCACAAGGATATCGCGCGCTTGCTGGCGGTGTTTGTGGTGGCGCTGCCGCGCCAGATCGGCATCTCCGTCGCGAATGGCCTGAAACACTGCCCGGTGATCCTCGTTCGATTTCGTCGGCAGAGGCCGGATGAACAAGGTGGTGGTTCTGGCCCGGCGCACCTGATCGCTCATCATCGCGACAATGGCTTTGACCCGGCTGTTGCCCCCCAGCCGCACCAGCTCACGGTGAAACCGTTCATCTGCAGCGGCCCAGGCTTCAAGGTCTTGTTTGGCGATGGCCTTGTCCATATCGACGATGGCCTGACCCAGATCGCGCAGGTCTTTCTGACCATATCCCATCTGCGCCGCGCGTTCGGCCGCCAGGCTTTCAAGCTCGGTCAGAACATCGTAAATCTCGCGCATGTCGTCGGCCGAGACGGGCAGAATGCGCACGCCCTTGCGCGGTCGCAATTCCAACAGGCCTTGACTTTCCAACGTCAATGCCGCTTCGCGTATCGGAGTGCGCGACATGCCCAACCGTTCCGCCAATTCGCTTTCCAGATGATCCGACCCTGCCGAAAGCTCGCCTGAAAAGATCATGTTTCGCAAAGCATGCACGGCGCGCTGCGCATTGGACGGGGAAGAATTCTGAGTGGCCTTCAAGGTGTCTCCACTTTGCATTTTCGACCAGTTGCCGCCGACGTGTAAATCGCCTGTTCAATCGCGATCACGGTCAAATAATCCAGCGCTTGGTTTTCAATTGGTGTCTGGTGCAATAGTCCAGAAACAACGTGGTTTTGCAAGGCATGGACACAATCCCCGCCAAATCCCTCCCAGGTATTTGATCCCAGAATTTCCACGGCATCCAAAGATCCAAACGCACGCAGCCAGACCGACCCGTCACCGCGCAGCGAAATCGACCCTTCGGTGCCTTCGAACAGGGCCTCGCCCATTGTGCGCCGTAGGTTGTCCGAGGCGTGGTCGAGATGACGGTTACCGTCAAACAGCGCGCGCACCTGCCGGGGATGATCGAACAGAATCACGGCTGCGTCTTCACCTGCGATCACCGGGTTCAGGCGCTGCAGGTCGGCATAAACCGCAGTCGGGTCGCCCATCAGAAAACGGAAGGTGTCGACCCAATGCACAGCGGTTTCATGCACCAGAAACCGCTCCATCTGCTGGAAATAGGGCTGACGGTCCAGATAGGCATTGGGCCCCTGCCCGTCGCCTGGACGCATCCGAAACGTAGCCTGTTGCAACGTGCCGACCCGCCCGGCATCCAGCGCCGCCTTGATCGCACGATACCAGGGTTGGAAGCGAAAGTTTTCATGGATGACCAGAGTCGCCCCGGCCTCGGCGGCGTCCTGCGCCATCGCGCGGGCCTCATCCAGATCAACGCCAAAGGGCTTTTGGCAGATGATTGCGCGCACCCCGGCCTCAAGAGCCTGAGCCAGCGCCACGCGATGACCTTCGGGCGGCAAAATGATGTCCAGCAGATCGGGCTGCACGGTGGCCAGCATGTCGGGCAATCTGTCAAACGCGGGCACGCCCCATGCCTGCGCCTTGCTCAGATCCTGGTCGCAGCAGGCCACAAGCTCGACCTCGGGAATGCGGCGCCAGCTGCCATAGTGGAACTGACTGAAATAGCCCGCCCCCACACCGGCCACGCGCAGCCGAGCGCTCGGGCTCATGTGACAAAGAGCGCGTCGAGCACCGCAGCAGCAGCCTGACCCGTGCCGGCCTCACCGCCAAGATCCGCTGTCAGGGTTTCGCCACGCGCCACTACATCCTCAACCGCATCGCGCAGCCGGGTGCCATCTTTTACCATTGCGCTGTTGTCGTGTTTATGTCCCAGCCACTCCAGCATCATGGCCGCAGACAGGATCATCGCAAACGGGTTTGCAACGCCCTGTCCTGCGATATCAGGGGCCGATCCATGGCAGGGTTGAAACACCGCGTGTTCCAGCCCGATATCCGCCGAAGGGGCCAGACCAAGCCCCCCCATCAGGCCCGCACCCAGATCCGACAGGATGTCACCAAACATGTTTTCAGTGACCATCACATCAAAGCTCCACGGCTTTTGCACCATCCAGAGTGCGGTCGCGTCCACATAGGCGTGATCGGCGATCAGGTCGGGGTGATTTTTCGCCTCGGCGTCAAAGAGTTCACGAAAGAACGCAAAAGCACGGAATACGTTGGCCTTGTCAACGCAGGTCACACGACCCGGACCCCGGCCTGCGGCTTTGCGGGTCTTGGCCAGATCAAAGGCAAAGCGGAACAGGTTCTCGGACACTTCACGTGTGATGCGCAGGGTTTCGCGGGCCTCGTCCTGACTGACCTCTCCCGAACCCTGAGTAAAGAACAGCCCCTCGGTGCTTTCGCGGATCAGGACAAAATCAATCTCGGTTCCGGCAGGCAGGTTCAAAGGCGTTTTCTGTCCTGCTTTCACCGTGACCGGGCGCACGCCCGCAAACAGGTTCAAGGCTTTGCGCAGGTCGATTTGGGGCGAAATTTCGGTCCCGTCCGGATAGCGAACGTCCGGCAATCCCATCGCCGACAGCAAAATCGCATCTGCCCGGCGCGCGGTTGCCATGGATGACTCGGGAAAGGATTCGCCGGTCTTGGCATAATGCGCGGCCCCTGCGGCGGCCTCGGTGAAGCTTAACTCATAGTCGGGCGATGCGTCGGCCATACGCCGAAGGATATCGACGCAGGGCTCTGTAATTTCAGGGCCAATCCCGTCTCCTTCAAAAACCGCGATCTCGAATGTCTGAATCATTTCCGCCTGCCTTTTCTGTGTCAGCTCCGCTTATACCCTCGGAAGTTTTAATCCGAAAGTTGACAACGCATCTTTTAATGCATACGCAAATAAATGCAATAACGAGAGCACATCAGCTGGGAGGAACAGCAAAATGAAAACGAGACTTGGTAAACTGGCGGTCGCTGCCGCTCTGGCCGTGGGGGTTGGCACGGCTGTTTCGGCACAGGACTATCCGTACCGCGATATCACAACCGCCGTTGTCTGGGGTGCCGGGGGTGGTACCGACACGATTAACCGCATGATCATGGCCGAGATGGAGAAACACCTGCCCGTGTCGATCAACGTGATCAACCAGACAGGCGGCGTCGCCGGATCCAACGGCATGGTCTATGTGCAGAACCAGCCCGATGACGGCTACACGCTGGTGGGCTTGTCCGAATCGAACGTAACCGCTGCTGTGCAAGGCGGCTGGGATCAGAAGTTCGATTTCTGGTATCCGTTCATCGTTGGCGGCTCGCCTGACTTGATCTCGGTCCCGGCCAACAGCCCCTATAACTCGCTGCAAGAATTAGTCGAAGCGGCCAAGGCTGACCCAGGCAGCATACCCGCAGCCGCATCCGGGGCCGGGTCGATCCACCATCTGAACCTGCTGGCGATCCAGAACGGATCGGGGGCCGAGTTCAAGTTCATTCCCTACAAAGGATCCGCCCCCGGACAGGAAGCCGCAATAGCAGGAGAAGTTGCCCTGGTCGTGACCTCGCTGGCAGAACAGGCGCCCCTGATCGAAGGTGGTCAATTGAAGCCGCTGGCGATGCTGACACCGGAAAGCGTGGACTTCGCGGGTCAGACCATCCCGTCGGCCTTTGACATGTATGACGGGCTCGACAAATACCTGCCGCTGAAACAGGCGATTGGCTTTGCGGTTCATAGCTCTGCCGATGACAGCGTAAAAGCTGCCCTTGGTTCTGCGTTCGAGCAGGCCATTGCTTCGGACACAGTTGCAGAATGGGCGGCAGCCAACAACTACGATGTGGGCGGGCAATATGGCCCCGAGGCACAAGAGCTGTTTTCCAAGCTGGAAAGCACCTTTGCCTACACATTGCAGGATCTGGGTGCAGCCACTGTTGATCCGGCCTCGTTGGGCATCAACAAACCGTGACGCGTTCTGTTGAACCGAAGGATCAGAGGGGGCGTGCAAGCGCCCCTTCTGACCATGCCGAGGTCATGGCCGCCGAAGACACTCTGATCCTGCGCGCGCGGGATTTCTGGACCGCACTCGTGCTGATTGCGGTTTCGCTGTTCTTCCTGTGGAAAACCTCTGACATCCCTTTGTTCGGATCGAACCGCGCAGGGGTCAGCGGGGCGGATTGGTATAATTCAGCGGCCATCGTACCGCTGGGCATTTTCAGCGGACTTTTGGTGCTGTCTTTTGTTTTGCTTGCCATCTCGATCCGCAGCGGCGGCGCAGCACATGCGCTGACGCGGGCCGGGATTGGCTGGAACCCGTCCGAGGCCCTACGCTTTGGCACAATCGCCCTCATGCTGCTGGCCTATATCGCAGGGCTGGTGCCGCGCGTGGATTTCATCCTGTGTTCGGGTCTTTTGATTACGGCGCTGATCTTTGGCTATCAGGGCGGGCATCCGCAACGCATGATCCTGTCGACCGTTTTCGTGACCGCAGCAGGCGCGTTCGCGCTTTTGGCTTATGGCCCGCAAGCCGAATGGAACAGCCATGTCGATGATTGGGTCACGCTGGCGCTTTGGACCCTGCTGACACTGATCGTTCTGTCGCAAGCCAAGCAAACACCTGTGTTACGCGTCGTGCCAGCGATCGCTGTTCTTGCCCCCTTCATCCTTGTCTGTGCTATGGCCTTTGGCTTTCGTCAGAACGTGCCCGCGCGCGGCGGGCTGATCTTCAAACAGATCGAATACCATTACTACGTGACGCTCCGTCCGATTTGGAGAACTTAACTATGGAGTTCGTCCTGAACCAACTTTCGGGCTTTGGCGGCGCTTTTGTTGCGCTTGTCGTCGACCCGTTGACCTATGCCTATCTGATTACATCGGTGTTTCTTGGCATTGCCTTTGGCGCCCTGCCCGGTCTGACAGCCACTTTGGCCGTGACCATCCTGACGGGCTTTTTCGGCAACAAGATCCCGCTGGACTATTCCCTGATCGCCCTTTTGGGCGCTTATGTCGGGGCGATTTATGGGGGCTCTTACCCCTCAATCCTTCTCAATATTCCCGGCACTGCGGCCAGCGCGGCCACCGCGATGGATGGCTATCCGCTGGCCAAGGCCGGGCGCGGGGGTGAGGCGCTTGGCCTGACCACAACCGCTAGCTTCATTGGCACGGTTATCGGCACGCTTGCCCTGCTTATCTTCGTGTGGGTGCTGCTGCTGATCTCGAAAAACATTGCCTCGCCTGAAAAGGCCCTGCTGGCGCTGTTCGGCATCCTTCTGTCCGGCACATTGATGAGCGAGGATCTGGTGATCAAAGGCTGGATCGCCGGTCTGATCGGATTGGCCATGGCCATGGTCGGGCTTGATCCGATCCTGTCCGAGCCGCGCTATACCTTCGGGTGGTCCTATATGCTGAGCGGATTTCAAGTGGTGCCGGTGCTGATGGGTGCCTTTGCGGTGCCGCAAATCATCGAGGGCCTGCGCCACACCGCCACCGGCACCATGGTCGCGCTCAAGGGGCGGGTCGTGCCGAAACTGGGCGTGGTACGGAAATACCTGCCGACCATTGGCCGCTCGGGCGTGATCGGAACCGGCGTCGGCGCCCTTCCCGGCGTGGGTGAGGACGTGGCGGGTTGGGTCTCTTATGGCGTCGGCAAGACCGTCTCGAAAGAAGGCGACACATTCGGCAAGGGCAGCATGGAGGGGTTGCTGTCATCTGAGACTGCCAACAATGCCTGCATCGGTGGCGCGCTGATCCCGCTGTTGGTGCTTGGCATCCCCGGATCACCCCCTGCGGCGGCCTTAATGGGCGCGTTCAAGATCAACAACGTGATCCCCGGCCCCACCATCGACCCTGAAATCATCCTGCGGGTAGTCGCCATCATGGTTCTGGCCAGTTTTACCATGTTCATCATGGGGCTCTTTACCGCCAAGATCTTCATCCGCATTCTACGCATCCCGCAAACCGTGTTCCTACCCGTTGTGATGGTGCTGACCACCATCGGATCCTTCTCGGTCGGCGGTGGGATCAACGACCTTTACCTGATGCTGGCGGTTGGATTTGTGGCCTATTTCATGAACCTGATGAAATATCCCATCGCACCGCTGGTCATTGGCGTTATCCTGGGTGGGCTTTTTGATGAAACCCTGCGCCGGTCGCTGTTGCTGTCGGACGGAGATCTGGTGGTCTTTGTCTCGCGCCCCGGCGCCGCCATTTTGCTGATGCTGAACTTAGCGCTGGTGCTCAGCCAGTTGCCGCTTGGAAAACGCCTTTTGGCCCGTATGAAAAGGACCCCCGCCTGATGTATGCCGTCACCGTCACATTCCGCGTGGCCCCAGATCACCTTGAGGCGTTTTTGCCCTTGATGGTCGAAAACGCCCAAACTTCGCTACAGCAGGAACCGGGATGCCACCAGTTTGACATCTGTCGCGGCGACGATCCAAATCAGGTGTTTCTGTATGAAATCTACGAAGACCGGGCGGCCTTTGATGCCCATCTTGCATCGGCGCATTTCAAAAGTTTCGACAGCAAGGTCGCCGATATGATTGAAGAGAAGACAGTGGCCCTGTTTGATGAGGTGATCCGGTGAGGAACTGGCAGATACATGCGGTGAAATATGCCGACCGCAACGCGCGCGTGCGCGGCGACAGTTTTATCTTTGATGACAACCACGACGCCCCTCATGCGATGGATTACTTCATGTGGGTTATTCAAAATGGCGATCAGGTCATTCTGGTCGACACCGGCTATGATTCAAACGAGGCCTCGGCCCGCGCGCGCCCTATCGCGATGGATCCGAGGGCCGCTCTGGCCCCACTTGGCATTCAGGCCGAGGCGGTGGATCAGGTCATTGTCACCCATCTGCATTACGACCACGCGGGCGGGCTGCACCTTTTTCCCGATGCCAAGCTGCACCTGCAAACGGCCGAGATGGCCTTCGCAACTGGCCCCTGCATGTGTCACGAGGCGCTGCGTCACCCGTTTTCGGCCCATCATGTTTGTGAAGTGATCCAAAGGCTTTATTCCGGGCAAGTCATCTTTCACGATGGCGACGCCGAAGTGGCGGATGGCGTGACCCTGCACAAGATCGGAGGGCACAGTCGCGGCCTGCAATGTGTGCGGGTACGCACGCAGTCGGGGTGGATGGTGCTGGCCTCAGACGCGGCGCATTTCTATGAAAACGCCTGGCGCAAGCAGCCCTTTCCCATCGTTGTCGATCTGCAAGACATGCTGGACGGGTTTGACACGCTTGAACGCCTCGCCTCACGCCGCGAATTGATCATCCCCGGGCATGACCCCCTTGTCCGCCAATTCTTTGCGCAGGATATCGCACCCCATATCTACCGGTTGGATGTCGGCCCGCAGAAAGAGATCATTCTATGAAAATCGGGGTCATCGCCGACGACTTTACCGGCGCGTCCGACATCGCCCTGACGCTATCCGAGGCCGGGATGCGCGTGGCGCAATTTATCGACACCCCCCGCGACCCGGCTGATCCTGCGCTTGAGGCGGGGGTGATCTCTTTGAAATCCCGCACCGCACCGGTGGACGAGGCCGTGCGCGCCTCGCTTGCGGCCTGCGACTGGTTGCTGCAACAGGGGGCCCGGCAGATTGTCTTCAAGGTTTGCTCGACTTTCGACAGCACGCCAAAGGGCAATATCGGCCCGGTTCTGGATGCCTTGGCCGACAGGCTCGGGGCCAAAGCCACCATCGTTTGCCCGGCCTTCCCGGAAAATGGCCGCTCGGTCTATCAGGGGCATCTGTTTGTGCAGGATGTGCTGCTGAACGAATGCGGGATGGAGGATCATCCTCTGACCCCGATGACCGACCCCGACCTGCGTCGGGTTTTGGCGGCTCAATCCACGCGCCCCATCGGACATGTGCCCGAAGTCACCGTCATGGCAGGCGCCGATGCGATCCGCGCCGCCCTGCCCGGCAACGGACACGTGATCGTCGACGCCATCCGCGATGCGGACCTTGTGCAGATCGGAGCCGCAGCCAAAGGCGCGCCGTTGGTTTGCGGTGGGTCGGGCATCGCGCTTGGTTTGCCCGCCAATTTCGGCGCGCAGCCGAAAACGGCAGAATGGGCGCCGATCACCGGCCCCGGTGTTGTTCTGTCCGGCTCATGCAGCCGGGCCACTCGGGAACAGGTGAAGCTTTATCAGGCGCACGCCGAAGCGATGGAAATCTCTGCCGAAGACGCAATTTCCGGCACGGCCAACGTCCATGCCATTGCCGATTGGGTCTGCGCCCAAACGACCCCGCCCTTGGTCTATTCCTCAGCCGACCCGCAGATTGTTAGGGAAGCCCAAGCACGGTTTGGTCAGGACCGAGCGGCCCATGCGCTGGAAACGCTCTTTGCCGAACTGGCAGCCGAACTGGCCCGTCGCGGCGTCAGGCGTTTCTTGGTCGCTGGCGGAGAAACCTCGGGCGCGGTGGTTCAGGGGCTGGGCGTTTCCGCCTTTACCATCGGGCCTCGTCTTGCAGCGGGCGTCCCGGCCTTGCGTGTCGAAGGGTCAGATCCCATCGCTTTGGCACTGAAATCCGGCAATTTCGGCGGGCCCACGTTTTTCAAAGACGCTCTGGACATTCTAGAAGGCCAGATATGAGCGAGATCGCCAAGCTGAGGGAAGAGATCTGCGTGATCTCGAAATCGCTCTATGATCGCGGGCTGACCGGGGGGTCATCCGGTAATATCTCGGCCCGCGCCTCGGACGGGACGATAGTGATGACGCCCACGGGCAGCTCTCTGGGTTTTCTTGACCCCGCCCGGATCAGCCATCTGAGCCAGGATCTGAAGCTGATCTCGGGCGACGCGCCCACCAAGGAAATCCCCCTGCACACGGCCTTTTACGACACGCGGGCGGGCACCGGGGCCGTGGTGCATCTGCACTCCACCTATTCGGTGGCGCTGTCTATGCTGCCTCAGGTCGATCCCGATGATGCGCTGCCGCCGCTCACCCCTTATGCGATCATGCGGTTGGGCAAGGTAAAGCTCTTACCCTTCTTCCTGCCTGGTGATCCCGAAATGGGTGAAGCCGTGCGCGCGCTAAAGGGCAAATATACCGCTGTCCTGCTGGCCAATCACGGCCCGGTTGTCGCAGGCCCCGACCTCTGGGCCGCCACCAACGCGATGGAAGAGCTGGAAGAGACCGCGAAATTGGCAGTTCTGACACAGGCGATGTCGCCCAAACACCTGACCAAGGCGCAAATTTCAGCGCTAATTACCCGGTTTGGCGCACCCAAGTGATCGTGCTAGGCTGCGCGTCAGAAAATGTTCAAAGACCTTTACTATTCTCAAGCTGGTCGCAGCTGCGGCCCATTTTGATAACCAAATTCTGTTGGAGGGCATTATGCGCGTTTCCACAAAGGCTGACGGCTTTTCAGTTCATGCGATCAGCGGCACACGGGTTGTGATGCTGCATATGAACGCAAAGGAAGACGTGTTGGACGGCTTTTTGGGATTTGGCGTGGGCCTGCGCACCGAAACCGGCGGGATCCGCTGGTTGAAAGGGTTCAAATGTTTCGAATCCGTTGTGCCCGACCCAGCCCGTGCACAACGGTTTGACACGGCTGATCACCCGGTTCAGGATTTTCGCTGGGGCCACTATTGGGCCGAACCCGACCGCGCCTACTCTTACGTGATCCGGCCCCTGTACCGTCCTGTAAACGGTGATCTGTCAACGCTGCGACCCGGAACCGATCTTGAAATCACCGTGCGCACCGAGTCGGAGGAAATCGGTCAACATTCGATCTTTTTCAATCGCGGCGCAATTGTCAGCCAGGCCTATGCCGAAAGATTTGCCAATGACGAAACGCTGGACCAAGACGCGCTGAAGGCCGAACTGGACGATCCGCACTCCGAGCGCACCCAATGGCTGTCGCGCGGGCTACTGGAAGGGGCGCTGAATTTCATCGCTCAGGCCCGAGACAGCCGGTTCAGCCTGCATTGCGGGTTTTATGAACTGACCTATCCGCCGATCCTGCAAGCGCTTGCCGACGCCGCCGCAAGGGGAGCACGGGTCGAGGTAACTTTCGAGGCCGATTTCTTCAAACGCAGTGAGAACCGGCGGACCGAAACCAAATACGGCGTCATCAACCGGGCAGCGATTGCACCTTTTGCCGGGCAGGCGAACCTGCATTTCAAGGAACGCATCCACTTTGTTGCGATCACCCATAACAAATTCATGGTGTTGAAAGAAAACGGCCACCCGGTGCAGGTCTGGACCGGCTCGACCAATATCACAGCATCCGGCTTTTGCGGGCAAAGCAACACCGGCCATGTCGTGCGCGATGAAGGCGTGGCCCAAGCCTATTCGGACTATTTTGACCTGCTCGCGCGTGATGCACAGCGCGAAGAAATGCGTGCCTTCACCGAGGCCCGCACACCGCCGCCGCAAGAAGAGCTGCCAGAGAACTCGATCACCCCGCTTTTTTCGCCGCGCAAAGGCTCAAGCGAGCTGGATTGGTATGGCCGCAAGATCGAACAGGCCCGCCAGACCGTCATTCTGACGTCGGCCTTTGGCGTCACCACGCGGCTGGCGAAATATTTCGACAATGACCGCGACTATCTGCGGTATATCCTGATGGAACAGCGCAGCCGGGGTGCGGGCGCGCAAGAGATGATCGAACGCGACCGCGACACGCGCATCGTCTTTGGCCAGGGGCTTGGGTTTACCGGCAGTCTTGGGCACTGGCGCAAGGTTCCAGGTTTCAAACTGGAACAATGGATGTGGCGCGAGCATCATTTCCGCAGCTCGGGCCATGTGTTCTTTGTGCATACCAAATACATGGGTATCGACGTTCTGACCGATGAACCCATGGTCTTTACCGGATCGGCCAATTTCTCACCCGGATCCTTGTCGTCGAATGATGAGAACATGCTTTTGATACGGGGCAATACCCGTGTCTCAGACGTGTATCTGACCGAATTCTTCCGGCTGCTGAACCATTTCTATTTCCGGCAGGTTGCCAACCGCAAAGCGCGAGATGGCCATAGTGATCCCAGGATCCGGTTTCTGGACGAAACAGGTGATTGGGTGCGCGGTCATTTCCAGTCAGATTTCTATCGCTCGAAACGGCGCGAACTTTTTGGGGTTGCGCCTTAGGTCAGCAACTTTTCAAGTCGTGGGCTGGCTCGACATTTTCCGATAGTCTCGGGGGCTCGCGCCGAAATGAGTGCGGAACGTTGTCGAAAAGTTCTGCATGTTCGAAAAGCCCTGGCGGAAAGCGATCTCACTGATCGATTGCTGCGCAAATCGCGGGTCTTTGAAATCGGCAGCCACGGCCTCAAGACGCATCCGACGGATGAAAGCGCTGATCGATTCATCATGTTTCGAGAAGATCTCGTTCAGGCGCCGCACCGACATACCGATCTCGGCCGCAACGCGGTGGCGGTCAAGCTTGGGGTCATGCAGATTTGCGCGCACAAAGGATTTGGCGCGCAACAGTACATGCTGTTCGGGCGAGGACAGTTCCAACCGATCTGCGCCCTCAGCCGCCAGACCCGTCGCGATCAGATCAATCAGAGTGTCTTGTAACAGCGCCTGCACGGTCGGGTTGGGCGTATTCACATGTTCAGAAAAAGCCAGAATATTCTCACGCACCAGCTTGCCAATACCGCTTTGCCCGTCGATCCGGCGCGCGGTCAGCAGTTCGGCATTGGGCAAGCGCTCGATCAGTTTCGCGCTGGGAAGCTGGACAACCGTCTGACTGAAATCGTCAGTCAAGCGCAGCGAATATGGATCGGTACTGCTGTAGAGCGCCATATCACCGGTGCGCAAAAGTGCGGTTTTTCCAAATTGCGTCACGGTCGACGATTCGGCTGTTTGCAGGCTCAAAAGAAAATAGGCATCCGTCGCAGACCGGATATCACGTTTGCGGCGTTCGACCCGATGCGCCAACCCCGTCACACGTGAAATCGACAGAACCGAGTGCCGCGCAACTTCGATCAAGCCTCGGAAGTTGTGACGATTTTCGATCTCACACCCGAGCTGCACATAGCTGTTGCAAACGGAGTCTTGCCAGTACGCGAGGC